>NZ_KB908463.1 GCF_000381965.1 Oceanimonas smirnovii ATCC BAA-899
TTAATGCCTGGCGGCCATAGCGTTGTGGAACCACCTGATTCCATGCCGAACTCAGCAGTGAAACGCAACCGCGCCGATGATAGTGTGGCAGCTGCCATGTGAAAGTAGGTCACTGCCAGGCACCCAATTTAGTACTCTGACTATACAGCTTTTGCGGAGCGGTAGTTCAGTTGGTTAGAATACCGGCCTGTCACGCCGGGGGTCGCGGGTTCGAGTCCCGTCCGCTCCGCCATCATACAAAAGCCCTGACCTTACGGTCAGGGCTTTTTTCATTTCCGGCTGCGCCGGACTTGCTGGATGAGGTCGGTGCTGCGCACCTTCGCCTTCAAACGCGGTGCGTTTGCCACTCCGCCATTTTAAAGAAGCCCTGAGTTAACGCTCAGGGCTTTTATTTCTGGCCAAAGCTGCATTTTTTCTTTTTCCCTTGTTATAAGCTGCCTATACTCGTTCAATTCGTAGTAAATATTACTTAGGGATGAGTAAATATGATTAAAACCATCAGACACAAGAAGTCTGAGCTCTGTAGCCTGGCCGTATTACTTGCTTTGTTTTCTTCTGGTGCTTCGGCATCCCAGTCCTGTGTAGCAGAACCTTCAGTTGTTAATTCTGCGCCTTCCACATTTGCAATGAATCAGTCGCAGCTGCCGGAAACGATGACCAAAGAAGTAGAGAGTGCGGTTCGTCGTACTCTGGATTATGTATCCGCACCTGGCGTTATTGTCGGCATACAAACGCCTGAGGGAATATGGAAGAAAGCGTGGGGAGTGGCTGATCCTGCAACAGGTGAAGCAATGAAAGCAGGCATGCATACTCGCATTGGCTCTGTGACCAAAACCTTTACCGGCACTTTGCTGATGCAGCTGGCTGACGCTGGCAAATTATCGCTGGATGACACCATAGACACTTATGTGGCCGGTGTGCCTAATGGTAATAAGATTACGCTTCGCCACCTCGCCAATATGACCAGTGGTGTATCCAGCTATACCCGTGCAGAGGCGTTTCTTGATATTTTCTTTGAAGATCCTTCCCAGATCTATACTCCCGAGCAATTACTGAATTTTGCATTGCCGGCATCACCGGAGTTCGAGCCCGGCGCATCCTTTGATTATTCCAATACCAATACAGTGCTGCTGGGCATGGTGATTGAACAAGTAACAGGAAAACCTATTGAACAGAGTTTATCAGCCATGATCCTGGAGCCTCTTGGGCTCACGAATACTGTCTGGCCTGGTAATGCTGCTGATATGCCTGACCCTTTTGCACAGGGTTTTACACTGCAAGGAAATGCGGCCACACCTGAGCAGCCTTCTAATGCCACTCACTGGAATCCTTCCTGGGGCTGGACTGCCGGAGAGATGATTTCCACCATGGATGATCTGCTGATTTATGGCAGAGCGCTGGGTACTGGTAAAGGGTTACTTTCGCCAGCTGCTCAGCAAACGCGTTTAACATCATTTCCTGATCCCATGGGGTACGGGATAGGAATGGGCTGCGCTGCTGGCTGGGTCGGGCATACCGGTGAGTTGCCCGGATATAACACTACGCTGTTCTATCATGTTGCCAGCGATACCACTGTGGTGGTTCAGGCTAACAGCGATATACGCTCCGGAGACTGCTCTGATGAAGAAGTATTACCAAATAATCCTACCGGAATAAGCTGCGCTTCACCGGCATCGCGGGTATTTGAGGCAGTGTCTGTGGCACTGGGTCATCCTTTTTCCATGACAGCACCAGAGTAACGCCACTTGAATAAAATACAGCCATATCATTACCCGTATCTGTCAGCCTGTTTTACTGCGTTGACCATGCTGTCCCTGAGCACGTCTTCTCCGGTATTGGCTCAAGTCAGCGAGGCAGAGCAGGCTGTCGTAGAGCAAACCATTATTCTTCAGCGCCTTACCCCACCACAAAAGCGCGGCATGATTGATATTGACATCATGGATCAGCAAGATGAGCTGTCGGAGCAGGAAGCAGAAAAAGTCACGCTGGTACTTAATTCTGTTACTGTGGACGGTGCATTTACGCTTGAGCCGGAACAGCTCAGGGCCAGCTGGCAGTCTTTACTGGGAAAAGAAATAACTCTGGCCGATCTGTATCAGGTGGCCCGGGATATTGATGCAGCCTATCTGGCAGCAGGCTATTTCTCCATGACAGTAGTACCGGTACAGGATCTTGAGTCCGGTCATGTTCATTTTCAGGTTTATGAAGGCTATGTAGAGCGGGTAGAAATTACCAGTGATATTCCTGGCATGGAGCGGAGGCTGGCTCCCTATATTGATCGTCTGATGGCCATGCAGCCCATTCGAGTTAAAGAGGCGGAGCGAGTACTGCTGTTAATGAGTGATCTGGCCGGTGTTAATATTGAAGGAACCTTCATCAAACCCGATACGCCCCGGGCCGGAGGCCTGCTTAAACTGAATATCGGATTTAACCCGCGCTCAGTGATGGTTGCGCTGGATAATTTTGGCAGCGACGAGGTCGGGCCCTATGAGCTGGCCGCCAGTGCCGGGTTTAACGATGTCTTTGGCTATTTTGAGAGCAGTAACCTGCTGGCTCTGACGATTCCTGATGCACCGGAGCAAATGTCTATTTTTCAGCTCTCTCAGAATATGCCTCTCGGTTATAACGGGTTGTTTACCGGTTACAACCTGTCCTACATTGAACAGCAACCCGGCGGATCTCTGGCGTTGCAGCATATAGAGGTTGAGTCAGTGGTCGTGAGTGCGGAGCTGTCTTATCCTTTTGTGCGTACTTTGCAGCAAAGCCTGTTTGGTCGTGCTGAAGTGACATTTCAGCATGATGATGTCGATATCATGAGTACAGCGGTTGCGCGCACTCGTATACGCCGTGCCGAACTGATGCTGGATTATGACAGCGCCCTGAGCAGTGGCGACCTGTCTGCCATGGCCGGAGTGGGAGCCGGGCATATTTCCGATATGGATCTGGGTGAGCAGCCCGGTAACTATCATTACTGGCGGGCGGCGCTCAATTACTTGTATCCGGTAAATAATAATATCAATATGCAGCTGCGGACCGTCGGGCAGCATTCTCCAATGATGCTGCCGGCGTCTTCACAGTTTTCGGTGGGCGGGTTTTCATTCGGACGCGCCTTTGAAAGCGGAGCTATCAGCGGAGACAGTGGCATGGCTGCAGCTGCCGAACTGATGTATGAGGTGACAACAGATTTGTCTTTACTGCCATCGGTCGTGGTGACGCCTTTTATTGATTATGGCGTCACTCGTGAGCATCAACCGGGGGCGAGGGCTGAATATCAGGAATTGGGCTCTTACGGCATCAGTCTGGGCGGGACCCTTGCTGATCGCGTTTTGTTTGAGGTGAGTGCCGGTCTTCCCTGGCACAAGCCTGCCGACACAGACGAATCTGGCGGGCAGCTACTGTTCAGGCTGAGCAGTGTGTTTTAACTTATGCGGGCAGAGCCTGCCCGCATCGGTTTATACTGCCATAAAGTCCTGATGAAACGACTTCTCGCAGTAGCAGCAGCGAAAATGCACCTGGCCGCTGACGGCCCTTACGCGGAACTGGCTGCTGACCGGCTCTCTGCGGCTGATACAGTTACCGTTTGGGCAGGCAAATACGCCTTTGATCTTTTCCGGCAGATGTAACTGCAGTTTTTCAACTACTTCAAAGTCTTCAATCAGATTCACGGTCGCATCGGGTGCAAACAGCGCCAGCTGGTTGGCCTGTGCCGGTGACAGCCGCACGTTTTCTACTTTGATAATATCTTTGGCACCCAGTGCCTTGGACGGCAGATTAAGACCCACGGTAATACGCTCGCGGTTCTCTGCCAGACCAAACAGCTGCAAAATACGAATACCCTGACCGGCAGGAATATGGTCGATCACGGTGCCATTGTGAATGGCCTCGACTTGTAATTGGGTTTTATTCACGGCTGCTCCTTACAGGGTTTCATTCAATACCAGGGCCAGCAGGGCCTGGCGAGCATAGACGCCGTTCTCGGCCTGCTCAAAATAGTAGGCATAAGGGGTGTCATCAACCTCTACCGTAATTTCATCAATGCGCGGCAGCGGGTGCAGTACCTTGAGGCTGTCTTTGGCATTTTCCAGTACTTGCGGTGTCAGTACATAGCGGGATGCCACATGCATATATTCGGTTTCGTCAAAGCGCTCTTTCTGTACCCGGGTCATATACAGAATATCGAGTTCGTCCATGATTTCTTCCATGCTGTCACGAAACTCAAAGTTAATGCCTTTTTCCTTGAGCTCATCACACAGATATTCCGGCATGGCCAGCGCCTGAGGGGCGATAAAGTAGAATTTGCAGCCAAAC
This sequence comes from Oceanimonas smirnovii ATCC BAA-899, assembly GCF_000381965.1. Classification (GTDB taxonomy): domain Bacteria; phylum Pseudomonadota; class Gammaproteobacteria; order Enterobacterales; family Aeromonadaceae; genus Oceanimonas; species Oceanimonas smirnovii. The sequence goes on from NZ_KB908463.1 coordinate 4,309, forward strand.
AGGCTCAGTGCCTGCGTCAGTGAGTGCACGGTGCGGCCGTATTTAAGATCACCAACAAAGGCCACGGTCAGGCCCTGCAGTGTGCCCTGAGTTTCATAGATGGTAAACAGATCCAGCAAGGTCTGAGTGGGATGCTGGTTGGAGCCGTCTCCGGCATTGATCACCGGCACTGATGAAAACTCCGCCGCCAGCCTTGCCGCGCCTTCCTGAGGATGGCGCATGACAAAGGCGTCGCTGTAAGAGCTGATAATGCGCACCGAGTCGGACAGAGTTTCGCCCTTTTTAGCCAATGAGGTGCTGCCGCTGTCGGAAAAGCCGATGACGGAACCGCCCAAACGATGCACGGCCGTTTCAAATGACAGCCGGGTGCGGGTGGAGGCTTCAAAAAAGCAGCTGGCAACCACTTTTTGTTTTAACAGCTCGGGTTGGGGCTGACTTTTAAGCTTCACGGCCGTGTCGATAACCAGTTCCAGCTCGGAGCGGGTAAAGTCAGATATGGATATGACATGCTTTTGATATAAAGGGTTTGCCATCAGCTGTGCTCTTGAAGTGAAATGCGGGCCATAAAAAAGCCCCTGAATGGGGCCATCACAGAAACAGGATCGCAAACGCCAAAGCCGGTGCCGGCACAGGGCACCACTACCAATGAGTGGCAGCAGCAAGAGTAAGTCATGGGCAACTCCATGGGTTTGCGAATCGACCGGAATTATAGATAAATGCGTCGCCAAAGCAAAATTCACACAGCAGGACAGTGCCGGCGGTGAAAGAGTGAGCGAACAGGCTTGGGGTAAGCAAAAAGCCCTTTACCTTTGAATTCAGCTCTATATAATTCGCTTCGTGTTGCAGGGGCATAGTTCCAATTGGTAGAACAGCGGTCTCCAAAACCGACGGTTGGGGGTTCGAATCCCTCTGCCCCTGCCAGCTTCACCGAAAAGGCCAGCCTCAGTGCTGGCCTTTTTCGTTATGGAGTATTGATGAAATCACTACAGACCCGACTCTGGCAGTTTATGGCATTACCGGTATGGCAGTGCGCTCATGCCGAACGGCTGCCTTATGCTCCTGAACCCGCCCCTGTCGTTGCTGACGTTCGTCTTGTGATCGGACAAGGCCATCAGCTGCCGGCAACGCTGCTTAATGATCTGCTGATTGCGCTTGAAGGTGTACAGCCCGATATTCAGGAGGAAACGGCCTGGCTTGCCGCAGGCTGTCCTGATGCGCGTATTGTGCTGGGGTTTAACCTTACCGAGCCGGCCGGGCAGCTAAACTGGCAAGGTTCACTGCCGTTGTCTGCTTTACAAAAACGTGAACTCTGGAGCTGTTTATGCAGCCTGAATACCGGGCACTGACACCGGCAGATCTTGATGCCATGGTGGCGGTAGAGCTGGCTGCCCATCAGCATCCCTGGAGCCGCTCTTTACTGGCTGGTGCCTTTGACGCACGTTATTTCACCGGCTCCTTCTGGTATCAGCAACAGCTGCTAGGTTACTTTATTGCCGACAGGGTACTTGATGAAACCACCCTGATGAACATTTGTATCTCTCCTGAGTGGCAGGGTAAAGGGTTGGGCCGGTTACTGTTGCAGCACTATCTGGCTGACGCCCGGAAACTGGGTCTGTACTATTACTGGCTGGAAGTGAGAGCGTCCAACCAGGCCGCGATTGGGCTTTATCAGTCCTGTGGTTACCGGGAAACCGGCCGGCGTCGTGGTTACTATCCGGCAGGCAGCGGCACCGAAGATGCCGTCATGATGCAAAAACACGGTTAGTTTCTATACTGAAAAGCACACACTCTCGCAGGGACGCATTATGAGAGGCTTGCTTGCCATTGTGCTGGTGCTTGCAGGAATAGCACCTGCTCATGCCACTATCTATCAATACCGCGATGCCGCCGGTGTAGTGCATTACACCGACAACCGGCTCAAAGCCACTATCAGCCAGCGCTGGCATCAGGATGCCATTAACAAAGACGGTATTCTGGTGCGGGTGGTTAAACAAAACGATGGCCACCACTTCTATGCCCTTAACCGCCTTGCCAGCCAGGCCCGTTTTAATATCAGATTTGTAAAGCGGCAGAATGTCAGCATACCCAAAGCCATGGAGCAACCGCTGATCCTGCCCGCCCGCCAGGAAACCTTTATCGGCAGGCTGACGCCAGATAGCAGCGGCAGCTGGAGTTATGATTACGGTTTTGCTTACAGCAGCCATTATGAAAAGAATAAGGTCAACCAGGGGCACAAGGTACAGAAAATAGCCGGCAGTACTATTGTCAGCCCCCGGGTTAATGCCTGGAAGCAGCATTATAATCAACCCCGGCAAGGTGTACTTAATCTCTCCGGCGCTGTGAATATCAGCCCGCCGGTGGCCGGTGCCTTTCGTATTTCGCAAGGCTTTAACGGTGACTTCAGTCATAACAAGCGCTCCAACCGTTATGCCCTTGATATTGCATTGCCCGTTGGCACGCCTTTGCTGGCTACTGCCGATGGGGTGGTGGTCGCCGCGGTGGACCATCATGTTGGCGGTGGTCTTGAGGCCAGATACCGGGGCAAGTCCAATCATCTGCGCTTGCGTCATCCTGACGGTACCATGACGCTTTATGCTCATCTGAATACCGGCTCACTGAAAGTGAAAAAAGGCGATCGGGTAAGATCCGGGCAGGTGGTGGCGGCCTCCGGGCATACCGGTTACAGCTCAGGCCCGCATTTGCACCTGGCGGTGCAGGTAAATAACAAGGGGCGAATGGAGTCCATCCCCTTTACTCTGAATGGCCGCCTGCCTGATGCTGGCAATACGCTGTTGGCCCGAGGCAGTGAAGGTAGTAACGAATGAAATTATTTCATTTGGTAAATGCACCATCAAGCGAGTGAACAAACCGTTTTGTCTTTGTATGATGGGGTTAACTGCTGCTGAATCTGCCTGACCTGGTGGTTGTTGTTGTTTGAGCGGTTATCAGGCAACTGCCGGCAGTTGCTTTATGCTTTTTGCTATGGTTTTTTAATCGACTTCTTATATAAAAAACCACAAAAAAGCAGGAACAGCAGTATGTCACAGATCGCCGAAGCAGCGCAGCGCGAGCCTCGCAGTATCAGTCACTATATGAGGGTATTGGGTCCGGGGATCCTGGGCGCTGCCGCCGCCATTGGCGGCTCTCATCTGGTGGCGTCCACCCAGGCCGGTGCCATTTATGGCTGGCAGCTGGTGGGGCTTATTCTGCTGGTTAATCTGCTCAAATATCCCTTCTTTCAGATTGGTGCCCGCTACACCATGGCCGCCAATGAAAGCCTGATTCAGGGCTATGATCGTATCGGCCGTGGTTATCTGCGTTTATTTACGCTGCTGAACCTGTTTTCTTCCGTGGTCAGCACGGCGGGTGTGGCCATGCTCTGTGGCAGCATTCTGGGGTTATTCATCGGCGACAGCCTGAGCGTGACTCAGCTCAGCATGATAGTGCTCGCAGGCTCACTGGCGTTCTTGATCACCGGTCACTACCGAACTCTGGACAGTGTGACCAAATGGATTATTGTGGGCCTGGCCATTGCCACCGTCACCGCCGTGTTTATTGCGCTTAACCGGGGGGGCGTGGCTACACCGGACTTTGTGGCACCCAGCCCCTGGAATCTGGCCTCGGTAGGCTTTCTGGTGGCCCTGATGGGCTGGATGCCGGCTCCTATTGAGCTGTCTTCCTGGAACAGTGTCTGGCTTCGGCAAAAGCAAAAGGATCTGGGGGGAACGCTGGAGTATAAAGACGCTCTGGTCGATTTTAACGTTGGTTACGTTACCTCCACGCTGCTGGCACTGGCCTTTGTAGCGCTGGGCACCCTGGTACTGCACGGCAGCGGTGAAACATTGGCTACGTCAGGCATTGCTTTTGCTCATCAGCTGGTGAACGTGTACGCCAGTGTGATGGGGGAGTGGAGCCGCTGGCTGATCGCCATAGTGGCGTTTCTGTGCATGTTTTCTACCACAGTAACCGTGCTCGACGGCTACAGCCGGGCGCTGAGTGAATGCTTCGTACAGTTTGGTCAGCTACAGGGCAGCGGCCCTACCGGCAACGGTGCCCGTTTCACCTATCCGCTGATGATAGCCATGGGCGTGGTGGCCGCCTTGATCATCATGTTTTTTAAAGGGGCGCTGCTGGCCATGCTGGAGTTTGCCATGATCTCCGCCTTTATCAGCGCCCTGGTGTTTGCCTGGCTGAACCTTCGACTGATGCGTTTGCCACAGGTGCCTGAACGCTACCGGCTGGGCAAGGGCATGGTGGCTCTGAGCCGGGTTGGCATTCTGTTCTTTGCCGGTTTTAATCTGCTGTTTGGTTATTGGTATTTGTTTGTGAAATAAGGCTTGCCGGCCCTGTGGTTCCGCAGGGCCGGCTGCGTTATACCGCTATTCCCGCCTTATGTGATCCTGCTCGCTAAATGACCACTTGGCCGGCACTGGATAAGTGTTACCTTACTCATTGAAAGTCAGAGCCTATCGAGGCTCGCGGAAAGATCAATTTATCTTTTTTGACCGTAACCAGTATATTGGCTTTCACGCTGTATTTTTCCTACGCACTACCTTCACTTAAAATTAATTGTATGTGTTTTAGGGTGTTTTTGTATCCAATATCGCCTAAAAATACAAAAAAAATTACTAGGTATGCGTTGGTAAAGTAAATGCGTTGTAAAAAAACGTCATTTTACTGGTGTGACACAGGCAAGGCTGCCGGAAGTTGAAGGAACAGCTTGCTGAAAACCGGGCGTGTTTGCCCGGGGTAATATCAACAAGGATCAGGGAATTATTATGTTAATCGGAATTCCAAGGGAAACGCTCAGCGGAGAGACACGGGTGGCCGCCACCCCCAAGTCCGTTGAGCAGCTGCGCAAACTGGGCTTTGAGGTCAGCGTCGAGCAGGGCGCGGGCAGCAAGGCCAGCTTTGAAGACGCTGGCTATCAGGCCGCCGGCGCGCAACTGGTAAATGCCGACGACGTCTGGCAGGCCACCATTATTTACAAGGTGAACGCGCCCACTGCCGACGAAATTGAGCGGCTGCAGGCAGGTACTACTCTGGTCAGCTTTATCTGGCCGGCGCAGAACCCTGAGCTGGTCGAGCAGCTCAAGAACAAAGGCGTGACCGTACTTGCCATGGACATGGTGCCGCGTATTTCCCGCGCCCAGTCGCTGGATGCGCTGTCGTCCATGGCCAACATTGCCGGCTACCGTGCCGTGGTGGAAGCCGCCCACGAGTTTGGCCGCTTCTTTACCGGTCAGATCACCGCCGCCGGCAAGGTGCCGCCGGCCAAGGTGCTGGTGATCGGTGCCGGTGTTGCCGGCCTGGCTGCCATTGGTGCTGCCGGCTCTTTGGGTGCCATAGTGCGCGCCTTTGATACCCGCCCCGAGGTAAAAGAGCAGATCAACTCCATGGGGGCCGAGTTCCTGGAGCTGGACTACGAGGAAGACAGCGATTCTTCCGACGGTTATGCCAAGGAGATGAGTCAGGCCTTTATCGACGCCGAAATGGCCCTGTTTATGGAGCAGGCCAAAGAGGTGGATATTATCATTACCACAGCGCTAATCCCTGGTAAGCCGGCCCCCAAACTGATTACTGCCGACATGGTGGCTGCCATGGCTCCGGGCTCTGTCATTGTGGATCTGGCCGCCCAGAACGGCGGTAACTGTGAGCTGACCAAGCCGGGCGAGCTGTTTGTGTCCGACAATGGCGTCAAGATCATCGGCTATACCGATCTCAACGGTCGCCTGCCGACCCAGTCCTCCACCCTGTACGCCACCAACCTGGTTAACCTGGCCAAGTTGCTGTGCAAGGAAAAGGACGGCAATATCCATGTCGACTTCGACGACGTGGTGCTGCGCAATATGACGGTAGTAAAAGACGGTGAAGTCACTTTCCCGCCGCCGGCCATCAGCGTGTCGGCGGCCCCCAAGGCTAAAGCGGCTGCTCAGCCTCAGGCCGAGCCTGAAGCCAAAAAGCCAAGCAGGCTCAAATATTACCTGGGCGGTGCCGGCATTGTGTTGTTTGCCTGGCTGGCGGCGGTGGCACCGGCTGAGTTTCTGTCTCACATTACCGTGTTCGTGCTGGCCTGTATCGTGGGCTACTACGTGATCTGGAACGTGTCCCATTCCCTGCACACGCCGCTGATGTCGGTGACCAATGCTATTTCCGGCATTATTGTGGTGGGGGCCCTGTCTCAGGTGGGGTCGGAGAGTGGTTTTGTCAGCTTTATCGCCTTTGTGGCGGTGCTGATCGCCTCCATCAACGTGTTTGGCGGTTTTACCGTGACACATCGCATGCTGAAGATGTTTAGGAAGGGCTGATTAAATGTCACAAGGATTAGTAACTGCATCTTATATCGTGGCCGCCGTGCTCTTTATCATGAGCCTGGCCGGTCTGTCCAGGCAGGAGTCGGCCAAGGCCGGTAACTGGTATGGCGTGGCGGGCATGACCATTGCCCTGCTGGCCACCATTTTTAACCCCGAGGTCACCGGCCTGGGCTGGATTATCGTGGCTATGGCCATTGGGGCCGCTATCGGCATTCGCTTTGCGCTCAAGGTGGAAATGACCGAAATGCCGGAGCTGATTGCTATTCTGCACAGCTTTGTGGGGCTGGCTGCGGTCTTTGTGGGCTACAACACCTATATCGATCACGGTGACCTGTCCGGTGCCATGCTGAACATTCACAATACCGAAGTCTTCCTTGGTGTGTTTATCGGTGCGGTCACCTTTACCGGCTCCATCGTCGCTTTTGGCAAGCTGCGCGGCCTGGTGTCCTCCAAGCCGCTGACCCTGCCGCACCGTCACAAACTCAACCTGCTGGCGGTAGTGGTGTCGGCCATGCTGCTGATCTGGTTTGTGCAGGTGGAAGGCTCTACCTTCGCTCTGCTGGTGATGACACTGATCGCCCTGGCCTTTGGCTGGCATCTGGTGGCCAGCATCGGCGGTGCCGACATGCCGGTGGTGATCTCCATGCTCAACTCCTACTCGGGCTGGGCGGCGGCGGCGGCGGGCTTTATGCTGTCCAACGATCTGCTGATTGTGACCGGTGCCCTGGTGGGCTCTTCGGGTGCCATTCTGTCCTACATCATGTGCCGGGCCATGAACCGCTCCTTCATTTCGGTGATCGCCGGTGGCTTTGGCTCCGACGGCACAGTGTCTTCCGGTGAGGAAGAAGAGGGCGAATACACCGAAGTGAACGCCGAAGATGTGGCCGACATGCTGAAAAACTCCAGCTCGGTAATCATCACCCCGGGATACGGTATGGCGGTGGCCCAGGCCCAGTATCCGGTGGCGGAGCTGGTATCCAGGCTGCGCGCGGCGGGCGTCAAGGTGCGCTTTGGTATTCACCCGGTGGCGGGTCGTCTTCCCGGCCATATGAACGTGCTGCTGGCGGAAGCCAAGGTGCCCTACGATGTGGTGCTGGAAATGGACGAGATCAACGACGATTTCGACGATACCGATACCGTGCTGGTGATTGGTGCCAATGACACCGTCAACCCCTCGGCGGCGGAAGACCCGGCCAGCCCCATCGCCGGCATGCCGGTGCTGGAAGTGTGGAAAGCCCAGCAGGTGGTGGTGTTCAAGCGCTCCATGAATACCGGCTATGCCGGGGTGCAGAACCCGCTGTTCTTCCGGGAAAACAGCGTTATGCTGTTTGGCGACGCCAAAGACAGCGTGGACAATATTCTGCGCGCGCTGTAAGCGCCGGACACGATTCGAGGGACGCTGCGGCGTCCCTTTTGTTTTGCATGTACAGATAAAAAAGAGAGCCGAAGCTCTCTTTTTTATTCAGGACCTGGTGTTCACTACAGCTGCACAGATTAGTTGCCGCGGTAGGTAGAAAAGCCGTAAGGGCTCAGCAGCAGCGGCACATGGTAATGCTCTACCTGGCCATCGGCACTGAAAATTACCGGGATTTCGGGGAAGAAGGTGGCTGTGTCGTGCTTTTCAAACCACTCACCGGTTTCAAACGTCACTTTATAGGTGCCTTTTTCAAGCTCCTTGCCTTCCGGGTACAGGGCGGTAATACGACCCTGTTCGTTGGTGATGGCACTGTTAAGCTGTACCCAGTTGTCTCCCTGCTTCTGCTCCAGTACTACCTTCACATCGGGGGAAGGCAGACCATTTTCCAGGTTGAGTACATGAACGCTCAGCGGGTTGCCGGCAGCGAAGGTCAGGGTGGATACACCGGCCATCATGGCGCCGGCCAGAACATGTTTAAAATTCATGGCGATTCTCCGTGGTTAAGATTGGGTATAGCGTCACTGCTTGTATGTTCGCCGTGTCTGGCGAGATGGGCTCATCATGCCTGAGCTCGTCTTGCAAACCGCTTACTGCTTCATTACAAAACTGTCATTCGGCCGGCAACACACGGTTCTAATGGTAGACTGGCTTTATTAAATGGCACTGAGCGAGGCTGCATATGCGCATTCTGGTAGTAGAAGACGAAGCCAAAATTGCCGATTACCTTAAAAAGGGGTTTACCGAGTCCGGTTATCAGGTCGAGATAGCCAAAGACGGGCTGGAGGGGCGCTATCTGCTGGAAGAAAGCGTCTTTGATCTGGTGATCTTGGACATTATGCTGCCGGGGCTGAATGGCTGGCAGTTGTTACAGTTTATTCGCAGCGAAAGCGATACGCCCGTTATTTGCCTGAGTGCCCGGGATGCGGTGGAAGATAAGGTTCGTGGCCTGGAGCAGGGGGCCGATGACTATCTGGCCAAGCCGTTTTCGTTCGCCGAGCTGCTGGCCCGGGCACGCAAGTTGTTGCGCCGGGGCAAGCCGGCCGAGCCGGTGTTTTATCAGCTGGCGGATCTGCAGCTGGATCCGCTGGCGCGCCGGGTCAGCCGCAGCGGGCAGCGCATTGATCTTACCAATAAGGAATTTACTTTGTTACAGCTGCTGCTGTCTCATCAGGGCGAGGTACTGTCGCGTACTTATATTGCGTCACAGGTATGGCATATGAATTTTGACAGTGACACCAATGTGGTAGACGTTGCCATTCGCCGGTTGCGGGCCAAAATTGACGACGGCTTTGAGCCCAGGGTCATTCATACTGTGCGTGGCATGGGCTATGTCTGCGAGCTGAGAGAATGAAACAGATCCTGTCTTCGTTAAGTTTCAGGCTGGCACTGATGTTTGCGCTGGTCAGTGCCGTGCTGCTGGGCAGTATTGGTTTTTATCTCTATTTTTCACTGGAGCGTGAACTGGCCTGGCGGGATGATCAGAGCCTGCTCGGGCGTCTGGAACACATGCAGGCGCTGTTGACAAGCAGTGACAGTATCAAGGATTTACGCGACCGGCCTACGCTTTATGCCAATATGCTGGGCAATGAAGACAGCCTGTTATGGGTGCTGGATCAGGATGGTGAAGTACTGATCTCGGTGAATCCGGCCGGACTATCGGTACCTGTTGGCCTTTCCGCCGGGCAAACCCGTCTGGGTTATAACGAGGAAGGTAATGCCCGCCTTGCGTGGCATTACCTTAAACAAGGCAACCTTAATCTGATGTTGGTGGCGGGCAAGCTGCTGGCGCCAAGAGAGCAGATGCTGGCCGCCTACCGCCTGCGTTTGTTACTGGCGCTGGCAGGAGGGGCGCTGATAGCACTTTTATTGGGTTGGCTGGTCAGCCGGCGTGGCTTGATGCCGGTACGACGGCTGGCTAAGCAGGCAGGAGCCATTGATGTTCGCGAGCTGCACCGGCGTCTGAATACACGGCAATTACCTGAAGAGCTGCGTGAACTTGGCCATAGCCTCAACCATATGCTGGCTCGCCTGGAAGAGGGGTTTGGCAGGCTGTCGCGTTTTTCGGAAGATCTGGCTCATGAGGTCCGCACTCCGCTCAGTAATCTGATGGGGCATACCGAACATGTTTTACGCCGGAACCGCAGTACGGAAGAGTATGAAAGTTTGCTGGCGTCTCACCTGGAAGAGTATCAACGGCTGAGCCGTATGATTAACAGTATGCTTTTTCTGGCTCGCACCGAGCAGCCTCAGGCAGTGATTCAAGCTGAAGCGGTCACCCTGTCTATGCTGGTTGAACAGTTGTGTGAATATTTTGAAGGCATGGCAGAAGAGGCTGATACCAGCCTGGTTAACCAGGCCCACGGTGAAGTGTGGGCTGATCAGGAGCTGCTGCGCCGGGCGCTGGCCAATTTGCTGGCCAATGCCTTGCGTTATGGTGAGCCGGGACAGCCTATAGTGATTGGCAGTGAACACACTAGCAACAGCACTGTGATCAGCGTACACAATCACGGGCCGGCCATTGCCGCTGAGCACCTGCCCCGGCTGTTCGACCGCTTTTATCGCTGTGATCCTTCCCGCACTCAGGGAGGGGATACGGGTGGCCTCGGGCTGGCCATTGTCGACTCCATCATGCAGCTGCATGGCGGTAACGTCAGCGTGTGCAGCGATAACAGGGGCACAGTGTTTATGTTGCATTTTCCCATCAACGTTGCCATCGAGCCAGGCCGTGCTGATCCAGATAAGCGATGGTAAAGCCGGTCGCCTTGCCATTTTCCACAGTGAAATGCACCGAGCTGCGCGAACCTGCAGGCGCATTTTCATTATTGGGTTCAATGGCAAAGGTGTTACCACTCCAGTGAGTAAGGGGCAGCGGCACTCTGGCCGGCCCCAATGTCAGCAATAGTGCCCCTTGTTGCTGAGTGATAACGGCGGGGCCAAAATATGTGCTTTTATATTCACCGGTATAAGATTCATTTGCCTGTGCCGGCGTGGGAGATGCCGGGGCTTGCTGGCCTGCCAGATCTCCCACCGGCTGATACAGGGTTTTCATGGGCTCACGGTAGGCAGCATACCAGTCACGTTGCGGGCTGCCATAGCGTACTGTATCGGTAAAATCGGCAATCAGGCTTTCAGGCACGCCCACAGGGCCGCCGTTGGTGAGCACGACCATACCTATGTCTGCGGCCGGCCAGAGCTGAAACGCCGTGCTGGCACCCAGCAAAAATGCTCCCGAGTGGCCCAGGCGCAGATCGCCGGCTTCATCAAACCCCACATTAAACCCATAACCATAAAAAGAGGGTGGTTTCAGCAGACTGGGCAGCGGTTTATGCAGAGTTTGCGGGCTCATGGCCGGCAGCAGGGCCGCTTGTGTCAGTAAAGCTGATTCACCTTTGCCGGTGTTGAGCAGTAATTTCAGCCACAGCGCCAGATCAGTAACCGATGAGGACACACCACCGGCAGGGGACTGAGCATCTGGAGTTCGCTGATAGAGCGGCTGAAACTGCTCACTTTCAAATGCATGCAGGCTGGCCCGGTTATCATGCGCCAGATAATCCTGATAGCGCGCACTGGTGCGCGTCATGCCCAGCGGCTGAAACAGGCTGGCTTCAGCCAGTTGCTCCCAGCTGGTGTTTGCGGCTGCAGCAACGGCTTCTGCAGCAGTGGTAGTGCTGAAATTGGCATAAGCATGAGACAGGCGAAAAGCGGTCAGGGGCTGTTGCTGCAGCCTGGCTATAATCTGCGCTCTGGAAAAGCCGATATCTTCCAGCTCGTCGCCGGCGGCAGCGGGCAGGCCAGAGCGGTGCGCCATCAAGTCCCCTATGGTGGCCTGCCTGGTTACATAGGCTGAGGCCAGTGCAAAATCGGGTAAATAGTCTGACACCGGATCATGCCAGCCGAGCTTGCCCTGAGTGATCTGGGTCGCGGCAATGGTAGCACTGATGGGTTTGGACAAAGACGCCAGCTGAAACACGGTATGTTCGTCCACCGCCCCGGGTTCGCCTTTCTTTCTGATACCAAACCCTTTGGCGAACAGGGTTTTATTATTATGCACCACGGCCACGGCAATGCCCGGTACGCCACTGCGCCGCTGAGTGCTGGCAATGTAGCCGGGCAGTTTTTCCAGCGCGGCCAATACGGCATCCTCTGAAACGTTTTGTTGGGCTTGTGCCAACACCGGCGTTGTGCTGACACCCAGAGCCAGTACAGTGACCAGCATGCTGGCTCTGGCAGAAAACAGTGATATGACGCCCATAAAGAAAGTCCGTTAAAAATGAATGAGTTCAAGATTATGCACAGCCGGCCAGATACGCCAGTCAATCAGAGCATGGATATAGGCCGGGGCTGGCCTTGCTGATTGCCAATTCATTAATAAACCCTTATTTTACAAAGGATTAAATAAAGGAGCAGAATAATGACAAGCAAAAGCGGGCTAGTGTCGCTGACACTGCCGGTGATGATGGGATATTTGCCGCTGGGAGCCGTGTTTGGCGTGCTTTGGGTGGATGCCGGGCTGACCTGGTACTGGGCACCGCTGATGAGTGTGCTGGTGTATGCCGGTGCCATGCAGTATCTGGCGGTGGGCTTGCTGGCTGCCGGCATTGGCTGGGTTGATCTGGCAGTAGCAGCGCTGCTGGTCAATTTCCGTCACTTGTTCTATGGCCTGTCGCTTTATCATTTGCTGCCCAAAGGCGTGATTGGCCGGCAGTACTTTATTTTTGGCATTACCGACGAAACCTATTCTCTGCTCAGTGCCTCGGGCAGAGTAAAAGATCCTGAAACCGCACTTTGGGTGGTATTGCTCAATCAAAGCTACTGGGTGCTGGGTACCCTGATTGGCATGGTGCTGGCAAAGGGATTACCGCCGGGCCTGCAGGGGCTGGATTTTGCTCTGCCAGCACTGTTTACCGTGCTGGCAGTAGAGCAGATCCGCGCCAGAAAAGACTGGGGAGCAGTAGCGCTGGGCGTGGTGGCTGCGGCTGTCTCTGCCATTTGGATGAGTGAGTACTTCCTGCTGGCTGCCTCCCTTATGCTGGTGCTGGTATTGCTGGCCTGGCCCGAGCACAAGAAAAAGGAGAAGCCGGCGCATGTCTGATGTGGATTATCTGTGGGCCGCGCTGATCATGGGGGGCGTTACCTTTACTCTGCGCGCATTTCCCTTTGTAGCCAGAGGCGTTATTGCTCATCATCATCGTATTCAGGTCCTGGGCCGGCGGCTTCCGGTGGCCATGATGGTATTACTGACCCTGTATGCGGTAGGAGTGCATCACTGGAGTTCTCCTGCCGATGGCCGGGATCAGTTAATTGCCGTTGTGGTCGTGGCGGTGCTGCAATTATGGCGGCGGCAGGCGCTGACCAGCATTCTGGCGGGTACTCTGGTCTATATGACACTGGTTAATGGCTGGATTGGACTCTGAACCGGGCTGCTTTCGGCTATAATGCCGGTCTTTCTTGTTTAAAAGGAACCGAACATGAGTATTTCTGTACCCGTACGTCTGATGGGGCTGGCTGCCCTGTGTCTGAGTGGTCTGAGTCAGGCTGAGACCTTTGTGTTTACTGCCATTCCGGATCAGGATGAGCGCCGTCTGACCGAGCGTTTTGGCAAAATTGCCGACTATCTTTCCGAGCAGCTGAACGTAGACGTGAAATATGTTCCGGTAAAAAGTTATCCGGCCGCGGTCAGCGCTTTTCGTAACGATCAGGTTCAGCTGGCCTGGTTTGGCGGCCTGACCGGCGTGCAGGCCCGGGAACTGGTGCCCGGCAGTGAAGCGATTGCACAAGGTGCGGAAGACACTGCTTTTGTCAGCTATCTGATTGCTCATGAAAGCACGGGCCTGGCTGCAAGTGAGCAGTTACCTGCTGAACTGGCCGGCAAGCGCTTTACCTTTGGCGACAAGGGCTCTACCTCCGGCCGCCTGATGCCCGAGTTCTTTTTGCGTGAGCACTTTGAGCAGGCTCCGGAAACCTTGTTCTCCCGGGTGGGCTTCTCCGGTGATCACAACCGCACCATCAGTCTGGTACAGTCCGGTGCCTATGAAGTGGGTGCCGTGAACTACGCAGTATGGGATGCCGAGCTGGAAAAGGGCAATATTGATGAAAGTAAGGTTAAAGTGATCTGGACCAGCCCGGAGTATCCCGATTATCAGTGGAGTATTCGTGGTGATGTAAATGCCCGCTTTGGTGACGGCTTTAAAGAAAAAGTGAAGCAGGCACTGCTGGAGATGAAAGATCCCGAGCTGCTGGCTGCCTTTCCCCGCTCCGGTTTTGTGAATGCGACCAACGACGATTACGCGCCCATTCGTGATACTGCCGTGGCCATTGGCATTATGGATCCTGAACAATAATGAGCGAGCCTGCCAGCCTGTTTCAGTTCCATGATGCCAGCCTTGGCTATGCCGGGCAGCCGGTATTGGAAGCGCTGAATCTGAATGTAAGGCAGGGAGACAAAATCGCCCTGCTGGGTGAGTCGGGCACCGGTAAAAGCACGCTACTGCGCCGGCTGCGTGAACTGCGGCCGGATGAAGTTGCCTGGTGTCCGCAGCAGCCCGGCCTGGTGCCTGTGCTGAGTACCTTTCACAACATTTATATGGGGCGACTGGCAGGCAATCCGTTCTGGTATAACCTGGCCAATCTGGTGAAGCCATTGGCCGGGCCCAAAAAAGAAATTACCGGGCTGGCCAGCCGGCTGGGTCTTTCCGGTCAGCTATGGCAACCGGCAGGAGCGTTATCCGGTGGTCAGCAAAGCCGGGTCAGTCTGGGCCGGGCCCTGTATCAGCAAAAGCCGGTGTTCATTGGTGATGAGCCGGTGTCGGCGCTGGATGAGCGTCAGGCTGCCGACCTGCTCACATTGGTGTGCGAACGCCACCAGACGGTGGTACTGGCGCTGCACAACGTGGAGCAGGCACTTACTCACTGCACTCGCATTGTGGGACTGCGCCGGGGAAGGCTGGTGCTGGATGCGCCCAGCCGTGATCTGACGCCTGCCCAATTACGGGCTTTATATACTTCCTCATGACAACTTCTGCTTCAATGGGGCGAACCAGCCTGTTGTTTGTGGCGCTGGCGCTGCTGTGTCTGCCCTGGGCGGATTTTTCCATTACTGCTGTCGATCCCTGGTTTGAGCTGAGCCGTCTTGGTGCCGGCTTATTGCTACCTGCCTGGCCAGATACAGAAGTACTGCTGGCCGCATTGGCCAATACGCTTTCCTTTGCTCTGCAGGGGGTGGCGCTGGGGGCTGTGTTGGGGCTGGGCCTCGCCTGCGGCTATCGATCGGCGGGGGTGCGTCGGCTGGCAGCAGGACTGCGGGCAGTGCACGAGCTGTTCTGGGCTTTGCTGTTTATGCAACTGCTGGGGCTGTCGGCGCTGGCGGGTGTACTGGCCATCGCACTGCCCTACGCGGGCACCTTTGCCAAGATTTACGGTGAGCTGTTTGAAGAAGCAGATCCGGCCCCCGAGCAGGCACTGGCGGCGGGCTTTGGCCGCTTGACCCGGCTTGTCTATCTGCAATTACCGCTGTGCTGGCGGCAGATGGCGACTTACACCGGATACCGGCTGGAGTGTGGTATTCGCAGCTCCGCGGTGCTGGGTTTCATTGGTCTGCCCACCCTGGGCTACCATCTTGAATCTTTGTTGCGGCAGGGATATTACGATGAAGCCGCCGCTTTTTTTTATGCGCTGGTGCTGATTATCGCTACCCTGCGCTGGTGGTTGCGAAGCCGGCTGGTGCCGCTTTATCTGCTGGCTGCCATTATCTGGCTGCCGCCGGTGGCCAGCCTGAACTGGTCGCTGATGGCCCGTTTTTTTACCGAAGACATTATTCCGGCTCCGCTGAGGGCAGGGGACTGGGCCGGGCTCTGGCCCTGGTGGGCGCAGTTATGGCAGCAGCAGGCAGGGCCCGGACTTGCCAACACCCTGGTGCTGGCACTGGTGTCACTGGTACTGACCGGTATGCTGGCACTGGTATGGTTTCCGGCCATTTCCCGGCGTTTTGGCAATGCCGTCAGCCGGCACGCCAGTCATGGCTGGCTGGTGCTGATGCGCTCACTGCCAGAGTATTTACTGGCCTTTGTAGGCATGTTGCTGCTGGGGCCGGGCATGCTGCCGGCCATGCTGGCGCTGGGGCTGCATAACGGGGCCATAATCGCTCACCTGCTCGGGCATCATCTCAACACCCTGAGCCTGCGGGAAGATGCACCGGGCGGTCTCAATCTGTATTTTTTTGAGGTGCTGCCCCGGCTGTATCGTGCCTTTATGGCCTACAGTCTGTACCGTTTTGAGAACCTGATCCGCGAAACGGCGATTCTGGGCATGCTGGGTATTCCCACGCTGGGCTTTTTTATTGATTCGGCCTTCAGTGAATTTCGTTTTGACCGGGCCATGGCGCTGCTGCTGGTGTGCGCCGGACTGAACATACTGGTCGATGTGGCAGCCCGCCGGCTGCGGCAGCGGCTGCACCTGGGCAACCGCGCCGAGGTGCTTTAAAGCACCAGGCCCCCATCAATTTTCAGTACCTGCCCGGTGATGTAGCGGGCCCGTTCACTGGCCAGGAACAACACGCCCTGGGCAATGTCGGCAGGCTCACCCAGGTGGCCAAGGGGAATGCGGGCAGTCAGTTTATCCAGCACCTTTTGCGGCACCGCCTGGGTCATTTCAGTATTGATAAAGCCGGGGGCGATGCAGTTGGCTCTTATGTTTGCGCCGCCCCGGGCCAGTTCTTTTGCCCAGCCTTTGGTCATGGCAATAATACCGCCCTTACTGGCAGCGTAGTTGCTCTGGCCGATATTACCGTCGGTGCCCACGATGGAAGAAATGCTGATAATACTGCCGCTTTGATGCTGCTGCATCAGTGGCAGCATGGCCTGAGTCGTTAAAAATACTCCCTTCAGATTGACCTCCAGCACGCTGTTCCAGTCGGCTTCAGTCATGCTGTCGAGCAGAGCATCCCGGGTAATGCCCGCGTTGTTTACCAGCACATCTAGGCGGCGCTGCTCGCTGTAAATGCGTTCATTAAGTTGTGCCAGCGCAGTTTTGTCACATACATTCAGCGTAACAGCAGTAACATTGTCATACTCTCTCAGCCAGTTTTCTGCCGGTGCCATATCGATATCACAGGCGTAGACCCGGTTTGCGCCGGCCTGAGCCAGGGTTTCACTGATACAGCGGCCCAGCCCGCGGGCAGCGCCGGTGACCACACATACATTGCCTTGCATATCCTGAGTCATACTGTTCATCACGGATTCCTTATTAAGGTGGTGCCATTTAAGGCTGAAGCAAAGCAATGATAGTATAATTTTTGCGTTGCAGTATATTTTTTGGCCTTATATAAAAAGGCTGTTTTATTTCTCGTTGTGCAGCGCAATGTTAAGCGTGACTGAAAAATAACAGGCACAAAAAAGCCCGCACAAGGCGGGCTTTATAACGACGGAGGTAGTGTAATGCTTACTGACCGTTCCAGGCGGCGACCAGAGCACGCTCTTCATCGGTCATGCCGGTAATGTTACCCAGCGGCATATATTTGTTAGCCACAACCTGCTTCACAGTACCGGCCTGCAGCAGCAGATGCTCTTCGGTATCCAGCATGACGCCGGCAGGAGCTGCAGCAAAACCGGGTTGGCTAGGATTAGCTGCATGGCATTGTACGCAGCGGCTTTCCATTACCTGCAGTACCTGAGCAGTAGTCACTGCGGCTGCGGCAGGGGCGGCTGCCTCTTCGCCGGCAGCGGCAGTCTCAGACTGAGTCGCAGCCGGAGCAACTGCAGCAGGAGCCGGGGTGGATTTGGGCGCGCCAATCCAGATAGCAACCAGCAGCAGTGCAACACCGGCAATGGGGTAACCCGGACGAATGTGACCGGCGTGCATCAGCACGAAGTATTGACGGATCAGAGCACCTGCAAAGATGAACAGGGTCATGATCACCCAGGACAGTTCATGGCTGTAGGTGAAGGAGTAATGGTTACTCAGCATCAGCAGCACAACAGGCAGGGTGAAGTAGGTGTTGTGCACGGAACGCTGTTTGCCACGCTTGCCGTCAATCGGGTTTGGCGTTTCACCGGCTTTCATGGCAGCAACCATGCGGCGCTGGCCAGGAATAATCCAGAAAAATACGTTGGCAGACATGGCGGTAGCCATCACCGCACCGGTCAGCAGGAAGGCAGCACGGCCGGAGAAGATATGAGTGCTCAGATAAGCCACCACCACCATCATGACAGCAACCGCCACGGACAGAATGCCGTCGCGCTCCATGTTGGGACTGATACGCTTACACAGCTCGTTATACACGATCCAGCCCAGCAGCAGGAATGCCAGCGCGGCAATGTTAGCCTGCCAGCCAGTCATGTTGGCGGCCCACTCCCAGGGAGAATTGCGGTTAACCAGGTAGAAGCTGGGCTTGGTCAGATACAGCAGGGTGAACAGACCAAAACCTGACAGCCAGGTGGTGTAAGACTTCCAGAACGACCAGTGCAGGTCTTCGGGCAGCTGCTCGGGGCTGGTTGCATATTTCTGGTTGTGGTAGAAACCACCGCCGTGCACGGCCCACATTTCACCGAACACGCCTTTTTTCTTGCATTCTTCAGACTTGGGCGGACGCAGGCCGTTGTCGAGCATTACGAAATAAATGGATTCCCCTACCCAGGCAATGGCGGCAATCACGTGCAGCCAGCGGAGCAGCAGGTTACCAAAATCCAGCAGATACGCTTCCATGATGGTCTTACCTTCTCTGTTTCATTTGTATTGTTTGAGACCCTAGCGCATCGAAACAGATGCCCTGCCACTGGCGGGAGCTGAGACCACATGCGCTGCCTTGTGATTATCAAACTGTATACAGTTCAAAAATTAAACTGTTGACAATTTGTGTGGTGATTTTTTTCAAAAACATGAACTTTGTCAACATTCATTAACAGTTATTTTTCTTGCATTTGCAACCATTTGGTTGGGTTTAGTGCAGGTTGATATGAAAAAGTAACAGCTAATCAATGGTTTAAAGTTTTACCCTGAGGGAGATCACCAATTTGACCCACGAGTGAACTTTAAACGGCCGACATCATAGCGCATCTGCTTGTCGCTGCAACTATGCCGGCACGTCAGATTGAGACCGGAATCAGGCCATTATGTTTACATATGAATTCTCGGGCGGTATTCAATCGGTCTGGTAGCTCCTGAACTGAGCGACTCTGCAGGCGAGTAAATGGTGCAGGTGAGCAGGTTCAAAATCCGGGGCAAGCGCATTGAGCACATGGGCTACGCTTTCCAGCGTAGACAAGTTTTGCCCGCCGGGCCCTTTGCGCATGAGATAACGGCCGGCAGGGGCCCGGCTGAAACTGAGCTGTGGCAGCGTATTCAGCCAGGGATTAAGGTAACGCAGCAAGCGGGTTTTGCGCCAGGTGCCATCGAGCACGATCAGACCGCCAATATCGGTTCTGATGCCGGGCTGTGAATCCACATCGGCGGCATTTTCTCCCGGATACAGCAGCCACCAGCGCCCTTGTGCCGGTGCCGGGAGCGGCGGCATGCGCTCTGCGACTATCCGTTGCAGGCCGGGCAGGGCCAGCTGCAGTAATGGCACTGTGCTTTTGGCGTGTCTGGCTTCCTGCGGATGTTGCAACACTACCACCGGCAAGGGGCAGGCCTGAGCGTTCACCTCGGCACACAGACAGGTGCGTTCCGGCAGAGCACAGCGGGGGCAGACAAGGCGGGACATATACCATCCTGACTGAGAAAAGGCCGATCATAACGGTGCAGAACCAGGGAAGAAAGTGCGAGGCGGCATCAGATGCATTGTGAAGCGTCGCCGAATAGGCGAAAATACTCACAGTTCAAATAACCCCAGCGGATTTCATGTTTTAAGGCGCTTTCGCCGCCGGCTCCGGTCCGTGTCAACCCAGAAGATTACACCATGTCAAACAGCACCATAGCGCAGGAAATTGCCAAGCGCCGTACCTTTGCCATTATTTCTCACCCTGATGCCGGTAAAACCACTATCACCGAAAAAGTGCTGCTGCACGGTCAGGCCATTCAGAGTGCCGGCACCGTCAAGGGCCGGGGGTCTGGCCAGCATGCCAAATCTGACTGGATGGAAATGGAAAAGGAGCGGGGCATCTCTGTGACCACGTCGGTGATGCAGTTTCCCTATAACGGCTGCCTGGTCAATCTGCTTGACACGCCGGGGCACGAAGACTTTTCGGAAGACACCTACCGCACCCTGACGGCAGTAGATTCCTGTCTGATGGTGATCGATGCTGCCAAGGGGGTGGAAGACAGAACCCGCAAGCTGATGGAGGTGACCCGGTTGCGGGATACCCCCATCATTACGTTCATGAACAAGCTTGACCGGGACATTCGTGATCCCATGGAGCTGCTCGACGAAGTAGAAACCGAGCTGAATATCATGTGCGCGCCGGTCACCTGGCCCATTGGCAGCGGCAAGCTGTTCAAAGGGGTGTATCACCTGCACCGGGATGAGACCATTTTATATCAGTCCGGTCAGGGACATACTATTCAGGATGTACGCATTATCAAGGGACTGTCCAACCCTGAACTGGACGAAGCCGTGGGCGACGGCCTGGCAGAACAGCTGCGGGAAGAGCTGGAGCTGGTGATGGGGGCTTCCAACGAGTTTGATCAGGAGCTGTTCCTGTCCGGTGAGCTGTGTCCGGTATTTTTTGGTACTGCGTTGGGCAACTTTGGTGTGGATCATATGCTGCAGGGCCTGACTCAATGGGCACCGGCCCCTCAGCCTCGCCAGACCCACGAGCGTGAAGTGACGGCTGACGACGACAAGTTCTCTGGTTTTGTGTTCAAAATACAGGCCAATATGGATCCTCGTCACCGGGACCGCATTGCCTTCATGCGCATTGTGTCAGGTAAATATACCCAGGGCATGAAAATGAAACACGTGCGCATTGGCAAGACAGTGAGCATTTCCGATGCAGTCACCTTTATGGCCGGTGATCGTGAACGGGCGGAAGAGGCGTATGCCGGCGATATTATCGGACTGCACAACCACGGCACTATTCAGATTGGTGATACCTTTACGCAGGGTGAAGACCTCAAGTTTTCCGGCATTCCCAACTTTGCCCCTGAGCTGTTCCGCCGTATTCGTCTGCGCGACCCGCTCAAGCAAAAACAGCTTCTCAAAGGACTGGTGCAGTTGTCGGAAGAAGGTGCTGTACAGGTATTCCGGCCACTGGATAACAACGATCTGATTGTGGGTGCCGTGGGGGTGCTGCAGTTTGATGTTGTCGTGGCCCGCCTGAAGGCAGAATATAATGTTGATGCTCTGTACGAGTCTGTCAACGTGTCCACCGCCCGCTGGGTGTATGGCAGTGATGCTAAAAAACTGGACGAATTTCAGCGTAAGGTATCTGCAAACCTGGCCTTGGACGGCGGCGACAACCTCACCTATATCGCCCCCACCATGGTGAATCTGAACCTGACCCAGGAACGTTATCCTGATATTCAGTTCAGCAAAACCCGGGAGCACTAAGGCATATAAAGTCCTGCAGCCGCCTGACGGCTGCAGGATTTCATCAGGCGTCGCTTTAGCCGGCGCAACCCCTCCGGTCATTTTTTCCTTAAAGGTGTTACACACCTTCTGCCAACTAAAGTGGCAGCTACAATACAGCTACCTTGAAGAAGTCTGCAGATATCGTGTTTTAACGTATGAAACTCACCGACACTCACTGTCATTTCGACTTTAACGCCTTTGCCGATAACAGGGCCGGCCACTGGCAGCGGGCGCAGGCTGCGGGTGTGCACCGGCTGCTGATCCCGGGCGTGGAAGAAGCCCAGTGGCCCGGACTGCCCCGCTTGTGCCGGCAGTTGCCCGGCACCCGCTATGCGCTGGGCTTGCACCCCTGGTGGCTGAAAACGGCGTCTGATCAGTGGCAGCAGAAGCTGATAACGGCGCTAAATAGCGCCGGTAACGATTGTGTGGCCATTGGCGAAACCGGGCTGGATATGGCCTGCAAGGTGCCCATGGAGAAGCAGGAATACGCCTTTGTATTCCAGCTCCGGCTGGCCTGCGAGCGCGGCCTGCCGGTCGTCATGCACAGCCACAAAACCCACGACGTGCTGCTGAAGTGGCTGCGTCGTTACCCGCCGGTGGGCGGTGTGGTACACGGCTTTGCCGGCTCGCTGCAACAGGCACAAAACTTCTGGAAGCTGGGTATTCATATCGGCGTGGGTGGCACCATTACCTATGAGCGGGCGCAAAAGACCCGTAATACCATGGCTGCCATGCCAGCGGAGTCTCTGGTGCTGGAAACCGACGCTCCCGATATGCCGTTGTGCGGCTTTCAGGGCCAGCCCAATCATCCGGAAAGGCTGCCGCTGGTGCTGCAGGCACTGGCGGATATTCGCCAGCAACCGCTCCCGGAGCTGGCTCTGATATTGGAGCAAAATGCAGCGCGATTGCTGCAGTGGTAACGAGGCCTTGCTCATAAAACCATCATTTCATTGAAATAAAGCTCGAAAATAGCCAGCTTTTCTCTACCCTGTGAGAGTCGGTCCTCAGTTTAAGGAAGAAGACGATGACCCTGATCATGAGTGTGGTGGGCATGGCGGTGCTGGTGCTGATTGCCCTGCTGTTTTCAACTAACCGCAGCGCAGTCCGGCTTCGTACCGTAGCCGGCGCCTTTGCCATTCAGGCGGGGCTGGGAGCGCTTGTTCTGTATGTGCCTGCCGGCCGGGAAATGCTGACGTCATTATCCGATGGGGTGGCCCAGATTATTGCCTATGCCAATGACGGCATGAGCTTTTTATTTGGCGGCCTGGTGGGGGACGCTGCCTTTGAAAGCGGCCTGGGCTTTATCTTTGCGGTACGGGTGCTGCCGGTCATTATCTTCTTTTCGTCACTGATTGCCGTGCTTTATTACGTGGGCATCATGCAATGGATTATTCGGCTGCTGGGGGGCGCGCTGCAAAAGGCGCTGGGCACCTCGCGTACCGAATCGCTGTCGGCCACCGCCAATATCTTTGTGGGGCAGACCGAAGCCCCCCTGGTGGTTCGCCCCTATATTGCCCGCATGACCGAATCGGAGTTGTTCGCGGTCATGTGCGGTGGTCTGGCGTCGGTAGCCGGCTCCGTACTGGCGGGTTATGCCTCTTTGGGGGTGCCGCTGGAATACCTGATTGCTGCTTCCTTTATGGCCGCGCCCGGTGGTCTGCTGTTTGCCAAGTTGTTGCTGCCGGAAACCGAAAAACCGGTCGCACAGGAGCACAGTGCCGCCGACGCCGCCACTGCAGACGATGAGCGTCCTGCCAATGTGATTGATGCCGCCGCCTCGGGGGCCAGCGCCGGCATGAAGCTGGCGATGAACGTGGGGGCCATGCTGCTGGCCTTTATTGGCCTGATTGCTCTGATCAACGGCATGCTGGGCGGCATTGGCGGCTGGTTTGGCATGGAAAATCTCAGTCTGGAGTGGTTACTGGGCTGGCTGTTCTCGCCGCTGGCGTTTTTGCTGGGAGTGCCCTGGGAGGAAGCCCGGCTGGCGGGCTCCTTTATTGGCCAGAAACTGGTGCTGAACGAGTTTGTGGCTTATGTGAATTTTGCCCCGTATCTGTCGGACGATCTGCTGCTGGAAAGTACCGGACAGGCCATGAGCGAACATACGCGCGCCATTATTTCCTTTGCTCTTTGTGGCTTTGCCAACCTGGCCTCGGTCGCCATTCTGCTTGGCGGCCTGGGTGGTATGGCCCCCGGCCGGCGGCACGATATTGCCCGTCTGGGGCTGAAGGCAGTGCTGGCAGGTACCCTGTCCAACCTGATGTCTGCCACCCTGGCCGGTTTTTTTCTGGCACTGGGTGCGCTTTAACACATCGTTACAGGAGATAACCCCATGAGCAAGACAGACTCCGCCACCCGCATCCTGAGCCTGATGGATCTGACCAGTCTTAATGACGACGATACCGATGCGAATATCATTGCACTGTGTCACAGTGCGGTAACCACTGCCGGCAGCCCGGCGGCACTGTGTGTGTATGCGCGGTTTGTGCCTTTGGCCAAAACTACACTGCAAGAGCTGGGAGTGGCGAATCATATCCGCGTGGCCACCGTGACCAACTTTCCTGCGGGTGATAGTGATATTGCCGCTGCTGTGCAGCAAACCCGGACAGCCATCGCAAACGGGGCTGATGAGGTGGATCTGGTGTTTCCCTGGCAGGCGCTGATGGCCGGAGACGAGCACATTGGCCTGGCCATGGTCAAAGCCTGCAAGGCCGTCTGTGGTGACCGGTTGCTCAAAGTGATTATTGAAAGCGGAGCGCTGGCCACGCCGGTCCTTATTCAGCGGGCCAGTGAGCTGGCCATTGACGGCGGGGCCGACTTTATTAAAACCTCCACCGGCAAGGTGGCAGTGAACGCCACTCCTGAAGCGGCAGAAGTGATGCTTAACGTGATTCGCGACAAGGGCGGTCATATCGGCTTCAAGGCTGCTGGCGGAGTGCGCACGCTGGAGCAGGCAGAGGCTTATCTGGCGCTGGCCGCACGGATAATGGGACCGGGCTGGGCCACACCGGCGCGGTTCCGCTTTGGTGCTTCCGGCCTGTTGCGTGACCTGCTTAAGGTGTTGCAGCTACCTGAGCAGCACGCCAATAAAACGGCCGGATATTGATCTGATTGATGCCGCTGGTAAAGGCGGAAGGAGACCCGATGAAACGCGCTATTGTGCTGGTACTGGACTCTTTTGGTATTGGTGCCGCTCCCGATGCCGCCAAGTTTGGCGACGCCGGCGCCGATACCCTGGGGCATATTGCTGCCGCCTGTGCCGAAGGCCGGGCCAATGATGGCCGCAGCGGCCTGCTTCACTTGCCCAATCTGGCCCGGCTGGGGCTGTTTCATGCCCATGCCGGCAGCACGGGAGCAGTGGCTAAAGGGGTGCAGCTGCCCGCCGAAGTGACCGGCAGTTACGGCTATGCCGCCGAGCTGTCGTCGGGCAAGGACACGCCATCGGGCCACTGGGAAATTGCCGGTGTGCCCGTGCTGTTTGACTGGGGCTACTTTACCGACACCGACAACAGCTTTCCCGCATCCTTGGTGAATGGTCTGGTCAGTCAGGCTGATTTACCGGGCATTCTCGGCAATTGCCATGCCTCCGGCACCACCATTCTGGAACAGCTGGGCGAGGAGCATGTGCGCACCGGCAAACCCATCTGCTACACCTCGGCCGATTCGGTATTTCAGATTGCCTGCCACGAGCAGTACTTTGGCCTGGATCGGCTCTATGCCCTGTGCGAGATTGCCCGGAAATTACTGATGCCGTACAACATCGGCCGGGTTATTGCCCGGCCCTTTGTGGGCGAGAGTGCCGTCGATTTTGTGCGCACCGGTAACCGCCGGGATTACAGTATTGAGCCGCCGGCTTCCACAGTGCTGCAGAAGCTGACCGACGAGCTCAACGGCGAGGTGGTGTCCATCGGCAAAATCGCCGACATTTACGCGCACTGCGGCATCACCCGCAAGATCAAGGCCAGCGGCCATGATGCCTTGTTTGACGCCACTCTGAGTGAGCTGAGCCGGGCCGGCCACAATACCCTGATAATGACCAACTTTGTGGAGTTTGACTCAAGCTTCGGCCACAGACGAAACGTGGCGGGATATGCGGCTGCGCTGGAAGCCTTTGATCGTCGTCTGCCCGAGCTTATCGGCCAGCTTGCGCCTGATGATCTGCTGATCCTGACCGCGGATCATGGCTGTGATCCCACCTGGCCCGGCACCGAGCATACACGGGAATATATTCCCGTGCTGGCCACCGGTGCCGGTCTTGAGCCGGGTTCGCTGGGCCAGCGGGATACCTTTGCCGATATCGGGCAGACACTGGCAAATTACTTTGGAACCAGCCCCATGAATTACGGGCGTTCCTTTCTCTGAATTTTTTATTCGTTAACGGGAAGAGACAATGGCGACTCCTCATATCAAGGCTGAGCGTGGCGATTTTGCCGATACTGTGCTGATGCCCGGCGATCCGCTGCGGGCCAAATACATTGCCGATACCTTTCTTGCCAATGTGCGCCAGGTGAATGGAGTGCGCAATATGCTGGGCTTTACCGGCAGCTACAAGGGCAGAAGCGTATCCGTGATGGGTCATGGCATGGGCATTCCTTCCGTGTCCATTTATGCCAAGGAACTAATCACCGAGTTTGATGTAAAAAAACTGATTCGGGTAGGTTCCTGCGGTGCAGTACGGGACGACATCAGGCTGATGGATCTAGTGATTGGCCTGGGAGCCAGTACCGAATCAAAAGTGAACCGCACTCGCTTTATGGATCATGATCTGGCGGCCATAGCCGACTTTGCGCTGACTCAGAATGCAGTGATGGCGGCTAATAACCTTAGGGTGCCGGTCAAGGTGGGTAACCTGTTTTCGGCAGATCTTTTCTATACCCCGCAGAGCGAGCTGTTTGAGCTGCTCAGGCGTTACGGCATAGTGGGTGTCGAAATGGAAGCGGCGGGTCTTTATGGTGTGGCGGCGGAATACGGTGCTCAGGCGCTGACCATCTGTACCGTGTCGGATCATATTCTGCGGGGCGAACAACTCAGCGCTGACCAACGCCAGACCGGTTTTGATCAAATGATGGAAGTCGCGCTGGAGTCGGTGTTACTGGAAGTCTGATGGCCGGCGCAGGCGGAGCAGGGTAAAGACCAGCAGAGCGCCCAGCGCGCTGGTCAGGGGCAGCAGCCAGCTCAGGTGCTGATATATACGCCGCCAGATGGATACCTGCTCATCATTCAGTGCAGCACTGGCCATATTGAGTTGCAGAAAGCCGGCAATGCGCTCCTGCTGGTAAATAGCACGCACATAATCCCGGCTGTTGTTGCTTTTATTGGGGGTGACGGCGGCCAGCAGACGTCCGCCACCGTCGTACAGACGTGCCCCCAGCACAAAAGGCGACTGGCTGAGCTCGGTGACCAGCTGCTGCTGGGCATCGCTGTCTTCGGCGGTCAGTGCCCGCAGTGCCTGAAATTCGGCAAAGTCGGCCAGGGCCGACGCCGAGTTTTGATACGGCAGCCGCTGCCAGCGCTGGCCCAGCTGGTTCAGTGCCAGCCACTGCTGTAGTGCCAGCAGTAGCAGCAGCAAGGCTGCCAGCGGCCCGAGCCAGCGTTTGTAATCTGATGGAAGCTTTCTCATGACCGCCAATATTGTCTCTTGCCTGCTTAAAAAGCAATACGCTACCCTGAGCGCCGGTTTGTCGTCATGAAAGGAAGAAAAGTGGCACTGTTTCTAAATGAGTTGCACGAGCGTGTGGTGCAATGGCAGGGCGTGCTGGCCCAGCAAACATATCTTTGGCAGCAGGGCAAATGGATAGCAGGGCAGTTGCCGGCTACCGGTGGCTGGCTGGTTTTGCTGGCGGAACAGCTGAACAAGCAGGCATTTGTCAGCAGCCTGCAGGTGCTGGATGAAGCCGGTGTAAACGCTGAGCTGTGCAAGGTAGAGACGGTGGCAGCTCGTGAGCTCGCCGTGCTGCGGTTGTCGTCCTGGTCTCCTGCGCTCAAGGCCGCGCTGCAGCAGCAGGCAACCGACTGGGATGTAGCCTGTGTACCTGAGCTGCCGTCAAGTAACCAGCCCGGTCTGGTGCTGATGGATATGGACTCCACCGCCATTCAGATTGAATGTATAGATGAAATTGCCGCGCTGGCAGGGGTGGGTGAAGAAGTAGCCGCTGTGACCCGAGCTGCGATGGAAGGGGCACTGCCGTTTTCTGAAAGCCTGCGCCGGCGGGTGGCGGCACTGGCCGGTGCCGATGCCAGTATTATTGATGCTGTCATTGACCGCATGCCGCTGATGCCGGGACTGACCGAGCTGGTGACCGGTCTTAAGGCCATGGGCTGGAAAGTGGCGATTGCTTCTGGTGGCTTTGTGCCCTTTGCCCGCCATCTGCAGCACCAGCTGGGGCTGGATGCCGTGTTTGCCAATACCCTGGAAATTGTCGACGGCAAGCTGACCGGCAGAGTGCTGGGCGACATAGTGGATGCCGAGGCCAAGGCTCGTATTCTGGAAACGCTGGCTCAGCAGCACGGCATGGCGCTCAGCCAGACAGTGGCCATTGGCGATGGTGCCAATGATCTGCACATGCTGGCTAAAGCCGGTCTGGGCGTGGCCCTGCATGCCAAGCCGCTGGTACAGGAGCAGGCACCTGTATGCCTGAACCAGCTCAGTCTTGAGGGGGTGCTGGGGCTGCTGCGGGCCCGTTAAGCTGTACTCTTGCCCGTGCCAGATCGGTAATGTTGAAGATCTGGCACTGTAACGCCAGCTCCGCCAGATTTTGTTCCAGCAGTTGGGTTTTATAGAGTGATACCTCAGCCAGCTGATTCCATTCCGGTACATTTAACGTCAGCTGACGTAATTGCAACCGGTTCACTGCAGCAAGACACACAGTGACTCTGTCCTGGCCTGCCATCAGTTGCTGCTGCTGCTCTGCGGCCGGGTTAACCTGCAAGAGTGAAGTCTGATCTGCTTTTTCTGTTATCCATAACTCGGTTACCAGATGGCTTTTGCCATCTGGCCGTTGCAATGCACTTGCCATGGATTGCAGCAGCTGACGAGTAATCAGCAATCCCAGCTGCGCCAGCCTTTTATCGTCGGTGAGCATGGTCATCAGCCGCTGCCGCACCGGACTTGCCAGGCTGCCCTGTACGTAAAACCCACCATCGTTGCGGCCAAGTAAAAAGGCCGGTCCGGACAGCTGCTGCAATGCCTGCCGGATCAGCCATCTCATCCAGGCGGGTTGCTGGCTTCCTTCGGCTCTTGCCCGCAGCTTGTCCTGGTTCTGGTTCAGCAGTGCACTGAAAAAACGGCTGCCACCGTGGCCTTTAGCCCCTTGAATAGCATGCAGATGCATCACCTTACCGCCCTGGCTGATATTGACTACCCGGTAGGGTAACTTTTTCAGGTTCCAGTCCGGGCTGAGTTTGTTCAGCTCCGGCAGGCTGATGTGAACAGTGGCCGGCAAGGTCAGCTCAACCGGCTGCGGCAGCATCAGTTTCATGCCTGCGACGGAAATATCTTCACTGGCACCGTGTAATGGCTTGTCGTCCAGCAGTAATTCTACCGGCGTTTCAAAACGAAACCGGGTTTCCTTGCGGGCTGGTGACTGACGCAATAACACGGGGGTTATTTGTTTTGCCGGTGATGTCAGCAGCCAGGGCAGCAGCAAACGGCCATTTGCCGGAAGCAGTGTCCGGGGCTCCGGTGCCGGCAAGGGTGTTAACCATAATTGCCATTTGAGTGGTGAAAGCCGCTCCTTGCCCAGCAGATCCAGGTTTTCGGTGATCTGATCAGTAAACAGTACGGGCCGAATGCTCAGATGATAAAGCTGCAGGGTACCTGCACGTTGGCCTTCGCAGATAAACTGTTGTAGCAACTGCTTTTGCAACAACTGACTTTGCTCGGCAGCAAAATGATAGCTGTCCTTTTTACCCTTCAGTTTAAAACCATACAGGAACACAGGCTCATGCTGGCGCGCTGCCATGGCAAGAATTCGTTCGGGAGGCAGCAAGACCGGCAACAAATCACCTGCCTGCTCGTGACGCCAGTATTCCAGCAGCTTTTTACCGAAGCGGTTGCACAGTATTTCCTGTAATTCGCCCTGCTCATCAAAAAATAATGACTGCCCCAGCCCGGACTCCAGCAGCGTCTGCCCCCAGCACTGTGCCAGCGCTGTACTATACAGATCTTCGGCATTCTGTCCGTAACGTGCCCGGTTTTGTTCGATAAACAATGACAGCGCCTCTTGCCAGGCGGAGTCCGGCTCTATGCGCTGCAGCGCAGCCCGTTCCTGGCGCTGCGTTTTTTCCTGTTCTTTGGCTGAGACAGGCAGCTGTGTCAGCTGAAAGCACTTTGGCTCAGCCAGACAGGCAAATTCCGGCAGCTCGGCAAGCGCAGGAAAAGATACGGATACTTTTTGGGGCAGGATCAATCCGGGGGGCACCGTCAGCATGATGCCACTGACTGAAATATCCAGGGTATTGACCTGAATATGGCCATCTTCAAGATGCAGCTCAGCCGGAGTAACAAACTGCACCCTTGGCTCTTTGCGCCGGGTGCCGAAACCGGGCTGATGCCAGGGAGTAGCATTAAACAACGCCGGTTGTTTGCGCATGGCAGCCAGATCAGCCAACAAGGTTTCGTAGAGGCCCCGGGTATAATCACCGTTATATTGCCCCAGCAGCTGCATAAAACGCTGCTCCAGTTTGGGGGGAAGCATATGGTTAAGGCCACGATGAAATACCTGGCGGCATTGTTCCGGAAACAGCTGCTGTAAATCCAGCACACGCAGACAGGGCGCTTTCAGCCGGTTGATTTC
Source organism: Oceanimonas smirnovii ATCC BAA-899 (assembly GCF_000381965.1). Taxonomy (GTDB): domain Bacteria; phylum Pseudomonadota; class Gammaproteobacteria; order Enterobacterales; family Aeromonadaceae; genus Oceanimonas; species Oceanimonas smirnovii. The sequence goes on from NZ_KB908463.1 coordinate 34,336, forward strand.
AGCGGCCAGCTGGTAGCGGGTTTGAGCATCAGCATCGGGTAATAAGCCTGCCAGCAGGGTCTCTGTGTCCTGCTGATAACTTAGCGGGATAAGACGGTTTAGCAAGGCTTTATAAGGGCTGAAGTCCATATCAGTACAGGCTTGAGTGAGCGAAAAACTTAAGCCAGTATAACAGCTTGTTAATTAATGAGTGAGGCAGCATGGCCAAGTCTAAAACCGCTTTCGTCTGTGGCGAGTGTGGTGCCGAATTTCCCCGCTGGCAGGGACAGTGCTCTGAATGTAAAGAGTGGAATACCGTCAGCGAAATCCGGCTGGCCCCGGCCACATCTTCTGCAAGCCGCAATTCCCGTTTTTCCGGTTATGCCGGCGTGCAGGAAAGCAAGGTGCAGACCCTGAACGAAATTGCCATGACCGAAATTCCCCGCATTGACAGCGGTTTTCGCGAGCTGGACCGGGTGCTGGGCGGCGGTCTGGTGCCGGGCTCTGCCATTCTGATTGGTGGCAACCCGGGGGCGGGCAAAAGTACCTTGCTGCTGCAGGTAATGTGTGGCCTGGCCGGACGTATGAAAACGCTTTATGTTACCGGCGAGGAGTCATTGCAGCAGGTAGCCATGCGAGCTCAGCGGCTTAATCTGCCCCGGGATCAGCTGCGCATGCTGTCGGAAACCAGTGTGGAGCAAATTTGCCATGTGGCCCGGGAAGAAAAGCCGGCGGTCATGGTGATCGACTCGATTCAGGTGATGCATGTGGCGGATGTGCAGTCGGCACCGGGCTCGGTCAGTCAGGTGCGGGAAGCGGCCGCTCAGCTGACCCGTTTTGCCAAGCAGCAGGGGGTGGTGATCCTGATGGTGGGGCATGTGACCAAAGACGGCACTCTCGCCGGCCCCAAGGTGCTGGAACATTGCATTGACTGCTCGGTACTGCTCGATGGTGCTGCCGACAGCCGCTTTCGTACCCTGCGCAGCCACAAAAACCGCTTTGGCGCGGTCAACGAGCTGGGGGTGTTCGCCATGACCGAAACCGGCATGAAAGAAGTGAGCAATCCTTCTGCCATTTTCCTCAGCCGGGGCGAGGAAAACGTTAATGGCTCTGTGGTGATGGTGATCTGGGAAGGTACCCGTCCCCTGCTGGTAGAGCTGCAGGCGCTGGTGGACTATTCCCAGCTGGCCAATCCGCGCCGGGTAACCGTGGGCCTGGAGCATAACCGGCTGGCCCTGTTGCTGGCGGTGCTGCACCGTCATGGCGGTATGCAGATGGCGGATCAGGATGTGTTTGTTAATGTGGTGGGTGGCGTGCGGGTAGAAGACACCAGTGCAGATCTGGCATTGTTGCTGGCGCTGGTATCAAGCTTTCGTGACAAGGCGTTACCTAAAGAGCTGGTAGTGTTTGGCGAAGTAGGGCTGTCAGGAGAAATTCGTCCTGTGCCATCGGGGCAGGAGCGGCTGATGGAAGCTGCCAAGCACGGCTTTACCCGCGCCATTGTACCTTGGGCCAACCGGCCCAAACAGGCTCCGGAAGGTATGGAAGTGATCGCCGTTAAAAAACTGGAAGAGGCGCTGGAAGCACTGTAATTGCCGGGGCTGCGCGCCGGCGTCAGGCCGGCGTGCCTTATTGGTCTTCTGCCAGCAACTGTTCAAACTGGCGGTGCAGTAACTGCTCGTTGCCCAGATTGAGCTCTACCAGCCGGCGCAAGCGAGTGGCACTGTCCAGATCCAGTTGTTTACATTCCAGTCCCAGCAGATGATTTTCATGATGACGCTGGTATCCGTGCATGGTGATCTGGCTGCCATCATCGAGCATAAGCTGCAGGATCAGTTCACCGCCGTCGTTGATTTGCCATGGCGTGTTCAGCGTCAGCAGGGCACCGTGCAGGGAAATGTCCTTTACCTGTGCTGTAAAGGGATGGCCGTCGGCGTCGATCAGCAGGGCACTGGCGTTAAACTCAATGCGGCTGAAGGCTCTGCGTTCACTCATAACGGCTCCTTCAGGCCGGTTCACCGGAAGCGGGTTCGCTGGTATCCAGGTGATCGGCAAGACGAATGGCCGTAACAAGGCGATCTTCCAGAGAGAAACGCTCTTCCAGTACCTCACCAAGCCGGTTTAAATCCTGATCAAGCTCCATCATGACCTCGTCATCGGCCTCGTGGTACTTGTCATGAAAGTTGAGTGCTTCATCTGTATTACGTTTAATACGCGGATAAATGCGCTCTGCCAGCACACGGGCGTTACCCGTTGAAGCTTCATAGGCGGCAAGCACGTGGTCATAGACTTCAAAATGACCGGCAGACACATAATCTACCAGCTGACCACAGAACTCATGCAGCTCTTCATTGGCGGGCAGTGTTTTCTTGTTGGTAGACAGGCGAATATATTCAACGAGTAATTGCTGACGTGCATTCAGAAAGGTGTCCAGTGCCTTGTGTATTCCGCCAAGCCTGGCTTTGGTTTGTTCCAGTTTCCCGAGCATGGTTCCCTCCGTGGGCTGCCTGATGGGCTCAGCTTCTATAACTAATGAAAAGTGATGCCGGGGTCAATAGCCAGTGGTGAATTTGTAACCGGAGCGGGAGCCAGAGCCGGCTTTTTCGCGTTCCTGTGCTGTAATGGTACAATGCGGCCAAATTTTGTCACCCGATGCGGAAACACGGAATGAAACCACTCAAGAATGATACTTATCTGCGTGCGCTGATGCGTCAGCCGACCGATTACACTCCGGTATGGATGATGCGTCAGGCCGGTCGTTATCTGCCCGAATACAAGGCAACCCGGGCCGAAGCCGGCGATTTTATGTCTTTGTGCCGTAATGCCGAGCTGGCCTGTGAAGTGACTTTGCAGCCGCTGCGTCGTTTTCCGCTGGATGCGGCCATTCTGTTTTCCGACATTCTGACCATTCCCGATGCCATGGGGCTGGGCCTGTACTTTGAAACCGGTGAAGGTCCGCGTTTTGAGCGTCCGGTTACCTGTGCTGCTGACGTCAAGCGCATCGGTATTCCCGATCCGGAAGGCGAGCTGGGCTATGTGATGAACGCAGTGCGCACCATTCGCCGCGAGCTGCAGGGTGAAGTGCCGCTTATCGGTTTTTCCGGCAGCCCCTGGACCCTGGCCACCTACATGGTGGAAGGCGGCAGCTCCAAGGCCTTTACCAAAATCAAGAAGATGATGTATGCCGATCCGCAGACGTTGCACCTGCTGCTCGACAAGCTGGCTGACAGCGTCATCAGCTACCTCAATGCTCAGGTGGCGGCAGGGGCCCAGTCACTGATGATCTTTGACACCTGGGGTGGCGTGCTCACGCCGCGGGACTACAACGACTTCTCGCTGCAGTATATGGCCAAAATAGTCGATGGTCTGACCCGTGAAACCGATGGCCGCCGGGTGCCGGTGACACTGTTCACCAAAAATGGTGGTCAGTGGCTGGAAGCCATTGCCGCCACCGGCTGTGACGCCGTGGGTCTGGACTGGACCATTAATATTGCCGATGCCAAACGCCGGGTGGGCGATAAGGTGGCGCTGCAGGGCAATATGGATCCGTCCATGCTGTATGCTTCCCCTGAGCGCATCGAGCAGGAAGTGGCCACCATTCTGGACGGCTTTGGCCATGGCCCCGGCCATGTGTTTAATCTGGGCCACGGCATTCATCTGGATGTGCCACCGGAGCACGCCGGTGCCTTTATTGAGTCTGTCCATCGTCTGTCTCGCCCTTATCACGCCGGGTAAGCCAGGGCACAGATATAAAAAAAGCGCCGAAAGGCGCTTTTTTTATGCTGGTATATTAACTGGCACCAAGCTGTTGCTTGAACTGTTTGACCCGGGTCAGGAAGGCTTGTTTTTCCTTACCGGTCAGGCCTTCGGCCATGGGCAGTTTAACCTGCATGGGGTCGACGGCTCTGTTGTTGACCAGAAACTCGTAATGCAGGTGCGGACCGGTAGAGCGACCGGTGTTGCCCGACAGTGCAATGCGTTCACCGCGGCGTACCTTGTCACCGGGTTTAACCAGGAATTTGCTCAGGTGCAGAAAACGGGTGGTATATTTACGGCCGTGACGGATCACCAGATAGTTGCCTGCCAGCCGGTGGCGAACGGCTTTAACCACAACACCGTCACTGGGTGCCAGCACCGGTGTGCCGGTAGGAACGGCAAAGTCAGTGCCCTTGTGCGGCCGAACCCGACCGGTAACAGGATGCTTGCGATGCAGGTTAAAATTGGAGCTGATGCGGGAGCTGTGCTTAAGCGGTATACGTAAAAAACCACGCTCCATGCTGTTGCCTTCGGCATCATAGAAATTGCCGTCTTCATGGCGGAACACCTGATAAGTGCGACCGCCATTAACAATTTCAACAGCCTGAAGTTCAGATTTGCCGGTGCTCTCGCCTTCTACAAATTCACGCTTGACCACCACTCTGAAGGTATCGCCCTGGCGCAGGTCACGGGCAAAATTCAGCTGCCACTGAAACAGGTTGGCCACTTTCTGGATTTGACCGGCAGACAGGCCGGCACTGCGGGCACTGAGATAAAAGCTGCCATTGATGGTGCCCTTGAGGCTGCGGCTTTCCCAGTGGCTTTCCTCGGTTTTCAGCCGGCTTTCATAGCCATCGCCACTACGGCTGAAAATGCGGGTATGTATAATATCCCGCTGCAGTTTGAACTCCTGCAGCAGGTTGTCCTGGTCAATCAGCAGATACAGGGTCTGGCCCGGACGCAGACCGTCGAGTGCTCTGTTTTCATCGGCATCCAGCAGCTTGTACATAGTGGCCAGAGGCAGACCAAGACCGTTAAAAATGGTGCTCAGAGTATCACCGTTCTGCACAACATATTCCTGCCATTCGGGTTCCTGGGCAGCAATTTCATCCAGCGCATCCACCGGCTCAACCGCGCCGATATCATCATTGGGTAGTGCATAAAACTCGGTACTGTCAACCCGCTCTTGCTGAGGAACATGCAAAGCAGCCGGAATACTGATCCGTACCGGCTTGTTCATCAGCTCGCCGGGTGTAGGTATCAGAGCGGCAGTAGAAAGGGTCAGACCACTAAGCAGAACAATGCCATACAGGTGACGCTTGGGCAGGGGAGAGGGCATGTCCTGCAGTCTGCTTTGTATCGGGCGGAAAAACTTCATCCGGGTTACCTGTGCCTGTGAAAACTACACGATGCAAGCGTGTTGTTATGACTTTCTAATACAAAAAGCGATAAAAACACCATTTTTAATTACAAAATGGCCCGTTACATGACGGGCCACCAAGGTTAGTGCATCACTTGATATGAAAGTTCGGCATTATACAAAAAATAGTGTCCGAGTGTTTATCTTTCATTCAATAAACAAGCGGCCATATCGTCCGCGAGCTTTAACATAAAGTGGAAATAGCCGTCTGAATCTGGCTTAACCGCCGTGGCCAGAGGATCCAGTTCAGCCACCCTGGCCTGGGTTCCTCGTACGACTGCATTGACTACCGCTGGCCGGAACTGAGGCTCGGCAAACACGCACTCGGCGTTCGCCTGCTTCAACGCCTCATGAATGCTGGCCACGGTTTTGGCACCGGGAGCCCGCTCCGGGCTAATGGTAAAATGCCCGAGAGAAGGAATGTGGTAGTGCTGTTCCCAATAGCCATAGGCATCATGGAATACAAAGTATCCTTTGTCTCTGGCCGGTGCCAGGCGTGCCGACACCTGTTCGTCAGCCGCCGCCAACTTTGCCTCAAAGCGCATCAGGTTTTGTTGATATCGATCAAGGTTGGTGTGATCCAGCTCACCCAGGCGAGTTGTGAGCATTCGAGCAATCTGCAGCGCATTGTGCGGATCCAGCCAGATATGAGGATCCCGGTCGCCATGATGATGATCATGGTGATCTTCCTGCTGAGTGATCACGATTTTCCCGTTATCATGGTGCTTGTCTTCATCATGATGATGCTCGTCATGAGGTTCATGTTCATCATGGTGATCATGAGGTGACAATCTGTTCATTAATGCCAGGCTGCCCGAATGATCTTTCAGCAAAGGCTCAAGAAACTGTTCCAGCTCCGGGCCCACCCAAATGACCAGATCAGCGTCATTGATACGGTGCAGATCAGAAGGCTTAAGGGCATAGTCGTGCGGTGAAGTACCCGGCTTTAACAGCAGGGCGGCAGGCTCGCCGCCGTCGGTAATGGCATTGGCAATCAATTGCAGGGGTTTGACCGTGGTCAGCACGTTCACGGCATTGGCCTGGCCGGCAAAGAACAGACCGAGAAAAAACAGGGCTCTCATGGCGGGTACACTCTGGATGATGAATGGAGTTTATCTGAATCGAAATGTTATAATATTACAAATGCTGAAGTAAAGGCGTATCGCCAATGACCAAACTGGTAGAGCTGACCAACGTCGGCCTGGAGGCTGACGGTAACGTCATTCTCGATAGTATTTCTCTTAGTCTGCACAGGGGCGAGATCCTGACCGTGGTCGGCCCCAACGGTGCAGGTAAAAGTTCATTGATCAAACTGGTGCTGGACTTGCGCAAGGCAACTCAGGGCCGGCTGTGGCGCAAGTCCGGTCTGCGGGTAGGGTATGTGCCGCAGAAACTGCATCTTGATCCTGTGCTGCCGCTCACGGTGGCGCGTTTTCTGAGTTTGTCCTGCGGCCGCCGGCTGACAGTGGCACAGGCGCTGGCCCGGGTAGGTGCTGAGCGGCTGGCCGAGCGGGCCATGCAGGCACTGTCCGGCGGCGAAATGCAGCGTATTCTGCTGGCCCGGGCGCTGATGATGGCACCCGAGTTGCTGATCCTCGATGAACCCGCTCAGGGGGTGGATGTGCACGGCCAGACCGAGCTGTATGCGCTGATCCAGCAGCTGGCCGGTGAGCTGCAATGCGGTGTCCTGATGGTGTCTCATGATCTGCATCTGGTGATGGCCAGTACCCACAGAGTGATTTGTCTCAACCGTCATGTCTGCTGCCACGGCGAGCCCGAACAGGTAGCCCGTCATCCTGAATTTGCCCGTTTGTTCGGCCGGCCTGAGCTGGCACAGCTGGCGGTGTATACCCATCATCACGACTGTGACGACGAACACCACGGAGATGTGCGCCATGTGGGATAGTTTTTTGCTTTACGCCTTGCTGGCGGGCCTGGGTATCGCCTTGCTGGCCGGGCCATTAGGCAGTTTTGTGGTGTGGCGGCGCATGGCCTACTTCGGCGATACCCTGGCTCACTCCTCCCTGCTGGGTGTGGCCATGGGCCTGCTGCTGCAGATTAACCTGACTCTGGCGGTGCTGGTAGCCTGTGTGCTGCTGGGTCTGTTGCTGGCCGGACTGCAGCGTAGCAGCCGGCTGGGCACGGATACTCTGCTCGGCATTCTGGCCCACACTTCCTTGTCTCTGGGGCTGGTGGCTCTGGCCTTTATGGATAATATCCGGGTCGATCTGATGGCCTATCTGTTCGGGGACCTGCTGGCCATTCAGACCTCCGATCTGCTCTGGATTTATGGCGGTGGTGCCCTGTTGCTGCTGGTGCTGCGCAAGTTCTGGAGCCCGCTGTTGTCCATTACTGTCAGCGAAGAGCTGGCCCGGGTGGAAGGTCTCAAGGTAGAGCGGCTTAAACTGCTGCTGCTGCTGATGATAAGCGTCTTGATTGCGGTGGCGATGAAGTTTGTGGGGGCGCTGATTATTACTTCACTGCTGATTATTCCTGCCGCCACCGCCCGGCGCTTCAGCCGCACGCCTGAACAAATGGCCGCGCTGGCCTCGGGTATCGGCGTGCTGGCGGTGCTCGGCGGCCTGCAGTTGTCGGTAAGCTACGACACCCCCACAGGCCCGTCCGTGGTGGTGGCCGCCGCCACCCTGTTTCTGCTGTCTCAGATTGTACCCAAACGCGGCTGATGAAAAACTCATCCCAACCTGCTTTTCTGGACGACTTACAGCTGACCGCTTCCAGCTTCAGGCTTGGTGTCAAGAACCTCATGCACCCGCGCTCTTAGAGCGGGTAGCTCTTCCTGCTCGAACCAAGGGTTTTGCGTCAGCCAGCGGCGGTTACGCGGGGAAGGGTGGGGCAGGGGCAGGCGGTCCGGAGCGAATTCGCGCCAGTGACGCACTGTGTCGGTAAGGGTGGCATAGCGCTTGCCCAGATAATAACGCTGAGCATACAAACCAATAAACAGCGTCAGCTGCACATTGGGCAGGGCGGCCAGAATGCGTTTGTGCCAGGCGGGTGCGCATTCGGGCCGGGGCGGCAGATCGCCGCTGTTGCCCCGGCCCGGATAACAAAACCCCATGGGCATAATGGCAATCTGCTCAGGATCGTAAAACTGCTCGCGGCTTACCTGCAGCCAGCGGCGCAGAGTATCGCCGCTGGGGTCGTTCCAGGGAATGCCGGTTTGATGCACTTTTGTGCCCGGGGCCTGGCCGATGATCAGAATACGCGCTCCCGTGCCCAGCTGCACCACAGGGCGCGGCCCCAGAGGCAGATGAGCTTCACACAGCCGGCAGGCGCGTATCTCGGCAAGCAGCGTTTGCATCAATAACCCAGATCGAAGTTCACCACGCCTTCCATGGTTTTGCCTTCAATAAACTTCAGATAGTTGCGGCTGAACCGGGTCACGATTTGATCCGGAAAGCTGTAGCCCGAGTTATGGGGTGTGATCACTACATTGGGCATGTCCCACAGCGGGCTGTCTTGCGGCAGTGGTTCGGTGGCAAACACATCCAGCACGGCGGCACCAATACGGCCGGTGCGCAGGGCATGCAGCAGGGCGGTTTCGTCCACCGCATCCCCCCGGCCCACGTTACAGAAAATCACCCCAGGCTTGATGTGATTCAGCCGGTCTTCATCAAACAGCTTGCGGGTCTGGGGAGTAGACGGCAGCACGCTGACCACCACATCGGCCTGGGGCAGCACCTTGTTCAGCGCTGGCGGCTGAAAGGTACGGTCAAAGTTGGGCGCTTCGCGGCCGGTGCGGCTCATGCCCAGCACCTTCATGCCAAAATGACGGGCGGTACCGGCCACATGCTGGCCAATGCTGCCGGTGCCCAGGATCAGCATGGTTTTTCCCGCCAGGCTCTGGTATGCGATAGGCTGCCAGTTATGATGACGTTGCTGCTCCCGGTAATGACGCAGATGGCGGGTTAGCGACAGCAGATGAGCAAAGATATATTCACTCACCAGCGGGCCAAAAATACCACGCACGTTGGTCAGCTGATAGTCCTGGCGAAGGCCCGGGCCCAGCAACACATCCACGCCGGCATAAGTAGACTGCACCCATTTGACCTGTCTGGCTTCCTTCAGCCAGGGCTTAATGCGGGCAGGCTCGCCCAGCAGAATGTCAGCCCGTTCCAGACCGGCACGAATTTCGTTTTCATTGCCGGGCATCAGCACCGTCAGACCCGGCAGATAGGCCTTACTCAGCAAATCCTGATAGTGATGATTGTCCTGGCTGAGCAGCAGCAGGGTATGATTGGCCATACCTTTCTCCTTGAAATGGGGTGTTCGCCGGTTTTTATGAGACAATGACACAGGCAAAATCTTATACCAGTGTTTGCGCCGTAAATTGTGAGCCTGAAGGCAAACGGTTTTTAAGTAAACGGCAGCAAACCCAACTACAAGGAATTTCGCGTGTTCGGCGATAAATTTTATAAAAAGCTCAACAAACTGACGCCCTGGCAGCAAACCGTGTTTGCGCTGGCGCTGGCTGAGCGCATGTATCCTAATTACCGGCTGTTTGCCGAGACCGCTGGTTTTGGCGACGGTAACCGTTTTCGTCACTGTCTGGATGTACTCTGGACCTATCTGACAGTCAAGGGCTCCCGGGTGGATTTATCTGCTGAGCTGGAAGCATTTGAGAATATTATTCCGGATCCGAACAAATTTGAATCCTATGGTGCCTGGCCGGCACTGGATGCCTGTGTGGCGCTGGGAACGGCCTACAACTCGGTGATTTGCCGCATCGGCGAAGAAGCGGTGGAAGCAAGTAACGCGTCTCTGGGCACGGTCGCCGGTTTTGCCGAGCTGATGGCGGAGCGGGAGCTGGAAGAGCATGAACTCTACGAGCATGAGCTGATGGAAGCCGAGATGGAATTTCAGGTAGAGTTGCTTGAGCGGGTGGCTCAGCCTAGGGATGCCGATACCATTCTGGCAGTGCGGGACTTTGCCGCACAGGGCGGTGTGTCCAATATTGGTATCGGTCTGGAGTAAATAAGGTGGCTGCGCGGTTATTCGCGCAGCAGGCTGCCCACCTGCAGCATGGGGGCCACGTCCAGATCGTGGGCGTTCATCATGGAAGAGATACGCTGCAGCGACGACAACAGCAGGTTTTGCTCCCACTCATCCAGCGACTGAAAGCGCTGTATAAAGCTTTCCTGCAGCGGCCGCGGTGCGGTTTTCAGCTTTTCCACGCCGTCTTCGGTGAGCACAGCGTGCACCTTGCGTTTATCGGTCTGGCTGCGCTCACGGCGAACCAGATTTTTCTGCTCCAGCCGGTCAATAATGGTAGTGGCGGTGGCCTGACTCATATTGGTGGCCTGGGCCAGTTTACGCATGGTGATATCACCATGTTCGCTGATGGACTGCATCAGCAGCAACTGAGGGCCGGTAAGACCGGACGCCTTGCTGAGCTGGCGTGAATGCAGATCGATGGCGCGAATGATCTGGCGCAGGGCCACCAGTACCTCTTCATGTTTTTCCACAATCAACCTGTTATCTCTGGAATTAAAGGCGGGCTTGCCGAAATTGCGCGCACCATAGCGCAAAACCGGTAAAGTGAAAAGATCCGCCTTGTGGATTACAGATCTCTGACGTGACTCATGATTAATTGTATGTACAATTGAGTTTCACCAGCAGGAGGCCATGTGACCCCTTCCATTCCCCTTTATCAACAGATCAAGCAGCATATTCTGGCCCGTATCGAGTCGGGGGAATACCGGCTTCATCAGCAAATTCCCCCCGAGCAGGAGCTGGCTGAGCAGTTCAGGGTCAGCCGAATGACTGCTCACAAGGCCATTCGCGACCTGGTGCAGGAAGGCTATCTGATGCGCCGGGCCGGGCTTGGCACCTTTGTCACCGAGCCCAAGGCGGAGTCCCCCCTGGCCGACATCAATAACATCGCCGATGAGGTGCGAAGCCGGGGCCATGAATACGCCAACAACGTGCTGGTGCTCGACAGCCGGCGCGCCGATGAGGAAGTGGCCTTGCAGATGGGCATGCGACTCAATTCAAAGGTGTTTCACTCTGTGCTGGTGCACCTGGAAAACGGCGTGCCCATTCAGGTGGAAGAGCGTTTCGTTAATCCGCAGCTGGCGCCGGGGTATCTGCAGTGTGACTTCAGCAGTCAGACTCCCAACGCCTATTTGATGGCGCAGTGTCCGTTATCGGACATGGAGCATATTGTCGAGGCCCGGCTGGCGCCAGCCAACATCAGTGACTGGCTGCAGATTTCATCACAGCAGCCCTGCCTGCTGGTGACCCGTCGCACCTGGTCACTGAACCAGCTGGTGAGCTTCGCCCGTCTCTGGCATCCGGGCAACCGCTACAAACTGAGATCAACGATGAAGTTATAAGTGCCGTGCTCGCTCGTCGGCCAAAGGGCACTGCTTCTCCGGCACGCCGTGAATACCTCCCTGTAGGCTCCGTCGCGCCATCCCTGGCACGAAGGGCACGGCGAAACAGTACCCTTTGTCCTCCCCAGGCACGCTGAGCTGACTAATAGCTTCTGTTCAGGCCGCGCCGATGTTTCTCGAAGCAGCAGTGGGGATTGCCGGAGCCGACCGTCAAATGTCATGGATGACATTTGCCGAGCGTCCCATGGATGGGCTCGAAGCGTGTCGGCGTAGCGCAACCGCACTGCTGATTCGCGTGACGAATGTTCCAAAAGACAGACTTCCAGCTCTCCGAAGGAGTTTCACCGCCAGCGGGTCAGTTGCAGATCCAGGCTGTGGCTGCCGTCGGTAAGCTGAATTTCCTCTTCCTGCAGGGTGGCGAACAGGTCCATGCTGCGCTGGCACAGCTCCCCCAGTTGCGCCGGCTGGGGCTCGGCCAGATGAAAAATCTCCAGTCTGGGCAATTGGCTCAGCTCCACCTTGTGCTTGTTCCACCATTCCTCGGCGCTGCGGCCGCCATAGCTGTACACCACCACTTGCTCGGCCCGGGACAGGGCCTGCTTGATGCGCTTGACGCTGGGCTCACCCAGCTCCACCCACAGCACAATGCGGCCGTCGGGGGCCTTTTGCCATAGCTCCGGCTCGTCGTCGGTGCTCAGCCCCTTGGTAAAGGACAAGTCTGCATCGGCATGGCGCATAAAGGCCAGCAGCCGCACCATCAGGCGAATGTCGGTTTCGGAAGGATGCTGGGCCACGGTCAGGCTGTGAGCCTCGTAATAGTGGCGGGTCAGATCACTGATATTGATGCGCACCTTGCGCAGGGTGGCGGAAAGGGCCATGAAGGGATTCCGTATAAAAGCGGACATAGTAGCGGCAAGCGGCGCACCGGGCCAGTCTGCGCCGTACTCGACCACGGATTTTTCGGCATGTTATTCAGTCTTATGTATATACAAACACCATGTTCGCCTTTCTCATATGTAAAATAATTGTGTGATCCGGATCCTTTATTCCTACTTTGTCTGATTTTTTGGTTGCCAAGACGGGCATTGTTCTTTTAAATGTATATACAAATAGCGCAGCAAGGAGCCTGTTATGTCAGTACCGGATCGTCTCTGGATCAACGTCACCCTGTTCGACGGCCTCAATACCGCCGCCGAGCCCATGGCAGTGGCGGTGAAAAACGGCCTGATCGAGCGGGTGTGCCCCATGAGCAAGCTGTCGGCCAGTGAGCGTGAGGCCGGTGAGGTGTTCGACGCTGAGTGCAGGCTGCTGACGCCCGGGCTGGTGGACTGCCATACCCATCTGGTGTTTGGCGGCAGCCGCGCCGGCGAATTCGAAGCCCGGCTCGAAGGCCAAAGCTATGAAGCCATCGCCCGCGCCGGCGGCGGCATCCTCAGCACGGTGCGCGCCACCCGCGCGGCCAGCGAGGACGAACTGTTTGCCGCCGCCCTGCCACGCCTGGAGGCACTGATGAGTGAGGGCGTGACCACGGTGGAGATAAAGTCCGGTTACGGCCTGACCGTGGAGGACGAACTGAAAATGCTGCGGGTGGCCCGCCGACTTGGGTGTGAGCGGCCGGTACGGGTGGTCACCACTTTGCTGGGGGCCCATGCTTTGCCGCCGGAATATAAAGACGATGCCGACGGCTATATCGAGCTGGTGTGCCACCGAATGATACCGGCGGCCGCCGCCGAAGGCCTGGCGGATGCGGTAGACGTGTTCTGCGAGGGTATCGGTTTTTCCGTGGCTCAGTGCCAGCGGGTCTATGCCGCTGCCAAGGCCCATGGTCTGGCTATCAAGGGCCATACCGAGCAGCTTTCCAATCTCGGCGGCAGCGCCGCCGCGGCTCACGCCGGGGCGCTGTCGGTGGATCATATCGAATATCTGGACGAAGCCGGCGTGAAGGCGCTGGCCGAGGCCGGCACCGTCGCCACCCTGCTGCCCGGCGCCTTTTACATGCTGCGCGAAACCAAAGTGCCGCCCATTGAACTGCTGCGCCGTTACGGCGTGCCCATGGCCCTGGCCACCGACGCCAACCCCGGCACCTCACCGATTTTCAGCCTGCGGCTGATGCTGAACATGGCCTGCACCCTGTTCCGGCTGACGCCGCTGGAAGCCCTGAGCGGCGTGACTGCTCACGGCGCTCGAGCACTGGGGTTGCATGAACAAACCGGGCGTATTGCCCCCGGCCTGCAGGCAGACCTGTGCCTGTGGAACACCAGTAACCCGGCGGAGCTGGCCTACAGCGTGGGGCTGCCTACTCTGGCCCGGCGCGTATTTGCCGGCAACAGCCACTGAATTGAAACAACCGTACTCATTACGACACTGAAGAGGGAATTTTCCATGACTCAGCACACCCCGTCACAGCAAGATCTGCGTCACGATGCCAGCCGCGTCATCAAGGTGCCTACCGGCGTCAACAAAATCTGCAGAAGCTGGCTCACCGAAGCCGCCTACCGCATGCTGCACAATAACCTGCATCCGGACGTGGCCGAGCGCCCCGAAGATCTGGTGGTGTACGGCGGCATCGGCCGCGCCGCCCGCAACTGGCCCTGTTTTGATCGCATTGCCGAGGTGCTGATCCGTCTGGAAGACGACGAAACCCTGCTGATCCAGTCCGGCAAGCCGGTGGGCGTGTTCAGGACTCACGCCGATGCGCCGCGGGTACTGCTGGCCAACTCCAACCTGGTGCCCCACTGGGCCAACTGGGAGCACTTCAACGAGCTCGATAAAAAGGGCCTGATGATGTACGGCCAGATGACCGCCGGATCCTGGATCTACATCGGCTCACAAGGCATTGTGCAGGGCACCTACGAGACCTTTGTAGCCATGGCCAGGCAGCACTTCAACGGCGACGCCAAGGGCCGCTGGATCCTCACCGGCGGTCTGGGCGGCATGGGCGGTGCCCAGCCCCTGGCGGCCACCATGGCCGGCTTCAGCTGTATTGCGGTGGAATGTGACGAAACCCGCATCGACTTCCGTCTGCGTACCCGTTACGTCGATAAAAAGGCCTATAGCCTGGATGAAGCTCTGGGCATCATCGATGAAGCCAAGAGCAAGGGCGAGGCAGTGTCCGTGGGCCTGCTCGGCAACTGTGCCGACATCTTCCCGGAAATCGTGGCGCGCGGCATCGTACCCGACGTGACCACCGATCAGACCAGTGCCCACGATCCCCTGAACGGCTATCTGCCCAAGGGCTGGACCATGGACTACGCCGCCGAGATGCGCCGCAAGGACGAAGCCGCCGTGGTGGACGCCGCCAAGGAGTCCATGGCCATTCAGGTGCGCGCCATGCTGGCGCTGCAGGAGCGGGGCTCGGCCACTACCGACTACGGCAACAACATTCGCCAGATGGCCAAGGAAAAGGGAGTGGACAACGCCTTTGACTTCCCCGGCTTCGTGCCGGCCTATATTCGCCCGCTGTTCTGCCAGGGCATAGGCCCGTTCCGTTGGGTGGCGCTGTCCGGGGATCCGGAAGATATTTACAAGACCGACGCCAAGGTGAAGGAGCTGATCCCGAATGATCCGCACCTGCACAACTGGCTCGACATGGCCCGGGAGCGCATCAGCTTTCAGGGGCTGCCGGCGCGGATCTGCTGGGTGGGCCTCAAGGATCGCGCCCGTCTCGGCCTGGCCTTTAACGAAATGGTCAAAAACGGCGAGCTCAAGGCGCCCATAGTAATAGGCCGGGATCACCTGGACTCCGGCTCGGTGGCCAGCCCCAACCGGGAAACCGAAGCCATGAAGGACGGCTCCGATGCTGTCTCCGACTGGCCGCTGCTGAACGCCCTGCTGAACACCGCCGGCGGCGCCACCTGGGTATCTCTGCACCACGGTGGTGGCGTGGGCATGGGCTTCAGCCAGCACTCGGGCGTGGTGATCGTCGCCGACGGCACCGACGCCGCCGCCGCCCGCCTGGGCCGCGTGCTGCGCAACGACCCGGGCACCGGCGTGATGCGCCATGCCGATGCCGGCTATGATATTGCCATCGACTGTGCCCGCGAGCAGGGCCTGGACCTGCCCATGGTTAATAAGGACTGAGCACAATGAACACACTGACCATCAACCCCGGAAAAATGACCCTGGCCGAGATGCGCCAGGCCTATCAGCAGCCGGTTACGCTGAGCCTGGACACCAGCACCCATAAGGCCATTCAGGCCTCGGTGGATTGCGTGAATCGCATGGTGGCGGAAGACCGCACCGTGTACGGCATCAACACCGGTTTTGGTCTGCTGGCCAACACCCGCATCAAGCCCGAGGATCTGGAAACTCTGCAGCGCTCCCTGGTACTGTCCCACGCCACCGGCCTGGGTGAACTGGTGAGCGATGAGCTGGTGCGCCTTATCATGGTGCTCAAGATCAACGGTCTGGCCCGGGGCTTTTCCGGTATTCGCCTGGAAGTGCTGGAGGCACTGATGGCGCTGGTCAACCACGAGGTCTACCCCTGCATTCCCGGCAAGGGCTCCGTGGGTGCTTCAGGGGATCTGGCGCCGCTGGCGCACATGAGCTGTGTGCTGCTGGGCGAGGGTCATGCCCGCTATAAGGGGGAGATCATCAGTGCCGGCCAGGCATTGGAGATCGCCGGACTCAAGCCCATGGGACTGGCACCGAAGGAAGGCCTGGCGCTGCTGAATGGCACCCAGGTGTCCACCGCCTTTGCCCTGCGCGGCCTGTTTGAGGCGGAAGACCTGTTCGCCGGGGCCATTGCCGTGGGCGGCCTGACGGTGGAAGCCACCCTGAGCTCACGCCGTCCGTTTGACCCGCGCATTCACGAAGTGCGTGGCCAGCAGGGGCAGATCGATGCCGCCGCCGCCTACCGCCATGTGCTGGGCGAGGCGAGCGAGATTAGCCGCTCTCACGTGAATTGTGCCAAGGTGCAGGATCCGTATTCCCTGCGCTGTCAGCCCCAGGTGATGGGCGCCTGCCTGACCCAGCTGCGTCAGGCCGCCGAGGTATTGTTAATTGAAGGCAACGCCGTGTCCGACAACCCGCTGGTATTTGCCGACGACAACGACGTGATTTCCGGCGGCAACTTCCACGCCGAGCCGGTGGCCATGGCCGCCGACAATCTGGCTCTGGCCATTGCCGAAATCGGATCCTTAAGCGAGCGCCGGGTATCGTTGATGATGGACACCCATATGTCGGGCCTGCCGCCTTTTCTGGTGGAAAACGGCGGGGTCAACTCCGGCTTTATGATTGCTCAGGTGTCGGCAGCAGCTTTGGCCTCCGACAACAAGGCGCTGGCGCACCCGCACTCGGTGGACTCACTGCCCACTTCCGCCAACCAGGAAGACCATGTCTCCATGGCCCCCAACGGCGGTCGCCGGCTGTGGGACATGGCGGAAAACACCCGGGGCGTGCTGGCCATTGAATGGCTGGCGGCCTGTCAGGGGCTGGACTTCCGCGGCGGCATGAAGACCACCGATGCTTTGGAGCAGGCGCGCCGGACCCTACGCGAAACAGTGAGCTATTACGACAAGGACCGCTTCTTTGCGCCGGATATCGAGCAGGCCAACGCCCTGCTCAAGGCCAACGTGCTCAGCCATCTGGTACCGGCGGGGCTGCTGCCGAGCCACTGAGCCGGACAGTTCGGGACGCACTGTTGCACCGTCATGGGGCTGCCTCGGCAGCCCCTGTTTTTTTGTCCAGTAGTCCCATGCTAGACTCGCCTCTTTCTTAGCGCCGGGAAAGGTGGTCGATGGCGAATTTCAGAACTCATATTCAGGTGGCAAGCACCGCCAGCGGTTTGCTGGCCGCCGGTATGGTGTGGGCAGAGGAAGTGACCTTAACTCAGGCTTGTCTGTTGTGGCTGGCGGGCAGTCTGGGCGGTATTTTGCCGGATATGGATTCGGACTCATCCCGCTCTTTGAATATCGTATTCCGGCTGTTTGGTGCCCTGGCAGCGACGCTGGCGTTATTGTTTGGCCAGCAGCATTTGTCGCTGGTTGATACCCTGCTGCTGGGGGCGGTGGGTTATGGCCTGGTACGCTATCCGCTGTGCTGGGTTTTTGCGCATTTCACCGTGCACAGGGCCAGCCTGCATTCGTTGCTGGCCAATGCGGTATTTGGTCTGATGACAGTGGTGGTAGCCGATCGTTTGTTTAGTCAGCCATCAGATATGGCCTGGTTTACCGGCCTGTTTGTGTTTCTTGGTGCCTGCATTCACCTGCTGCTGGACGAGCTGTACAGTATCGATCTGGAAGGGCGACGCATTAAAAAATCCTTTGGTACTGCCTTCAAGCTGATTGAGTGGCCGGCACCGCTGCCCAACCTGCTGTTGCTGGCACTGCTGGCGGGCGCAATCTGGCTGGCACCGGCTCAGCCGGACCTGGGCGGCCTGCTGGTGCGGCTATTGCCGGTTTCTCACATCTGGTAGAATGGCGGCGCTTAATACCCCCCATATACAGGACAACAGTGATGAGCCTCGCAGACAAGGTTTTGGCCGTTAATAATGATCTTCCCATTCGAACCCACCAGCCGGTACACAGCGGTAAGGTGCGCTCCGTTTACTGGCTGACGGAAGAAGACAGCCGCCGGCTGATCCAGGAAAAAGGCTATAAAGTCGCCCCCGATGCGCCGCTGGCGATCATGGTGATCAGCGACCGCATCTCCGCTTTTGATTGCATCTGGCACGGCGAAGAAGGTCTTAACGGCGTACCGGGCAAGGGCGCGGCGCTGAATGCCATCTCCAATCACTGGTTTCGTCTGTTCAAGGAGCAGGGCCTGGCCGACAGCCATATTCTCGACATTCCCCATCCCTTTGTGTGGATAGTGCAAAAGGCCACCCCGGTCAAAATTGAAGCTATCTGCCGTCAGTACATCACCGGATCCATGTGGCGCAGTTATGAAAAAGGTGAGCGGGAGTTTTGCGGTATTCGTCTGCCCGAAGGGCTGAAAAAGGATCAAAAGCTGCCTGAGCTGCTGATGACGCCATCCACCAAGGGCATTCTCAAGGGTATTCCCGGCGTGCCGGAAGCGGACGACGTCAACATCACCCGCCAGAACATTGAAGACAACTTCGCCGCCTTTAATTTCAAAAGCCGGGACGACATCGCCACTTATGAGCGGCTGCTGAAAGAAGGCTTTGAGGTGATAAGCCAAGAGCTGGCGAAAATCGATCAGGTGTTTGTGGATACCAAGTTTGAGTTTGGCTATGTCACCGACGATCAGGGCAACGAAAAGCTGATCTACATGGACGAGGTGGGCACGCCCGATTCATCCCGCATCTGGGATGGACCGGCCTACCGGGAAGGTCGAATTGTGGAAAATTCAAAAGAGGACTTTCGCCAGCTGCTGCTTAAGCATTTTCCCGATCCGGACATTCTGCTCAACAAGGAGCGCATGCCCGAGCGGGAAGCCCTGGCCGAGAACAATGCCCTGCCGGTAGAAGTGCTGATGAACATTTCCCGCACCTATGTGGGCATTGCCGAGAAAATCACCGGCCAGAAGCTGGAGCTCTCCGACAATCCCAAGGCCGATATTATCGCCATTCTGCGCGATCAATACGGCCTGGTGGATTAAGCCCGGCGTCAGTCGGACAAAGGGACGGTTTCACGACACGCTTCAAGCCCCTCCCTGGGGCGCTCGGCAAATGCCATCCATGGCATTTGATCGGTCGTGAAACCGCTCCCTTTACCCTCCTTGCGAGCATTGGCTTGGTAGGTTGGGATGAGCGAAGCGAATCCCAACATTTCTTGCCGTAATGCTGCTGCTTCCTCTTCTGCTCACTCAAAAGCGCGGTGCGTCAAAGTCTTCCGGTTCGTCGGTGTAGATACACACATTGTGCTCGGCCACCAGCCCGTCGGGGCTGACGCAGTGGGCTTCAAAAAACGCCTGAATACCGCTGCGCTGGCAGTGGGCCTCAAAACTGGCCATATCGGCCCAAATCTCGTTAAACACCAATGGAAAGCTGTGGCCACCGGCAAAGGGGCTGTCAACATGACGGGTGACCCGATACTGAATACAGCCGTCTTCACGCAGGGTATCGCTTTCAAGCGCCTGTAACACACGAAACAGCTCCTGCTCCTTGCCCGGTTTGGGTTTGAATGCGGCAATGCAATAAACTCGGCTCGACATCATTTTTCCTTAAGGTTGATATAACCAACAAAAACGCCACCCTGACGGTGGCGTTAATACAAACGGCATAAGTAGATCAGCGGGTACCGAACACCACTATGGTTTTGCCGTGGGCGGTGATCAGATTCTGCTCTTCCAGCATCTTCAGAATACGGCCCACGGTTTCCCGGGAGCAGCCCACAATCTGGCCAATTTCCTGACGGGTGATCTTGATCTGCATACCGTCGGGATGGGTCATGGCGTCGGGCTGACGGGCCAGGCTCAGCAGGGTTTCTGCAATGCGGCCGGTTACGTCCAGGAACGCCAGATCGCCCACCTTCTGGCTGGTGGTCTGCAGCCGGCTGGCCATCTGAGCCGACAGCCGCATCAGAATTTCCGGATTCACCTGGATTAACTGACGAAATTTCTTGTAGGAGATCTCGGCCACTTCGCAGGGAGATTTGGCGCGGACCCAGGCGGTGCGTACCGGGTTGTCTGTGTCTTCAAACAGACCCAGTTCACCGATAAAGTCACCCTGGTTCAGGTAAGAGAGGATCATTTCCTTGCCGTCTTCATCCTTGATCAGCACGGCTACTGAACCCTTAACGATGTAGTAGAGGGTTTCTGCCTTTTCGCCCGCATGGATCAGCGAGCTTTTGGCCGGATACTTGTGAATATGGCAATGTGACAAAAACCATTCCAGGGTCGGGTCACTTTGGGGCTTGCCGATAACCATGAATATACCTCTTGAGACGGGCTGGGCTACAAAGGCTCAGCCTTATACCTAATTGCGTGGGTGAGCGGCTAGCATAAAAGGCTTGGAGACCTTCATCAAGAGCCGCGCCGGTTTTCTACTACTAAAGCAATAGGCTATTATGCCTGTTTTTATAAGGAGATGTTATGAAAGCAAAAGTCAGCTGGTTGCGGGACATGTGCTTTGAAGGCGAATCCGAGTCAGGACATAAAATCATTCTGGACGGCACCAACCCGGGCGAAGGGGCCAGCCCCATGGAACATGTGCTGCTGGGTGCCGGCGGCTGCAGTGCCATTGATGTTGTATCTATTCTGGAAAAAGGACGCCAGGTTATTACCGGGTGTGACGCCGAGCTCAGTGCCGAACGGGCGGAAAATCCCCCCCGAGTATTTACCCGCATTCATCTGCATTTTGTGGTAACCGGTCATGAGCTGTCAGAAAAACAGGTGGCGCGGGCAGTCGAACTGTCGATGGAAAAATACTGTTCCGTGATCAAAATGCTGGAAAAGGCGGTTGAGATTTCTTCTTCCTTTGAAATTAAAGCAGCCTGAGGCTCAGGCTGTATTGAGTATGGAACAGAGTGCTGACTGATCTGGGTCAAATTGAGTCTTTCTGTTTTTGATTATGCTGGGCGAAACCAGAACCATAACAACAGTCTCGTGGCTGTCATTCGCCCATCATCAGAAGGAAGCAACATGAAAATGACACTGACCAGTCTGGCCGTCGGTCTGCTGTTGGCAGGCCCGGCGGTTTATGCTCAGGGACCACGCAATGAGCCGGTGCAGCCAATACCGGCTGCTGAGGTAAGCGATGCAGCCATGGCGGAACTGGGAAAAAAGCTGTTCTTTGATCCTCGCCTGTCCCGTTCGGGTTTTATTTCCTGCAACTCCTGCCATAACCTGTCGATGGGAGGAACCGATAATCTTAAAACGTCCATTGGCCATAACTGGCAACAAGGGCCGATCAACTCACCTACGGTACTGAACTCCAGTCTCAACCTGGCTCAGTTCTGGGACGGTCGTGCCGCGGATCTCAAGGAACAGGCAGGCGGGCCCATCGCTAATCCGGGTGAAATGGCGTTTACTCATGAGCTGGCCATCGGAGTGCTGCAGTCCATTCCCGGTTATGTTTCCGAATTTGAGACGGTGTTTGGTCAGTCCGAGCTGGATATCGATATGGTCACCGACGCCATTGCCGCTTTTGAGGAAACCCTGGTGACTCCTGACTCGCCGTTTGATCAGTGGCTGAAGGGAGATGATAACGCCCTGAGCGCTCAAGCCCTGGCCGGTTATCAGTTGTTCAAGCAAAGTGGCTGTGTGGCCTGTCATAACGGCCCCAATCTGGGCGGCACGTCTTTTCAGAAAATGGGGGTGGTGGAGCCCTATCAGTCCGACTCTGATGCCATTGGCCGTGCTGCCGTTACCGGTAAGGATGCTGATCGTTTTACCTTTAAGGTGCCGACCTTGCGTAATGTGGAGCTGACCTATCCCTATTTTCATGACGGCGAGGCAGCGACACTGGAAGAGGCGGTAGATATTATGGGGCGGTTACAGCTGGGCCGGGTTTACTCGAATCAGGAAGTCAGCCAGATAGTGGCGTTTCTGAAATCATTGACCGGTGAGCAGCCCCGTTTCGAGCTGCCGATATTACCGCCGTCTACTAACCAAACGCCTGCACCCGAGCCCTTTGGCTAACAGCTGACATGCTTCTTTTCAGGCCCGGCCATGCCGGGCCTGTTTGTATTCAGCGGATTTTTCCGGTTTCCAGCAACTGCTCCAGCATGGGACGCAAAATCAGCTCCATGGCAAAGCCCATTTTACCGCCGGGCACCACTATGGTGTTGCGCCGGGACATAAAAGCGCCGTCGATCATGGCCAGCAAGTAGGGAAAGTCGACGTTTTTGATACCACGAAAACGAATCACCACCATGCTTTCATCCAGGCTGGGGATTACTTTAGCGCTGAACGGATTGGACGTATCTACCGTGGGTACTCGCTGAAAATTGATATGAGTACGGGAAAACTGCGGCGTAATAAAGTTGATGTAGTCTTCCATGGAGCGGACGATGGAGTCGGTGACTGCTTCCCGGGAGTGGCCGCGCTCAGCGGTGTCACGGATTAGCTTTTGAATCCACTCCAGGTTAACAATGGGTACCATGCCCACCAGCAGGTCGACATGTTGGGCCACGTTGTGCTCGCCGGTGACCACACCGCCGTGCAGGCCTTCATAAAACAGCAGGTTAGTATCGTCGGGCAGCTGTTGCCAGGGAGTAAAGGTACCCGGCATCTGGTTAAAGGGCACGGCTTCATCAAAAGTATGCAGGTAGCGTCGGAACTGACCGGTGCCGGTATCGCCATATTCCTTGAAAAACTGCTCCAGCAGCTCAAAGTCGTTGGCCTCGGGGCCAAAATAGCTGATATGCCGGCCCTGCTCTCTGGCCCGGCGAATGGCAACATCCATTTCCGGCCGGGTATAGCGGTGAAAGCTGTCACCTTCAAGCATGGCGGCTTTCACACCCAGCTGGGCAAACATGGACTGAAACACTTCAGTAGAGGTCGATGTGCCGGCACCCGAAGAGCCGGTCACCGCTATAATGGGGTGCTTGGCAGACATGACAAACCCTTAAATTGATGAAACCGACAGTGTTTATACGCAGTGCTCAGGGCCAAGGTCAAGGTTTGTGAGCGAAACGCTGTGCCGGCACTATGTTCACGGTTTCATGCAACTCACTATAAACAATGACCGCATCACCCCGCTCAAGTTGTTGTTTTACTTCTAATACTTTTTGTCCGAGCGAGATATCCTGCTCGCCATACTCTGTGCCTTCCTGCAGTACAAAGTGTTCAATCAAATTCTTGAGCGTGTCGTCGGACAAATCGCGATGGGAGATAATCATCAATCGTGATCCTGAGTGAAAAGTAAGTGTTGCTGCAGCCAGCCGGGTATCCGGTGCTCCAGCCAGTAACGTGGCCGCCAGGGAGCGCCGTGCATAAAGCCCACATGGCCACCATGACGGCTGAGCTCATAGGTAATGGCCGGAGGCAGGGCGTCTGCTTCCGGTATTACTGCATCTGTCATAAAGGGATCGTCGGCGGCATGCAGCACCAGCGTAGGCGTGATGATATCAGCCAGCCGTGGCAGACCGGAGCAGCGCCGGTAATAGTCATCCGCATCGTTAAAACCATGAATGGGGGCGGTCAGGCGGTTATCAAACTCCCGCAGGCTGGCAATGGCGTTAATGTCGGTGTCAATACCGGCATGGCGATGACGGGCCAGTTTTCGCTGCCAGTTAAGCTTCATACGATCGAGCAGATAGCGCTGATATACTCGGGAGAATCCGCGGTTAATGCGATCGGCACAGGCCGCCAGCTGCAGAGGGGCCGATACCACCACCGCTGCACACAGCGGATTCCGGTGATATTTAGCCAGATAATTTACCAGCATATTGCCCCCCAGAGAATAACCGATAGCCGCCATGACTCTGCCCGGAAAGCGCTGGCGCAGTGTGCTGAGCACAAAGGCTGCGTCTTCTGTTTCACCGGAGTGATAGGCTCGCAACAGCCGGTTGGGCTCGCCACTACAACCGCGAAAATGCATTAATACCGGCTGCCAGCCCTGATGGTGTAAGGCTGCCATCATGCCCTGTACATAATGAGACTGCACATCGCCTTCCAGGCCATGAAACAGCACTATCAGAGGGCGGGCTTCATCTTGCAGCGGCATGGCCCAGGCCAGATCTATAAAGTCACCGTCGGGTAAGTCAAGCCGCTCGTTTTGGTAGTGCTGGCGCTGACGGTGCAGATAACGGGCAAGAATGGTTTGCAGATGAGCATTACGCGCCCACCAGGATGGCTGAAACCGGCTTGGATGGATCATGGCAATGAGCTCAGAGGGAACAATGCACCTAAAATACTGGGCGCAGACGCTAAAATCGAGTAAAACAACGCTCTCACCGAACACATTACTGGTAACCCTGTCATGGATATCTCTCTGCTGGGGCCGGTGGCAGGTTTTGCGCTTGCTGCCTGTGGTACACCCGGCCCCAATAATATGTTACTGGCCAGCTCCGGCACTCATAATGGTTACCGGTCGTCACTCAAACTGTTGCTGGGTATCATGCTGGGGCTGCAGCTGCTGCTGCTGTTCACCGCGCTTGGGCTGGGCCGGTTGTTTGAGCTGTGGCCGGCGCTGCAATGGGGCCTTAAAATTGCCGGCAGTGGTTACTTGTTGTGGCTGGCCTGGCGCATTGCCGTGGCCCCGCCACCGAACAGTCATGAATCCGGTATGCGCTGGTATCAGGGTGCCCTTTTTCAGTTTCTGAACCCCAAATCCTGGTTAATGGCCATTTCTGCCATCAGCGGGTTTACCCTGGCAGGTGAACAATACTGGCCTTCGGCCTGGACGGTGCTGGGAGTGTTTTTAATGTGCGGCATCGTCACTGGTCACTTATGGACCTTGATAGGAATGCGGGTACGGCGCTGGCTGCACACTGATGTTCACTGGCGGCGGTTTAATAGTGTTATGGGAGCGCTGACGGCGGCCTGTGTGGTGATGATCTGGTACTGAATTTGCCCTTAACCGTTATCCTTTGAGCGCAAAGGGTGTAAAATCTGGCCGGTTTTTTGTCTTCGATTCTGGGCTTTCATGGTTTCTGACACAGATTTATTTAAAGATATTCGTCCTTATAATGATGACGAGGTGGCTGGCGCTATTGCCCGGCTGATTGCAGACGACGAGTTTATCGGTGCCATTGCCCGCTATCGCTATGGTGGTTTGTCCCGCATAGGCGGTGGCTTGGTCAAGGGACTGATTCGCCTTTACCTGACCTGGCGCTGGCGTCGGGTCACCAGTGTGCATCAGGTGCAGCTGGAGGTAGCCCGTTTTATGGAAAAAATGATAGCGGGCACCACTCAGGGCGTCAGCTATTCCGGGCTGGAGCATCTGGACCCGAATACCGGCTATCTGTTTATCTCCAATCACAGAGATATCGCCATGGATCCGGCCTTTGTCAACTGGGGCCTGTATACCCATCAGCTGAATACGGTGCGCATTGCCATTGGCGATAACCTGCTGCGCAAGCCCTGCGCCACCGAACTGATGAAGCTCAACAAGAGCTTTATCGTCAAGCGCTCCGCCAAGGGGCCGCGGGAGATGATGAAGGCGTTCAGCGAGCTCTCTGCCTACCTGCGTCATTCTCTTGATGAACAGCACTCTATCTGGATTGCTCAGAAGGAAGGGCGGGCCAAGGACGGTAATGACAAAACGGATCCGGCCATTCTTAAAATGTTCTATATGGAAGGGAAAAAGCAGAAAATTCCCTTTAACGACTACATTAGCAGCCTGAACCTGGTACCTGTCTCCATATCGTATGAATATGACCCCGGTGATGTAGCCAAAGCCCGGGAGCTGCACGCCAAGGAAACGGCCGGTGCTTATGAAAAAAGCGAATTCGAAGATATTCAAAGCATAGTGCAGGGCATTACCGGCCATAAAGGTCGGGTTCATGTGGCTTTTGGCAAGCCGCTGAACACAGACGCAGATAATGCTGATGAGCTGGCCCGCGAGATAGATCAGGAAATACACGCCAACTACCATTTGTTTCCCAGCAATTTACTGGCAGCCGGCCAGACAGTGGGAGTAAATGACGCCGAGCGACGAGCCTTTGACGCACACATGAGCCAGGTACCTGCCGAGCTGCGCGAGCGGGTGCTGGCCATGTATGCCAGGCCGGTACTGAACAAGGGCTGACGCGCTGAACCCCCGGCTTGTTACTGCCAACCGGCTGAGCGGGCTGCGGGTATTTGCCGTGGCTGCCCGCCATGGTAGTTATTCCGCTGCTGCTGACGAGCTCTGTGTGACTCAGGCGGCAGTCAGTCAGCAGATCCGCAATCTTGAATCTTCCCTTGGTTGCCGGCTGTTTGTGCGTAAGGGGGCTGGCATGGTGCTTACTTATGAAGGCCGCACTTTACTCCCTTTTGCCGAGCAAGGGCTGGCAACGCTTGAACAAGGTCTGAATCAATTGCTGTCACCTGCTGCCGGCCCGCTGCAGCTTAGTGTGTTGCCTTCTTTCGCGGCGCGCTGGCTGATGCCAAGATTATGGCGCTTTACCGAACTTCACCCTCATCTTGAGCTGCGGCTGCAGCCCAGTCAGCAACTGGCCGACTTTGCCGCTGGCGAAGCGGATCTGGCCATTCGCTATGGCGAAGGTAATTATACTGGCCTGCACAGTGACTGGCTGATGAGTGATACTGCCTTTCCGGTGTGCGCGCCGGCGCTGGCGGCACAGCTACAGCGGGTAGAAGACCTGATCAGGCTGCCGCTGGTGGCGGGCCCGGAATACGCCGGAGTAAGCTGGGCCAACTGGCTGGCCCTGAGCGGTAATGAGCACATATTGCCCCACTGCCGCCAGCTTACTGTGGGTGATGGTAATCTGGGGCTGGAGATGGTGCTGGCAGGGCAGGGCGTGGCGCTCAGCCGCTCTGTGCTGGTGGCCGACTTGCTGCGCGAGGGCAGGCTGTGCCGTCCCTTTTCCACCGAGCTGACACCCCAACACCGCTACTATCTGGTGTGGCGTCCCGACTCTTCACGCCTGAACGACATTGCTCTGGTGCGGGACTGGCTGAAGCAGGAAGCGCTTCAAGATCGGGAATAGGGATTGGGGAGCAGGGAGTGGAACAGACGCCTCGGGCAAGCGAGGCAGTAGCAGGGATTGCCGGAGCCGGCCCTGCTACTGCATCGCGTTACAGAAAGGGAGAAAAAACGGCAGGCGTCGTCAGCCCTTCAGCCATTCCAGGGTAAAGCCGGCCTGCTCGTCCTGAGCCAGGGTCTGGCTTAAGGAGGGCAGCAGTTCGGCAAGCTTTTCATCCAGCTT
This sequence comes from Oceanimonas smirnovii ATCC BAA-899, assembly GCF_000381965.1. Taxonomy (GTDB): domain Bacteria; phylum Pseudomonadota; class Gammaproteobacteria; order Enterobacterales; family Aeromonadaceae; genus Oceanimonas; species Oceanimonas smirnovii. Next base: position 61,563 of record NZ_KB908463.1, read on the forward strand.
CCAGGGCGGGTTCAGTACTATCATGCCGGAGCCATGCATGCCAAAGTCGTCGGCCTGGCCCTGCACACTCAGCTCGGCGCACAGCACTTGCTCAAAGCCGAGCTGTGCCAGTGCCTGTTTCAACCCTTCACTGCGATCCACGGCCCTGGCCAGCAGCGGATACCAGACCGCGTAAATGCCGATGGGCCAGCGCTTGCGGGCCTTTTGCAGGGTGCCGGCTACCCGCTGATAATCTTCCTTCAGCTCATAGGGCGGATCAATCAATACCAGACCGCGCTTGGGCGTGGGCGGCAACAGGCCGACCAGCCCTTCAAAGCCGTCTCTGTGATGAATGGCCACGCCGTCGCCGCTCAGATTCTGGCGCAGCAGCTCTACTTCGTTGTGATGCAGCTCCATCAGGTTGAGCCTGTCCTGGGGGCGCTGAAAGTGCGCCGCCAGCAGGGGTGAGCCGGGATAATGCTCCAGCGCATCGCCGGCATTGATGGCGCGAATGGCATTGAAATAGCCGGAAAGTTGCGGCCATTTCTCCTGTTCGTTCCAGAGCCTGGCAATGCCGCCCTGATACTCGGCCTTTTTCTGAGTCCATTCGTGGCTCAGGGTATAGCCGCCGGCACCGGAGTGAGTGTCGATATAGCTGTAGCCCTTGTCCTTGGCGCACAGCGATTCAAGAATAAAAGCCTGCACCGCGTGTTTGAGTACATCGGCATGATTGCCGGCGTGAAAGGCATGACGATAACTAAGCATAAAAGTCTCTCTTAACCGGCAAGTTTAAGCTGCCACAGGTGAGCATTATCCACCTGTAACGTATTGAGGTAAGCAAGCAGGGCACCGCTGCCCGGCACGGCTGTCAGCACAGTGAGCAGCTCTTCCTGCTGCCAGCGCTCCAGCTCCAGCTCGTGCTGCAACAGCTGAGCATAGTCGTCGGCACCGAGTTCAGGCTTCAGCCGCCGGCGCAGACTCCGCCAGTGGGCAAACATGCCCCGCCGGCTTTCAAGCAGCGGCATAAAAGGCGCAAGTTCTGTGGTCTGCCCTTGCTCTTCCAGCAGCAGTAATAACAGCAGCAGATTTACATTGGCACCATAATCATCCTGCAGCTCCAGACAGGCGGCAGCTACACCGGGGCGGCTGTAATGCTGTTCACTGAATTTCCACAGCTCATCGGCGTTAATCATGGCTGCTCCAGATCTTCCAGCTGCTCCTGCAGCGTCAGCCACTCTATTTCTGCCTCGGCCAGCTGTTGTTGCAGCGGGCTCTGATCTTTCAGCAGCTGCTGCAACCGGGCCTTGTGCTCGGCAGCGTAAATATCGGGGTCGGCCAGCTGCTGCTCTATAGCCGCCAGTTGCAGCTGGCAGCGCTCCATGTCTTTTTCCAGTTTGGTAATGGCCTTGCGCAGGGGCTGAGTCTGATGACGCAGCTCAGCCTGACGCCGCTTTTCAGCTTTGCGGGCCTGGGCCGAGTTGTCACCGGCGGTGCTGCTCTGAGCCGGTTGCTCGGCTTTATCCTGCTCGGTAAGCCACTGGTAATAATCATCAAGGTCGCCGTCAAACGGCTCAACCTTGCCGGCATCCACCAGATAGAATTCGTCGGTAGTGGCGCGCAGCAGGTGGCGGTCGTGAGACACGATGACCATGGCCCCTTCAAAGGCCTGCAGCGCCAGGGTGAGGGCCTCGCGCATGTCCAGATCCAGGTGGTTGGTGGGTTCATCGAGCAGCAGCAGATTAGGCTTCTGATAGACGATCAGCGCCAGCACCAGCCGGGCCTTTTCACCGCCGGAAAAGGGACCTACCGGCTCTTTGACCTTGTCGCCATGAAAGTCAAAGCCGCCCAGGTAGTCGCGCAGGCTCTGCTCGGTGGCGTTGGGATCGAGCCGTGCCAGGTGAGTCAGTGCCGACTCCTGCGGATGCAGACTTTCCAGCTGATGCTGGGCAAAGTAGCCCAGCGCCACGCCTTTGCTGGCTTCCAGCTTGCCGTGCAGGGGCGTCAGCTCACCCGCCAGCAACTTGATAAAAGTGGATTTGCCGGCACCGTTGCGCCCCAGCAGACCGATGCGCGAACCGGGTACCAGGTTGAGCTTGATATTGGACAGAATTTCCTTGTTGCCATAACCGGCCGCCAGTTTTTCCATGGCAATCAGCGGCACCGGCAGGCTGGCCGGCGGGCGAAAACTAAAGCTGAACGGGGAGTCGATATGAGCAGGCAGAATGCGCTCCATCTTTTCCATGGCCTTGAGCCGGCTCTGGGCCTGTTTGGCCTTGCTGGCCTTGTAGCGAAAGCGGTCCACGTAGCTTTGCATATGGCTGAGCGCTTTCTGCTGCTTTTCAAACATCGATTGTTGTAATGCCAGCTGTTCGGCTCGCATGCGCTCAAAATCGGAGTAATTGCCGGTATATTCGTTCAGCTGGCTGTTTTCGATATGAATAATGCGGTTGACCACGGCATCGAGAAAGTCGCGGTCGTGGGAAATCAATATCAGAGTACCGTCATAGCTTTTCAGCCAGCGTTCCAGCCAGATCACCGCGTCCAGATCCAGGTGGTTGGTGGGTTCATCCAGCAGCAGCAAGTCGGAGCGGCAGATCAGCGCCTGGGCAAGGTTAAGGCGCATGCGCCAGCCACCGGAGAAATCACTGACCGGACGGGCGTGAGCCTCGTTGGCAAAGCCCAGGCCATGCAGCAGGGCGGCAGCGCGGGCGTGAATATGGTAACCGCCGTGGGTCTCAAGCCGGCCATGCAGCTCGGCAATGGCCATACCATTGTGGCTGGCTTCGGCGGCTTCCAGCTCCCGGCACAGGCGACGATATTGCTGATCGCCATCAATCACATAGTCGAGGGCGGAGCAGTCCAGCGCCGGGGTCTCCTGAGCCACACTGGCCAGCTGCCAGTCGGCGGGCAGGGCAAATTGGCCGCTGTCCACGCTCAGCTCGCCTTTGAGCAGAGCAAACAGGGTAGACTTGCCGCAACCGTTTTTACCCACCAGGCCGACTTTCTGGCCGCCGTGAATGGTGGCAGTGGCGTCTTTCAGCAGGGGGCGGCCGCCCCGGAGCAATTCAATCTGGCTGAGGGTGATCATAGAAACCCGAAGTTGTGCAAAAGCGGTATTCTAGCTGTTTTTGCCCCGGCTATGACAGGGGCTGCCCAGCCAGTGCCGGCAATCCTGCTCAAACTGGGGGAAAGAAGCAAAGCCGTGAGCTTTGGCCAGGGCATCCGGATCTGCCGCCTTGGGCAACTCCCGCAGCATCTGCAGCAGGGCATACTGGCGCTGCCAGTTGCCGGCATCGCAGCCAAACAGGGCCCTGAAGTCTTCTTGCTCGTTATCGGCAAGGGTAAATCCTGCCGGATTGGCAGCCACGCGGGCAGGTAACTCAGCCATCGCCTCAAAAGGCAGTAATTGTTGTGCCGGCAGCTCATCATGCAAAGCGCGGCACAGCCGGCCATAAGGTCCCTGCCAGGTCTGTTCGCCCTGCCAGCGGGCCAGCTTGCCGGTAATGGCAGCCAACAGCTCAGTGGGATAAAAGCGGCCGGCCTGCTGCGGCTGAGTCAGCCGGCAGGACAGTTCAATGCGGCTGACCCGGCTGCCTGCTAGGGCGTGCCAGGCAAACAGGGTGTCAGCGGGCAGAAAAGCGCCTTCACCCCTGGTCAGCGGAACGTGCTGGCGGCCAAGCTGCAGCAGGCCCGAGCCTTTATGCACCAGCAGCAGCACACCTTTAATATGGCGGCGGCGTTTGCCCGGGGTTAAGTGAGGCAGATCGAAAAGCTGATGATGAATACTGTAATGGGCGCTTGCGGTCATTGTGATTGGTTCGTTTTTGGCGGAAAATTTTCATCATGATAAATGGTACAGGATCCCCTTTCATGGAAACCCGTCGCAGAAAGCGGTTTATAGCCGGTGCCGTCTGCCCAGAGTGTCAGTCAGCAGATACCATGATGCTGTATATGGAGCATGGTGTCGAGAAGGTCGAGTGTGTGCAATGTGGTCACCGTAAAAGTCAGGCAGATGAAAACACCGAATCTGCTGCCGGCGGTGAGGTTATTGGTATTTTTCGCCCGGAATAATTGAATATTCCACAGTTTTTGTGTGCTTTTCGTGCGTTTGGCTTGTGACCGCTTGGTATGGAAGTGCCTTTCAGGCTAGACTGCTCTTGGCAGAGCGCAAGTTTCATTCCCTGTGTTTCCTTGAATTCTGCCGCCAATGGCCCCTCGGGGCCATTTTCTGTTTATGGCCTTCATTTCATCCCGCCGGCCCATCATGTATTCTATTCAGTACCATTTACAGGCAGGGTTAATCCCATGAAAGTATCCGATAACGCAGTGGTTACACTGGACTTTACTGTCAGCAACGCCGATGGCGAAGTGCTGGACACCACCGATAACAAACAGCCGCTGGAATATCTGCACGGCACCGGTTTTCTGGTCAGCGGACTGGAAACCCAGCTTGCCGGCAAAGCCGCTGGTGACGAATTTGATGTAACTCTGACCCCGGATCAGGCTTACGGCGATTATGACGACACTCTGGTGCAGTCTGTGCCCGGCGAGCTGTTTGACGGCATGGAAGTGTCTGAAGGCGACACTTTTGTGGCCGAGACCGATGACGGTCAGCGTCCGGTGACCATTCTGGAAGTGGCCGAAGAATATGTGAAAGTGGATGGCAACCATCCGCTGGCAGGCATGACACTGTGCTTCAAGGGCGTGGTACGCAAGGTGCGTGAAGCCACCGAAGAAGAGCTGGCCCACGGCCATGTGCATGGTGAGCACGATCATGACCACAGCGGCGGCTGCTGCGATCATCACCATTAAGAGTAATGGCAATAAAAAAGGCGCTGCGGCGCCTTTTTTGTATCGTCTGTAGAGCCGTGCACGGCGAAGCAGCAGCGCGGTTACACTACGCCGACACGCTTCAGGTACATCCAGGTAACGGCTTCGCGCTGTTAGTAATGCGGCGGCGGGGTTTCTTCTGCCTGGCTGGCGATCTGACCGGGCTGAATTTCCTTGAATTTTTTGCTCAGCAGGCTGAGCTGTAGCTTGAGCCGGGCAATTTCGCCACCCTGAGCGGTAATTTCCTGATTCAGTTGTTCTATGGTGTCGTCCTGAAAAGCCAGCCGGGTTTCCAGCTGCTCAAGCCGCTGCAGCACTTCGTCATTCATCATTCTGCTCACTGTTGGTGATTGTCCAGGTTTCGGCTAGGCCGGAAGAGCTGGCGCTGTAAAGCGTGTCGGGCGAAACAAAGGCGACACTATACACCATGGCGCTGGCGGGCCTTAGCTGAGTGTGTAAGCCAACCTGCCATTGCTGCAGGTGCGTGCCACTGTCAAGCTGCCAAAGATCCAGCCGGCGACTGGTGCCGCCGGTAGCCAGCAGGTTCTGTCCGGCATTCAGTCTGGCACTGACAAAAGTCTGGCCCCGTGCCGGTACTTTAAGTTGTGCCTGCAGCTCACCGCCGGGCAGGTGATGTATTTTGCCGTTACCCTGCGCGTCTGCACTAAAGGCATAGCTACCGTTTTCGTCCAGTTTAACCAGATTGGCACTATTACTGTGCTGCCAGCTGGCCAGCAGGGCAGCATCTGTGGTCTGCCAGAAGTGCACCATGCCATCATGGCTGGCACTCAGGGCGTAGCGGCCGTTAGCAGAAAGATCCAGGCTGTTAATCACATTTTCATGGCCAAAATACTGCAACCGCCGGCCGGTGTTCAGGTTTACAAACTCCACTGTGCCATTTTGGTAACCCAATAGCAGCGCCTGGCCATTATTCGCCAGTGCCAGCGCTCTCAGGCTCTGCGGTAAGCTGTAAAAGCCCAGGTTCTGGCCGCTTTCCAGTGACCAGACAGCAACGGTATGGCTGGTTGCCGTGGCTGCGGCATTGCCGCCGGGGCTGATGGTCAGCAGCAATACAGGATCGGTTTCCTCGCCCTGATACCACTGATAAAGCGGGGTGGCATCACCCTGCCGCCATACCTGTACCGGACCATTGCCTGAGGTAACCAGCGTAAAGCGGCCATTGGTTTCGGCGGCCAGTATGGCTCCGTTGGCCAGTGGTTGGCTGCTCAACGGAGCGTTACCGGCGTCACAGCCGGCCAGTATCAGGACAAGCATTGCCGCACCAATGAGGCCGGTGCCGCTTTTTATGTTTAAAGGGTTTCGCATGGACAAGTTGCAAGGTTAGTATAAATCCCTGAGTATAAGTCTCTCATTTTCCAAGGTGCCTGTGCACCCGATTCGGAGTTGATAATGAAAAAGCTGTTACAGGTCAGTTTGCTGGCTACCGCCGTGATGGCGGGCTTGAGTGGTTGTAATGACGAGCAGGCAGCCTCTGTTGCACCGGCAGAAAATGCCACTGCGGTTGAAGGCAAAGCGGCAGAAACTCAGGCTGCATCGTCAGCTGACGGTGCAGCGGAGCTGAGCAGTTTCGAGGATAAGTCTGCCTATGCCATTGGCCTGTCCATGGGGCGCTACATTGGCTCCACGCTCGAAAAACAGCAGGAGCTGGGTATTGACCTTAACAATGACGTAATCCTGCAGGGCGTAAAAGACGGTTTTGGTGCCGACGCTGATATGACGGAAGAAGAAGTCAAACAGGCACTGATGGACTATGACACTCATATCAATGAGCTGATTGAAGCCAAAGCCAAAGAAGAAGCGGCAGCCACTCTGAAGGAAGGGCAGGAGTTTCTTGAGAATAATGCCAAGCGTGACGGCGTTGAGGTAACCGAGTCCGGTCTGCAATATGAAGTGCTGACCGCTGCCGAAGGTGACCAGCCTGCTGCAGAAGATGTGGTCACGGTACACTACACCGGCACCTTGATTGATGGCACTACCTTTGACAGCTCGGTAGAGCGTGGCGAGCCGGCCAGTTTTCCGCTGAATCAGGTTATTCCGGGCTGGACCGAAGGGGTTCAGCTGATGCCGGTCGGTGCCAAATATAAATTCTTTATTCCCGCTGAGCTGGCTTATGGTGAAACCGGTGCCGGCTCCATTCCCGGTAATGCCGTGCTGATTTTCGAGGTAGAGCTGCTGGATATTGAAAAGGCCGCCGACGCTGAAGAAGCCGTGGCTGCACAGCAGGAAGAAGCTACTCAGCAGTAAGTGCAGCACTCGGGGCTGAGGCCCCGGTGAGTGCGGGGAGCAATTGTTGCCAGCCATCAGGCTGCGTCAGCAATTGCTCCTTTTTTGTTTTGGGCAGGCGCTTTAGCCGGTATTCCAGTTTCAGCGCTGTGGATTTGTCGGCCACCGGCTGTTGCCACACCAGGATAGCGGGACGTCGCGCCCACACATAGCGGGACGCCCGTCGCTGTATTTTATTATGCTCATGGCAGCGGCGTTCGGGCGCGGTACTGATGCCGCCGTAAAGGCTGCCATCCTGGCAGCGCAGCAAATAAAGAAACCATTGAGAAGGTGAGCTGGCCTGTGTCATGGAATGCGTTACACTCGAATCGTTCATAGCGGCAAATGCTAACGGGGTTTTTTATGAAAGCAAACGGAACCGGGCAGGCAGCCCTGCTGGGCGGCCTGATAGCCCTCGGGCTGATTTGGGGCGGCAGTTATCTCAAGGATGCGGTGCACATCTGGAAGCAGTCGGAGCGGGTGGTATCGGTAAAAGGGCTGGCCGAGCGGGAAGTGCGGGCCGATCTGGTGCTGTGGCCTCTGAGCTTTTCGGTGTCTGCGGACACTCTGGAAAACCTCTATACCGCCATTGATAGGGACAGAAGCAAGATCACCGGCTTTTTGCTGCAACAGGGTTTTGCTCAGAATGAGCTGAGTTTTTCTGCCCCCGTAGTACAGGACGTGTGGGCCAGCCAGTATGGCGAACAGCGCTCTCCGCTGCGCTACCGGGCTGATGCCGTGTTGCTGGTGCGCAGCCATCAGGTAAACCTGGTAAAAAACTCACAGCCGGCAGTGGCTGGCCTGGTCAGTCAGGGCGTGTTACTGACCCAGAGCTATGAACATAAAACCCAATATATTTTTACCGGCCTGAATGACATCAAGCCCGACATGATTGCGCAGGCTACCGCCAATGCACGAGAGGCGGCCCGTCAGTTTGCTGATGATGCGGATGCTCAGGTGGGCGGCATTCGCGCGGCCCAGCAGGGATATTTTTCCATCGCGGATCTGGACAGTTACACGCCAGAAGTGAAAAAGGTACGGGTTGTGACCAGTGTGGAATATTTGCTGGAATAACTCAGTTAAGCTCAATAGCCAGCTGCTGGGGCGGATAACAGAAGCCGGTGCCGCACCCCTGGTAAGATAAGGTGAGCCGGCTGTTTCGGGTTGCATGCTGTAATGGCAGAATAAGTGTAAGAGGCTCCCGAAAAACATGGCTTTTGCCAAAATACTCGTCCTGATGAAGCTCACCGGCCGGCAGCTGCCAGTTGCCCAGCGTCAGGTTTTCGGCAGTCAGTTGCAGCTTGTCCCGGTAAAGGTAGGTGCCGGGCGTTATATTAATGTTCAGCTGTACCACTGTGTCCGTGCGTTCGTGTGTGATGACAAATGCCTGCTCCACCGGCATAACCTGATTCCCGGCTGGTGCTGATGCAGAGCGCTGTTCCAGCGCCAGGTAAGCCAGCATCAGGGCCGGGGCGGCAAGAGCGGCGATCATCAGGGCAGGTTTCAAGGGTGTGCTCCTTGGTGTGCAGTAACATTTGAAAAACGGGACAGATGTCCCCATTTCTATCAGCTTGACCCCCATTGTAAGCCGTGAACGGCAAAAAGAGGTGATTGTGGGCAAAGTATTATTGTTTTTGGTTGGTGCCGGCTTGCTGGAAATTTTTGTATTTATCGAGGTGGGCTCAGCCATTGGTGCCTGGAGTACCATAGCGCTCATTCTGCTGACGGCCATTATCGGCATCAGCCTGGTACGTATTCAGGGTCTGCAGACCCTGATGGAAGCTCAGCAAAAAGTAAACCGGGGTGAAACGCCGGCGCGGGAAATGGTGTCGGGTATGATGCTGGCACTGAGCGGTGTATTGCTGTTGCTGCCCGGTTTTGTCACCGATTTTGCCGGCGTTCTTCTGTTGCTGCCGCCGGTGCGCACCGCCCTGGCGGAGCGCTTTTTGTCCCGGGCCCATGTGCGCGGTGACAAGGGCCATACCTTCAGTGCCGAGTATTACTACCACACTGAAACCCGGGTGAACGATGAGAGTAACAGAAAAGGCGTTACCTTTGAGGGCGAAGCCGAGCGCAAGGACGACAAATAACCGGCCCCTTCGGGAGCCGGAAGCCGGAAGCTCCCCAGTCCCCGGGCTTTCAACTCAGCGGATGGCGAATCTTCCAGGGAAAGCGGTGCCAGGCAAACAGGCAGGCGATGGTGCCGGCCAGCATATTGGCTAACAGAATACCGGTAAACATCCCCTCGGCACCTGCTATTTCAGCACCCAGCCAGGCCAGCGGCAGCAGCAGGCCAAATAACCGCAGGCCATTCAGCAGCAGGGAAATCATTGACACCCGCAAGCCGTTCAGTGCCGCCCCCAGTAACATAAAGCAGCCCTGCAAGCCGTAGCTCAGGGGCACCAGCTGCAGATATTGCTGCAGCAGGCGGCTCACCTCAGCGCTGTCGGTAAACAGGCCGGCCAGCCAGGGAGCCAGCCACCACAGCAGTGCAAAAATAATAAACTGAAACAGCAACGCAAAACGCATGGTCAGCAACAGGCCATGGCGGCTGCGTTCATACTGGCCTGCGCCGGTATTCTGAGAAATAAAGGGGGCCAGCACCGAGCTCAGTGCCATCATGACAATCAGCACTACGGCTTCAATGCGGGACGCAGCTCCGTAGGCGGCTACTGTTTCGGTGCCAAAGTCTGCCAGTAACAGCATCAGCAGGGCGGTAGCCACCGGATTAAGCACACTGGTAAAAGACGCCGGAATAGCTACATGCAGCAACTGACGCCAGTGCTGTAACATTTCTCCCAGTGACGGAAGCTCCCAGCTCAGCAGTTGCTCCCGGCGCTGTAACAAAGTCAGGGCCACCAGCATGGCCATCAGCCAGGAGCAGGCACTGGCAATGGCGGCGCCGCGAATACCCATTGGCGGGAAAGGGCCCGCGCCAAAAATCAGTATAGGATCGAGTATGCCGTTGACCAGGCCTGCTATCAGCATGACCAGCCCCGGGGTTTTGGTATCACCGGTGGCTCGAATGGCGGCATTACACACCATGGGCACAATCAGCATGGGGCAGGCGGCATACCAGATAAACATGTAATCATGAATAAGGGGAAGCAGCACCGGCTGAGCACCCAGCAACGGAAATACAATATCCATGCTGGCCAGTCCCAGCCCGGCCAATATGAGTATCAACAACAGAGAAAACAGCAGGCTGTCGCTGGTAAAGCGGGCGGCCCGCTCATGACGGCCGGCTCCCAGTGCCTGTCCCAGACTGGCCGACAGGCCGGCACCCAGCCCCATGGCCAGTGAGGTCACCACAAAAGTGACCGGAAAAGTAAAGGTGACCGCCGCCAGTGGTGCCGTACCCAGCAGGCCGATAAAAAAGGTATCCACCAGGTTGAACGCCAGGATCGCCACTATGCCGAGCGCCATAGGACCGGTCATACGTGCCAGTTGCGGGCCGATTGGTGCAGTTAGCAAGGAGTTGGAGCGTTGCAAAAAATAACCCTGTGTTGGCAAACCCGTAAATGAAGAGATGGCGGTCATGATAACGCCGCTGGTGCGGGTATTTTAAAAAATTTTTACCAATCGCTCTTGAAGGCAGGAAAACCGCTCCCATATAGGAAGGCAACGGAACAGGTTTCGGCCATTGGCCGTTTATCTAACAAGGTAACAACACTCATCAGGAGAGTTATCGATGAACATTCGTCCATTGCACGATCGCGTCATTATCAAACGTATTGAAGCCGAGGCCAAGTCGGCCGGCGGTATCGTTCTTACCGGCTCTGCCGCAGAGAAATCCACTCGCGGTGAAGTGCTGGCTGTAGGTAATGGTCGCACGCTGGACAACGGTGAAGTAAAAGCCATGTCTGTAAAGGTCGGTGACAAGGTGATCTTTAACGAAGGGTTTGGCGTTAAAACCGAGAAGCTGGATGGCCAGGACGTACTGATCCTGTCTGAAGGCGACATTCTCGCCATCGTCGAAGAATAATCCGGTTCATCAACTTTAAAGGAAGATAAACAATGGCAGCTAAAGACGTAAAATTTGGTAACGACGCCCGCGTTAAAATGCTGAAAGGCGTAAATATCCTGGCTGACGCCGTCAAGGTAACCCTGGGTCCGAAAGGCCGCAACGTGGTGCTGGACAAGTCCTTCGGTGCGCCCAACATCACTAAAGACGGCGTATCCGTGGCCAAGGAAATCGAGCTGGAAGACAAGTTCGAGAACATGGGTGCCCAGATGGTGAAGGAAGTGGCTTCCAAGGCCAACGATGAGGCCGGTGACGGCACCACCACTGCTACTGTACTGGCTCAGTCTATCGTTAACGAAGGCCTCAAGGCCGTGGCCGCCGGCATGAACCCCATGGATCTGAAACGCGGTATCGACAAGGCTGTCACTCAGGCCGTGATCGAGCTGAAAGCACTGTCTGTACCCTGTAAAGACACCAAGGCCATTGCTCAGGTAGGTACCATCTCTGCCAACTCCGATGAAAAAGTCGGTACCCTGATTGCCGAAGCCATGGAAAAAGTGGGCACCGACGGTGTGATTACTGTGGAAGAAGGCCAGGGTCTGGAAGACGAGCTGGATGTGGTAGAAGGCATGCAGTTTGACCGCGGCTACCTGTCTCCCTATTTCATCAACAAGCAGGAAACCGGCACCGTTGAGCTGGACGACCCCTTCATTCTGCTGGTTGACAAGAAAGTATCCAACATTCGCGAGCTGCTGCCGGTGCTGGAAGGCGTGGCCAAGCAGTCCAAGCCGCTGCTGCTGGTTGCCGAAGACGTGGAAGGCGAAGCCCTGGCCACTCTGGTGGTGAACAACATGCGTGGCATCGTGAAAGTGGCCGGTGTTAAAGCCCCGGGCTTTGGCGACCGCCGCAAGGCCATGCTGCAGGATATCGCCATTCTGACCGGCGGTACTGTTATCTCCGAAGAAGTGGGCATGGAGCTGGAAAAAGCGACCCTGGAAGATCTGGGCCGTGCCAAGCGCGTGGTGATCAGCAAAGACAACACCACCATCATCGACGGCGTGGGTGAAGCCGAGGCCATTAACGCCCGTGTAGCGCAAATTCGCCAGCAAATTGAAGAGTCTTCTTCCGATTACGACCGCGAGAAACTGCAGGAGCGCGTGGCCAAGCTGGCCGGCGGTGTTGCTGTAATCAAGGTGGGTGCTGCCACCGAAGTGGAAATGAAAGAGAAGAAAGCCCGCGTCGACGACGCCCTGCACGCTACCCGCGCTGCAGTGGAAGAAGGCGTGGTGCCCGGTGGTGGCGTTGCGCTGGTGCGTGCCGCTTCCAAGCTGGCCAGCCTGACCGGTGACAACGAAGATCAGAACGTGGGTATCAAGGTGGCCCTGCGCGCCATGGAAGCCCCGCTGCGTCAGATTGTTACCAACGCCGGCGAAGAAGCTTCCGTAGTGGTATCCAAGGTGAAAGCCTCCGAAGGCAACCAGGGTTACAACGCCGGTAACGACACCTACGGCGACATGCTGGAAATGGGTATTCTGGATCCCACCAAAGTAACCCGCTCCGCACTGCAGTTCGCTGCTTCCGTAGCCGGCCTGATGATCACCACTGAAGCCATGGTGACCGAACTGCCGAAAGACGATGCCCCGGCCATGCCTGACATGGGCGGCATGGGTGGTATGGGTGGCATGATGTGATTTAAGTCACATTATTGCCTGCCGGATTATTCCTGCATCAGAAACCGGACCGAAAGGTCCGGTTTTTTTATGTCTTCTTGATGGCAGATTTGAATTGCTCTTCTGTTGTCTGGTGTATTTTGGGTATGATGACCGGTGTTTTTATCGTTCACATCAGCCAGGTGAAACACCATGAAGCACATCGCTGTTATGATTTTGTGTCTGATATCATGGGGAACGCTGGCCCGGGAGCCGGTTATACTCAGTATTTCCGGTAGCATGACACAAGATGGCCATCACCATGAGCTGGCAGAATTTACGCTGTCTCAACTGCAGGCTCTGCCCGGGAAAGAAATCACAACCCAGCATCCCTGGTCTGAACAGCTCCATACCTACAGAGGCACAGATTTATCAGCCCTGCTGGCGAATTTGTTTGCCGGACAAGATATTCATACTTTGTATCTGCAGGCTCTGAACGGCTTCAGTGTCGCCGTTGACTGGCAGCAGCTGGCTCCTTATCAACCCGTGCTGGCCTGGAGTGAGGATGGCGTTATCATGAGCCGGCGCAATAAAGGTCCGTTATGGCTGATGCTGCCTTATCATCGTCTGTCTGAAATACAGCAGGCTGAATTTTTGCACTATATGGCCTGGCAGCTCAGACATATCACAGTAAAAACGGCACTTCAGTGAAAAGATTGTTTATTCCTGTTCCCGGCACGGATCCGCTGGGGGCTTCACATTCGGTTAAACGGGCGCTCATAGTGCTGCTTGCACTGTGCATGCTGCTATTTGGTCTGGGGGCCGCATATTCTTTGCAGAATATACGCCAGCACAGCACCTTGCTGGAGCAGCGTAACTATGAACTGCCCTGGTCACTGATGCAGCTGAAGCTGGAAATGAACCGTTTTCTTGATGGTGTACGGCTGCTTCATGCCGGTGCTATCAGCCACGATGAACTGATGCTGCGTTACGATATTTTATGGAGCCGAACGCCGGTGCTGCTCAGCCAGCAGCTGAAAGACACGCTGACTGACAGACCTGATCTATGGCAGCTTATTCAGCAGATTGAAGACAGGGTTCGTGGCATGGAGCCGCTGGTCAAGGCGATTCGTCCCGGTGAGCCCGGCTATCAGTTGTTGTTGGCGGAGCTAAGCCCTTATGCCGAGCCGCTGGCCCGTACCATGACGGCCACCATGCACAGTAACGTGCTTTTTTATGCGGAATATGACCAGGCCTACCGTGAGCTGGGCCGGCAATTGTATATCTGTATTGTGAGTCTTGCCGTCTGTGGCGTGCTGCTGCTGTTTATGCTGGCCATGGAATTATGGGGATACCGTAAGCGTCTGCTGCATGATCCGCTCACTGGTCTGCCCAATCGTTTTTCGCTGCACTATCGGCTGGAGCATTTAATTGCCCGTCAACGGCCTTTTAGTCTTACCCTGATTGAGCTGGAAGAGGTGGCCCGTATTCGCCAGCAGTTCGGTTTTGAAGTGGCAGACAGGTTACAGCAGATACTGGCACAGCGGTTACGGCAATGTCTTCTATCCGGCGAGCATTTATCGGCTTACGGGCGTGATGGTCTGATTGTGACAACAGAGGGTATGCTGGAGCTGGCAGAAATTCGCGCTCAGCTTACCCGAATCCGCCAGAAGCTGATCACTGCGGAAAACATCAGCGGCCATGACTTTTACCCTACGCCTCAGATAGGCGTCGTATTATATCCGGCTGATGCTGACAATATGGTGGATCTGCTGGCTCGTGTTGAGCTGGCGCTGGAGTTGTGCCGGCGGGATCAGCTGCCTTATGTGATTTTTGACTCATCACTGCTGAAAGATGCCGAGCGCCGGCAACAGCTGGCGCGGGATTTGCCTGCGGCACTGGCAAGTGACAGTCTGACACTGCAGTTCTATCCACTGGTTACGCCGTCCGGGGAATGTGCCGGGCTGAGGTTGTCGCTGCAATGGCGGCATCCCCGTTTTGGTGAAGTGGCCGGCAGCGAGCTGCAGCGTATGACAGAGCAGTATCAGCTGTCGGAGCGGCTGCTGCTATGGGCAGTCAGTCGTCTTGCCGAGCGCTTACCCGAGTGGCGAATGTTTAATTCAGCGCTGTTTATTTCGCTGCCGTTACCGCTGTCGGTGTTGCGCGCGTCGTTGAGCGAGCGGCTTACCAACCTGCTTGAACGCCACGGTCTGGGAGGAGACGCGCTGATAATGGAGCTGACAGAGGCTGAACTGCAGCAAGCCGGCCAGCAGGCAGAGGCAGTGCTGACGGCACTGCAGCAGCAGGGCATAAGGGTGATGCTGACAGAGTTTGGATCCGGATGCTCACAATGGGGGCAACTGGTGCAATTGCCCTTGAGCTGGCTGCAGCTGGATGCGTTCTGGTGCAGTGGTATTGAGCAGCGCGCCGGCGCCAGAGAGCAGCTTACCCGTTTGTTTGAGCTGGCCCGGGTGCTTAAGCTGCCGGTATTGTGTTGTGGTATCAGTTCGGCAGCAGAAGCCGGTCTGGTTACCACCATGGAGGGCTGCACGTTGTTGCAGGGACCTTATGTCAGTCCGTCTCTGGAAGCCATGGAAGTACGGGAATGGCTGGAGCACAGAGGAGGCCCCGCCAGACTGACCGACTTCGAACTTAGTCCAGACGCATAAACTGACTCAGTGTGGAAGCCAGCAGCTGAATTTTGTGCACCATACGTGCCAGTAACGCCTGATATTCTTCCTCTGAGCAGGAAGACAGCATCTCCAGCTCATCAGCCAGCTCTGCTACATAGGGCATAAACTGATCGGCATGCGTAGTGAACTGGCTGTCTTCGCTCAGCACAGCACTGAACCTGGCCTGGCCCTTGGTGCGCAGGGCGGTGAGCTTTTTATCGGCATCTATGGCCTGATGGTACAGCTCTTTCAGCGTATCGTTCAGCCGATCTATTACCGAGTCGTACATAATGTTTCCTTAACTGGGTTGCAGAATTAAATCAATAGGGGTTTTGCTGACTTCACCGCCAATTTCACGTACCAGGCGGGGCACCAGAAAGCCCGGCAGTCGTGCCAGCAGTCCGGCCATCAGTGCCCTGGCTTTGTCATCGCTCACGGCAAAATGAGCGGCTCCGGCTACTTTATCGAGCTGATGCAGGTAATAAGGCAGCACACCCGCAGCAAACAGACGTTCCGACAGTGCTTCCAGGGTGTCGGTATTGTCATTCACGCCGGCCAGCAGCACGCTCTGGTTCAGCAGAGTGATGCCGGCACGCTGCCAGCTGTGCAGCCGGGCAGCCAGATCATCGTCAATTTCGTTGGCATGGTTAATGTGCAGCACCAGTACTGGCCTCAGCCGGCTTTGGCTCAGCCGCTCACGCAGGGCCTCGGTCAGCCGTGTCGGTATGACCACCGGCAGCCGGCTGTGAATACGCAGTCGCTTCAGGTGCGGTATGGTTTCGAGCTCGTTCAGCAGGGCGGCAATATGCTCGTCCTTGGCCATTAAAGGATCACCGCCGGAGAGGATCACCTCGTTAATTTCAGGGTGAGCTGCAATATAGTCTGCCGCCGGTTGCCAGCCGCCCTGGCCCGGGCTGTTATCTTCATAGGGAAAATGACGGCGGAAACAATAGCGGCAGTTCACCGCGCAGCCACCGCGCAGCACCAGCAGTACGCGGGAGCGGTATTTATGCAGCAGGCCGGGCAGGGCGCTGTCGTGCTCATCCAGCGGATCGGTAATAAAGCCGGGTACTTCGGTGAACTCATCGACAAGAGGCAGTACCTGGCGCAGCAGCGGATCGTCTGGATCACCCGGACGCATTTTGTCGGCAAAAGGGCGGGGCACCCGCATGGAAAACAACTTGCGGGCGGCAAAGCCTTCCTGCCAGGGCGTGTTGTCCAGACCAAGATAGTCCAGCAGCTGCTCGGGTCTGGTAAAGGCGCGGGCCAGCTCTTTTTGCCAGGGAATATGTAATTCGCCCGCGTTTAGGGGTATCATTGCCGGCATTTTCTGCAACTCTGTCAATCTACGAGGGTAAAATGGCCTCTTATAGTACCAATGAATTCAAGTCCGGTCTCAAGATTATGCTGGACGGCGAGCCTTGCGCCATTATCGAGAACGAATTCGTTAAGCCCGGCAAAGGTCAGGCCTTCAACCGCGTAAAAATTCGCCGCCTGCTCAATGGCAAGGTGCTGGAAAAAACCTTTAAGTCCGGCGACAGCGTAGAAGCTGCCGACGTGATGGACGTGGAGCTGGCCTATCTTTATAACGATGGCGAATTCTACCATTTCATGAATAACGATACGTTTGAGCAGATTGCTGCCGATGAAAAGGCGGTAGGTGATACCAAGCTGTGGTTGAAAGAGCAGGATGTATGCACCCTGACTCTGTGGAATAACGCTGCCATTTCCGTGACACCGCCAAACTTTGTTGAGCTGGAAGTGGTAGAAACCGATCCGGGCCTGAAAGGTGACACTGCCGGTACCGGCGGCAAGCCTGCTACCCTGAGCACAGGTGCCGTAGTGCGGGTGCCGCTGTTTATTCAAATCGGTGAAGTGCTGCGTGTAGATACCCGCTCCGGCGAATACGTGTCCCGCGTAAAATAAGCTTTGGCTTTACATATAAAAAAGGCGCCTTTGGGCGCCTTTTTTATATGTAAAGCAGTGGTAAGCCGCTCGAAAGGAGGCAACGCGAAGCATCAGTGCGGTTGCACACCGCCGACACGCTGCAAGTACCTCCATGTATCGCTCGAAAATGCCATCCATGGCATTTAATGGTCGGCTATGGCAATCCCCACTGCTGCTTCGATAAGCAGCAGTGTCAACTGTTAGCACTCCATACTGCTTTCTTACAGCTTACAGCTTACAGCTTACAGCTTACAGCTGTTATTTGGCTGTTATTCCTTGCCGTAAACGTTGTTTTCCTGCTCGCGCACGCGAATAAAGGTGGTGCGCTTGGTCAGTTCTTTCAGGCGCTGGGCACCCACATAGGTGCAGGTAGAGCGCACGCCGCCGAGCACGTCGTTCACTGTGTTATCGACCGGACCACGGTAGGCCAGTTCAACGGTTTTACCTTCCGCTGCGCGGTATTTGGCTACACCGCCGGCGTGCTTGTCCATGGCGCTGGCAGAGCTCATGCCGTAGAACTTCATAAATTGCTGGCCGTCACGCTCAATCAGCTCGCCACCGCATTCTTCATGGGCCGCCAGCATACCGCCCAGCATCACGAAGTCGGCACCGCCGCCAAAGGCTTTGGCGACATCGCCGGGGCAGGTGCAGCCGCCGTCACCGATGATCTGACCGCCCAGACCGTGGGCCGCATCGGCACACTCGATAATGGCCGACAGCTGAGGGTAGCCTACGCCGGTTTTAACACGGGTGGTGCACACTGAGCCGGGGCCAATGCCTACTTTAACAATGTCGGCACCGCACAGGATCAGCTCTTCCACCATTTCACCGGTCACCACGTTGCCGGCAATAATGGTGTGCTTGGGGCACTGCTCACGCACACGGGAGACAAAAGAAGCAAAGTGCTCGCTGTAGCCGTTGGCCACGTCAATGCAGATAAAGCCCAGGTCATCAGACAGCGCCAGAATTTGCTGCAGTTTTTCAAAGTCTTTATCTGAAGTGCCGGTAGACACGATAACGTGCTCAAGCACATCGGTGCCGGACTCGGTAACAAAGGCCTGCCATTGTTCTACGGTGTAGTGTTTGTGAACCGCGGTCAGCATGTCATGACGGGCCAGGGCACGGGCCATTTCAAAAGTGGCGACTGTGTCCATGTTGGCGGCGATCACCGGTACGCCAGACCAGCGGCGACCTGAATGCTTAAAGGTGAACTCCCTGTTCAGCTCGACCTGAGCACGGCTGTTAAGGGTGGAGCGCTTGGGGCGAAACAGCACATCCCTAAAGCCCAGTTTCAAGTCTTCTTCGATACGCATTGGTATTACCTCAGTAAATGACAGGCACAAAAAAACCGGGGGTTTTTTAGGCCCCCGGTTTTAGGCATTCTAGCCACGACGAACTTTTTTGCAACCATTCCTGACCTTTAGTTCAGATATTTTATTGCGGGAGTGTCAGTCAAGGCCAAAACCATCTTGTTACTTTGCTCTGCACTGGCCATTCACAGGGGGTTTGACGTTGCTTTTGCGAGGGAAGTGCTGCTGACAACAATGCTCACCCAGGAAGAGTAAGGGCTTTTGTTCTGGTTAAAATTGCGTCATTATTGGAAAAACCACAGGGTGAGGACGGCGTCATGTTCAGGATCACAGGATTGGATCATCTGGTGTTGCGGGTGCGTAATCCGCAGCGCATGCTGAATTTTTACTGCAAGGTACTGGGGTGCACTCTGGAGCGGGAAAAAGCTGATATCGGGCTGTATCAGCTGCGAGCCGGCGATCAGCTGATCGATTTGGTCGACATTCGCGGTCCTCTTGGGGGCGAAGGAGAAGCGGCGGATCATTGCCGGGCCAATATGGATCATTTCTGTTTGCGTATCGATCCTTTCGAGCCTGATGCCTTGCTCAATTACCTTAGTTTGTCCGGCGCTATCTGTGAGCGTCCGGCCATGCGTTATGGTGCTCAGGGAGAAGGGCTGTCTATTTACCTGTTTGATCCTGAAGGCAACCAGATCGAGCTGAAAAGAGATACAAAGGCTGCCAGTCAAGACTGATTCCGGATACACTCGCCATTTTTACCGAGTGCATTTTTATGACGATACCTGCCTGGTCTCCCACCGCCGATGTCACCCTGCTGCGCCGGCGTGCCGAATTGCTTTCCGGGATCCGTGACTTCTTTGCCAAACGCGGTGTACTGGAGGTAGATACGCCTACCATGGCGGCGGCGGGCGTGACGGATCTGCATCTGGAAAACTTTGTCACTCATTTTGTCGGGCCGGGCATGGCACAGGGTCAGCAGCTCTACCTGCAGACGTCGCCGGAATTTCATATGAAACGACTGCTGGCGGCCGGCAGCGGGCCCATCTACCAAATCTGTAAGTCTTACCGTAACGAAGAGTCAGGCCGCTTGCATAACCCCGAATTTACCATGCTGGAGTGGTACCGGCCCGGCTTTGATCATCACAAACTGATGGATGAAATGGCTGAGCTGCTGCAAGGAGTGCTGGGTTGTGCTGCCCCCGAGCGTATCAGTTATGCCGGTGTGTTTGAGCGTATTTTGGGCGTCTGCCCGCTGACCGCGACGCTTGATGAATTACGTGAGGCCGGCAAGGGGCTGGGAGCTGATGATTTACTGGCGCAGGAAAAAGATCGCGATACCCTGCTGCAGCTGTTGTTTGCCTTTGGGGTTGAACCTGTGATTGGCCAGACAGCGCCCTGTTTTGTGTATGACTTTCCTGCCAGTCAGGCGGCACTGGCGCGCATTAATCCGTCTGATACCCGGGTGGCAGAGCGCTTTGAGGTGTATTTTAAAGGCATAGAGCTGGCCAATGGGTTTCATGAACTGACCAATGCGGCCGAGCAGCGCGCCCGCTTTGAGCAGGATAATTATTTGCGCAGGGCGCGGGGTCTTGCTGCCAAGCCGGTGGATGAATACCTGCTGGCGGCATTGCAGGCTGGCCTGCCCGACTGTGCCGGTGTGGCGCTGGGCATAGACCGGCTGATGATGCTGGCGCTGGGAGCAGACCGGCTGGAGCAGGTGATCGCCTTTCCGGTCACCCGAGCGTAAAACTTCAGCTTTAAGTTTTAAACTGTCAGCTATAAGCAGGTCGGTGTGGAGCGCAGTTACGGCGCCGTGATTGCAAGCACCGCTGTGTTGCTTACAGCTTCCAGCTGATCGCTTACAGCTCCCCTCTAAGGGGCCGGCGGGTAGTTCTCGAGCAGCTCGGCAACCTGCTGATAAATATGCTCCCGGCGCTCCTGACCGCGACTGCCGTCACTCGGAAAAGCATCGGGGTGGCGGCTGGTCCAGACCACCTTGCCGGTGTCAGGCTGAGTCAGTCGCAGCACCAGATGCAGCTCCCGGCGGGCCCCGTAAACCCGCTCTTCCTCCCAGAAGCCATTACGGCCAAACATATTGGGCATGGTGGTCAGCAGGCGCATCTCTTCGTCCAGCCGGTAGTCGAGCCATAACGAGGCCAGCGGTGCTTCTGTAACGGTCAGGCCGCGGCCGGGCAGCAATTCCCGGGCGGCATCGGCAATGCGGGCACCGTCCAGCGAGGTGGTGTCCATGTCCGGGCTCAGAGCCACTGTGTTAAAACGGCTGAAGTCGGCTTCTTCAGAATAATCGTAAGGGGCGGCACAGCCGCTCAGCAGCCATATCAGAGCCAGTATTCTTATCATCATTGCCTCCCATCAGGCCGGGTTATCGGCATCAGCGGTCGTGAATGTGCGGCCATGCTCTCCCACCAGGCGAATATCCACCTGCTGATGCGGAATGCGAATATCATGGCGGCGCAGCCGTTCCAGCAGCAAATTGTGCAGTTCGTGGGTCATGGGCATGCGATGGCCCATGTCGTTCACATAGACCCGCACTTCATACACCAGCGCCGAGTCGGTCAGCTCCACCAGAAAGGCTTCAGGCACCGGGTTATCAAGGATCAGGCTGCATTCGGCAATGGCGTCCTGCAGCAGCCGTTGCACGGTGTCCACATCCGCATCCAGTCGTACCCGTACATAGAGTTTGACCCGGGTAATGGCATCGGACAGGGACCAGTTGACAAACTGCTCGGTAATAAAGGCCTTGTTGGGCACGATAATTTCCCGTCTGTCCCAGTCCACTATGGTGGTGGCCCGGGTTTTGATTTTGGAAATGGTGCCGGTGAGATCGCGAATGGTAACGGTGTCACCGATTCGAATGGGCTTTTCAAACAAAATGATCAGGCCCGACACAAAGTTGGCAAAGATTTCCTGAAGACCAAAACCCAGCCCTACCGACAGCGCCGCCACCAGCCATTGCAGCTTGGACCAGTCAATGCCCAGCATGGCAAAGGTGGCAAAGGCCCCGAACAGCAGCACCAGATATTTGGAAATGGTGGTAATGGCAAAGCCGGTACCCGGTGACAGATTAAGATGCTGCAGCACACTCAGCTCCATCAGCCCCGGCAGGTTGCGGGCGGTGATCAGGGTTAATACCACTAGAAAAACGGCAAGCACCAGATCTTTCAGGGAAATGGGCACCAGGGTATCTTCGCCGGCCAGACTGCTGGACACATGCCAGACTTCAATGCTGTCGAGAAAACTGAAGGCGGTGTTGATCTCGGACCACAGTAACATCAGGGTCAGAATATAGCCCAGCATCAGCACTGAGCGCAGCAGCCCCAGAGACTGAGCGCTGATGGCATCCAGATCCACCTCGGCCACAGCGGCGGCTTCCGCTTCCGGGCTGGGAGGCGTCTCCTGAGGCTCGTCCCGCTCTTTCTCTTTACGCTGAGCCAGGATCTCGGCGCGTCTTGCCTTGGCCCGCTCAAAGGCCAGCCGCCGGCGCTGCAGCAGCATCCAGCGGCGAACCGAATAATAAGCCATCACAAAGCCCAGCCCGGCCAGCACCGAGACTTCCAGCTGGCGCAGCAGAGTGTGGGCGGTAAACAGATAGCCCATGATGGCAGCGGCACCGGCCAGCAGCGGTGCCGTGATCAGCAGCCCCCACAGCAGATGATTGGCCAGGGTCAGGTGTTCCTTTTTGGGAGCGGAGACCAGCAGCGGCATGTCCTGACGGTATAACCGCCAGGAAAACAGGCTGATCATCACACTGATGTAAATAAAGGCCAGCCGGCCAAGGGTGTCATAAAGGGAAAACTCCCTGAACTCCCGGGCGGTGTAAAACAGCAGCAACATAGGCAGCAAACTCAGCATCAGAGTGCGGAATTGCCGCCAGACCCGGCGTACCTGCTCGGCGGGAAGATTGAAGTGCATCACCAGCAGGCCCTTGGGCAGGGTCAGGTTACCAATGAGCAGCAAAATAAATACCGGCAGCATCAGCGCCCGCAGCGCTTCGGCAAGTGACACCACAATGGGAGAGGCCAGTGGTGAGTCGATGGCATGAGACAGCAAAGACAACAGCGCGGTAATGGGCAGGGCGGTAAGCACACTCAGCAGCAGGGTATTAAAGGTGTAACCGTATTTGTCCTGAGTGACATTACCGATGCGCGGGCTGATGCGCGCCAGATAATCGCGCAGACTGCGCCGGCTGAGCAGCCACAAATACAGCACTACCATGGAGCTGATGCCATAAAGCGTCAGGCTGGCTCCTCCCTGCTGCTGCAGCGCGCGGGGCAGGGCGGTCCAGGTGGCGGTACGGGTCAGCCAGTCCAGGGTTTCCATCAGGGCCGCAGGAAAATTACTGTCTACCGGGCGCAGATCCGGCAGCCAGAACAACCGCTCTTCGGTCAGGGCCCGAATTTCTTCCAGCTGACCATTTTGCCGGCTGTAGGCTACCTTGAGCCGGGTTTGTTCATGAATTTCATTATCGGTAACCGCCAACAGCCGTTCCAGCAGGCGGGCCCGGGTAGTGAGCAGTTCATCAAGCAACAATTGCTGCTCTTCGCTCAGGCTCTGCTCCAGGGTCAGCAACCGGTTGCGGTAGCTGTTATTGGCAAGATCATCAAAATCTTCCTGATAGCCATATCTGTCTACCCGGCTCTGCACGATGCGGGCTTCCAGCTGGTGCAGCGGGTAGGGAGCGGGCAGTTCGCTCAGGCGATTACGCAGGTTCTCACCAAAACCGCGGCTCACTTCCAGCCATTCCAGCTGTTCTTTCAGGTTGTTTTTAAGGGTGCTGAGTTCGTTAACAGCACTTTCTACCGCCTGATTTTCCAGCTGTAAAGACTCTATGGTACGGCTGCGCTCGGCCAGGGTAACGGAAAGCTGCTGATTGCGCTCCTGCTCCCGGGCAAGCAGGGGGGAGTCAGTTTCTACTTCGTCCAGTAACCGTTCGCTTTCAGCAATGGCGGCTTCCGTAGTAGCCCGGCGCAACTCATTCTGCCGGTTTTGCAGGGCATCTATGTAATTGTCGAGATCGGTCAGCCGGTATTGGAGTATGTCCAGCCGCAGCTTGTTGAGAGTATCCCGGTTACCCGCCGACAGCTGCTCCAGCTCCAGCATCTGAATACGCCGCTGTAGTGCCTGCTCGCGAACCATGCTGAGAATGCGGTTAGCATTTTGCTGGCGGCTGGGGTTTTCGGTAAATTGCTGCTGATCCAGATTTTGCTGAGTCTGGCGTAGCTGCTGGCGCAGTTCGTCGAGCTGACTGTGAACGCCACTATTGCTCAGCTCCTGCAGGTTCAGGGTGTTGGTCAGCTCTTCCCGCTGGCGGCGCAGTTCAAGCCGGCGGGCCTGAGCATCTACCAGCGCCTGATCCAGACCCACGCCGTCGAGCAGCGGAATATTTTCGGTGGAGGTGCCTTTAAGTCCGGCTTTTTGTTGCTCCAGTTTTTTCAGTGCCGCCGGATATTCTTCCATAAACTGGCGCAGGCTGTCGGTCTGACTGCGGTAGCGCTCTCCTTCCCGTACCAGCTGCAGCGCCTGATTATAACTGTCTCGCAGCTTTTGCAGCTCAGGCTTGTCTCCTTCCGGAACTTCCTTCAGCAAGGCTTCTATATCGGCCACACTCTGATCTGCCGGCACCGGGGCCGGCAGCAACAACAGCATAAAAAACAGCAGTACAGGGGCAAACACGGCAACCTCTCTCAGCGGGGCTGGATTAATCAGGGTTGAACAAGACGACCGAACTCGGTGCCCATGCGGGTGCTGGTGCCGGGAGTGAGTGTTTCACTCAGCGTGACGGCATCTGGCCCGAATAAACACACTACCGTGCTGCCCAGCTTGAACCGGCCCATTTCATCACCTTTGGCCAGGCGCGGAGCCGTATCAGCATTATAGTCCCAGCGTTGCACTCGTTTGCCCGGCGGCGGCGTCACGGTGCCGGCCCAGACGGTTTCAATGCTGGCCACTATGGTGGCCCCCACCAGCACCATGGCCATAGGGCCGGCGCTGGTATCAAAAATACACGCCACCCGCTCGTTGCGGGCAAACAGCTCCGGTACGCGAGAAGCGGTGAGCGGGTTGACCGAAAACAGTTCGCCGGGCACATACACCATGGTCTTGAGCACGCCGTCCAGCGGCATATGAATGCGGTGATAGTCTTTGGGAGCCAGATAAATGGTGGCAAAGTCACCGTTCATAAAGGGCGCAGCCAGCGCCTTGTCGCCACCGAGCAGGGTGCGGGCACTGAAGTCATGGCCCTTGGCCTGAATAATACGGCCCTGCTCAATGGGTGCCAGCTGGCTGATGGCACCGTCTACCGGCATGGCCAGCACTTCGTCGCCCGGTACCAAAGGGCGCGCGTCTTCTTTCAGCGGGCGGGTAAAAAATTCATTAAAGCTTTTATAGTGTTCCAGCTCGCTGTAAGCAGCTTCGCTCATGTCCACCTTATAGCGGCGAATAAATTGTTTGATCAGCCACTGGGTCAGACCACCGGCCTCGGCGGCGGCGAGTTTGCCCACCAGGCGTGACAGAGCGTGCTTGGGTAACAGGTATTGCAGCAAAATTTTCAGATGATCTTTCATTGTGATTGAGTACCGTCAGGAATTGGGGTGATAGCGATCAGGCTTGTCGGCCATGGCATCCATAATGCGGTGATAGCTGTCCAGCCGCTCTGCATGAATACGGCCTTCGGCCGCAGCCTGCTGCAGCAGGCAGCCCGGATCGCTGCCGTGCTTGCAGTCGCGAAAGCGGCAGCCGCCCAGATAATCGCGAAACTCACGAAAACACCAGGCCACCCGCTCGGGAGCCAGATGCCAGAGAGAAAACTCGCGAATGCCGGGAGAGTCGATAAGTGAGCCGCCGGTGGCAAAATGATAGAGCCGGGCCGTGGTGGTAGTGTGCTGACCCAGACCGGAGTTATCGGATACGGCACCGGTTTGTGCTTCCACCTCAGGCATGATGGCGTTTACCAGCGACGACTTGCCCACACCGGACTGCCCCACAAAAATACTGGTGTGGCTGCTCAGTGCCTGTTGCAGTTCATTCAGGCCTTCACCGGTGTCACAGCTCACCAGCAGCACCCGGTAGCCAATGTCGCGGTAGCGCTGCAAATCGCGCTCAGCGTCACGGCGCTGTTCGTCGCTCAGCAGGTCCACCTTGTTGAGCACCAGCATGGGTGGCATTTCCACGTCTTCGGCGGCCACCAGATAGCGGTCGATGATATGGCAGCTCAGCTCCGGCAGCACCGCAGATACCACTACTATCTGATCGATATTGGCCGCTACCGGTTTGATGCCGTCGTAATAGTCAGGGCGGGTGAGCACTGTGGTGCGTGGGTGTACTGCTTCCACCACGCCGCTGATGCCCTGCAAGGCCTCTGTGCCGGGCCGCCATACCACATGGTCTCCGGTTACCAGCGAGCCCAGGGTGCGGCGCAGATTGCAGCGATGAATGTTACCGTCACTGTCTTCAATGTCAGCATGCTGACCAAAGCGGCTGATCACCACCCCTTCCTGCGGGGCACCCAGCTGGGTGTCGTCAATGACTTCGGACTGCTGTTTTTTCAGGCGGCGGCTGTGGTTATCGCTAACGCGGCGCTTCTGGCCTTTACTCAGACGTTTCTTCTTGGTCACGCTGTTCCTCGAACCTGTTTTCACTGCCGGCTATGATACACTTTCCCGTTCAACCTTGTCCTTATTTGCCAAGCCGCAGGAACGCAAACCATGACGCAAAGTGCAGAAAACCTGGTATGGATCGATCTGGAAATGACCGGCCTTGATCCCGATGAACACAGAGTGATTGAAATTGCCAGCATAGTGACTGATAAGGATCTCAATATTCTGGCAGAAGGGCCTGTGCTGGCTATTCACCAGAGCGAAGCCGAGCTTGGCAAAATGGACGAGTGGAACGTGAACACTCATACTGGCTCGGGCCTGGTGGCCAGAGTGCAGGCCAGCACCATTACTGAAGATGAAGCAGTGAAACAGACGCTGGCGTTTTTGCGTCAGTGGGTGCCGGAAGGCAGCTCGCCCCTGTGTGGTAACTCCATCGGTCAGGACAGGCGTTTTCTGGTGCGGCACATGCCGGCGCTGGAAGCCTTTTTTCACTACCGCAATGTGGATGTGAGCACGGTAAAAGAGCTGGTACGCCGCTGGAAACCGGAACTGCTGGAGCAATTTACCAAAAAAGGCAGTCATCAGGCCCTGGACGATATTCGTGAGTCCATTGCCGAACTGCAGTTCTACCGCCGGCATGTGTTTGCCATTTAAACGCAAAACAGCCAGATTTTAGTCGTTTGGCGACAATTTCAGCAAACGGCTAACCTGCTTTAAAAAAGGCTTGCATTCGATCGGTTCGTGCTTATACTACGCCTCCCGTAGCCAAGAGGAATTGCGAAGCAAGCCACTGGTTACAACAGACTGAATACAGTCAGCGCGGGAATAGCTCAGCTTATATAGAGCTTAAACTTGCTGAAGTTGATGAGGGTCGCGCCGCGGCCCCATGCACAAGTTAAAAGTATTACGCGGGAATAGCTCAGCTGGTAGAGCACAACCTTGCCAAGGTTGGGGTCGCGAGTTCGAATCTCGTTTCCCGCTCCAAATTTAAAGCACGGGTTACCAGACCGGTGTTTGAAGCAAGTTAAAATCTGCGGGAATAGCTCAGCTTATGGAGCTTGACCTTGCTGAAGTTGATGAGGGTCGCGCCGCGGGCGCATGCACAAGTTAAAAGTATTACGCGGGAATAGCTCAGCTGGTAGAGCACAACCTTGCCAAGGTTGGGGTCGCGAGTTCGAATCTCGTTTCCCGCTCCAAATTTAAAGCACGGGTTACCAGACCGGTGCTTGAAGCAAGTTAAAATCTGCGGGAATAGCTCAGCTTATATAGAGCTTAACCTTGCTGAAGTTGATGAGGGTCGCGCCGCGGCCCCATGCACAAGTTAAAAGTATTACGCGGGAATAGCTCAGCTGGTAGAGCACAACCTTGCCAAGGTTGGGGTCGCGAGTTCGAATCTCGTTTCCCGCTCCAAATTTAAAGCACGGGTTACCAGACCGGTGTTTGAAGCAAGTTAAAATCTGCGGGAATAGCTCAGCTTATGGAGCTTGACCTTGCTGAAGTTGATGAGGGTCGCGCCGCGGCCCCATGCAAAAGTTAAAAGTTTTATGCGGGAATAGCTCAGCTGGTAGAGCACAACCTTGCCAAGGTTGGGGTCGCGAGTTCGAATCTCGTTTCCCGCTCCAAATCAAAAAGCCGACTTCATAGTCGGCTTTTTGCTTTTCTGAGTCTGCATAATTCGCGTATAAGCCTGCTGCGGCTTCGTATCATGCTATCAGCGCGCATGCGCAGACATACCTTTATCTACGGCGCGAATAAGTCGCGCCGTTTTACGGTTTTGCTGTTCCAGCTTGCCGCTCTGTTGCGCCAGCGCCCAGTCAATGTGCTCGCGCACCATATCGTCCACGTTATCACGCTTTTCCTCGAGCGCCTGCACCACCATGGGGCTGGCGGGCGCATTGCCCAGTGCCACGGCAATATTACGCAGCCAGCGGCGATGACCAATGCGGCGAATGGGGCTGCCTTCGGTTACTTTCAGAAAATGGGTTTCGTTCCAGCTGAACAGCTCCAGCAGTTGTGGCGCATGCAGCTGCTTCCTGGGCGCAAAGTCCGGCTCCTGGCTGGCGCCGGCAAAGCGGTTCCAGGGGCAGATTAACTGGCAGTCGTCACAGCCGTAGATACGGTTGCCCATCAAGGGGCGAAACTCTTGCGGAATGGGGCCGTCCAGTTCAATGGTGAGGTAGGAAATACAGCGGCGGGCATCCACTACATAGGGCTCTACAATGGCCTGGGTAGGGCAAATGGTCAGGCAGGCCACACAATTGCCGCAGCCTTCTTCCACCGGCGAGTCTACCGGCAGCGGCAAATTTACCAGCAGCTCGCCCAGAAAGAAAAAGGAGCCCTGCTCCCGGTTGATCAGCAGCGAGTGCTTGCCGGTCCAGCCCAGGCCGGCATTGGCTGCCAGCGGCCGCTCCAGCACCGGGGCCGAGTCGACAAAGGGACGGGCCACCAGCTGCTCTGCCCGGCTCTGAATTTTTTCTGCCAGTTTTTTTAGCCGGTTACGTAATACCTTGTGATAATCCCGGCCAAGGGCGTAACGGCTGATGTAACCTTTCTCAGGATCGCTCAGAACATGGGCGATGGCAGCGTGCTCGGGCAAATAACTCATGCGTACCGAAATTACCCGCAGAGTGCCCGGCAGCAGCTCATGGGGGCGGGCGCGCATCATGCCATGGCGCTCCATATACTCCATGTCACCGTGATAGCCCTTTGCCAGCCAGCTGCCGAGCAGGGGCTCTTCACCGGACAAATCGGTCCCGGTAATGCCGGCCTGGTCAAAGCCTAGCTCTGCTGCCCAGAGCTTGATATCGTGAGCCAATGCATCTAAGTCGGGAGTGGTCATGAGCATTACCGGTCTGGAAAAGCCCCATATTCTAACACAAGGGCTCTGGCTGCCGGAGCAGATCCAACAAGGAGAGCGTCAGGCGGCTGCCGCCATGGGCATGGCCATGTTTGAGCTGATGTCCCGGGCCGGGCTGGCGGCCTTTGAACTGGCCCGCCGGCAATGGCCTCAGGCCCGGCACTGGTGGGTATTTTGTGGTGGTGGTAATAACGGCGGTGATGGTTATGTGGTGGCCCGGCTGGCCCGTGCCGCCGGCATTCATGTGCAGCTGGTGCAGATGGGCGATGCCGAAGCCCTCAGCGGAGATGCCGCCACCGCGCGGAATCATTACCGGGCTGACGGCGGTGCCATTAAGCAGCTGGGGGCGCTGCAGGGAACACCCGATCTGGTGATCGACGCCTTGCTCGGCACCGGCCTCAGCGGCACGCCCAGGGGCGCAGCCCTGCAGCATATTGCGGCCATTAACCGGCTGAATGTGCCCGTGCTGGCCATGGATGTGCCATCCGGTCTGTGTGCCGGCACCGGCTGTATTCCTGCCGAGGCGGTATCCGCTCATACCACCATCAGCTTTGTGGGTCTGAAAACCGGCCTGCTGACCGGGCGCGGACCAGACGTGTGCGGACATGTTTGCCTGGCGGACCTGGGTATTCAGCACCGGCTGCCGTCAATGCCGGTTGTTGAACTGTTACACTGGCATACCCAGCGAAAGGCACTGCCAGCGCGCCGCCGGGGAGCGCACAAAGGAGAAACCGGCCGCTTGCTGGTGGCTGGCGGTTATGCCGGTATGAGCGGAGCTATTCGCCTGGCCGGTGAAGCGGCGCTGCGCTGTGGCACCGGTCTGGTGCGGCTGGTGAGCCATGCCAGCCATGTGCACTGGCTGAACCTGACCCGGCCCGAGCTGATGACCGCCACCTTTCCGGAGTTTAGCCAGTGGCATTGGTGCGATGCGCTGGTGACAGGCCCGGGGCTTGGCCGCAATGACTGGAGCCGGGCATTGATGGCGGCAGCGCTGAATGCCGGCAAACCCATGGTGATCGATGCCGATGCCCTGCATTTGCTGCAGGGCAAAGTACCGGTACAGGCAGTATTAACCCCTCACTCCGGTGAGGCCGCCGCTTTGCTGGGGTGTACGGCTGCTGAAATAGAAACCAACCGATTGGCGGCGGTGCAAGAGCTGCGGGAACAAACCGGAGCCGTTGTGGTCCTGAAAGGTGCAGGAACCCTGATTGCCGGCCCCAGTGGCACAGCACTGTGCCCTCATGGTAATCCGGGCATGGCATCGGGGGGTATGGGAGACCTGTTATCTGGTATAATCGGCGCTTTTCTGGCCCAGGGGCTTGCGCCGGAAAGTGCCGCCCGTCTGGGGGTATGTCTGCATGCCTGTGCCGGCGACATGGCCGCCGCACAGGGCATGACCGGCATGCTGGCATCAGATTTGCTTTACCCTGTAAGAAGCCTTATCAATCAAACGGATGATTATGACAACAATAAGCCTGACACTGGCCGATGAGGCCGCCACTCTGGCTTTGGGCAAGGCCCTTGCCCAAAGCAGTGATACTGCCTGTGTCATTTTTCTGCATGGTGAACTGGGAGCGGGAAAAACAACCTTCAGCCGGGGAGTGATTCAGGCGCTGGGGCATACCGGCAAGGTAAAAAGTCCTACTTACACTCTGGTGGAGCCTTATCAGTGCGGTGAACGTGCCGTCTATCATTTTGATCTCTATCGTCTGGCGGATCCGGAAGAGCTGGAGTACATGGGCATTCGTGATTACTTTACCGGCAACAGCCTGTGTCTGGTGGAGTGGCCGGAGCGGGGCGCAGGGATGCTGCCTCAGGCCGATCTGGATATTACTCTCAGCTATGACGGTGATGGCCGTGTGGCAATGCTAACTGCCCATACCGACACCGGCCGCGCCGTGCTCAAGGCGGTATCATGATGAGAACCCTGCTGACGCTGTTTCTGGTACTTTGCTCTGTCAGTGTCTGGGCCAATCAGCTGGAAGGTATTCGTATCTGGCCGTCACCGAACAATACCCGCATTGTGCTTGATATGCAGGCCAGCCCACGTTTTGATCATTTTATGCTGAATGGTCCGCACCGGCTGGTGGTGGATCTGGAGCAAACACAGAACCGGGTAAACTTTTCTGCTATTAAAAACAGCAGTGAGCTGATCACCCGGATTCGCGATAGCAAGCCGCCCAGGGCGGGCAGTTACCGGCTGGTATTTGAGCTGACGTCATCAGCCAGTCCGGTGGTGTTTCCGCTGGCTCCCGCCGGTAACTACGGACACCGGCTGGTGATCGACTTGCCGTATCAGGATCAAAGCAGAAAGCCCGAGCCTCCTGAGCGTAAAATGGCTCCGGCGGGCCTGCGTGAGCTGGTGGTGGCCATAGATGCCGGCCACGGCGGTGAAGATCCCGGTGCGGTTGGCCCCAAAAAGAACCATGAGAAGCACATTACCCTGGCTATCTCCCGCAAGCTGGCGGATCTTATCAACAAGGAGCCGGGCATGCGTGCAGTACTGACCCGCACCGGCGACTATTATGTGAACCTGAACCAGCGATCCGAAATTGCCCGCAAGGCCCGGGCCGATCTGCTGCTGTCCATTCATGCCGACAGCGTGGCAAATCAGGGCCCTCGTGGCGCATCGGTCTGGTTGCTGTCATCCAACCGCGCCAACCGGGAAATGGCCGGCTGGCTGGAAAAACAGGAGCGTCAGTCCGAGCTGCTGGGCGGTGTGGGTGAAGTGATTTCCCAGACCGATGGAAATCCTTATCTCACCCGCACCTTTCTTGATCTGTCCATGGACCGCTCCCGTGCCGACAGTTATGCCATCAGTGAACACATATTGGCGGAAATGGCCAAGGTGGTGCGCCTGCATAAACGCAAGCCCGAACACGCCAGCCTGGCGGTGCTCAAGTCGCCGGATATACCGTCTTTGCTGATTGAAGCCGGGTTTATTTCGAACCCCCATGAAGAGCAGTTATTGCTGACATCGTCCCATCAGCAAAAAATTGCGCAGGCGCTGCTCAATGGCGTTAAATCCTATTATCGGCAAAACCCGCCCAACGGCACCATGATGGCGGCCAAGGCGGCACCGGGCTCATCCATTCGCCATACGGTAAAAAGCGGTGAAAGCCTGTCGATCATCGCCCGCCGGTATGGCGTCTCGGTCAGCCGCATCAAGGGTCACAACGATCTAAATACCGATGTGGTTCGGGTAGGGCAGGTGCTGAATATTCCGGGTAGTTAAAATGGCAATACAAATATTACCGGCCCGTCTTGCCAATCAGATTGCCGCCGGTGAAGTGGTGGAGCGGCCGGCCTCTGTGGTGAAAGAGCTGGTGGAAAACAGCCTGGATGCGGGGGCTACCCGCATTGAGGTAGATATTGAAAAAGGCGGGGCCAAGCTGATCCGTATTCGTGATAACGGCTGTGGTATCGGCAAAGACGAACTCACCCTGGCCTTGTCACGCCATGCTACTTCCAAGGTCAGCACCCTTGACGACCTGGAGGCCATTGTCAGCCTGGGCTTTCGCGGTGAGGCACTGGCGTCAATCAGTTCGGTATCAAGGCTGTTGCTGACGTCCCGCACAGCGGCTCAGGAAGAAGCCTGGCAGGCCATGGCAGAAGGCCGTGATATGGCGGTGCAGCTGCAGCCGGCCTCTCACCCTCAGGGCACCACGGTAGAGGTAAGTGATCTGTTCTTTAATACGCCGGCCCGCCGGCGCTTTCTGCGTACCGAGAAAACCGAGTTTGGTCATATCGATGAAGTGTTGCGGCGTATTGCGCTCAGTCGCTTTGATGTGAATATGACACTGCGCCACAATGGCAAGCCGGTGCGTCAGTACCGCGCCGGCAAGTTGCCGTCACAGCATGACAAACGGCTGGCAGCGGTGTGTGGCCAGGCTTTTGTGGGGCCGGCGCTTAAATTTGACAGCGAGCATCATGGTTTGCGGCTGTGGGGCTGGCTGGCACCACCGTCTGCGGCCCGCAACCAGCCTGATTTGCAGTATACCTATGTGAACGGCCGCATGATGCGTGACAAGTTGTTTAATCATGCGGTGCGTCAGGCCTATGGAGACAGACTGCCGCCCGAAGGTCATGCTGCTTTTGTGCTCTATCTGGAGCTGGACGCTCACGAAGTGGATGTCAACGTGCACCCGGCCAAACATGAGGTGCGGTTTCATCAGGCCCGGCTGGTGCATGACTTTATTTTTCAGGTGCTGCAGCAAACCCTGGAGCAGGAGCACAGCGCACCGGCTGCAGAGCCGCAGCAAGGCTTTTCCGGTGAACCCGATGCCAGCTACGACGCTCAGTATGATGAAGCTGCAGTGTCACCGGCCCCCCGCTATACACCTGCAAGTCATGGCTACGGCCGGCAAACCGAGCGCAGTGACAGTGGTCTGAGCCGCCAGCAGTGGCAGGGGCTTGACAGCCTGCTGACCACGCTGCCCCGTGACGATACGTCTGTACCGGTATCTACAGAAACCCCAGCAGATGCCATGCCACTGACATTGGAGCAGCAGCGGGCACTGGTGGTGTTTTACCGGAAGCAGCTATGGCTGTGTGAACTGAATCTGGCCCAGGCCTGGCTTAATGGGCGATCCCTGTTTGCTGTCTGGCAACAAGGACTGACGCCTCAGCCTCTGTTGCTGCCAATACGACTGGCGCTGAGCACGGAGCAAAAAGCACAGACTCATGCTCATCAGGCGCTGCTGCAAAAGCTGGGGCTGGAGTTGAAAGGCGGCCCCGGTGACACCATTATTCTCGTCCGGGTGCCACAACCTCTGCGTCATGCGGATCTGGCCCGCTTGTTTCCCGAGCTGCTGGCTCGGCTGGAGCAGGAAACGGCCAGTCAGCCGCAGGCCTTGTGTCAGTGGCTGGCGCAGCAGGCCATTGCCGATAACGAATGGAACTGGCAAAAAGCCACGGCGTTGTGGCAGCAGCTGCTGCCTGAACTGGCTGATCCATTACCGGAATTTATGTGTCCGGTGGATGTTACTGAGCAACTTAACAGGTGGACATATGGGCACTAAGCCCCTGGCAATATTCCTGATGGGGCCAACTGCCTCGGGTAAAACCGGTCTGGCCACCGAGCTGTGCCGGGCATTGCCTTGCGAGGTGATCAGCGTCGATTCGGCGCTGGTCTATAAAGGCATGGATATCGGCACCGCCAAGCCTACTGCAGAAGAGCAGGCTATCACGCCGCACCGGCTGATTGATCTGATTGATCCGCTGGATGCCTACTCTGCCGCTGATTTTCGTCGCGACGCCCTGGCTGCCATGGCGGAGGTGACTCAGGCCGGGCGTATTCCGCTGCTGGTAGGCGGCACCATGCTGTATTTCAAGGCGCTGCTGGAAGGATTGTCACCCTTGCCTTCGGCAGACTCTGCAGTGCGTGCCGGCATAGAAAGTGATGCTGCCGCGCGGGGCTGGACGGCATTGCATCATGAGCTTGCCCAAATCGATCCTGTCTCGGCGGCGCGTATTCATCCCAACGATCCTCAGCGCCTGTCCAGAGCATTGGAGGTTTTTCGAATTTCCGGTAAAACGCTCACAGAATTAACCCAAAGCAAGGGTGATCCCTTGCCTTACAAAGTGTTACAGTTTGCGATTGCACCGGCTGAGCGTGCCACGTTACATCGCCGCATTGCCGAGCGCTTTGAGCTGATGCTGAACCAGGGATTTGAGCAGGAAGTGCGGGCATTATATGAGCGGGGAGACCTGCACACCGAGCTGCCGTCTGTTCGCTGCGTAGGCTACCGGCAAATGTGGGATTACCTGGCCGGTAATGTTGGCTATGATGAAATGGTACAGCGTGGTATTGCCGCCACCCGTCAGCTGGCCAAGCGACAGCTGACCTGGCTGCGGGGCTGGCCTGAGCTGACCTGGCTCGATACCGACGACAAGGACGCCGGACGGCAACTGATTGAGCAGGTAATACTGGCCCAGTCAGTAAAACAATAATAAATTTCCACTATTACAAAAGATAAGGACAACAAAAATGGCTAAGGGGCAATCACTGCAGGATCCGTTTCTGAACGCACTGCGCCGGGAACGGGTACCCGTCTCTATTTATCTGGTCAATGGCATCAAGCTGCAGGGCCAGATAGAGTCGTTTGACCAATTCGTTATTCTGCTGAAAAACACCGTCAGTCAAATGGTGTACAAGCATGCCATCTCTACCGTGGTACCGGCCCGTCCGGTGCAGCACCTGAGTGTACCGTCAGGCAGCCATCAGGAACAGGCCGACAGTGAGCAGGATCAAGATTGAGTTACGCTGAATTAGTGATGGCCGGCAGACGGAGGACCCCCTATGTTTGAACGTTATCAGGGTGGTGAGTCCGCCATTTTGGTGCATATTAATTTCACTGACGACAGTGAGCGGGAAGATCTTGAAGAGCTTGAACTGCTGACTGATTCAGCAGGAGTCACCACCTGTGCCGTGGTCACCTCGAGCCGGGCAGCTCCCCAGTCCAAGTTCTTTATCGGCACCGGCAAGGTAGAAGAGCTGGCGGCACTGGTGCAAATGCACCAGGCCGATGTGGTGATTTTCAATCACAGTTTGTCTCCTGCCCAGGAACGTAACCTGGAGCGGGAAGTCAAGTGCCGGGTACTGGATCGCACTGGTCTTATTCTCGATATTTTTGCTCAGCGTGCGCGTACCCATGAAGGCAAATTACAGGTAGAGCTGGCTCAGCTCAGCCATTTATCTACCCGGCTGGTGCGTGGCTGGACCCACCTGGAGCGACAGAAGGGCGGTATCGGCCTGCGTGGTCCGGGTGAAACCCAGCTGGAAACTGACCGCCGGCTGTTGCGAGAGCGCATCAAATATATTCGCAAGCGACTTGAAAAAGTATCCCGCCAGCGGGAGCAGGGCCGGCGTGCGCGTCAGCGCAACGAAATTCCTACCCTGTCTCTGGTAGGCTATACCAACGCCGGCAAGTCGACCCTGTTCAACCGGCTGACCCAGGCCGGGGTATACGCCGCGGATCAGCTGTTTGCCACTCTGGATCCGACCTTGCGAAAAATTGAGTTGCCCGATGCAGGGCCGGCTATTCTGGCTGATACAGTGGGTTTTATTCGTCATCTGCCGCACGATTTGGTGGCAGCCTTCAAGGCGACGCTGCAGGAAACCCGGGATGCCGACCTGTTGCTGCATGTGGTGGACTGTGCTGATGAACAGATGCGGGACAATATCGACGAGGTAAACTCGGTACTGGAACAGATCGAATCCGATGAAATTCCGGTACTCATGGTTTACAACAAAATCGATAAGCTTGATCAGCCGTTACCCCGTACCGAGCGGGATGACGAAGGCCGTCCGCGGGCAGTGTGGGTATCAGCGCAACAAGGTCTCGGTATTGACGGTCTGTTAGAAGCACTGAATGAGCGTCTGGCCGGCACCCTGATCGAACACAGACTGACGTTGCCGCCATCGGCCTCGCGGCTGCGCAGCCGGCTTTATGCGCTTAACGGCATAGTGGCAGAAGCTTTTGGCGAACAGGGTGAATACGTGGTGGATATTCGTTTGCAGCAAGCTGACTGGCACCGGCTGCTCAAACAGGAAGGTGAGCAACTGGAAAGCTTTATAAGCGATTGATTGCCTGAATGATCCATTGCTTGGTAGAGTTAATTTCATAAACCAGAAAGACGGAGATACAAATGGCTTGGAATGAGCCTGGAAATGGTGGCAAAGACCGTGATCCCTGGGGGAATGACGGCAAGCATCAGGGCCCGCCGGATCTGGACAAGGTGATCCGCAACCTGAGCGGAAAACTGGGAGGAGTGCTGGGTGGTCGCGGCTCTGGTAATGGCGGCGGTGGTCTCGGCTCTTTTGGAGTGATAGTGGCGCTGGTGATAGCGGTGGCCGTGTGGGTAGTCAGTGGTTTCTACACCATTGGCGAAGCTCAGCGTGGCGTGGTGCTGCGTTTTGGCAAGTTCTATCAGACGGTAGAACCCGGCCTGAGCTGGAAAGCTACCTTCATTGATCGTGTCTATCCGGTAGATGTGGAAACCGTGCGTTCACTGCCGGCATCCGGCTTTATGCTGACCCGGGATGAAAACCTGGTTCGGGTAGAAATGGATGTGCAGTACCGCGTTATCGAACCCCGTGACTACCTGTTCAACGTCACCAATGCCGACGACAGTTTGCATCAGGCTCTCGACAGTGCCCTGCGCTATGTGGTGGGCCACAGCACCATGGACGACGTGCTGACCGTGGGTCGTGAACGGGTACGTCAGGAAACCCGGGAGTTGTTGCAAGAGATCATTGATCCCTATCAGCTCGGTTTGATGATCCTGGATCTGAACTTCCTGCCGGCCCGCCCGCCGGAAGAAGTGAAGGATGCTTTTGACGATGCCATCGCCGCTCAGGAAGACGAACAGCGCTTTATTCGTGAAGCAGAAGCCTATGCCCGGGAAATTGAACCCAAGGCCCGGGGTCAGGCGCAGCGCCTGCTGCAGGAAGCCGAAGCTTACAAGCAGCAAATTGCATTGCGTGCTGAAGGTGAAGTGGCCCGCTTCCGTGAACTGCTGCCTCAGTATGAACTGCAGCCGGAGCTGACTCGTCAGCGTATTTACCTTGAAACCATGGAAGAGATTTACAGCAAGGTTAACAAGGTAGTGGTGGACACCCCGGAAGGCAGCAACAGCCTGATATATCTGCCGCTGGATAAGCTGATGGAGCAACAGGCGACGCGTGAAGCCCGAGTGGATCCCAATGTGATCACGTCCGACTATCTGAACAACAACAATGTGCCTTCCGGACAGGACAGCGGTCAGCTCAGACCCGGCTCCGACCGAAGCAACATTCGTCCGACGTCAGGGAGAAACTAAGCGATGAAAAGAGTATTAATCGTGGTGCTGGCCCTGCTGGCGATACTGCTTTTCTCTTCGGTATTTGTGGTTGCCGAAGGGGAGCGGGGCATAGTACTGCAGTTTGGCAAGGTCAAGCGCGAGCAGGATTCCGAACTGCCGGTTATTTACCAGCCAGGTCTGCACTTCAAGGTGCCGATGATCGATCAGGTGCGCAAGCTGGATGCCCGCATTCAGACCCTGGATGATCAGGTGGATCGTTTCGTCACCTCAGAGAAAAAGGATCTGATCATCGATTCCTACGTGAAGTGGCGTATCGACAACTTTGCATCCTATTATCTGGCCACCGGTGGCGGCAATCGTCTGCAGGCAGAAAGCCTGCTGCGTCGTCGTATCAACAACAGCCTGCGTTCGGAGATCGGCAGCCGTACCATTCGTGACATTGTGTCCGGTGAGCGGGGTGATGTGATGGAAAGCGCGCTGAAAGGCTTGCTGGAGTCATCTTCCGAGCTGGGGATCAAAGTAGTGGATGTGCGCATCAAGCAGATCAACCTGCCTACCGAGGTGTCCAACTCCATCTATCAGCGTATGCGTGCCGAACGGACCGCTGTGGCCCGTGAGCATCGCTCTGAAGGCCGTGAACAGGCCGAGATCATCAAGGCCGAAGCGGATCGTCGGGTAACCATTATGATCGCTGATGCCCAGCGTAATTCCCGTACTCTGCGTGGTGAAGGGGACGCTGAGGCAGCCAGGATTTATGCTGATGCCTATGCCGCGGATCCGCAGTTCTTTACCTTTATCCGTAGCCTTGAAGCCTACCGCAAGAGCTTTGAGCAGGGTGGGGATATGATGATCCTGAAACCGGACGGCGACTTCTTCCGCTTCCTGAAGGATCCACAAGGCAATTAATCAGTCTGCTGAATCAGTAAAAAGCCCGGGAAACCGGGCTTTTTTTTGAGCGTGATAATATTTTCAGCAATCCGGCCGTCCAGCAGTTCCGGCCTTGGTCAAAATTTGGTAGACTCCATTTTTAACAACTCGACAGTTAGAGAAAATGGGACAAAACGTTGTTGTACTAGGCACCCAGTGGGGTGACGAAGGCAAGGGCAAAGTTGTCGATCTGCTGACCGACAAGGCTCGTTATGTTGTACGTTATCAGGGCGGCCACAACGCCGGACACACCCTGGTTATCGACGGCAGAAAGACCGTCCTCCATCTCATTCCCTCAGGTATCCTGCGCGACAATTGCACCTGTATCATCGCCAACGGCGTTGTGCTGTCTCCTGACGCTTTGCTGAAGGAAATGGCCGGCCTGGAAGAAAGTGGTGTGCCGGTGCGGGAACGCCTGAAACTGAGCGAAGCCTGCCCGCTTATTCTGCCTTACCATGTTGCCATGGATCAGGCCCGCGAAAAGGCCCGTGGTAATAAAGCCATTGGCACCACAGGTCGTGGTATCGGCCCTGCTTATGAAGACAAAGTAGCCCGTCGCTGTCTGCGCGTGGGTGATTTGTTCGACATGAACACCTTTGCCCATAAGCTGAAAGAAGTAGTGGAATACTATAACTTCCAGCTCAAGGGTTTCTATGGCGTTGAAGAAGTATCTTACGATGAGATACTGGAGCAGGCCAAAGGCTACGCCGAGCTGCTGACCAGCATGGTGGTTGATGTAACCGACCTGCTCGACAAGGCCCGCCGCAGTGGTGAGCGCATCATGTTTGAAGGTGCTCAGGGCACTCTGCTCGACATCGATCACGGTACCTACCCTTACGTCACCTCATCCAACACCACTGCCGGCGGCGTGGCCACCGGCTCCGGTTTTGGCCCCTGCTATGTAGATTATGTGCTGGGCATTATCAAGGCCTACACCACTCGCGTGGGCTCTGGTCCGTTCCCTACAGAGCTGTTTGACGATATTGGTCAGCACCTGGGTGTGAAGGGGCATGAGTTTGGTGCTACTACCGGCCGCAAACGTCGTACCGGCTGGCTCGATATGGTGGCCATGAAGCGCGCCATTCAGGTGAACTCCATTACCGGCTTCTGCCTGACCAAGCTTGATGTGCTCGACGGTCTTGACGAGATCAAGATCTGTACCGGTTACAAGATGCCTGATGGCTCGGTGCAGGATGTGCCGCCCATGGCTGCTGAAGGCTATGAGACAGTGACACCGGTATACGAGTCCATGCCCGGCTGGAGTGATAACACCTTCGGCGTGACCACGGTAGAAGGTCTGCCTCAGGCGGCGCGTGATTATATCAAACGCATTGAAGAGCTGACCGGTGTACCGGTAGATATTATCTCTACTGGCCCGGATCGTGCCGAAACCATGATACTGCGTCACCCGTTTGAAGCCTGAGCTTTAAACTGCACGCAATAAAAAAACGCCGGCTCACTGAGCCGGCGTTTTTGTTTGATTCACTTTGGTCATTCCGGCGAAGGCCGGAACCCATTCTGCAGACGTTGATGTTGTCAGTCATGGACTCCGGGTCAAGCCCGGAGTGACGATAGTCTGCAGATCAGCGGCTGCGCTCGACTGCCATATGGGCCAGATCAATCAGGGCGGCCTTGTGCTCGGAGTCAGGCAGTACATGCAGTGCATCAATGGCTTTCTGCGCTTCTTCCCGGGCGCGCCGGCGACAATATTCCAGGGCTTGGGTCTGCTCCAGAATCGCCATGATCTCATCCAGATGATCCATGCCGGTGCGGTTAGTGATGGCATCACGAATACGCTCACGCTGAGCCGGCGTGCCATTTTCCATGGCTCGCAGCAGGGGTAGCGTGGGCTTGCCCTCTGCCAGGTCATCGCCCACATTTTTGCCCATGTCACTGGCATCGGAGCAATAGTCCATCACATCGTCCATTAACTGAAACGCTGTGCCCAGATACTTGCCGTAATCCAGCATGGCCTGCTCGGTGGCTTCAGGCTGATGAGTCAGCACGGCGGCAAGCCGGGTCGCTGCCTCAAACAGCTTGGCGGTTTTGCAGTAGATCACCTGCATATAGCTGGCTTCGGTAGTATCCGGGTCATTGCAGTTCATTAACTGCAATACTTCCCCTTCAGCGATGACGTTGGTGGCTTCACTCAGCAGCTGCATAATGCGCATGCTGTTCAGCTCTGTCATCATCTGAAAGGAGCGGGTATAAAGAAAGTCGCCCACCAGCACGCTGGCAGCGTTACCGAACAGCGCATTGGCGGTATCCCGGCCCCGGCGCAGGTCCGATTCGTCTACCACATCGTCGTGCAGCAGGGTGGAGGTATGAATAAACTCCAGCAGCGCGGCCAGCTTGATGTGGTCAGTGCCTTCGTAGCCCAGTGCCCGGGCACTGAGCACGGTGAGCATGGGGCGCATGCGTTTGCCGCCGGCGCTGACAATGTAAAATCCCAGCTGATTGATCAGACTGACGTCTGACTGCAGGCGGGTCATGATGAGTTCGTTGACCGCTTGCATGTCCTGCTCGGTCAGTTGTTTGATCCTGTGAATATCTACCATAAAAGTTATAAGCCGGACGATGCAGTGTGAATTCAATAATGTTAGGATTTTACACGATTCGTCAAAGGGATAAACCTGTCCGGGCAGGCATGGCCTGCAATGCGGACGGGCATCATTTTTTTGCGCTCTCTCCCCTTGTCTCAGGGGATCAATTTGCGTACAATGCGCGACCATTGTAAAACAGTTTTAGTGCACAGCCCTTCAGCGGGCATAAGTGCCATATTCGGAGTTAAAATCATGTACGCGGTAATCCAAAGCGGCGGAAAACAGCACCGTGTAGCCGAAGGCCAGGTTGTTCGTCTGGAAAAACTGGACGTAGAAACCGGCGCTTCTGTCGAGTTCGACAAAGTGCTGATGGTAGCCCAAGGTGAAAACGTTAAAGTAGGTGTACCCTACGTTGATGGTGGCAAGGTAACTGCTGAAGTAGTTACTCACGGTCGTGGCAAAAAAGTCAAGATCGTTAAGTTCCGTCGTCGTAAGCACTCTCGCAAACAGCAGGGTCACCGTCAGTGGTTCACTGAGGTGAAAATCACTGGTATCAGCGCCTAAGAGAGGAGTTAAGTTCCATGGCACATAAAAAAGCAGGCGGCTCTACTCGTAACGGTCGCGACTCAGAAAGCAAACGTCTTGGTGTAAAGCGTTACGGTGGTGAATCTGTCCTGGCGGGCAACATCATCGTTCGTCAGCGCGGCACCAAATTCCATGCCGGCGACAACGTAGGCCTGGGCAAGGACCACACTCTGTTCGCCAAAGCCGACGGCAAGGTGAAGTTTGAAGTTAAAGGTCCTCAGAACCGTAAGTTCGTCAGCATTGTAGCCGAGTAAGCTACGATCAGGACTTTAAAAAGCCCCGCCAACCGGCGGGGCTTTTTGCTTTAATAAAGGCACGTTCGGCAAGAGCCGGATAGACAGGCTCAGAAAACGAATGGGAGAGCAGTGAAATGAAATTTGTCGATGAAGCGGAGATCCGCATCGAGGCGGGCGACGGCGGTAATGGTTGTGTAAGCTTTCGCCGGGAGAAGTATATTCCCAAAGGCGGCCCCGATGGTGGTGACGGCGGCGATGGCGGCGATGTGTATATGCTGGCCGACGAAAACCTCAACACCCTGATCGACTATCACTTCGAGCGCTTTCATCGTGCCGAACGTGGCGAGAATGGCCGGGGCGGCAATTGTACTGGCAAGCGCGGTAAGGATCTGGTGCTGACGGTGCCCGTGGGTACCCGTGCCAAGGATGAAATGACCGGCGAGATCCTCGGCGATCTGACCCGTCACGGCCAGAAATTACTGGTGGCCAAGGGCGGTTTTCACGGTCTGGGTAATACCCGCTTCAAAAGCTCGGTAAACCGGGCGCCACGGCAGAAGACCAACGGCACCCCGGGAGAAATCCGTAATGTGCTGCTGGAGCTGCTGCTGCTGGCTGATGTGGGTCTGCTGGGCCTGCCCAATGCCGGCAAATCCACCTTTATCCGTTCGGTATCGGCAGCCAAGCCCAAGGTGGCGGATTACCCTTTTACCACCCTGGTGCCCAACCTGGGGGTAGTGCGTTGTGACGGCCAGAAAAGCTTTGTCGTGGCAGATATTCCCGGTCTGATTGAAGGTGCTGCCGATGGTGCCGGCCTTGGCATTCGCTTTCTCAAGCATCTGGAACGCTGCCGTATACTGCTGCACATTATTGACGTGCTGCCCGTTGACGGCTCGGATCCTGCCGATAACGCCGACATCATTGTCAACGAGCTGAACCAATACAGCGAAGAGCTGGCTGCCAAACCACGCTGGCTGGTATTTAACAAGCTGGATCTGGTGGATGACGAGCAGGCCGAAGAAGTCATTGCCCGCGTCACCGAGCTGCTTGACTGGCAGGGTCCGGTACACCGCATGAGCGCCATCAGCAAGAGCGGTACCCGTGAGCTGACTCAGGCACTGATGGCCTTCCTGGACGAGCACCCGCGCACTCAGGAAGAGCTGGAAGCAGCCCGTGAGCCGGTCAGCTTCAAGTGGGATGAATATCATCAGTCAGCCATGCACGAAGCGGAAGATGAGGATGATGACTGGGACGATGAAGAAGATGACGGTCACGTTATCTACACCAAGGAGTAAGCGGACAGCATGATGTTATCCATGATAGTGGCCATGACTCGAAACGGTATTATCGGCAAGGATAATGACATGCCCTGGCACCTGCCGGCGGATCTGGCCTACTTCAAGCAAACCACCCTGGGCAAGCCGGTGATCATGGGACGTAACACACATGAGTCCATCGGCCGGCCGCTGCCCGGGCGGCGCAATGTGATTGTCAGCCGCTCGCTGAGAGAGGCACCGGCGGGTACCGAGCTGGTGTCGTCCCCCGAGGAAGCCATTGCGCTGCTGAATGGTTACGAAGAGGTCATGGTCATGGGCGGCGGCCAGCTCTATGCCGCCTTTCTGCCGCTGGCGGACCGGCTTTATATTACTCGTATAGAAGCCAATATTGACGGTGATACCCGTTTTCCTGCTCTGGATGAGCAAGCGTGGAAACTGGTGCGTGAAGAGGTGCGTGCCGCCGATGAGCGCAATGAGTTCGACTGCCGGTTTCAGGTGCTGGAGCGGGGTTAATTACCACTCAGGCATGCACAGGGCAGGGCGTGCTGATACGCTCACCGGTTTCCCAGTGCAGCAGCGTCAGGCTGCCACCCCACACACAGCCGGTGTCCAGCGCATGGATGCCGGGCTGCTCACACTGACCTTCCAGCGCCGCCCAGTGGCCAAAGATCAGCGGCGGATCCTGGTGTTCACTGCGCAGCTCAAACCAGGGTTTAAGTGTTGCCGGCACCTTGTCCAGACCTTCCTTGAAGTCAAAGTCCAGCCGGCCATCGGCATAACACAGCCGCATACGGGTAAGGGCATTAATGGTAAAGCGCAGCTGATCAGGTTCGTCCAGATCCTCACGCCAGCGGTCCGGCTGGTTGCCGTACATATC
This sequence comes from Oceanimonas smirnovii ATCC BAA-899, assembly GCF_000381965.1. GTDB lineage: Bacteria > Pseudomonadota > Gammaproteobacteria > Enterobacterales > Aeromonadaceae > Oceanimonas > Oceanimonas smirnovii. Next base: position 105,917 of record NZ_KB908463.1, read on the forward strand.
TCGTAATCGATCCAGATAGTGCTCAGAACGCAGTTCAGTTTCAGCGAATCGTGCCGCCGCACGCGCCTGTTCAACCGACCACTGGGGCGGAATACCGGCATGGGTCATTATAAAGCCATGTTCGCTGTGCTCTGCCAGCAGTGGCTGCTGCCGCAGCCAGAACAGTAAGTCAGTACTGTCGGCAGCCTGCAGAATGCGTTGAACTTTGTCTGCTTGCTTGGGCTTGCGCAGGCCGGCAGCAACCGCCAGCAGATGCAGATCGTGATTACCCAGCACTGTGGTGGCGGCATTGCCCAGGGCCATGACCCGGCGCAGACAACCCAGGGAATCTGGCCCCCGTGCCACCAGATCACCGGTCAGCCAGAGCTGATCCCGGGACGGAGTAAAGCCCACGCCGGCCAGTAACTGGTTCAGCTCGCTCAGGCATCCCTGCAGATCGCCGACAATATAGGTGGCCATCAGTTGATCAGATTCGGCTGGGCCAGACGAAAGGGCGCTATGGGGGCCTCAAACTCGCTGCCGTCATCCCGGCGCAGGGTATAAAAGCCTTCCATCACGCCCACCGGTGTTTCCAGGCTCACACCACTGGTATAGGTATAATCATCCCCCGCTGCAATGGCGGGCTGTTCGCCCACCACACCACTGCCTTCCACTTCAATACGTTTGCCGTTGGCATCAGTGATCAACCAGCGCCGGCTGATCAGCGTAACGGTTTCATCACTTTGGTTGTCAATGGTGATGGTATAGGCAAACACATAATGCTCATCTTCCGGCGACGAACGATCCGCAAGATAGCGGGGCACCGGAGTAATATGAATGGCAGCAGCAGACATCAGGACTCCTTCTTTTGTGACAGGGCATTGGCCAGCGTAACGTATTGCGCCAGGGTCAGCTGCTCCGGACGAGTGGAAGGATCCAGGCCCAGGGCAGTGATCTCGTCCGCAGTAAACAGGTGGCTCAGGCTGTTACGAATGGTCTTGCGGCGCTGACCAAACGCATCTGCGGTGATCCGGGACAGATCCTTGAGGCTCTGAGCCGGATGCGGCGGTGTCTCAAATGGCAGCAGCCGCACTACCGCCGAGTCGACCTTGGGCGCAGGCTTGAAGGCCTCCGGTCCCACTTCCAGTACGGGGACGACTTCACAGTAATATTGCGCCATCACACTGAGGCGGCCATAGGCCTTGCTGCCCGGACCGGCAGCGAGCCGGTTCACCACTTCCTTTTGCAGCATAAAGTGCATGTCCTGCACCAGTGCCGAGAACTCAAATAAATGGAACATCAGCTGGGTGGAGATGTTGTAAGGCAGGTTACCGAAAATTTTCAGTTTTTTGCCGGGTTCGCACAGGCTGCTGAAGTCAAACTTCATGGCGTCGGCCTGATGAATATTGAGCTTATCTTTCAGAAAGGGGTGGGTTGCCAGACGGGCAGCCAGGTCCCGGTCCAGCTCGACAACATTCAGGCGTTCAATACGCTCGCACACCGGGCCGGTAAGCGCACCCAGACCAGGACCGATTTCGACCATGGTAAAGTCGTCGGACGGATGAATGGCATTGACTATCTGATCGATGGTGTAATCATCGTGCAAAAAGTTCTGACCAAAACGTTTACGGGCCTTGTGGCCTTGGTGGACCTTGCTATTCATCGCGTTTTTCTATCATCTCAATGGCTTGGTTTAGTGCGCACAGCATGCTGCCCGCGTCAATCTGGTCGGTGCCGGCCAGCTCCAGGGCAGTGCCGTGATCGACCGAAGTACGAATAAAGGGCAGTCCCAGGGTAATGTTAACGGCCTTGCCAAAGCCGATGTATTTCAGCACCGGCAGACCCTGGTCGTGATACATGGCGAGAAAGGCATCGGCATCTTTCATGTATTTTTCATTGAATACGGTATCGGCCGAGAGCGGGCCAACCAAATCCATGCCTTCTTCACGCAGTTCGTTCAGGGCAGGAATAATGACATCAATTTCTTCCCGCCCAAGGTGCCCGTCTTCTCCGGCGTGGGGGTTCAGGCCACACACATAAATACGCGGGCTTGCAATGCCAAATTTGCTTTTCAGCTCGGCATGCAGAATGCGAGTAATTTTGGTCAGACGCTCATGGGTAATGGCTTTTGACACATAAGCCAGCGGAATATGAGTAGTCACCTGGGCGACTCTCAGTCCGGGGGTGGCCAGCAGCATGACCACATCAGGCACATTGGCCTGCTGGGCAAAAAACTCGGTGTGGCCACTGAAAGACACGCCGGCCTTGTTGATAATACCCTTGTTGACCGGGCCGGTTACCACCGCATCAAACTCGCCGGTCATGTTGCCGTCGGATGCCCGTTTCAGGGTTTCCAGCACATAAAGGCCGTTGGCTTCATCCAGCACGCCAGGAGTGGCGGGTCTGGCCATTTTAACCGGTGCTACTGTCAGGGTGCCGGCCATTTGTGGCCTGGGTTCAGCCTGTGGATCATAGGTAAGCAGGGTGATATCCCGGCCCAACAGTTCAGCCCGGGCTTTAATCAGCTCCGGGTCGGCAATTACTACCAGCTCGGCCGGCCAGTCCAGGTCGGCCAGCGCCAGCATCAGCTCCGGGCCTATGCCAGCGGGCTCTCCGGGGGTGATGGCTATGCGTTTACAACTCACGAGTCACCATTAAGTTATTGAGTGTCGACAATACGTATATAAGCCTGATCCTTGAGCTCATCGAGCCAGGTCTGTACTTCTTCGTTAAAGCGACGATTGAAAATCAGTTGATAGGCCCGCTGCTCGGTGGCCTGCTCGGTGGCATCCTGCACACGCTTGTCTTCCAGACGCACCAGATGCCAGCCATGCTCAGAGCGAAACGGTGCGCTCAGCTCGCCAGGTTGCAGCTGAGTGACGGTGTCACGAAAGCTGCTGACATATAGCTCCGGAGAAGCCCAGCCGAGATCACCGCCATTCACGGCAGAGCCGGTATCATCAGAGTGTTGCTCGGCCAGCTGGGCCATGGTTGCATCACCATTGCGAATGGAGCGGGCAAAGTCTTCAAGCATGGATTGTGCTTTTTCTTCACTCAGAATAACCGATGGCTTGATCAGAATATGCCGGGCGCGCACTTCCAGTGCCTGCACCGTTTGTTGCTGGCTGCCTTCCATATCCAGAACCGTCAGAATATGCAGGCCGGCACCGGAGCGGATGGGGCCGATAATATCACCTTTTGCATGATTTCTCACCGCCTCGCTGAACAGAGACGGCATTTCGCCCATGGTCATCATGCCCCAGTCGCCACCTTCAAGCGCTTTGGGACCGGCGCTGTGGGCGATGGCCAATTTACGAAAATCGGCACCATTTTTCAGTTGCGCCAGCAGCTGTTTTGCCTGGCTGTCGGCCTGACGCAGTTGTTCGCTGCTGGGATTGGCGGGCAGGGGCAGCAAAATGTTGCCCACCCGGTAGCGGGCATTGCTCTGGCCCTGCTCCCGAATCATTTGTACTACCTGTTTGACTTCCTGATCAGAGATATTAATTTGCCGGCGTACCTGATTGCGGGCCAGCTCACTCATCAGAATTTCGTTACGGATCTGCTCTCTGAATGCAGACCAGCTTTGGCCATTGGCCGCAGTGTCCGCTTGTAGCTGCTCAAGGGTTTTACCTTCACCTTTGGCAATATTTACCAATGCCTGCTCCAGCTGAGTATCGGTAATACGTAATCCCAGGCGCTCAGCCAGCTGTAGTTGCAGACTTTCCAGGATCAGGCGCTCAAGAGCCTGTTTACGTAAATTCTGCAGATCGGGCAGAGGCTGGCCAGCAGCGTTGGCACCGCTGCTAACCTGCTTTACCAGCGCATCAAGCTGGCTTTCCAGTACCACATCGTTATTGACCTGAGCCACGGTTTTGTCCAGTACCTGTGGCGCGGCATGACCGCTAAATGACAGCAAGCCCAGTCCGGCGGCCATCAGTAAATTCTTGCATCTTTGGTTCATGACAAATCCTGTGCGCAATGAAAATCAGTTGTTTAAGTTAAAGGGGCGATAATAGGGCAGCAGCTCGGTACCCGGCTCAAATTTACTGCCTGTGCCCAGCGAGCTGAAGCCTTTCAGCTCAAAGCGCAGTCCTATGCTGGTTTCCTGGTTGGCTTCAGCAGGAGTACGCAGTTTGTCTTCTTTCTGCCATTGCTCCCATACCAGGCTTACTGCCCAGCAGCAGGAGTCGTAGCGCAGTCCAATCAGACTATCGAGATTACGATGGAGTTCAATATCCCGGTAATAAGCGCCAATAAATCCCCATTGCGGTGCCAGTGGCCAGAATACCGTACCACCTATCTGGTTGAGATCCTGGCTAATACTATCGGAGAAGTAACCTGAACTCAGGTGACGAAAGCCCAGCTGGGCCAGTTTGCCCTGCTCGTTATATTCCAGGGTAATATTACCGGCCGCCAGCTGATGGTTGCGGGTGTCCTGCTGCGCCTCAGCGTGAACAAACCAGTTGTTGTCGAGGTTAAGATCACCTTCAAAGGTGAGAAAGGAGCGCTTGGTTTTATCCAGTTGTTCACTGGGAAACAGTTTCACTCGTGGCGCTGTGAAGTTAAAGGTCTGCGCCAGTGCCAGACGAAGGCGTTCGGTGCCGGCATTATCATAAATACGGCTGGTAAAGCCGGCGGTCAGCTGGTTGGCATCACTGATGCGGTCCAGGCCGGCAAAACGTCGATCGCTGAACAGGCTGTAATAGTCCTGGCGCATGGTGGTGCTGTCATACAGGCCAATATGATCCTGATCGTCGTAGGGCACATACAAATACTGAATTTGCGGCTCCAGGGTCTGCGTGAAATCCTGCTCAAACCAGCGTGCCCGGCGGTCAAACACCAGGCTGCCGTTCAGGCGCAGACGAGGTAACAGCCGGTCGGCACTGGAGTCCAGGCTGTTTTCATCAAATCCCCATGTATCGCGGTAATAAGCGCCAAGGGTATTGGGTATATCCTGCTCATAGTGAGTGTAATAGGCGCCTGCATCTGCCTTCAGCTGGACGCCGGGCTGATCAATCAATGAATAAATAATACGCGGTTCAATATGAAAGCGTGTGGCCTGGTAAGCTTGCTCATCGCTGTTTTCAAAGCGCGCCAGCTCGGCATCCAGTGCCGCATCAAAATCGCCAAAACCACGGTAGCTGTTGAGTGTCAGTGACGGCATCAGCTGAAAGGGCTGAGTAGGCAGTTCCGATTTCAAAATCTGATAATCACGGACTTCTGTGGTCAGCTGCCAGTGCCGGTCATAATAACCGCCGTTGAGTGACTGCATCAGCTGATCATCCACCACTGTGCCTACTGGCGGATCAAAGTCATCCAGGTAGTTCTTATCCCAGCTGGCGACCTGAGTGTAGTTGACATTACCCCGCCAGTGGCCTGCTCTGTCAAAACGGGCATTATGCTGCCAGCTGAACAGCCAGCGAGCATCATTCTGCCATTCTTCAGCAGCCAGCGCCGGATCATTGGCCAGCTTTTTGTCTTCAGGCAGAAATTCGCCATAAAGCACACCACTCTGGCCCTGAGTGGGTAAATAGCGAAACTCCAGCTGCGCCATGGTGCCCCGCTTTTCTATATAGCGAGGTGTAACGGTGGCATCGTAGTTAGGCGCAATGTTCAGGTAATAAGGCAAACGGATATCGGTGCCATTACTGCTGCTGATATCGAAAGAGGGATACAGAAAACCGCTCTGACGTTCGTCTTTTACCGGAAACTTGATATAAGGAAAGTAAAAAACAGGCACATTACCGGCCCACAGCACGGCATTCCAGGCTTCACCAAAAACTTCATCCTGCTCCACAGAGACGGTGCTTGCTTTCAGCTGCCATGCTTCTTCACCGGGCGGGCAGGTGGTGTAACTGGCCCCTTGCAGATCAACTTCACCTTTTTGATTGTCCAATGTGACCTTGCGGGCTGTACCCCGGCCCGGGTCGCCGTGCAGCTGATAGCGAGCCTGATCAAGCTGGCTGTCTTTAGTGGTCAGATTACCGGTCAGGGTACTATCGCTTTTTACTGTGATGGTGCCGTCAGTCAGCTGAATATTGCCCGTCGCCATGACATCCCGGCTTTGCTGCTCCAGCTCCATATAATCACTGCTAAAGCGTCGCTGCCCCTGCAGCACCTCTACATTGCCCTGATAGAGAATTTTGCCGTCTCTGGTGGCATTAAGTACATCGGCAGTAACAGTAATGGGAGCATTGGCATCGGTTTGTCCTTCCACCCGCAGTGGCACATGGCTGAAACAACGGCTGAAAGAAATAGGATTGGCATCCTTGTCTTGCTCATCAAAAGGAGCCGTGCCGGCAACCTGTGCCTGAGCCAGACCGGATGCAAACAGCAGGGGAAGGCCGATAATCCGTTTTTTCATGAGGTGATGCTCTCGTTCCTGGTGTTGGCGACACCGCCCGTGATCCTGCGGGCTGGTTGAGCTTTTGGTGTCATTCTTTTATGGTAGCGGGCTATGATAAAGCATTCTCGCTGCCAGCTCTATGCCGGCCCCGACTACAAATATTTTTATCCGCCGACCTTATGACACTATCTTTGTTTGCCACCGCTATTGCTTTTGCCCGAACCCTGACCATTTTCCTGTGGGAGTCCCGCTGAATGCTTTCACATATTAAAGGTAAAATAATTGGCTGCCTGCTCGGGTTTTTGATTGGCAATGTACCCGGTGCCTTGTTGGGTTTGTGGCTGGGCCATCTGGCTGACAAAAAGCTGGCCAACGCCTGGGGCTTTGTAAAAGATGCCCAGCAGGAATTTCTTTATGCCACTTTTGCCACCATGGGGCATCTCGCCAAGTCCAGTGGTCGGGTGACCAGTGAAGAAATCCGGCTTGCCGAGCAGCTGATGGTACAGATGCGTCTGCGTCCGGATCAAAAAGCTGAGGCACAACAGGCTTTTCGTGACGGCAAGGAAAGCGACTTTCCGTTAACAGAAACCCTGCGCCGGTTTCGGGCGCGTACCCGGGACAGCCGCAATCTGCTGCGCTTTTTTATGGAAGTGCAGCTGCAGCTGGTGTTTGCCGACGGCGAGCTGCACCCGGCGGAGCGCCGGCTGCTGCACACCATTGCCACTGAACTTGGCTTTTCTGCTCAGGAACTGGAGCAGTTACTGGCCTTTGCTGAAGCCCAGCTGCATATGTATCGCGAAGGCCGTGCCGGCGGCCATGCCGGCGGCTTTACTCCGCCTCCGGCCAAGGACAGACTGCGCGATGCCTACCGTATTCTGGAAGTGGAAGACAGCGCGGACGATGCCACGGTAAAGCGCGCCTACCGCCGGCAAATGTCCAAACACCACCCCGACAAGCTGGTGGCTCAGGGGCTGCCCAAAGAAATGATGGAAATGGCCAAAGAAAAAGCCCAGGACATACAACAGGCCTGGGAAACCATTAAAACCGCCCGCAATATTCGCTGAAAAAGGGAATAGGGATTTGGGAGCAGGGATTCGATTTCCCTAATCCCCGGTCCCTATTCACCAATTCCTGCTGTTAAACCAGCCTGTTCTGCTTCCGCCCGTGAGCAAATGCTTCGATATTATCAATCAGCTGATCTGCCAGTCGCTGCATGGAGTCATGGCTGGCCCAGGCGATGTGCGGTGTCAGGATAAAGTTGGGGTATTGCAGCGCCTGCATCAGCGGATGATCGGCGGGCGGCGGCTCGGCGCTGACCACATCAAAGCCGGCACCGCCGATGCGCTGTTCCCGCAGTGCGTTCAGCAGCGCTTCTTCATCCACCAGGCCGCCGCGGCCCACGTTAATCAGCAGAGCATCAGGCTTCATCATGGCAAACTCCCGCTCGCTGATGACATGATGAGTATCCTTGTTCAGCGGGCAATGCAGGCTGATCACATCGGCCGTTTCAATGACCTGTTCAAACGGCAGGCGGCCATGGCCTGCCGGCTGACCCTTACGGGCGGCCACGATCACTTTCATACCCAGCGCCTTGGCCAGCCGCTCCAGATCTCTGGCAATCGTACCATAACCAATCAGTCCCAACGTCTGGCCTTTCAGATCACGAACTGAATAGTCGAAATAACAAAACTGTCCCGATTGCTGCCAACGACCATGCTCTACAGACTGACGATACGCATACAGGTTACGGCTGAGCGCCATCATCAGTGACAGTGCATGTTCAGGCACGGCGCTCTCGGAATAATTACGGATATTGCACACGGCAATGCCGGCGTTGCGGCAAGCGTTGAGATCGATATTATCACTGCCGGTGGCGGCCAGTGCCACCAGCTTTAATGAGGGCAATCTGGCAATGACATCGGCGCTGATATGCACCTTGTTGACGATGGCCACATCGGCGTGCTGCAATCGCTCAATCACCTGCTCGGGAGTGGTGTCGGCATAATCCTGCCAGTGATGATCAAGGTTTGGCCGGCGCAGCTTCACGTCCGGAGCCAGTGTCTTGCGATCGAGAAAGACCAGCTTCATTGGGGGTTACTCCTTTTAAAAAATCCGGTGCACCCGGAGGCAGAGGCATCCAGCCATGACGCGTTATCCAGGCGGCCATAATACGGCTTGAAAAAAGCGGCGAGTGAATGGTAATCGATTCATAATCGGCTTGTTCGCGGGCACTGGCATGGCGGCGCAGCTTCTGATTAAGCAAAGAAACCGGCTGCCGTGTGCTGAACAAGTCCAGCACCGGCCAGCCGGAGCGTGACAGACTCATAGCCAGCATTTGCTGGGTGGCTTTATCAGAAGGAGTGGCATTCAATACCATAAGGCCGCTGGGAGCCGGCAGGGTGCCGGTTTGTATCAGTTGCTGATACCAGAGAGAAGCGCTGCCCTGGGTCAGCACCACCTGGGGAAGTTCGGGCTGGCGCTCAAATATGGGAGCCAGGCGTTCGCCCAGCGTGGTCACCCAAGTTTGCTGAGCGTCGGATACTTTCTCGGCAGCAGGATCAAAATAGCTCTGCTGAGGATCAGGCAGCAGCAGCACCAGCTCCCAGCCACGATCCTGCCACCATGGTGCCATGGCCAGCCACTGATGCAGTTGCTGTTGCTCTGGCCAGATTAGCAGCTGGCCCAATGGCTTGGGCCGTGCTGCAGCAAAGCGTAGCAGGGCAGCTTGTGGCTGGTATTCCCGATATTCGCTCCAGTCAAAGCGCGCCATGGCTGTTGAGGTGAACAAGCAGCCTAACAAGCACCATGCCGCCCGTTTCATCAGCTCACCTCAAAAGGTGCCGGAGCGGTAAATTCCAGCCGGTGCTTATATCTGGGATGTTTGAATGCCAGATAGGCCGCATGCAGTTGCAGCTGAGAAGCCATGGCCAGCGCCTCACCCTCGGCATAGAGATTGTCGCCCAGTATGGGATGACCCAGGCTCAGCATATGCACCCGAAGCTGATGGGATCGACCGGTTACGGGAGTCAGTTCCATCAGGCTGCGGTGGTTTTCACGACGCAGGCAGCGCCAGTGCGTGAGCGCCGCCTTGCCCTGTTCATGATTCACCATATGCCGGGGGCGGTTGGGCCAGTCGCAGCACAGGGGCAGATCCACGCTGCCCTTGTCTTCGTCCGGCCGGCCATATACCCAGGCATAGTAGCGTTTTTCAGTTTCCCGCTCGCGAAACTGACGGCTCATCTCCCGGTGTGCCTTGGGGTTCAGCGCCATCACAATCACGCCCGATGTGGCCATATCCAGCCGGTGCACTACCTGCACCGTCGGAAACACGCGGGATACCCTGAGCGACAGGCTGTCAAAGTGCACCGGATCCCGTCCGGGAACACTCAGCAAACCACTGGGCTTGTTCAGTACAATAATGCTGTCGTCCCGGTACAATATTTCAAAAGGTGGATCCGCCGGCGGATCATAATGCAGCAATACCATGGTCTGGCTCAGTATCCTTATTGATGACTTACCACAATAAACCGAATTGCATCCAGCTTTAAGCGGGTATGGCTGAGCAGATTATCCAGTTCGGCTTTCAGCTCCACAACATGATCAATTTCACTCTGCCGTACGTTCGGATTTACCTTGGCCAGCTGCTGAAGTCGGGTCAGTTCCTGTTCCATGGACTCATGCATGCGAGTACGGGCGGCTTCTACCAGCTGCTCCATCTGTTGTTCGGCCACCGGTGTGGCCAGCTGCAGTTGCTGATGAATAAAGCTCTGTGATGCGTTCACCAGTTTGCTGCCCAGATGGCGGTTAATGGGGCTGAGTTGTTTGTCAAAGGCCTCAAAGCTGACTTTATCAGCCAGGTTATTACCGTTTTTATCCAGCAGCAGACGAATGGGAGCGGGCGGTAAAAAGCGGTAGAGCTGAGTATGATGAGCCGATTCGGCCACAAAAATCAGCTCTACAAACTGAGTGCCTACCGGCAGCGCCTTATTCTTGAGAATGGCCACAGAGGTGGTGCCTATCTCGGATCCCAGCACCAGATCGATGCCGCCGCGGATCATGGGATGATCCCAGCTTACAAATTGCAGATCGTCCCGGCCCAGAGCGGTATGCCGATCAAACGTGATGCTGGTGCCATCTTCGGGCAGGGCTGGGAAGCTAGGGATCAGCATCTGCTCGGTGGGGCGCAGCACAATGGCATTTTCACCCTTGTCGTCCTGATGAATGCCCACTTCATCAAACAGCTTGATGGCAAAAATGGCCAGCGTCGGATCGTCGTCTTTTTCGGCCAGTTGAGCAGCCAGATCCTGATGAGTAAAGGTGCCGCTGGAATTGAGCTCAAGCAGCCGGTCACGGCCTTGCTCCATCTGATCAATCAGCTTGCGTGTCATGATCTGAGTATCGGCAATCAACTGATTCAGGGCGTCGGTATCCTGACCATGACCAGCCAGAATTTCCAGCAGGCGCTCAGACATTTGCTGATATACCGGCTGACCTACGGCATTGGGTTTGCTGAAGGCATCCATACCTTCTTGATACCAGAGGGTCAGCGCCTGCTGGGCGGTGCCTTCAAGATAGGGTACATGAATGTCGATATCATGCTGCTGGCCAATACGATCCAGACGACCAATACGCTGCTCCAGCAGATCCGGGTTCAGGGGCAGGTCAAACAGCACCAGCTGATGAGAGAACTGGAAATTACGGCCTTCCGAGCCAATTTCGGAGCAGATCATCACCTGAGCACCGCCTTCCTGCTGAGCAAAGTAGGCGGCTGCCTTATCCCGTTCCAGTAATGACATACCTTCATGGAATACGGTTCCGCGAATGCCTTCCTTGGTGCGCAGTATTTCTTCCAGTGCAAGAGCCACCCCCGCCTTGGCGGTGATAATAAGAATCTTGTTATTGCGGTTTTCCTTAAGAAACTCAAGCAGCCATTCAACCCGGCTGTCGAACTGGGTCCAGCTGCTGTCGCCGCCTTCAAACTGGCGGTAGATCTCTTCCGGATACAGGGCTTGTAACGCCTGAGCGGCATTATCCTGATGGCTTCCCATCATACTGGCCACGCGAATGGCAGTCTGATATTGGCTGGGCAGAGGCAGAGGATGCAAATGCAGCTGGCGCGCCGGAAAGCCCTTGATAGACTGGCGGGTGTTACGGAACAACAGGCGACCGGTACCGTGATGATCAAGCAGCCGGGCCAGCAGCGCGCGGCGTTGCTCGGGGGTATTCAGGCTGGCGCTGTCTTCACCGTCCATAAAGGGAGCCAGTCGTTCCAGAGCGGTGGCATCCAGTGGTGTGTCACTCAGCAGTGCTTCTGCGGCCTCAGCCAGAGGCTGATATTCTTCTTCTTCCGCCAGAAAGGCGTTGTAATCATAAAAACGCTCGGGATCGAGCAGACGCAGCCGGGCAAAGTGACTTTCATGACCTTGCTGATCCGGAGTGGCGGTAAGCAGCAGTACGCCGGGAGTTTCTTCCGCCAGCGCTTCTACCACTTCGTAGGCACGGCTTGGGCGTTCGGCATCCCACACCAGGTGATGAGCTTCGTCTACCACCAGCAGATCCCAGTCGCTGTCGGCCAGCTGCTCAAAGCGCTTACGCTTTTTGGTAATAAAATCGAGGCTGCACAGCACCAGCTGCTCGGTATCAAACGGGTTGGCTGAATCGGCAAAGGCTTCCACGCAGCGTTCTTCGTCGAACAGTGCAAAGTGCAGGTTGAAACGGCGCAACATCTCTACCAGCCATTGGTGGATCAGGGCGTCGGGCACCAGGATCAGAATGCGCGCAGCACGGCCCGACAGCCATTGCTGCTGAATAATCATGCCTGCTTCAATGGTCTTGCCGAGGCCCACTTCATCGGCCAGCAATACCCGCGGGGCATGACGGTTACCCACTTCATGGGCAATATGCAGCTGATGCGGAATAAGACCAATGCGGCCGCTGCCCAGACCACGCAGGGGAGAGCGACGTTGATTGAATTGATGCATCAGTGCCTGGTAACGCAGATTAAAACGGCCAATTTTGTCAATCTGGCCGGCAAACAGCCGTTCCTGAGGTTTGTTCAGCTTGATAAAGTGGTTGAGAAAGGTTTCCTTCAGACTGGTTTCTTCTTCCGTATCCAGGCGCTTGCCGTGATAAACCAGCAAACCATCCTGCTCCGATACCGACTCTACTTCCAGCTCCCAGTCTTCATGACTGCTAATTACGTCTCCGGGATTAAACATGACACGGGTAACAGGAGCATCATTAATGGCATACATGCGGTTTTCACCACAGGCAGGAAACAACATGGTGACCATGCGCACATCAATGGCGACCACGGTCCCCAGTCCCAGATCGGTTTCGGTATCGCTGATCCAACGCTGGCCGAGGGAAAAAGGCATTCAATTCTCCAAGCTGAAGAGGGCTGTAAAAAAGGGGCGCTATCTTACCTTAAAGCATCAGATAGCTGCACCCGTGATTGATCCTGAACATGAGTATAAGAAACAGCATATAAAGAAGGAAAACAGGCTTTTGCATAAAAAACAAACGAACAGTATTGAAGTGATAAAAAACGTCAAAAAAGCCCTTGCGCAAAAATCGCGGCTCCCTATAATGCGCATCCACTGACACGGGGCAACACGCCAACGGTCACAAACGTTGAAAGACAACAAAATAAAGTTTGATTCAACGCTTGACGAACACCAAGAGTTGCGTAGAATACGCAGCCCTGACCAGCGAAAGCGGTCAACGCTCTTTAACAATTTATCAAGCAAACTGTGTGGGCACTCGCAGTCGATTGAGAAACAAAAAATATTGTTTTTCAATGATTTGTGAAGTGCACTAGAAATAGCAGCAATTCAGATATTCATTGAGCATCAAATCTTTAATTGAAGAGTTTGATCATGGCTCAGATTGAACGCTGGCGGCAGGCCTAACACATGCAAGTCGAGCGGTAACAGGAGAGTAGCTTGCTACTTTTGCTGACGAGCGGCGGACGGGTGAG
>NZ_KB908464.1 GCF_000381965.1 Oceanimonas smirnovii ATCC BAA-899
TTGTGACCGTCATCACGCTTTTAAAACAAAGTTTTGCTGTTTCTTCGACTGTCAGCCCACATTCAAACCAACGAAAGATGTAATTTTTGTTATGTTTCGCATACTTCAACTTAAAAGCCTCGTTTTCTAGTGTTTTCAGGCGTTTAAGTCAATCTCTCAATTTAACAATCCCTTGCATTATGCGAAGTGTTATATCCGACACAATCTGGCCATATTGATACCGGCATCTGGTCCTTGTGACTGGTGCCGCTTCAGGCTCGAATAAGACTTCAGGCATTTACTCAAGGAGCAGTTATGTACGTACTGATGGATATCATGGTGTCACCCGGCGGTGTTGGCTTGTCGGTGTCGCCTTATGTGGCCCGCTGCCAGCAGATTTTTGAAGACGCCGGCCTCACTTACACCATGCACGGATTCGGCACCAATGTTGAAGGTGAATGGCAGCATGTAATGGCCGCCGTTCAGCGCTGTCATGAAGAACTGCATGCAGCCGGTGCCGTGCGCATTACCAGCCATATGAAGTTAAGCACCCGCAACGACCGGGATCAGACCATGGCCGACAAGGTAACCAGCGTGCAACAAAAGCTGAGCGACTGAACATCACTTTCAGCATGATATGCTGTGTAGTCTCAATATTTCCCGAGGCTGCATTCAGGCTTTCAGTGATTTATGCCGGCTAATACCATTTAGCCGGCATAAATATTTACTTGCCGGCACCGGCTGCATACACTGCAGCCTCACTGAATAGCCCGGAGATGTTTGTGCGCCTGATAGCCAGCTTACCCTGGTACGACTTGCCTGCGGCCAAGGCCGGTCTGGATGCCTTCTGGCTGCAGCTGCGCCATGAGCTTGCCTCGCACTGTGAGCAGGATTTGCCACTCAGGCTGGAACGCCAGCTACCACTACATGAACTTTGGGCCAGCCCCGGTTTGCTGATTAGCCAATGCTGCGGCCCGGATTTATTCACACCGGCGGCCCGTCACCTGGTGCCGGTGGCCAGGCCGGTGTTTGCTCATCTTAACTGTGAACCCGGCGAGTATTACAGCCATATTGTCAGCACCAAATCCCGGTTGCCTGCACGGCCGCGGCTGGTGATCAATGCCGCCAGTTCACGCTCTGGTTGTGGTGCTCTGTATCAATGGCTGCGTGCTCACCATATAGAGCCCGGCACGGTTGAGATCAGCGGTGGCCATGCTCAAAGTCTCGAATATCTGCGCTCTGGCCGTGCCGATGTGGCCGCCATTGATGCCCATAGCTGGACACTGCTCGATACTTGGCACCTGCATATTCTTGATAGCAGCGCGCCGGCCTTATCGCCGCCTTATGTAATGCACACAGGCTCGCCGGTCAGCCCGCAGATGTTGCAGGCGGCACTGAGCAACACTATCAGACATTGTGGTGAAGTTATCGGCATCAGTGCACTTTGTGCCGCAGAACGTCAGGATTATCAACGCTCAGGCTGTAACAAAAGCACGGCTGCAGTATACTGGCAGCCATAAACCAATAGAACGAGTGAACCAGTGCAACCACTGAGCCCGGCCGAGCTGGCCCCTGCATTTTCGTTACCCGAACTGACCACCCTGAAAGACGCGGATCCCCTTCCCTTTAGCGCGCTGCAGCAAAGGGCCGACTCGGCATTTGCCACCCTGTCGGGGCTGAACGCCGTCAATCCCATTTTGCTGATGAACGGCTTTTCCGGCCTGGATGTGGAAGAGCTGGTACAGGATCTGGTGAAACGTCATGCCAATCATGCCGACTTGTTTGATCTTTGCTATGCGGAAAACCTGCATCATCCGCAAAAGCCCATCTGGCTGCGGCTGAAAGCCGGCACCGGCATTGAATTTTGCGAACTGGTTGGCCAGCTGCTGGAGCTCAGCTCCCGCCATCTGGAAGCTGAGCATATTGTTGAGCGCATTCTGAAAAAACAGGGACAGGACGAAAAAGTCGCCGACTATCTCTCAGCTCTGGCACAGCATGTGGCTGCCGGCGGTGGCTTCAGCCATCCGGTGCTGATTAACCTGATGGTGCATCGCCACGACGAACGCATTCCCATTGTGCATGCCCGTCAGTTTACTCCCGAGCAGTTGTTTGGGGCTGTTCATTTTCAGACCGAGCAAGGCTCGGTATTCAGCCATCATCATCTGCTTGAGCCCGGCCTGATACATCAGGCTAACGGCGGCTATCTCATCGTGCCCATTGAAGAGCTGCTGATGCAGCCTTACCTGTGGTTCCGGCTGAAAAATGCCCTGGCCACACGGCAAATAGAATGGAGCCGGCCTCAGGAGATGGCTGCTTTTTACTTTCAGCCCGAGCCACCACCGCTGGATGTGCATCTGGTACTGGTGGGCGATCGCCTGGCGGTGGCCGAGCTGCATATGCTGGACAGAGAGCTGGATACCCTCGCCTTTTTGCGCGCCGATATTATTCCGGAATGGGATGCAGAAGCGGATTTGCCTTCTTATCTGGGTTATCTGGCGCATTTGCGGCAAAAGCATCAGTTGCGTGATATGGATGTGGCAGCAGTAACCCGGTTGTGCCGTTATGGCAGCCGCATTACCGAGCATCAGCAGCGGCTGTCGCTGGTAGAATCGCACCTGGTGGCCATGATGCAGCTGGCAGACGTGATTGCTGCCCGGGAAAACAGCGAACTTATCAACGAGCGTCATTTGATGCTGGCTCAGCAGGAGCAGGATCAGCGCCTTAACTTTCTGGTGGAGCAGTCTGATCTGGGCGTGCGCGACGGTCAGTTCCTGCTGCAGACTCATGGCCGTGAGATTGGCCAGATCAATGGCCTGTCGGTGATTCAGATTGCCGGTCATCCTTATGATTTTGGCGAGCCGGTACGGCTCACCGCCACTGTGCATCTGGGCGACGGTGATGTGGCCGACATTGAGCGCAAGGCCGATCTGGCCGGCCATATTCACGCCAAGGCCATGATGATTATTCATGGCTACCTGGCCAATCTGTTTGGTGCCGAGCACCCTTCGCCGCTGTCGGCCAATCTGGTGTTTGAACAGTCTTATCATGAAATTGACGGCGACAGTGCCGCCCTCGCCGGCCTGTGCGCCCTGCTCTCTGCTCTGGCCCGAGAGCCCATTTATCAGCACTTTGCCATTACCGGTGCGGTGGATCAGTTTGGTAATGTGCTGCCCGTGGGCGGCGTAAACGAAAAAATTGAAGGCTTTTACCGGCTATGCCGGCTGCAGGGACTGACCGGCGAGCAGGGCGTGTTAATTCCTGCCAGTAACCGGCTGCAGCTGAATTTGTCTGATGACGTCACTCAGGCCGTGACCGAGGGGCGTTTTCATATTTATCCGGTGGCCCGGGTAGAGGACGCCATTGCCCTGCTGATGGGCTGCGAAGCTGGCAAAGTCGATGATCCGCACACCTTGTTCGGGCGTATTCGCGAACGTCTTGATGAGTTAAACGGTCATACGGTAGAAAGCAGTTTCTGGCAAAGATTACTGCGCCGATAACAAATCGGACTTGTCGGGCGCACAGCTGTTCGCTAAAGTGACGCCAATTTTACACCCGGGCCATGAGTGCCCGATGAAAAAACGGAAGAGTGAAATGCCTTCACAAAAAGAACTGGGTAAACACAGCTTTACCAGAGAAGAACTGCTGGCCTGCAGCCAGGGTGAATTGTTCGGCCCCGGCAACAGTCAGCTGCCCGCCCCCAACATGCTGATGATGGATCGTATTCTGCACATCAGCGATGAAGGCGGTGAGCACGGCAAGGGCGAAATTATCGCCGAGCTGGATATCACCCCGGATCTGTGGTTCTTTGACTGCCACTTTCCCGGCGACCCCGTGATGCCGGGCTGCCTGGGTCTGGATGCCATGTGGCAGCTGGTGGGTTTTTTCCTGGGCTGGAAAGGCGGCCCCGGCAAGGGTCGTGCACTGGGCGTGGGTGAAGTGAAATTCACCGGTCAAATTCTGCCTACCGCTAAAAAGGTAACCTACAAAATTACCCTGAAGCGGGTGATCTGGCGCAAGCTGATCATGGGCATTGCCGATGGCGTGGTAGAAGTGGATGGTCGCCCCATCTATGAAGCCAAAGATCTGAAAGTGGGCCTGTTTACCGACACCTCTGCTTTCTGATCACCCTTTGCAAACGATAAGGCCCCGCAGTTGCGGGGCCTTTTTTGTTGATGAAGAAAATGTATGTTTACTTGATGAAGAGGCCGGAACCTTTGTCTTCCATGGCATCTCGCCACCCCCCCAGCCAATGGCCTTTGGCATCAAAATCATTGTAGGGGCACTGCTCTTTGGAACGTCCACTGACTCCAGCTTGGTAACCGCGGGTACGCGCTCTTTCCAAACGGTCACGTTTTTGTCTCTTCATAGGTATTACCCTCGTTTAATCAACAAAAAGTGTGCGGCGTTATCAAGCAGCCGCACTTAAAGTGATAGTTGAGTTTGTGGTTTTTAACAAGGGGTAATTTTTGAGCTTAGCCCAGTCCTGAGTTTTAGCGACTGATATTTATGACGTTTTTGTGAAAGGCAAAAGTGAAAAAGTGTGAGACAGATCACGGGTGGGAAATGCCGGCACCAGGGCCGGCATAAGGTCGTGTCCGGGTTAACCGGCGGCCAGCTCCTCAAGCTCTTCCCAGCGGGAAAACGCAGTGTCGAGTTCGTTTTCCACTGCGGCCAGTTGCTGCAGTTTGTCCTGAGTCACGGCTTCGGGCTGAGTAAAAAAGTCCGGCCCGTTAATTTCTGCCTGCAGGGCTTCAATCTGCTGCTCCAGCTGTTCAAGCCTGGCCGGCAGGCCGTTCAGCTCCTGCTGCTGTTTATAAGACAGCTTTTTGCCGGAAGACGGCTTGGGCTTTTGCGCCTTGACCGGTGCGGCTTTGTCTTCTTTTACCGCTGCCGGCGTGGACTGACGCACCCGCTGGGCCTGCATGTCCTGATATCCCCCCACATATTCATCAATGCGGCCATTGCCTTCAAAGGTCCAGCAATGAGTGGCGGTATTATCGATAAAGTCCCGGTCGTGACTGACCAGTAACAGGGTGCCCTGATAATCGGCGAGCAGCTCTTCCAGCAATTCCAGGGTTTCCACATCCAGATCGTTGGTGGGCTCATCGAGCACCAGCAGGTTGCTGGGTTTGAGGAACAGCCGTGCCAGTAGCAGACGGTTCTTCTCACCGCCCGACAGCGCTTTTACCGGAGTGCGGGCCCGTTTGGGCTCAAACAGAAAGTCCTGCAGATAGCCCAGCACATGGCGGCTTCGGCCCCCGACTTCCACTTCCTGTTTGCCGTCGGCCAGATTGTCCATCACGGAGCGTTCGGGGTCGAGTTGCTCCCGATACTGATCAAAGTAGGCCACATCCAGCTTGGTGCCGCATTTGAGGCTACCCTGCTGCGGCTCTATTTTGCCCAGCAGCAGCTTGATCAGGGTACTCTTGCCGCAGCCGTTAGGGCCCACCAGGGCAATTTTGTCGCCCCGCTGTACCATGGCAGAAAAGTTGCGAATAAGGGGCTTGCCTTCATATTCAAAGCCCAGGTTCTCGGCTTCAAACACAATTTTGCCCGAGCGGCGTACATCGTCCAGAGTAACCGACACCTTGCCCACACTTTCCCGGCGCTGGCTGCGCTCATTACGCAGGGCTTTCAGCGCCCTCACCCGGCCTTCATTACGGGTACGGCGGGCCTTGATGCCCTGACGGATCCAGGCTTCTTCCTGAGCCAGCCGCTTGTCGAACAGGGCGTTTTGCTCGGCTTCCACTCGCAGGGCTTCTTCTTTGTTAACCAGATAATCATCATAATTGCCTGGCCAGCTGGACAGCTTGCCCCGGTCAAGGTCGAGAATACGAGTGGCCATCTTGCGAATAAAGGCACGATCGTGGCTGATAAACACAATAGCACCCCGAAAGTCCATCAGGAAGGTTTCCAGCCAGGCAATGGCATCAATGTCCAGATGGTTGGTGGGCTCGTCCAGCAGCAGAATATCAGGGTCATTGGCCAGCGCCCGGGCCAGCGCCACCTTGCGCAGCCAGCCGCCGGACAGATCCTTCAGCCGGGTATCACCGTTCAGGCCCAGCAAGGTCAGGCTCTGGTTAATACGGGTATCAAACTGCCAGCCATTGGCATGCTCCACCTGCTCCTGCAGGCGCATCAGCTCATTCATGGCTTTTTCCGAGCTGTCGTGACTGACTTTTTCCAGCTGATGATGATAGCGGGCCAGCAGTTCGCCCAGCTCTGCCAGACCGGCAGACACATAATCAAATACGGTCTGATCGTCATCGGTCTTGGGCGGATCCTGCTCCAGCCGGGCAATCACCACGTCCTGCTGCACCTGACGGCGGCCGTCGTCCAGCTGAATATCACCGGCAATCACCTTCATCAGGGTGGATTTGCCGGCCCCGTTGCGGCCCACTATACAGAGCCGCTCACCAGCCTGAATATTCAGTTCAATGCCATCCAGCAAGGGCGCATCACCGTAGGCCAGCAGCGCATTTTGTAACGTTAACAGACTCATGAATGTTCCTGATTGAATGCAAGGAGTTCGTCGGCGGTAAAGGGCCAGTCCAGCTCGGCCCCATCGGTGCTGCGCACTACCGGAATGCGAATGCGATAAGCTTCAAGCCACTGTTCATCGTCAATAATGTCTTTTATTTCGGCCTGTGCCGCTAGCCCGGTCTGCTCCAGCAAGGCCCGGGCCTGTTCACACAAATGGCAGCCGTCGGTAGAAAACAGCGTCAGTGTCATTGGTCACTCCAGCGAATTTCCCAGCAGTTATGAATGTTGGGGTTGCGGGCAAAATCCTTGGGCAGAGTAGCGCGGGTAATGTCTTTGGCGGTCAGACCCATGGCAGCCAGACCATCGGTGTCCATTTTAAAATTGCGCTTGTTGTTGGAGAAAATCAGCAGGCCGCCCTTGCGCAGGTGTTTGCTCAGCAGGTGCAGCAGCTCCAGATGATCCCGCTGCACATCAAAGCTGTCTTCCATTCGCTTGGAGTTGGAAAAAGTGGGCGGATCGCAGAAGATCAGATCATAAACACCATCGGTATTGGCCAGCCAGCTCAGACAGTCAGCCTGCACATATTGGTGCCGGCGGCCGTTCATGCCATTCAGCTGCATATTGCGCTCGGCCCAGCCCAGATAGGTTCTGGACATATCCACCGTCGTGGTGGAACGGGCACCGCCCAGCGCCGCATGCACGGTGGCGGTACCGGTATAGGCAAACACGTTGAGCACATCTTTACCGTTGGCCAGCTCACCCAGGCGCTTGCGAATGGGTCTGTGATCCAGAAACAGGCCGGTATCCAGATAATCGTGCAGGTTTACCAGCAGCTGAGCATTATGCTCCTGTACCTGCATCCACTGGTCGCGCTTATCAAGCTTTTCATACTGCTCTTTGCCCTTCTGCCTGGCTCGTACCTTGAGCACCACCTTGCTGCCGGGCACACCGGTCACTGTCATGGTGGCCTGCACCAGATCAAAGAAACGGGCCTGAGCCTTATGCTCGGGCACACTCTTGGGGGCCGCATATTCCTGGATCACCAGATGATCCTGATAACGGTCAATGGCGGCATTGTATTCCGGCAGATCCGCATCATAAAGGCGATAGCAGTCTATGCCCTCGCCTTTTGCCCACTTGTCCAGCGCCTTGATGTTCTTGGCCAGCCGGTTGGCAAAGTCTTCCGCCAGCGGCCGGGCCGGTCTGGCATCAATGGCCACGGCATAGTTGCGCAGTTCACAGGCCAGGGCACCGTTAAACAGCTTGTAGGTTTTTTCCGGACGCAGCCGCAGGCAGCTGAGCAGCTCCGGCGAGCTGGAAATCAGACTGACCTGCCAGCCCTTGAACTGATCCCGC
The DNA here is from genome assembly GCF_000381965.1 of Oceanimonas smirnovii ATCC BAA-899. Classification (GTDB taxonomy): domain Bacteria; phylum Pseudomonadota; class Gammaproteobacteria; order Enterobacterales; family Aeromonadaceae; genus Oceanimonas; species Oceanimonas smirnovii. The sequence continues at coordinate 7,819 of NZ_KB908464.1, forward strand.
AAAATATCGCCCAGGCGCTGATGCAGGCCCAGCAGCGACGGAAACTCGCTCAGGCGTTCACCATAAGGCGGGTTGGAAATCAGCCAGCCGGGCTGCTCACTCGGGTTCTTCAGTTCACTCATGGCTCCCTGAGTGAAGTGGATCAGCCGCTCCACCCCAGCCGCCTCTGCGTTTTCCCGGGCAAAACCCAGCACTCGCTGATCCTGATCAAAGCCGTAAATAACGGCGTCTGTCTTGTTCAGGCCACGAGTCGCCCGCACCGTGGCTTCGGCGTGCAGGCTTTGCCACAGCTCCCGGTCGTGTCCGGACCAGGCCATAAAGCCAAAACGCGGACGCAGCAGACCCGGAGCCTGATCAGCCGCCATCAGCGCGGCTTCAATCAACAGAGTGCCGGAGCCGCACATGGGGTCGACCAGCGGACTTTTGGCGTCCCAGCCGCTGCGCAGCAAAATGGCGGCGGCCAGGTTTTCCTTCAGCGGTGCTTCACCGGCCTGCTGACGGTAACCGCGCTGATGCAGCGCCGGACCGGACAGGTCCAGGGTAATACTGACCCGTTCGCGTTTTAAGTGAGCCAGAATACGAATATCGGGAAACCGCTTGTCCACGCTGGGACGTTCGCCCCGGCGCTTGCTCAGGCGGTCGACAATGGCATCTTTTATTTTCAGGGCACCATATTGGGTGTTGGTAATGGCCCGGTTGCTGCCGGAAAAATCTACCGCAAAGGTCTGGCCTTCCTTTATATGGGTTTCCCAGTCGATGTTGCTGGCACCTAAATAGAGGTCCATGTCATCACGCATGGGAAATTCCGCCAGCTGCAACATAATGCGTGACGCCAGTCGTGACCATAAGCAGGCCCGGTACGCCACGTCCAGTTCACCTTTAAAGGCCACCCCGGCCACGGTTTCCTGTACCTGGCTGGCGCCCAGGGCTTGAAGTTCGTCAGAGAGTAAAGATTCCAGGCCCTTGGGGCAGGTAGCAAAAAACGGCAGCATAATCACGCATGGTCAGAAATAGGAAGACCCGCATTATACATGAGTGAGACAGTGATATCTGCGGATTAATGGAGGCCGGCCGGCACGAAGCGAATGAAAAGCCACCAAAGCGGGTGGCGAATGAACAGGTCGCTGCTTTGTTGAGCGAACAAAATAAAGTTTTAAACAAGGGCTTGCCTTTGGTGAGCCGGATCACTACTATGCACAGCCTGAGGACGCGGGATGGAGCAGTCTGGTAGCTCGTCGGGCTCATAACCCGAAGGTCGTCGGTTCAAATCCGGCTCCCGCAACCAGTTCTCAGAGTGTAAGTTGAAGTGTTTACCGGCCGCGGGATGGAGCAGCCTGGTAGCTCGTCGGGCTCATAACCCGAAGGTCGTCGGTTCAAATCCGGCTCCCGCAACCAACCGGTGCGCATCAACAAACACAGCATATTCAGTTATCGGCGCGGGATGGAGCAGTCTGGTAGCTCGTCGGGCTCATAACCCGAAGGTCGTCGGTTCAAATCCGGCTCCCGCAACCAACTGAATAAGCAAAACGTATCACACCGGCCGCGGGATGGAGCAGTCTGGTAGCTCGTCGGGCTCATAACCCGAAGGTCGTCGGTTCAAATCCGGCTCCCGCAACCAATCCGGTAATACAACTCCCCTCTTGTTGAAAATCCCCTTGTAAGTAATAAATAGCAGGCCGGCTTCAGCCGACCCGACGCATTTCTGCTTTGTTTTCTTCCAGACTGAACAGCCTGTCATTCATTACCTTGATGGCACCAAACACCGGCAAGGTTTTGGTCTCGTTCAATGCAACATCTGCCGACAGCGAAATACACAAAGATGTTGATGGTGACGTCTCCACTACCATCATGGTCAGGTGTCGCTCACCGCAATCCAGACCGATTAACTCACCCAGCTGGGGCTGATGGTAATCGGCTTGTGGCTCAAAAAACCAGCTCTGGGGCATCAGTGGCTTGTAGAAGCGGGCTACCGCCACGCCGTTCAGCGCCGCTTGCATCCGCCGCGACGGCGTTGCCACACAGCTGAGTTTGTCGAGAAAGGTATAATAGAGCCCGGTCTCTTCCACCGAAAAGCTCTGGCGCAGATCGTCAGCGCAAATCAGTCGTTTCTGCTGATAGGGAGTGGCAAACAGCATCTCCTCTCCCAGATCCAGCATCAGGTGCCGGTCTGCGCCGACAAACCAGCACCAATTATCGTTTGGTTGTAGCAGCATTCACACACCTTGTGAAAAATTACAAGTTCCCCCGATACTGTTAATATATAAGAAAATTTGGGACCGGGGGCAAATAATTATTCAGTTTATCAGAGATAACGCGCCAGATTTTGAACCAGCGCAGGCCCTTGATAAATAAATCCGGAATAAACCTGCACCAGACTGGCACCGGCATTCATTTTTTCCCGGGCGGCGGTCAGTGAGTCTATGCCCCCTACCCCGATAATGGGCAGCTTGCCGTCAAGGCGGCGTGACAGCTCGGCAATCACCTGCGTGCTTTTGCTTTGCACCGGCCGGCCGCTTAAACCACCGGCTTCCTGAGCATGGGGAAGCTCAAACACCAGTTCTCTGTCAAGAGTCGTGTTGGTGGCAATCACGCCGTCAATATTAAAGCGCACCAGGCTGTCAGCAATCTGCTCAATTTCACCCTCATCGAGATCCGGTGCAATTTTTACCACCAGCGGTACCTGCTTGTGGTATTTCTCAGCCAGCTCAGCCTGCTTTTGTTTTAATGAGCCCAGCAGATCGTCCAGGGCATCGCCATATTGCAGCGAACGCAGATCCGGCGTGTTGGGGGAAGAAATATTCACGGTAATGTAGCTGGCATGCTCATAAGATTTTTCCATGCAGATCAGGTAATCATCTTTACCATGCTCTATGGGAGTATCTTTGTTCTTGCCGATATTAATGCCAAGCATGCCGTTATAACGGGCATTTTTTACATTTTCGATAAGATAATCAATGCCGTTATTATTAAAACCCATGCGATTGATAATGCCCTCGGCAGGCTTGACCCGGAACAGCCGCGGCTTGGGGTTGCCGTCCTGCGGGCGCGGGGTCACTGTGCCCACCTCCACAAAACCAAAGCCCATGGCGGCAAAGGCATCGATGCATTCGCCGTTCTTATCCAGACCGGCAGCCAGCCCCACCGGATTGCTGAAGGTCAGGCCCATTACTTCAACAGGGTTGTTAATATGAGGGCGACGATACAGGGCTTCCAGCGGGGTGCGCTGAGTTTTGGCCAGCGCCTTGATGGTCAGTTCGTGAATATGTTCAGGATCACATTGAAAGAGAAAAGGTTTTACCAGGGAATACACGTGTTTGTTCCTTATAAAAAAGCCCCGGACCAGGCCGGGGCTTTTGTTGCGGCCGCTTATCAGACGGCGTTCACACAATTGAGATGCAGCAGGTTCAGCTCCCTTAATGCCACCGAGAACTGGGCGAATTCATGACTGCCGGAGGCTTTAAAGTCAGCCAGCAGATTTCGCCAACGGTTGAGCAGCTGCTCATGCTCATCAAGCCACTGGTCGAGCATGGTAGCGCATTCGCCGTTTTCTTTACAGGTTTTCAGTACCACAGAAGCAAGACTACGTTGCTGAAAATCCAGATCTTCCCGGAAAGATGCCCGGGCCAGTGCCTGCCAGTGGTTGCCCACCGCCTGCTGGTTGATCTGCTCCAGGAACCAGTGCAGCTCAAGCTCGGCCCCCAGATGGAAATACACCTTGGCGGCGACCTGAATGCCCTGCTGATGCTCGTTGCTGATCTGAGCCAGATCCAGCGCCGAGAACAGTGAGCTCATGTTCACGATGCGCGCCGCCAGCGACTCGGGCACACCCTGCTTGGTCAGCCCGGCTACTTCCGCTTTGTGCTCAGCCACTTCCTGCTCAACCATCACCTCATAGAGATGCTGACTCAGTGTATCAAAGGCCGGCTTGTACTGGCCGATGGTGTCTTCCAGGCTCAGATTGCGGTTGCGGTTACGCAGAAACCAGCGGGTGGCCCGGCGTACCATGCGCCGGCACTGGTAGAACATTTGCAACTGCAGCTGCGCCGGAATCTTGTTGTCCAGGGCCTCAATATCGCGCAGCAGCTGGTTCATACCAAAGACTTCCCGGGCAATCATAAAGCTGATGGCAATATCGCCGATGCCGGCACCGGTTTCATCCAGCATGCGGTTGGCAAAGTTGCAGCCCATATCGTTGACCATGATATTGGCCAGCCGGGTGGCAATAATTTCATGGCGCAGCGGGTGCTGCATCAGCGCCTCGCCAAAACGGGCCACCAGTTTTTCCGGCATGCTGGCGGGCAGCAAACGGGCAATATAGTCGTTGTTGGTGATCTCGGGAATATTGAGCATATCCTTGAGCACCATTTTGCCGTAGGCCACCAGCACCGCCAGCTCGGGCCGGGTCAGGCCACGGCTGGCGGCCATGCGCTCGGCCAGCTCTTCGTCATTGGGCAAATACTCCAGGCCCCGGTCCAGACTGCCTTCCCGCTCCAGCCAGTGCATAAAGCGCTGATGCTCTTTCAGTGCCTGAGCGCCTCTGTGTTGCGTGATGGAAATAGTCTGAGACTGACGATAAGCGTTAGTCAGTACTATGTCGGTGACCTTATCGGTCATGTCGAACAGCAGCTCGTCTCTGTGCTTTTTGGTCAGCTCGCCTTCCGCCACCAGTTTATTCAGCAGAATTTTGATATTAACTTCGTTATCGGAGCAGTCCACGCCGCCCACGTTGTCGGTAAAGTCGGTATTGATGCGTCCGCCCTTGCTGGCATATTCAATACGGCCCAGCTGAGTGCAGCCGAGGTTACCGCCCTCGCCCACAATACGGGCGCGCAAATCTTCCCCGTTTACCCGCACGGCGTCGTTGGCCCTGTCACCCACATCGGCGTCGGTTTCATTGCGAGACTTGATATAAGTGCCAATGCCGCCGTTCCAGATAAGATCCACCTGCGCCATCAGCAGATGGCGAATCACCTCATTGGGTGTCAGGCTGGCTTTTTGCGTGCCCAGCAGTTTTTTCATCTGCGGCGACAGTTTCACCGACTTGGCAGCCCGTGAAAAGATACCGCCGCCCTCAGAAATGAGCTCCTTGTTATAATCCTCCCAGCTGGTGCCCGGCGTGTTGAACAGGCGCTGGCGCTCGTCAAAGCTGGCCGCCGCATCGGGCTCGGGATCAATAAAAATATGCAGGTGGTTAAAGGCACCCACCAGCCGGGTGTGTCTGGAGCGCAGCATGCCGTTACCGAATACGTCGCCGCCCATGTCGCCAATACCCACACAGGTGAAGTCGGTATCCTGACAGTTAATGCCCAGCTCACGGAAATGGCGCTTCACCGACTCCCAGCCGCCCCTGGCGGTAATGCCCATTTTCTTGTGGTCGTAACCCACAGAGCCGCCGGAAGCAAAAGCATCTCCCAGCCAGTGGCCATATTCGGCACTGATGCCGTTGGCAATGTCCGAGAAGGTGGCTGTGCCCTTGTCAGCGGCGACCACCAGGTAATAGTCGTCTTCGTCGTGGCGCACCACGTTTTCCGGATGAGTGACTTCGCCGTTAACGATATTGTCGGTCACATCCAGCAGGCCGCGAATAAACAGCTTGTAGCAGTCTTTACCTTCCTGCAGAAAAGCGGCGCGATCCCCTTCCGGCAGTTGCTTGCAGACAAAACCGCCCTTGGCCCCCACGGGCACAATCACAGTGTTTTTCACCTGCTGGGCTTTTACCAGGCCCAGCACTTCGGTGCGGAAGTCTTCCCGGCGGTCCGACCAGCGCAGGCCGCCTCGGGCCACCTTGCCCCAGCGCAGGTGTACCCCTTCCACCCGGGGGGAATATACAAAGATTTCAAATTTCGGCAGCGGCAGCGGCATATCACTGATCGACTCCGGAGCCAGCTTGAAGGACACATATTCCTTGTCATTACCATTCGCCGCAGGCTGATAGAAGTTGGTGCGCAGGGTCGCTTCAATCATTTCCATATAACGGCGAATAATGCGGTCGTCATCCAGGTTGGCCACCTTGTCCAGCTCTTCCACCAGCTCCTGGTGCAGGGCCTGCAGTTTTTTCTCGCTGCGTTTGAATGACGGGCTGAAACGCTGCTCAAACAAAGTGAACAGCAAACAGGATAAATGCGGATAGCGATACAGGGTTTCTTCAATATAGGCCTGACTGAAGGTGACCCCGGTCTGGCGCATATAACGGGCATAGGCACGCAGCACGCTGACTTCCCGTCCGGTCAGACGGGTCGCCAGCACCAGGCGGTTAAAGCCGTCATTTTCCAGCCGGTTATTCCATACATCAGAGAAGGCATCCTGAAAGCGCTGCTGGCTGGCATCCAGATCCAGGGGGCCGCGCGGATGCAGCATGGAAAAATCCAGGATCCAGAAGGTTTCGTCACCGCAATCCACTTCATAGGGCGTTTCGCCAATCACTCTCAGCCCCAGATTTTCCAGCATGGGCAGCACATCGGACAGATGAATGGGCTCGGCCCTGTGATAGAGCTTTAGCCGCACCCGGTTGGAGTCTTTGGCCTGCTCCTGGGCACGATAGAACAACAGCCCCAGACGGTTATCATCACTCAGGGCTTCCAGTTGCTCAATATCAGCCACTGCCGTGCCCGGCATTACATCTTCGGTGTAAGCTCTGGGAAAGGCCTGCTGATACTTACTCTTGAGGCGATTGCCCTCAGCTTCGCCAAAGCTTGCCGACAGCGCCTGCTCCAGTTTGTCGTCCCAGCTGCGGGCAGCTTCTATCAGGTTGGACTGAATTTCGTTCACATTAATATCCATGGTGTTATTTTGCACGCGGATCAGATAGTGAGTGCGGGCCAGCACCCCTTCCGAGAAATAGGTAGTAAATTCCACTTCCTCTTCAGAGCCGAAGTAACGCTGAAAAATCCGCTGGGTTTTCTCCCGCAGGGCCGTGTTGTATCTGTCTTTGGTGACATACACCATGCAGGAAAAAAAGCGGCCGAACAGATCCCGGCGCACAAACAGCCGGGTCATGTCCCGCTCCTGCATGGCCAGCACCCCCATGCCAATGTCCAGCAGCTCGTCTTCATGGGCCTGAATAAGCTCGTCGCGAGGGTAGGTTTCCAGAATATTCAGCAGGGCTTTATAAGCATGGGATCCGGCTTCCAGGCCGGAGGCAGTGATGATGCGGGTCAGCTTTTCGCCAATCAACGGAATTTGCATGGCGCTGGTGTTATAAATGCTGGAGGCATACAGGCCAATAAAGCGATCTTCACCAATCACATTGCCCTTGTTATCAAACCGCTTCACGCCGATATAGTCGATATAAGCCGGTCTGTGTACGCGGGATTTATGATTGGTTTTGGTCAGCACCAGAATATTTTTGCTCAAGGCCTCTTTTTGCGCTGTGGGTGTCAGGCTGCTCAGGCGCAGGCCGTCACTGTGCTGCATATTACGCATCAGCCCCAGACTGGTATCGTGATCCGGCACCAGCTCATAATCTCCCTCAATGGCGGAAATATGATAGCGGCGATAACCCATGAGGGTGAAGTTGTGATTGGCCACCCAGCGCAGAAACGACAGGGTTTCTGTTACATCCTGCTGATCGTGCTGTTTCACCTGAGCCGGCAGGGCTTCAATCACCTCATTCAAGGTATTGACCATGGGCTGCCAGTCATCTACCGACAGCGCAACTTCTTCCACCACCGACAGCAGCTCGTCTCTTAACTGATCCCGCCTGGCTTTCTCGGGCTGGCGATCAATTTCAATCAAAAAGGCCGTTTCCGCCCTGTTTTGCTTACGCTTGTCTTTACTGGAAAGGATTTCGGTCAGACGGCCCTGCTTGTCGCGCACCAGGTGCATGGGCTGATGCAGCATCAGGTGAGCAGTAATGCCCAGCCGGCTCAGCGCCATGCGGATGGAGTCCACCTGAAAAGGTGCATCCCGCAGTACCAGCTCAACAATAGTGTGAGGTGATTGCCAGCCATGGCGGGTCAAGGTGGGGTTATATACCTGAACATGGGGTTTATCATCCGGGCGGGTTTCAAAATCGTTCCAGAGATTAATGGCGGCACCATAAAGATCACTGTCATTGCGATGGTTCAAATCATCATGGGTCATGCCACTGTAGAGCTTGCAGACAAATTGCTGTACCAGGGGAGCTATGTTCTCGGGAAACTTTTCACTAACCAGTTGTTCAACGTTTTCAAGTAATACAGAAGTGCTTGCATTAAGTGTCATGGTATTGGATTCCTCATGAGCAGGCTGACCATGGAGAAAAGAATGACCAATGAGTGTGACAACTCACCGGAATGACAATCAGTGTATGCCTGCTGAAACAGGAAAGCGAGGCATTCTCTGAGCAAGGATTTGAAAAATATCGCCACCGTCACTGATGCGCAGAATATATGCAAAGGCAAAGAGAAAATAAATGAATGAATATTCCGTGAGGTGGCATATTTAAATCATTTTTTACAATATACAAAATAAAACGGCGACACCGTCAGGGCATCGCCGTTAATTGTTATGAATAAATACTTAAATACGTTGCAAACGCTGCAGCGAATTGCGCTCACTCAGCTCCACTTCAAAGCGCCCGTGCAGTCCGCCATGGCCTACAAAAGCACGAAAGTGGTGCAGGGGCAGCTGCAACCTGAGCCCCTGCTCTGTCATGACCGTCAGCGCCGACACCCGGCCGGTATAATATCGCTGTAGTTCGGCCGCAGAAATTGCCAGCCGAAAGCGAAAACGCTGCATCAGTCCAGTGCCTTGCTGATCTTTTCATACAGATCACGAGACAGTGAGGGTAATGCCATCAGCTGCTGCAGCCGCTGCTTTATCAGGCTCTGACGGCCGTCATCGAGCCGGCGGAACTGAATAAAGGGCGTCAGCAAGCGGGAAGCTACCTGGGGGTTGCTGTCGTTCAGTGTGGTCAGTACTTCAGTAAGCAGATCATAGCCGGCACCGTCAATACGATGAAACTGCGCCGGATTACCCTGACAAAAAGCACCAATCAGCGCCCTCACCCGGTTGGGGTTGGTCAGGCTGAAGGTAGGGTGTGTCATCAGCTCACGCACTCGTGCCAGCGTATCGGCACCAGGTGCCGTGGCCTGCAGCCGGAACCAGTTGTCCAGCACCAGTCCGTCGTTGCGCCACTTTTGCTCGAACTGTGTCAGCATAGAGTGACGGCAATCCAGCTCACCACGCACCGCTGCGCGCAGGGCTCCCAGAGTGTCAGTCATGTTATCAGCGGCGGCAAACTGATCTGCCACTCTGGTCTGATCACCGGTTAACGCCAGATAACCCAGCGCGGTATTTTTCAGCGCCCGGCGAGCCATATCATCATGATCAATGCGATATTCCGGTGTCTGGTTCTCTTCATAAGCCTGCTGCCAGGCTGGCATCAGAGCCTCAGCCAGCTCTTTGGCCAGGTGCTGGCGCACTTCGCACAGCTGCTCGATATTCGCCTGTTCAAACAGCTCAAGCAGGCTGTTTACATCCGGCAAGGTCAGCATTTCTGCTTTTAGTGCTCTGTCTATGCCGCTGTCTTCCAGCGTACAGCGAAACACATCCAGCAGGCTGCGGGGCAATACCGGGGCCTGGCGGCGTTGCAGCAGTGCCATATTATGCCGCACCGTATTATTGATAAGCATCTGTACCGCATCCCAGCGTACAAACTCATCCAGACTGACCCGGGCCAGCAGGGTCAGCTGCTCATCGGTATAGGGATAATCCAGTTTTACCGGCGCCGAAAAACCCTGCAGCAGTGCCGGTACCGGACGGGATGGCACGCGCTCAAATACAAATTCCTGCTCGTTTTCCAGCACATCCAACACGGCATCGGCAGGCTGGCCGTTCAGGTACAGCGATATCGGTTCACCCTGTTCGCTGTAGAGCGCCACGCTCAGGGGAATGTGCAGCGGCAGCTTTTCGGGCTGATCTTTGGTGGGCGGCGTGTGCTGCTGCACCGTCAGGGTATAGCGCTGAGTGCCGGCATCGTAAGCATCACGCACCGTCAGCTCCGGCGTACCGGACTGACTGTACCAGCGTTTGAAACGTGTCAGATCCCGGCCACTGGCCTCGCTCATGGCCGCCACAAAGTCATCACTGGTGGCCGCCTGGCCGTCAAAACGCTGAAGATAAAGTGCCAGACCAGCCTGGAATGCCTGCTCACCCAGCAGAGTGTGCAACATACGGATCACTTCCGAGCCCTTTTCATACACCGTCAGGGTGTAGAAATTATTCATCTCGATCACCGCATCGGGGCGAATGGGATGGGCCATGGGGCCGGCGTCTTCGGCAAACTGGGGGCCACGCATAATACGCACATTACTGATGCGGTTAACCGTGCGCGAGCCCAGATCAGAAGAGAACTCCTGATCCCGGAACACCGTCAGCCCTTCTTTCAGCGACAGCTGAAACCAGTCCCGGCAGGTAACCCGGTTGCCGGTCCAGTTATGAAAATATTCATGGCCAATCACCCGCTCCACATCCAGATAATCATCATCGGTAGCGGTTTCGGCGTCTGCCAGCACGAACTTGGCGTTAAATACATTCAGGCCTTTGTTCTCCATGGCCCCCATATTGAAAAAGTCCACCGCTACTATCATGTAAATATCGAGATCATATTCCAGATTGCAGCGCTGCTCGTCCCAGCGCATGGACGCCTTGAGGCTGTCCATGGCATGTCCGGCGCGGTGAAGGTTGCCCTTGTCCACAAAAATTTCCAGCGACACTTCGCGGCCGCTGTGAGTGGTATAGCTGTCGCGCAGTACATCAAAGTCACCTGCCACCAGTGCAAACAGATAAGCAGGCTTGGGAAACGGATCCTGCCACTGCACCCAATGGCGGCCATCATCAAGCACGCCCTGCCCCACCCGGTTACCGTTGGACAGCAGGAAGGGGCAGGTGGTGGCATCGGCGGTAATGCGGGTGCTGAAGCGGGCCAGCACATCGGGCCGGTCAAGATAATAGGTAATACGGCGAAAGCCCTGCGCTTCACACTGGGTACAGAAAGCATCACCCGACTTGTACAGCCCTTCAAGGGCCGTGTTGGCCGACGGATTAATGCGGTTTCTGATGGTCAGCACAAATTCCTGGGGCACCTGAGGCAGCACCAGGGCGTTCTCTTCCTGTTCGAACTGAGTGGTTTCAATGCCGTTCACCGACACCGACAGTAACTCAAGTTGCTCGCCATTCAGCACAAGCGGCTCATTATGCTCACCATTGCGGCGCACACGGCTGATGGCCACCACCTCGGTGGCGGTGTCGTGCAGCTGAATATCCAGATCCAGGGTGTCAATCCAGTAATGAGGCGGCTGATAATCGTCGCGATATTGCACCTGAGGTTGGGTTTGGCTCATAGTGAATCTCGTTGAAAATGATGAATGGAAGTGATCAATAAAAAAACGGGGCCGCAAGCTGGCCCCGTATTAACCTGTTTTGCTCAGCCCAGCATGTCGGCCAGATCGGCGGTAATGCGCGCCGCTTCTTCCAGATAGCTGTCTTTAGGCTCAAAATCCTTGGGTGCCTCGTCCAGACTGGCTACCGGCTCCAGATTAGCACGACGCAGCCGGTCATTCAGCCGTGCCAGAGATTTGGCATCCTGCTCTTTCAGCTCGGCTTTACGTTCTGCCAGGTTGAGTGAAATGGACGTTTCGTCTTTTTTCTTCTGATATTCGCGAATATCTTCAAATACATAAGAAAATTCCGGATCCTGCTCAATTCGCGCCTGATGACGCTGGCGCAATTTAGCAAGATAAGGACTCAAATCCTGTACCTGGCTGAAATCAACGCTTTCAATCTGATCCCAGGGAAGTGCGTTTTTCTCCAGGCTTTCTCCGGTTTCATCGGCTTTTATCGGAGTGGGAAACGGAATATCCGGCCTCACACCACGGTTTTGAGTGCTGCCACCATTAATACGGTAGAACTTGGCAATGGTAAACTGAACAAAGCCCATGGGATGTTCATACAGGTCGTAAATGCGCGACAGGCTGCGGTGCTGTTGTACCGTGCCTTTGCCGAAGGTATTTTCACCCAGAATAATGGCCCGGCCATAATCTTTCATGGCGGCAGCGAAAATCTCTGAGGCCGACGCCGAATAGCGATCCACCAGCACGGCCATGGGGCCGTCGTAGCTGATACGATCGTCTTCGTCACCATTCACCGAGATGCGCCCCAAACCGTCGCGAATTTGTACCACAGGACCATTATCAATAAACAGGCCGGTCAGGGCCGAGGCTTCGGTCAGCGCGCCGCCGCCATTGGTGCGTAAATCAATGACCAGCCCTTCTATATTCTCCTGCTGCAGCTTCTCCACTTCCCGGGCCACATCAACACTCAGGTTGACGTAAAAGCTCGGAATTTCAATTACACCGATGCGATGCTCGTCTACCTCCAGTACCTTGCCACTGGCGGCCCTGTCTTCCAGGCGCACGGTATCACGTGTCAGTTCAATCACCCGGGGCGTGTTGGCCACCGCCTGACCACGCTGAATTTGCAGCCAGACTTTGGTGCCTTTTGGCCCCTTAATAAGATCCACAACTTCATCCAGCCGCCAGCCAATCACATCAGTAATTTTATCCTGCGACTGCCCCACCCCGATAATGCGGTCATCAGGCTGCAGCTCGCTGGACTTGGCCGCCGGACCACCAGGCACCAGGGAGCGAATGACAGTGTAATCGTCTTCGGCCTGCAGCACGGCACCAATACCTTCCAGCGACAGATTCATCTCAGTCTCAAAGCGCTCGGCATTGCGCGGGCTCAGATAGCTGGTATGAGGTTCAATGGCCCTGGCAAACGCATTGGCAAAGCTCTGGAAGGCATCTTCACTTTCACTTTGAGACAAACGTTTGATGGCATTGTTGTAACGCTTGGTCAGGGTGGTCTTGATTTCATCCCAGTCTTTGTCGGCCAGTGCCAGACTCAGAGCATCAAACTTCACCCGCTTGCGCCACAACTCATCCAGCTCCTGACGGCTGGCAGGCCAGTCGGCTTCGGTGCGGTCAAACTGGTAACGCTCGTTATCCTCAAACGTCATGGGCGTGTCGAGCAACGACAGTGCATAGGACAGGCGCTGATAGCGCAGTTTCAGGCTTTCGTTGTACATTTCAAAGGCAGAGTCGAGCCGCCCGGCCCGCAGCAGGTCATCAAAGCTGTTGCGAAAGCGCTCAAAGCGCTGAATATCCTGCTGGGTAAAAATGTTACGGCTGTAGTCCAGGCTTTCAATGTAACGATCAAAAATCGCCTGAGAAAACTGATCGTCCAGCCTGAACTGCTTGTAATGAGAACGGGTGAACAGCGCGGTAATCCGCTTGGCCGCTGCTGCGTGCTGACTTTCCGGTGCCAGCGCAGGAATAGCATCAGCATCGATGGCCGGTGCCACTGCCTGAGCAAGGCCAGTGGCCAGCACAGCGGCGGCCACCAGGGAATAACGAATTCCGTGACTGATCAAACCCTACTCCTCAGAGAACTATATGTTCAAATTTAACACGCACTGACATGCCGGTTTTCAGTTCAACCTGAACATCGTCCCGGGTCACTTCCTTAATGGTAGCGGGAACCGGCGACTTGCCCAGCAAAACTTTGACACTCTGCTCTACCGCGAGTTTCGCAGGATCCACTTTTTTTGCACGCGGACGGGGCTTTTTACCGGCCGGTTTTTCCTTGCGCGGGCCAAACACCTTTTCCTTGCTGTCTTTCAGCGCCTGTCTGGCGTGATCAATATGCTCCTGGGTCAGCTCACCGCAGGGGTTGCCGTCGAGGTCAACACGGCTCATGCCGGCCTTGAGGCCGTGCAGATAACGCCAGCTGGAGGTGTACTGGCGCAACGCGGTGCGCAGCAAAGTCTTGGATACCTTGGGATCATCCGTCATGCGTGCCGCCAGATCCTGAAAGATACCAATCTTGAGCGGTTTGGCTTCGCCTTCCGCTACAAAACACTGGGGAAAGCACTCGGCCAGATAAGCAATGACTTCTTTACTGTTTTTCAGTTTTTCAGAGTTTTCCATGAATTACCTTGGGGTTTGAAACCAGTGGGCGCACCGCCCGTTGAAACCGGCATATTATAAGGGCCACACCAACAAAAGCGACCCCGGCATATTACAGTATTGGCAGTACAGCCCGCACCAACGCAGACAAGCCCTGTTCATCGTGGGCATCAAAGCGATTTAAGTCAGGGCTGTCAATGTCCAGCACGCCCCAAACCTGCCCGTCAGCATCAGCCAGCGGCACCACAATTTCAGAATTGCTGGCGGCATCACAGGCAATATGACCGTCAAATGCATTGACATCGGCTACCCGCTGCACCTGATTGGTTGCGGCTGCTGTGCCACAGACCCCTTTACCAACAGGAATACGCACGCAGGCAGGCTTGCCCTGGAACGGGCCCAGCACCAGTTCATTGCCGTCATGCAGGTAAAAGCCGACCCAGTTAATGTTATCGAGGGACAGGTTCAGCAGTGCCGACAGGTTGGCCAGCTTGGCAATACGGTTGGGTTCGCCTTCGCACAAGGCCAGTGCCTGAGCGGTCAGGCTTTGATAAAATGTGTGTTTTTCGCTCATGGTGTCAGAGAGTTAACGGTTTTGGGTTAACTTACCTCCCCTTCGGGCAAATGAAAACCAAAGATGGTGATGAATGGATAAAAAAGATTCAAACAGCCGGGTTTTGCACTGGTCCGGCCTGATCAGCATGATGCGGCGACATAAAAAACAGCTGATCAGAGCCCACCTGCTGGCCATTGCCGGCACCCTGCTGGCGGTGCCTGTTCCCCTGCTGATGCCATTGCTGGTAGACGAAGTGCTGCTTGAGCAACCCGGCAGCCTGATTGCAGCCCTGAACCCCATATTGCCTGACAACTGGCAGACCGGAGTGGGGTATATTTTAGCGGTGCTGGTGGTGACACTGTTGCTGCGCGTTATGGCCCTGGTATTCAATATTTTGCAGGGCCGGCAGTTTGCCCGGGTAGCCAAACACATTACCTTTCAGATCCGCCAGCGTCTTACCCGCCAGCTGATGCGCACGCCCATGCGCACCTTTGAATCTGTGGGGGCAGGCAGTGTCAGCTCCCACTACATCACCGATGTGGAAACTCTTGACAAATTTCTGGGCGAAACCCTGAGCCGGCTGCTGATAAGCCTGCTGAGTGTGATAGGCACTGCCGTGGTGCTGTTGCTGCTGAACTGGCAGCTGGGGCTGTTTATTCTGCTGCTTAACCCTGTGGTAGTGTTTTTTTCGAGCCGGCTCGGCTCAAAGGTAAAGTATCTCAAACGCAATGAGAACAAGGCTTTTGAGCTGTTTCAGCAGGCGCTGGTAGAAACCCTGGACGGCATTCAGGAAATTCGTGCGGCCAACCGGGAGCGCCACTATCTGCGCCGGGTCATCGACAGGGCCCGTGGCGTACGGGATACCGCCATTGAATATCACTGGAAAAGCGAAGCAGCCGGAAAGGCCAGTTTTCTGCTGTTTCTGTCCGGGGTGGAGTTATTTCGGGCCGTTGGCATGATCATGGTGTTGTTTACCGATCTTACTGTAGGTCAGATCTTTGCGGTGTTCAGCTACCTCTGGTTTATGATGGGGCCGGTACAGGAGTTGCTCAATATGCAGTATTCCTTCTATGCCGCCGATGCCGCTCGTAAACGCATTAACAGCATGCTGGCACTGGGCGGCGAGCCTGAGAGTCAGGGCCGCGTTAATCCTTTTACCGGCACCACTACCCTGCCCATTGATGTCAATCATCTGAGCTTTTCGTACGATGGTGAACGAAAAGTGCTGGATGACGTAAGCCTGAGCATTGCCGCCGGTGAAAAGGTCGCTCTGGTGGGTGCCAGTGGTGGTGGCAAGTCCACTTTTATTCAGCTGTTGCTGGGGCTTTACCCTGCCGACAGCGGCGATATTCGTTTTGGCGGTGTCAGCTGCAAGGATATTGGCTTTTCCACCATTCGCGAGCATGTGGCCACCGTGCTGCAGCAGCCGGTGCTATTTAACGATACGGTGCGGGCCAACCTGAATCTGGGTGACGAACACCATGATGATGCCATCTGGCAGGCACTGAAGGTGGCACAGCTTGATGAGGTCGTAGCGGCCATGGACAAGGGCCTGGATACGGAAGTGGGCCGGCGGGGAGTACGGCTCTCGGGCGGGCAACAACAGCGGCTGGCAGTGGCCCGCATGATCCTGAAAGACCCCGCCATTGTGATTCTGGATGAGGCCACCTCGGCGCTGGATACCGATACCGAGCAGCGGCTGCATCAGGCCATGTCCGGTTTTCTTAAAGGCCGCACCACCCTGATAGTGGCGCACCGGTTAAGTTCAGTACGCCAGGCAGACAGGGTAATCGTATTTGAAGACGGAAAAATCAGTCAGTCGGGCACTCATCATGAGTTGCTCGACCAGCCGGGGTTATATCGCACCCTGTACAGCTGATCAGGCAACGGCCTTTACTGCCTTGTTATCTTCATTGCCGGCATCAGTGCTCTGCTTGCCGGCAGCTTTTACCGGCTTTTTCTTGGATCCCGCCAGCGCCTGCTGGTTTTCTGCCAGATACAGCGCCAGCGCTTCCCTGTCTTGCTCGTTAAGTGCGACCGGTGCCCCTTCCAGCACGGTTTCGATATGTTCAGCCTGATCGAGCAGCCGGTCATAGGCATCGGCTTCTTTTTTGTTGGTGAAGATCATCTTCTCAATCCCATTACGCACAACACGATATTGAACTTCTACAGCCATAGTGGACTCCTTATCTGTATAAACATACAGTAAACAAGCATCCCTGTTATTTCAAGGGTTAACTGGCAGCCCTGCTATTAAAGGCTAAAATTTGTAAAGGGAGCGCCTGTCTGGCGTTCTCTTAGCGCACGGCTCAGTCAATGAGCCATTCCCCTGAGCCAGGTACACGGATTTCGTACCTGGCTTTTTTTGTGCTGGCTTACTGGCAAACAACGCCGATCTGTATTAGATTAAAAGCTTATATTTGTATGTTGGCATAACTTATGTTTACTCTGGCCGCCGAATTACGTCACACCATGGATCAACTGGAGCTGGCTCTGGCAGAGCTTAACCAGCACCTGCGCCAGCAGGCAGGATCAGCGCCGGTAGCTGCCGCCTGGTTGCTGCCGCAAACACCCACGGGCAAAGAGCACGAGCCGGTAGAGATCATCACCATAGAAGAACACATGGCCGGCCTTCCTGCCCTTGATGCAGCCCTTGCCGCCTTTGGCCGCTGGCATATCTCGCCCGGTTGCTCCGCCAAAGCCAGCTTTCGGCTGCCGGGCTTTGTGCTGCTCCCTGCAGCCAGCCACTCAGTCATCGCTCCTCTGGTAGAAGAGGTGAATCACCTTAAGCAGACCTTTCGTGCTCTGGTACAGCGACTGGACGACAAAGACAAAAAGTTCACTCTGGTGCACGACACCTTTCCGGGTCTGATCACCCTGCAGGTATATCGTCAGCTCACGCTGCTGCCCCATACCGCTTCACGGCTAGGCTTTACCTGGGCCAACAAGCAAATTATTCAGAAGGTAGACAAGATAAAACTGGTGGAGCAACTTATGCAAAGCCGGCTCTCCCCTCCTCCGCTGGTGGATGAGCACACCTGGCTGCAATGTATCGACCGTGAAATTTACGATGTAAAACGTCTGCCCGCTCACATTGAACTGCGCCTGCGCCGGCCAGTCAAAACCCATCCCATGGTCAATGTGCGCTGGCATGAACAGCTCACACCCCGTCAGCAGCAATTCAAGGCGCACCTGCCGCTGATATTGTGCCAGGATGAACTGCCGGCAGTCACGCCGTTGGGAAACTATCCTCCCGCAAACACCCGCAAGCGACGCAGTGCGCGCATTGGCGGTGAGCCCTTGATTCCGCGGCTGCATATTTATCCGTATCAGCCCTGACATACTGCTGAGTGGCAGTGTTATCATGGCATAATGTTTCTTTTGTAACTGCTGGAGCCCGAAATGGCGCTGCCCCTTTCATTACTGTTGCTGCTGGCAAGCCTGGCCGGGCTGACGCCCCTTGCCATCGACATGTATCTCCCCAGCCTGCCCACCATTGCTGAAGATCTGGGTGTGCCCGTGTCACAGGCACAGCTGACCATCAGTGTTTATCTGGCCGGCTTTGCGCTGGGCCAGCTGTTTTACGGGCCGCTGGCCGATGCCACCGGGCGCAAGCCGGTGATGCTCGGCGGACTGGCGCTGTTTACCCTGGCAAGCCTGGGCTGTGCCTTTGCTAACAGCATTGAAACCCTGATGACCTTTCGGTTGCTGCAGGCACTGGGCGGGGCCGCCGGATCTGTGGTGCTCAACGCGCTGCTCAGAGACATGTTTGAGCGGGACATGTTCGCCAGAGTCATGTCCATGGTCATTCTGGTGATGACACTGGCACCGCTGGTGGCTCCCATTATTGGCGGCTATCTGTTGCTGGTGGGGCACTGGCACAGCATTTTTGTGCTGCTGGCAGTCATTGGTGCCCTGGTCTCGGTCGCGCTGGCGTTGCGCATTCCGGAAACCTTAAAGCCCGAGCACCGGCAATCGTTTCGTATCTGGCCGGTGCTGCAGAACTACAGCCGGGTGCTGCGCCATCGCGCCGCCCTGGGTTACATTGGCTGTGGCGGTCTCACTACCGCCGCCATGTTTGCGTTTATTTCCGGCTCGCCGCTGGTCTATATCGAGTTGTATGGTGTCCCTCCCGAGCGCTATGGTCTGCTGTTTGCCCTGAACATAGTGCTGATGATGGTGCTGACCTTTGCCAACAGCCGGCTGGTAAAACACCTGGGCAGTGATCGTCTGCTGAAAACCGGCCTGATACTGGCGGCGGTAGCGGCGATGGCGCTGCTGTTTTTTGGCATCACCGGCATCGGTGGTCTGTGGGGGCTGGTGCCCGCCATTATGCTGCTGATAGCGCAAATCAGTCTGGTGGGGGCCAATTCCATGGCCGGGCTGCTCAGTCATTTTCCCGAGTCGGCAGGCACTGCCTCGGCGCTGGCCGGCACAGTGCGCTTTGGTCTGGGTGCGCTGGCCACCTTTGCGGTCAATGCCAGCCATGCCCTTTCTGCCCTGCCCATGACCCTGGTGATGAGCCTGTGCGCCTGGCTGGCGCTGGCCAGCTATTGGTTACTGGTGCGGCCGGCGCTGACAGCACCAGCATAATTTATGCAACAGCAGCCCTTTTTTTACTACCGGTGCAAGTGATATAACTAAAAGGCATCGCTTTGCGATCACATTCGCTTTTATCAAGAAGGAATTGACAACACTATGTTTGAGAAGGTCACTGCTGCTCCGGCGGATCCTATTCTGGGTCTGACCGATGCGTTCCGCAAAGATGCCCGTACCGATAAAATCAATCTGGGCGTAGGTATCTACAAAGACGAAGCCGGTCAGACCCCGGTACTGCGCTGTGTCAAAAAGGCTGAAGCCCGCCTGGTGCAAGAGCAAACCACCAAAAACTATCTCAGCATAGAAGGCATTGAGGCCTATGGTCAGGTAGTACAGAAGCTGCTGTTTGGTGATGGTGCCGCCATTATTGCCGACAAACGTGCCCGCACCGCTCAGGCACCGGGCGGCACTGGTGCCCTGCGCATTGCCGGCGAGTTTATTGCCCGTCAGCTGGACACCAACACCATCTGGATCTCCAATCCTACCTGGGCCAACCACAGAGCCGTGTTTACCGCAGCCGGCCTTGAAGTAAAAGAATACGGCTACTATAACGCCGACACCAAGGATCTCGACTTTGACGCCATGCTCGCCAGCCTGGAAGATGCCAAAGCCGGTGATGTGGTGCTGTTCCACGGCTGCTGCCACAACCCTACCGGCATTGATCCCACTCAGGCGCAGTGGCAGCAACTGGCCAAACTGGCCGCCGACAAGGGCTGGCTGCCCATGTTCGACTTTGCCTACCAGGGCTTTGCTCAGGGTACGGAAGAAGACGCCTATGGCCTGCGTGAGTTTGCCAAACACAATGCCGAGTTGCTGATTGCCAGTTCTTTTTCCAAGAACTTCGGCCTCTACAACGAGCGTGTGGGTGCCTTTACCCTGGTTGCCGCTGATGAAGACACCGCCAATACCAGCTTCAGCCAGGTGAAAGCCATTATTCGCGCCAACTACTCCAACCCGCCGTCTCATGGTGCCAACGTGGTGGCCATGGTCGCCAACGATCCTGAGCTGTATGCCGACTGGCAGGCCGAGCTCAAGGAAATGCGCGACCGCATTCAGGAAATGCGCACCCTGTTTGTGGAGAAGCTGGCCGCCCGTGGTGTTAATCAGGACTTCAGCTTTATTGCCCGTCAAAATGGCATGTTCTCGTTCTCGGGTCTGTCCAAAGAGCAGGTAGCCCGCCTGAAAGACGAGTTTGGTATCTACATTGTTGGCTCCGGCCGTATCAGTGTGGCCGGTATTACCAAGGCCAATATCGACGCTCTGTGCGACGGCATTGCTGCCGTACTGTAAGCAGGTACGCCGCTGACAGCAAAAAGCCCCGCACAGCGGGGCTTTTTTATTGCGGTAAGAATTGTGCTTAAATCACAAAGCGGCTGACCAGACTGTTCAGCTCACCGGCAAGGCGCGCCAGCTCCTGGCTGGAAGCACTGGTCTGGTTGGCACCGGCCGCACTCTGTACCGACAGATCCCTGATATTCACCAGATTGCCATCCACTTCCCGCGACACATGCGCCTGCTCTTCCGCCGCACTGGCAATGGCGATATTGCGATCATTAATACCGGCAATGCTGGTGGCAATCTGCGCCAGCGCTTCACCGGCCTCACGGGCAATATTAAGAGTGCCGCTGGTACGCTCATTGCTGCTCTTCATGGCAATAACCGCATTCTGAGATCCTTGCTGCACCGCCTGGATCATCTGTTCAATTTCCTTGGTCGACTCCTGAGTGCGATATGCCAGCGCCCTGACTTCATCGGCTACCACCGCAAAACCGCGGCCCGACTCACCGGCCCGGGCAGCTTCAATGGCAGCGTTCAGTGCCAGCAGGTTGGTCTGATCGGCAATGGCCCGGATCACATCCAGCACTGTGGTGATGTCATTTACCCGCACCGCCAGACTCTCTATATTACCCATGGTTTCGCCAATTTCACCGGCCAGGCCTTCAATTGAAGTGACCGTCTGGCCCACCCGGTCCCGGCCGAACTGAGCACGCTCATCCGCCAGCTCCGACTCACGGGATGTACTGGACGCATTGCGCGCCACCTCTTCTACTGCTGTGGTCATTTCGGTAACCGCGGTAGCGGCCTGCTCCAGCTCCTGGCTTTGCTGATGCAGGCCTCTGGTCGACGCTTCTGTCACCGAGCTGAGCTGCTCGGAGGTAGAAGCAAGCTGATGAGAGGAGTCGCTGATAAGCCGCACTGTTTCTTTCAGGCTGTTCTGCATTTGCTGCAATGACTGCAGCAGGCGGGCAGGCTCATCATTCCCTTCCACGTTTACCGGCCAGGTCAAATCACCACCGGCAATGACTTTGGCTACTTTTACTGCATCGCTGATCGGGTGCACTATACTGCGGGTCAGCAGCAGAGCCAGCACGCTCATACCCGCCAGCGCCAGCAGCAGCAAGCCAACTATCGCATTACGCGACAGAGCATAAACCTCATCGGTTTCAGTATTGGTCTGGTCAATGCGCTGATGCTGTACCTGATTCAGCTCACGCAGCAGATCGGCCAGCTGCTCGGCCAGGGGAGCCAGCTCCAGCCGCGACGCCAGGTTGGCACCGGCCAGATCGCCTCGCTCGGCCTGACGCATAATGCGTTCGTTGGCCTGCCAGTAGCGCGCTTCCACGGTTTCAAAACGCTGCAGCAACTCACGCACTTCCGGCATTTGCGCCAAACCGTCATATTCACGTTTAAACTCAGCAAGCTTGCGTTTGGCCGCTTCCAGATTGGCCCGGGATTCGGCCCGTTTGTCCGGCTCGGCCGAATTTGCCAGCGCCAGGCTGTGCAGACGAATGCGAAGAAATTCCTTATCAATATTTTCTACGGCTGTCAGGCTGGGAACCCGATGCATCGACAGTATGGTTATTTGATCATTAAGCCTGTCCAGCTGCAGAATACTGAGCATGCCCAGAATCAACATCAGTGCGCCAATCACACCAAACGACAGGGCAGCCCTCAGGCCAATATTTATATTACGCAACACGCTTGCATGCTCTCCTTTTCAATTTATTACAACATTGTCATCAAACCGTCATGACACATTCATCTTATCGGCAGCGGTACCAAAACATGACTAAAAATGTGATCTGTGTTGCTAAGTGAAGATTATATGTACAGGGGTGTGATTCGACTTTATTACTGATAGGTAACTATCGTAGTATCAAGGCACTGATTTTATTTGCATTAGGTCATCTTTGAGCACGCATCGCCCTCAGCAGCAGCCAGTTTCATGTTCCGACCGCCGGCCATTGATTTCCCGCCGCCGGTTGCGGGTATGCCATGAGTGCGATCTGGTGGTGGCCCTGCCGTCATTATCGCCGGGGCAAAAAGCTGACTGTCCCCGCTGCGGACATACCCTGGTACGTCGTCATGCCAATCCGGCAGAGCGTTCTCTGGCTCTGGCGCTGGCAACTCTTATCACCCTGGCGCTGTCGGTGGCCTTTCCCTTTATCGGCTTTGAGTTCAGCGGCATCGGTAACCGCATTGAGCTGACCGAGAGTGCATCAACGCTTATTGGCCTGCATCAGCCACTGGTGGCCCTGTGTGTGCTGCTCACAGTCATTATTCTGCCGCTGGTTTATCTGCTCAGCGTGTGCTGGCTGTGCATTGGCATGCTGTTGGGACATCCGCTGCCCCGCAGCCCGCAAATTGCGCGTACCCTGCGTCATGTTTCTCCCTGGATGATGGCGGATGTATTTGTGATTGGCACCCTGGTCAGCCTGATCAAGGTGGTCGGCATGGCTGAAATAGAACTGGGGCTGTCATTCTGGACCTTCTGTGGTTTCGCTGTTCTGCTGCTTAAAACCACTCAGTCAGTGGACAAGGACTGGCTATGGTTTTCGTTAGATCGCACAGGCATGGCGCCGCCGGGCACCCGGGCCGGCCTCACCGCCAGTGAGCAAAACCTGTGCGGCTGTGACACCTGTGGCCTGGTCAATGATATTGCACAAACGCGTAAACCTCGCTGCCGCCGCTGCGACGAGCCCCTGCATCCCTGGCATGGCATTAACAATCAGGCCACCCTGGCACTGCTGGCCGCTGCTATTGTGATGTATCTGCCTGCCAACCTGTATCCCATTATGGTAACGACCTCCCTGGGCAGCAGCTCGCCTTCTACCATTATTGGCGGTGTGCTGTTGTTTATTCAGCACGGTGACTGGCCCATTGCCTTTATTATTTTCACTGCCAGTGTGCTGGTGCCGGTGAGTAAAATTCTGGCACTGCTGTGGCTGTGTTATGTGGTGAAGCAGGAAAAAGCGGGGCTTAACCGCATGAATCGCATTCGGCTCTATCGCATTACCGAGTTTGTGGGCCGCTGGTCCATGGTGGATGTATTCGTGGTGGCCATTCTGGTCGCCCTTATTCGCAACGGCAATCTGATGTCTATCGAGCCCGGCCCTGCCGCCCTTGCCTTTGCAGCTGTGGTAATCCTGACCATGCTGGCCGCCATGCTGTTTGATCAGCGCAGTATCTGGGTCGGTGCCAACCCGAAAAATAATGATAACTCCAAGGAATCCAATCATGCCTGAGTCTTCCCGCGCTGAGCGTAAAACCCAGCGCTCGCTGTCGCCCATCTGGATAGTCCCGCTGGTGGCCGTGCTCATCGGTGCCTGGATGATCTATGACAACCTCAGCAAACTGGGGCCGTCCATTACATTGGTGATGGATAACGCAGAAGGCATTGAAGCCGGCAAGACCCTGATAAAAACCCGCAATGTAGAAGTGGGCCGGGTTGAGAAGGTCAATCTGTCAGACGATCTGCAACACGCGGTAATCACCGCCCGCATGAGTCCCCAGGCTGAGGATATGCTTAATACCGAAACCCGGTTCTGGGTGGTCAAGCCGCGCATTGGCCGGGAAGGCATCAGCGGGCTGAATACCGTGCTTTCCGGTGCCTACATACAACTGCTGCCGGGCAACAGCAAAGAGTCTCTGCGCCGCTTTCAGGTGCTGGATCAGCCTCCGGTAGCCCCGCCCGACGCCGCCGGCATTCGCATTAACCTTGTCAGTCAGGTGGGCAATGCCATCAGCACGGGAGATCCGGTGACTTATCAGGGATATACAGTGGGCCGGGTTGAGCACAGCGAGTTTGATGCCGAAAAGCGGGAAATGCAGCTTCGCCTGTATATTCAGGCCCCCTATGACTCGCTGGTCACTACCACTACCCGTTTCTGGACCAGTGGTGGCATTGATATGCGGCTCGACTCTCAGGGCTTTCGCGTAAAAGTCGGCTCACTGGAATCACTGGTGGGTGGCGGTATTACCTTTGGCGTACCGGAAAATACCCCTATGGGAAAAAAGGCCAGAGCCAACGCCAGCTATACGCTGTTTGCCGATGAAGAAAGCGCCAATGAAGGCAGTTATGATCAATATCTGGAATATGTGCTGCTGGTAGACGATACGGTCAGAGGGCTGGAGCCCGGTGCACCGGTAGAGTATCGCGGTGTGCGCATTGGCTCTGTGGTCAGCGTACCCTGGCAGTTTACCGCGCCACAACCCGACTCTCTCAGCCGGTTTGCCATTCCGGTATTAATCCGTATTGAGCCCCAGCGTTTCGACAACGAACTGCAGACCATTGATGAGGACCAATGGTATGCCCGCTTTGAACGTATGTTCAGCCACGGTATGCGGGCCTCATTAAAAGCCGGCAACCTGCTGACCGGCGCCCTGTTTGTGGATCTTAATTTTCATAAGGAAGTGCCGGCATTTGAGAAAATGACCTTTGTGCAGCGCCGCGTGTTTCCCACCACCTCGGGCAGCTTTGCCCAGATTGAGCAAAAAGTGTCTAACCTGCTCGACAAATTCAACAACCTGAACATAGAGCCGGTAGTCGACAACCTGAACAAAACCCTGGCAAGCACTGAGCAGACCATGGAGAAAATAAACCGCATTGCCGCCTCGGTTGACCGGCTGCTGGCAGATCCGGCGACCACTGAGCTGCCCGCCAATGTTAACCAGACCCTGCGCCAGCTCAGTCATACGCTTGAGGGCTTTGCTCCCGACTCACAAGGCTATAACGAGCTGACCCGGACTCTGTCACGGCTGGAAAAACTGATGGCAGATATGCAGCCGGTGCTGCGCACGCTGAACGATCAGCCCAATGCCCTGATCTTTGACCGTAAACCCACTCAGGATCCTCAACCAAAGGCGGCCAGATAATGCTCAAAAAACACATGAAACATCTAGCCCCGGTACTGCTGGCACTCACCCTGGCTGGCTGTGCTGGCTCCGATAACAGCGCCGGCCAGGCCGACTACCTGCTGCCGGAAAGCCCGGCCGCCGAGCAGTATTCAGCCAGACTGTCGGTGATGGTTGCCCCGCTTGATACTGCTGCCTTTCTCGACAGTGACGGCGTTGTTATGCAGATCAGCAGCATTGAAGTTCACCAGGCACGCAATCACTTGTGGGCAGAGCCCCTGCCCGCTCAATTGCGCCAGTTGCTGATTCACCGGCTTCAGTCTGCGCTGCCCGAGTCTCAGATTATTCAGCGCGGTCAGCCGCAGCATGCCTTGCCTGTGCGTGAAGTAAGGCTGAGGCTGGATCGCTTTCAAGGGCACTATGACGGTGTAGCCCTGATCCGTGGCCACTGGCAGATCCTTGATCAAGAAAAAAAACTGCTGAAACAGCGCGCCTTCAGCATTGAATCTCCGCTCCGGGCAGACGGCTATCCCGAGCTGGTACGGGCACTGGCGGCGGGCTGGGAGCAGCTGGCAGACGAGCTGGCGTCCACGCTGAATGAAATTCCGGGCTGATACAGCCGCTGAGAAGCAACCCCGGAAATTCCGGTCATTTTTGTAATCGCAAGCACAATGGCCGTTATGCGGCCACCGGCAAAGAGGATACGGAATGTTTCTGAAAATATTACTGTTACTGCTGCTGTTACCACTTGCTGTTAACGCGGACGATGCCAGTGCCTGGCAGGCCCTGAAGGATGGCAACGCCATGTTACTTATGCGTCACACCCATGCCCCCGGAAACGGCGTGGCTACCGCCGTCATTCTGAACGACTGCAGCACTCAGCGTAATCTTGATGAGCAAGGCAAACGGGAAGCCGGAGACTGGGGAGAGCGGCTGCGCCGGCACGGCATTACCGAGGCAAGGGTATACAGCAGCCAGTTTTGCCGTGCACTTGAAACCGCCAGATTACTGAACGTGGGAGAGGTTGAGCCCGCTCCTGCGCTGAACTCATTTTTCCTGACCCGCGAACGTCGTTCGGCGCAAACCGAGCAACTCAAACAGTTTATTACCGGGCTGGAGCCCGGCCTGCCCATTGTGATGATCAGCCATCAGGTTAATATCTCGGCACTGACCAGCCGCTTTCCTGCCGCCGGTGAAGCACTGATCCTGGCTTTCCCGTTAACAGGCCGGCCTGAGGTACTTGCCAGTATTCGCCCCTGAACTTGTGACGTCAGCTCAGGAGGCGATTTGTTAGCCTATTTCAGGGCTGCAATTGTATGTTGGCATAAACTATTCCCGATGAGATACAAAGATCAGCTTATCGGTATCAAAACCGGCGTCAGCGGCCTTTTCCAGCAAGGCTTGCTGCACCGCGGGATCCAGTTCAGGGGTGCGCGCCAGCAACCATAAATAGTCCCGGTTCGGGCCCGACACCAGCGCATGCTGATAGTCGTCATCCAGCGCAAACACCACATAAGCACCATAAAAAGGCCCGAAAAAAGACACCTTAAGGTGTGCCGTATCAGGGCTGTCTACAAAATAGGCCTTGCCCTCTGCTTCCTTCCATTCATTGTTTGCGGCATCAAAACCACGGTTAATCACTTTTACACCGCCATCATCACGCAGGCTGTACTCGGCGGTTACTTGCTCCAGCCCCCGCTCAAAACTGTGATCCAGCCGGGCAATTTCATACCAGGTGCCCAGATAGCGGTTAAGCTCAAAACCCGATACCGGCGTAATGCCATCCGGTTTGCCGGCACAAGCCGTCAGCAGTAACAGCAATGCAAATAACCCCTTGCGCATCCTTTATTCCTCTTGGTGTTGGTTGGTATTGGTTCTGGCCTGTTGAAGTTGCAGGTGTGGCACCGGAATGTCAATGCCTGCCTCGGCCAGCGCCACGCGAATGGACTCCAGCAACTCACAGGAAATGCGACCTTTCACTTCCACGTCCTGAGCACTGACCCACACCTGGGCACTCAGGATCTGGGCAGAGTCTGCCAGCTCTCGCATCTGCACTCTGGACGATAACATCTCATTATTAATGGCCCTGGGATGCGCCTGTAAAATAGGCATAATCACACTGCGCACCCGTGCTATGGGCTCGTTCAGCCCTACTCTCAGCGGAATGCGAATGCGGGTTGCGCCCTCGGCGCTGAAGTTCACAATATCTGACGTGGCCACACTGTCGTTGGGGATCATGGTGAACACATTGTCACGGGTGCGCAGCCAGGTGGTTCTGAAGGCAATCCGTACCACTCTGCCTTCCTGGCCATGAATACAAACCCAGTCGCCAATACGAAAAGGCCGCTCTATCAGCAGCATAATACCGGCAATAAAATTGGACAGCGTAGACTGAGCCGCAAAGCCCACCGCTATGCCCACTATGCCCAGACCGGCAATAATAGACAGCACATCAAACCCGAACTGCGCCATCACCGTAATGGCCCCCAGCGCCATTAATGTGACCGACAGGGTATTTTTGCACAGCTGCACCAGTGAAGAGTCCAGATGACGGCGTGACAGGCGATTAATCAGGCCACGCGACAGCAGCGCCCACACCAGATAAAACGACAGCGCCATCAGGCCGGCACGGGCAGTGCCCTTTAACACGCCCTGCTCGGCACCAAACTGCGCCAGCACCGCCACCACCATGGCCAGCCCCAGCAAATAGCGCAACAACACAATACCGGTACGAAACGGTGCCTCACCATGGCCAAGTCGCCCCAGCACCCAGCGCAGCACAGTGCGGCCCAGCATATACAGAATGCCAAACAGCAGCACTATCATCAGGGTTACCAGCAGCTGGCCAACACCATAGATAAGCAGCTCCTGCCAGTTCAGCCCTTCCAGTCCCAGGGCTTCTCCAGTTTCATACAGGCTCTTCTCAAACTGTTGCCACAGCAGTGCTATGTCCTGTTCATTCATGTAGTTACCCTCAGGAAAGGCAATAAACGCCTGTCAAAAAATATAGCAGCCAGGGCCAAAAGCTGTGTCAAACGAATCGCCACCGACGAGTTTTGTCAGACTGAATATCAAAAAACCGACAAATTTTTATTACAGCTTCTACACTGAAGTGGCTGCAGGTTTGCTGGCTGCAGCATGTGGCAAGGATTAAATAACAAGGATCGACAGCAGCAAGTGCTTGATTGAAAACAGTGATTAATCCGAGGTGTGATAATGAAAATGCTGAAAAAAGCTCCCCTGGCCGTAGTAATTGGTGCCACGCTTCTGCCTGCTCTGGCCATGGCCAACATGCACGGCGGCCATTCCATTGGCCCAAGCGAAGGTGACCGTGAGTTCTCTCTCTCCGGTACTGGTAAAAGCAGCAAGGATTTCGATAACGGCAGCGCCGGTGTCATTGGTGATTACGGCTGGTATCTGTCCGACAGAACCCTGGTGGGTCTGCGTCAGTCCGTTAACTACGCCAGTGTAGAAAATGGTGATGATGTCTGGAACGGCAGCACCAGCGTGTTTGCCGACTACCACTTTGGTCAGGGTGCTGCCCGCCCGTTTGTGGGTGCGTCTCTGGGTGGTATTTATGGTGACGGCGTCAATGATACCGGCATTGCCGGTCTGGAAGCCGGTCTCAAGTATTATGTGCTGCCTTCTACCTTCGTACAGGCCCGCGCTGAATACCAGTTCCTGTTTGATGATGGCGACAGCGCCGAAAACAACTTTGACGACGGTGCCTGGGCCTACACCATTGGTATGGGTCTTAACTTCTAAAAACAGACGTTGTACATAAAAACAGCCCCGAAAGGGGCTGTTTTTTGATGCTCAGGATTGCGGGTTACTGTCGGTCTGGTTCGAAATTTCGTCCGAAGCCGATTCTTCATCTATCAGCTGTATATAAAGCTTGCCGTAATCAATAATCTTGATGTCCAACTGTTTCCCTGGCGGTATCTCTTCTTCCTGAATATTGGTCTTTTCATCTATCACAGCGAGCAGAGTTTCTGTCTGCGCCTTCAAATGTGATGATTTAAGATAGCTGCTCATGCTTAAAACCAACACACCTACAGAAGTAATGGGGCCCGGGTAGGCTTGTATAAACTGCCAGAACGTCATACCGGGAAGACGGTTATAATGGATGGTCTCAGGGCCAAACACCATGGTAGCAAAGCCAACAACGAATAAAATCCACCCTACAGCAGCAACAACTCCAGGAGCGTTGTTAGTGTCCAGGGGAATATCCAGCTCAATTTCTACCGGTAAATCATCAATGCCATAGCGTTTATCAGTCATTTTATCTCCGTGTTATTATTATCAACACGGAATAGTACTTTACTCAAATGGCTACTTCAGGTGACGAAAAATCAAGCGCGACAATAACTGACGCACCACGCCGGCACATCAGCCAAGTTTCACGAGCACACAACGCTCGGCACAGCGCTCAATAATGGTCTGTTTCTCAGTGTCAGGCTTTTCTTGCCAGCCGGCAATCTCATCCACATGACGAAAGCAACCGGCGCACACTCTGTCTTCATTCAGCTTGCAGTAACCAATGCAGGGGCTGGCTACCGCACTCATTCCGCCACCCGCTCCATCACCACATTCACCAGCCCATTGCCCTTCATCAAGGTAGTCTCGTTAACGATGGTCCAGACCTCTTCCTGACCGTCTTTTACAAACACCAGATATTGCTTGCCCGCCGACTCACGCACCAGAATGTCATCAAAATACGTGCGCTCACCATTGTGCTCCATATAGTCTTTGCCAATCACGATCTGCTCACTGCCCACCAGGCCGGAAAAGTCACTCATCAGCTGCGACATCATCTCGTTGGAGGAGTCGGCACGGGTTTCATACACCCCTTCATAGCCATGGTCACAGCCAGACAGCAGAACCAGCAGGGCTGCACAGGCCATATATTTTATTGGTTTCATTATCAAATCACCGGCGAGTTAAAAATGCCTATGATGCCCATGGCCGCCTGAAAAACAAGATCTGTGCATGGCAGACATGCTCATCTCCTTATAATTGATTACAGTATGGTGCATCGGCTCCACCAACAACACAAAACGCCATGAAACAAAAACTGCTTATGTCCTGGAGCAGCGGAAAGGACAGCGCCTGGGCCCTGCATCAGCTGCAGCAAAACGCAGACTATGAAGTAGCCGGACTCTTTACCACGGTCAACCAGGCATTTGAGCGGGTAGCCATGCACGGTGTGCGCACCACTCTGCTGCAACAACAGGCCGATGCCATGGGCCTGCCACTGGAGATCATTCCCCTGCCCTGGCCCTGCAGCAATGAAGATTATCAGCAACTGATGGGTAATTTTGTTGCCCGGGCCAAAGCACAGCATATTACCGCCTTTGGCTTTGGCGATTTATTGCTGGAAGACGTGCGCCAATACCGGGAAGACCGGCTGGCCAACACCGGCATTGAGGCGGTATTTCCCATCTGGCATATCCCAACCGACACCCTGCCTCACAACATGCTTCAAAACGGCATGCGCGCTGTGATCACCTGCCTGGATCCGAACAAGGTGCCAAGAGAGTTTGCCGGCCGTGAGCTAACGGCTGAGCTGCTGGCCCAGCTGCCAGAAGGCACCGATCTCAGTGGCGAAAACGGCGAGTTTCACACTTTTGTGTTTGACGGCCCCATGTTTAAAAAACAGGTTGCCATTACACCGGGAGACATAGTGGAGCGGGACGGCTTTGTTTTTGCCGATTTTTTGCCGGCGCGCTACACCTTAAACTGACTCACCAGAGCGCGCAGGTGCTCGGCACGCTGCTGCAGCTCACCAATGGCTGCCAGTTGCTGCTCGGCATTATGATGGATGCCGGAAGCACTGTCGGAAATAACATGAGCCGACTGGTTAATATGCTCGGCCACCGCGCCCTGCTCTTCCGTGGCGGCTGCCACCTGATGACTGCCGGAGCTGATGGCCTCAAAGCGCTGCTGAATGCTGGCCAGCGCCCGGGCCGACTGCTCGGTGCTTTCTGCCACTCGCTGGCTGCTTTCGGTGCCTTCCCGAATGGCTGCCGTAGACTGACGCGCCGTTTGCTGCAGCCGGCCAATTTGCTCGGAAATTTCCTGGGTGGAGGCTTGGGTGCGCTGCGCCAGACTGCGCACCTCATCGGCCACCACGGCAAAGCCACGGCCCTGCTCACCGGCGCGGGCCGCTTCAATGGCAGCATTCAGCGCCAGCAGGTTGGTCTGCTCGGAAATGGCGTTAATCACTTCCACCACAGAGTTAATGGCATCGGCCTGATCTGCAAAGTCGTTAATGGTGGCTTCAATGTCGGTCATCACCCGGTTGAGCTGGGCCATGGTCTGGGTGGTGAGCGCCATATTCGCATTGGTGCTGCCGGCTTCACCCACGGCAGCTTCGGTGTCGGTGGCAGTGCGCTGGGCAATGCCGGATACTTCCGTGACCGTTTGGCCCATTTCAGTAATGGCGGTGGCCACTTGTTCGGTTTGACCGCGCTGTACGTCGGTGGCTCTGAAGGTATCGTCCGCCAGGTCGGCCAGCTGCTCAATACCACTTTTCATGGCGGTTTCGGTGGCCTTGATTTCTGCCACCAGCTCACGAATTTTACCGATAATGGCATTAAAGCCATGAGCCAGGTGCCCCAGCTCATTGTCGTGACTGTCATCCAGCCGGGTGGTCAAGTCGCCGCCGTTACCGGACATATTCAGCAAGTCGTCACCCACACGACGAATGGCTTTGCCCAGCGCCCGGGCAAACAGCACCGTAATCACCACAAACACCGCCGCCAGCAATACGCTCACCAGCACGGAAGAAGAAATAGCCTCATTAATGGCACCACTTATTTCCGCCGAGGGCAGCACTGCCACCAGCTTAAGGCCGGTTTCCTCAATGGGCTGAGTAGCCAGATAAACCTCTTCCCCGTTAAACCTGGTTTGCTCAAACTCAAAGCTGGCGCTGGTGTTCTCAAGCAACTGCTTCACCGGCTCAAAGCCAGCTAATGCACTCACCTGCTTGCCCACCAGCTCAGATTTGGGGTGGGCGTTAATCACGCCATTGCCATCCACCAGAAACAGATAGCCGTTTTCACCCAAATGGTAACCGGAGATAAGCCCCACCACGGCAGACACATCCTGGCCCATGCCGGCGGCACCCACTCGCTTGCCGTCAATTTCCACCACAGAGTTTACAAACAGCGTCAGTTTGCCGGTGCGCTCGTCCGGATCCAGGTTCAGCACCCGTTGCTGATTGCTGTTTATAAAACGGTAATACCAGTTATCACGCGGATCAGTGGTTGAAATCTGTTTGAACACGCCCGCATCGGTGTAATAAGTGCTGGTTTCGCCTGAAACCCAAAACAGCGTAGAAGCACCGGTGTATTGCTGCTGCTCCCTGAAAAAGCTCATCACGCTGCCATGCATGGGAGAGGCACTTTCGCCCTCACGCATCCAGTCGTGCACCAGGCCGTTGGCAGCCAGATTATCAGACAGCAAAATAGTGGGCAGCAGCTCGGCGCGCACCTGCTCAGCCACCTTGCCCACACTGTTGGGCAGATATTCGCTTTCGGTTTTGCCGTAATACAGCCCGGAAAACCGCTCAACGTTAATAACGGTAGACACCAGCGTCAGTACTGCCAAAGACAGCGTAACAAAAGCAATAAGAATGGTGGTTAACTTGAACTTGTGCATGCCGGCTCCAGGCGGTGTAGTGCTTAGACTTTAGTCTTATCGGCAGTATGAGCATAAAACTGTAGGGCAAATACTGACCGGTTGGTCAGGAGCGGCATGCTAAAGGAATCAATTAAGGCGGGCAAGAACAAAATTCATACGGTCCGGCCGCCGCCGAACCGGATTAAGCTTATACCCCCAGAAAGGTAAAGGGCTTGGCTTCCTTAAGCTGATCATTGGCCATGCCTGAATAAATATTCTGTTGCTCAGCGCCTAAATCAAGCTTAAGTACCTTGCCGGCGTCGGCAGAAAAATCCAGCCGGTTAAGATCGAGCCAAAACACATTGGGAGTCAGAGCCGATTCAAAAAAGTAGAGTTTGCGTTTTTGATCCGACACGGTTTTCCAGCGGGTGGATGAAATATTGGGCTGATCCGGCGTGCTGATGCCATAAGGCACAGAGACGTTATTAATCACACTGAATACGCTGGCAATGGTTTTTTTGGCATCCGCTGTTTTAGGAATGGCGTTCACATAAAAGGCCGCGCGGGCAAACCTGTCGGCGGCGCGGTTGGTACCCGGCAGCATCACGGTTCCCCCCACTTCCTGCCAGTAGGAAGACAGCGCCAGCTGCTGATCATAAGCGGGTGAATTGGTCATTACCTGATAACGCTTGTCATGGTGAATAACCTGCCTGCCATCAATATATTCAATGATGGCGCTGTCTCCGCTGGCATCGGAAATAGACAAATGCAGCGTGGCCAGGCGGTTTTCTCCGGGCACAAAATCGGTGATCAGGGTAAACGGCTCCTGCTGCAACACCGCTACCGCTTCCTCTACACTGGCAAAGTTATCCAGCACATACTGCGCCCAGGCCGCTAACGACAAACCAGGCTTGCTGTTATCCCGCTCAGGATATTCAGACTCCACCAGCCACAGCACATTGGCGACCAGGCCGGCTTCGTTCATGCCGTCTGTGGTGGCAATATCATAGCCACTGGCAATCACACTGCCATATTTGGAGGTCCAGGTCAGAGAATCAGGGCCGGCTTCACCACTGCGGGACATGCCTCGCGGAAACACCCATAAATTAGTGCCAACATCGGTTTTCCAGTCCATGGAGCGTGCCGTAATAACCTGATCATCGGCACCGTGATACACAAAACGCGTGCAGGCATGAACACTGCCTGCCAGCACGGGTAACAAAATGGCGGCACTCACAGCAAGGATTTTGCGGGCTTTTAAAGACATGATTAACTCCGTTTAATTTTTACCCGGGAAACATTATCCGTTGTTACACTACTTTAATGTTATTTAGCAAGGGATAGAATTGATGAATAAAAATATATTACTGACCGCCGTTTCACTCTGCTGCAGCCATGGCATTAGCGCAGCGGCTGTTGCCGGGCCAACGGATGAAACCCACTGGCAACTCACTCCCTATCTCTGGGCTGCCGGGCTGAATGCCAATCTTTCTCCGTTTCGCCGGGCACCTGATCTGAGCACGCAACAATCATTTTCCGACATCATCGACAATCTTAATGCTGGCGGCTTTATCAACCTTTGGGTGCGTCACAACCGGCTGGTATTTTTTGGTGATGCCATGTTTACCGACACCAGTAACAGGGAAGCCGTGGGACCATTGCCGGCCATGCAATTACCGGGCTTCAGCGTGACCATTCCGGCAGGAGCCAGCACTTCTGCCCGCCTCGACAGCCAGCAATGGTCGGCAACCCTGCTGGGAGGCTACCGGCTGCTGGATGAGCAGCAGTTCTCCATGGATGTGCTGGCAGGCACACGCCTTTGGCATATTTCCAACAAAATATCTGTTCGGGCAAGCCACCCCCTGATTGGTACCTATCAGGCTTCTCATAAAGAAAGCTTCAGCTGGGCGGATCCCGTTGTTGCTGCCCGCGTTCAGGTGCGAGCCAGCGAGCAGCTTTCTTTACTGGTGCAGGGGGATATTGGCGGACATGCCGGCAAGGCCGACAGCACCTGGTCGTTACTGGCGGCAGTCCGCTATCAGTTGCCGTCGCAGTTATCCGTGCTTGCAGGCTATAAGGTGATCGACGTGGACTACCACCATGATGACTATATTTACAACGCCAGGCTGGGCGGCCCTGCCATTGGCCTGAGTTACCGTTTTTAACTGCGCAACAAATGCCTGGTTAAGGTGAACGCAGACATTGTTTGAGCTCGGCCACATTATGCTGACTGAACACCTGAATGCCATGCCGGCGCAACAGCGCCGTGGTAACGCCCTGCCCCGCTATTTTGGTGCCGGAAAAACGGCCGTCATAAATCACACTGCTGCCACAGGAGGGGCTGGCTTCAGCCAGAATGGCAACGCGAATATGGTGCGCCCGGCAAAACGCCAGGGCTTGTTCGGCACCGCGCACAAAGGCATCTGTGCAATCAACCCCGGTGTTATCCATTACCCGGGCATGAGCGGTTAACTCGGCCGGCGCTCTGGGCACCGGCAAACCGCCGGCCACTTCCGGGCACAGGGTTTTAATGCAAAAGTGCTGTTTAAGCAAGTCCAGATCCTGGGGCTGCAGCCCCAGGCTTTTGCCGTTATAGCGTACCGGCGCGCCCATCAAGCAGGCGCTGACAAGAATATTTTCCATAAAAAAGCCGCCTGTTACGGCGGCCTCATGCATCAGGCTTTTTTTACAAAGGCGGCGGTGACCATCATCTCACCCACGCCGTCTACCTTGCAGTCCAGCTCGTGATCCTTGGCATCCACAATGCGGCGGATTAACGCCTTGGTGCCAATTTTAATCACCATGGAGCTGCCCTTCACTTTCAGATCCTTGGCCACGGTAATGCGATCACCTTCCTGCAGCAGGGTGCCGTTGGCATCCTTGGCAGTAATGGGCGCATCTTCGGCGGCCACTTCCGCAGGGTTCCACTCATGACCACACTCGGGGCAGATCAGCTGCGCCTGATCCTGATAAACATATTCGGAATTGCACTGGGGGCAAGGAGGTAAAGACATAATTCGCTTCTTCTTTAACGTGATTTTGCCGGCTATTCTACCCGTTATTTCCCGACTTTTCGAGTGGGTTTAAACTTGCCCGACGTTCGCGTTATTTGGCAGCAATAATCACACCACTTCGAGCAAGATTTATACACTTGGCCGTTCAGCTCACCTTATATAACCACTCTTCAGTGAGAAATTTACTCGACACCAGAGCTTTGGCTGCTTCCAGCTCCTGCGGCAAATAACTGCCCGCCTGAGTCTGATACAGCTCGGCAAAATGGCTGATAAAGGATTCAATAATGGCCTGACGCTCCAGCCCGGTCTGGCTGCGCATGGGATCCACCCGCTTGTTGGCGCTGGTAATGCCCTTGTCCGACAGTTTCTCACGACCGGTGCGCAGCACCTGCAGCATTTTGCTGGCGTCTATGTCGTAGGCCAGAGTGGCATGGTGCACCAGCACGCCATTGGCAAAGCGCTTTTGCGCCGCGCCGCCAATCTTGCCCTTGTCGGAAGCAATATCATTCAGCGGCACATAACGGGCCCTGATGCCCACCTTGTTCAGCGCGCCCAGCACCCAGGCATCCAGCTGCTGATAAGACTGCTCAATGTTAACCCCGTCCACCAGCGACGTGGGCACGGTAAGCGAATAAGTAATACAGTTGCCCGGCTCCATAAACATGGCCCCGCCCCCGGTAACACGGCGCACCACCTGCACCCCGTGCTCGGCGGCGGCGTCCATATCCACCTCGTTCTTTACCGACTGAAACGAGCCGATCACCACCACCGAATCGCTCCAGTCCCAAAAGCGCAGCGTGGGTTTGCGCAGGCCGGTGCCCACGGAATGAGCCAGCACTTCGTCCAGCGCCACATGCTCCGCCGCCGGCAGGCTGACCGGGGCAATAACCTCAAACTCATGATCCAGCCAGCTGCTGGCCTTGCCCAGCGCCCGGCGCACCGCCGTGGCCACCGCCTCGGCAGAAAAGCCGAACATCATCACATCGTCATTCAGTGCCGCGTTAATGGCGGCCGCAAGCGTCTGGTGGCTGGCAGTCACCGGCATGCCGGTAAGTGCCTGGTTAATGCAGTCCAGCGCCGACTCCGGCTCCAGAAAAAAATCACCGGAAATGCTCACGTGCGCAAGGCAATCCTGCTCAACCTCAACGTCGGCCACCACCAGTTTGCCGCCCGGCACCTTGAATTCTCCGTGCATGACACCACCCTTCAAATAAAAAAATCAGTGTAACAAAACTCGATGCATTAACGGTGCTTGTATTGCGTGGGGCAATAGCCCCGGCTCACATCCGGGCTGCGCAGTTTGAGATGCTTGGTGGCACGCCCCGACACCCGCGCACGCCACACCCTGAAACTGCCGGGCTTAAGCTGCCGGCGCATAAACCGAATCACCTCCGCCTCACCAAGGCCAAACTGCAACTCAATGGCCTCAAAGGGAGTGCGGTCTTCCCAGGCCATTTCAATGATTCTGGATTCGTCTTCTTGGGTTAATGCCATAACAACACCTGATAAAAATATGTTGCCGTTCATGACCCAGCCAGCAGGGTTTCTATTTCATCACCCGTCGCTGTTTAACCTTGCGACGAAAGTCCTGCCAGATATCCATTAATGTGCTTAAAAAACCCCAGACGGCGAGCGAAACAAAGGTGCCTATAAAAAGTTTGACTGGCCAGCTGTCATCACGTCTGCCCAGGCTGACAACCATACCGCCATGGTAAAAAAAGTCGTAAGCCAACGCCCCTGCAATAAACAAAAGAAAAATGCTGATGCAAAGTGCATATTGATGTTCTGCAACAGCGGAATCCCAGGCTTCTGTTCTGGATAATGTTCTGATTTTTTTCCCTTTTGCATTCCTTTCAAACCGCTTTCTTTTGGTATTCATAACAGCATTGCTTACTAAATCAGAGATTTATCTTACCCAACGATGATCTGACGAACAGACTGTTGAAACACGTTTTTTACCGCGCTGAATTACAAGGTAAAAATAACAAGTTGGCTGCGACCTTAAAGCAGCTGCAGCCAATTTCGTTAACATCAGAACCAGGGTTTATAGCCTGTTACATACGTCTGCTCAAACTCTTCATCAGACTTAACCAGATAAAGTATGAACTCCACAAATGCGATAATCCCAATCACCAATGAAGGGAAGCCAAGCAGAATAAACCCAAACAGGAACACCAGCAGCATGATGGCACCCTGCTTGTTATATCCCAGATAAAACTTGTGAGCCCCAAATGCACCAAGGAAGAAGGCAAACAAGGCCGCAGCAATTTTCTTTGATGATGCACTATTGGTGGCCGGCTCGGCATAAATGGCCTCTGCAGCATCACCGTTAGCAAAAAAATCAACCCTGTTACCTGCTCTGGGAAGCTGACTGCCCTTCCATTCCTTTATCTCAAAGTTGTATCTGTTATCGTCGTCTCCCGAGATAATGCCTGAGCGGCTTTCTTCATTAAAATCAAGGATTTTACCTTTCATACAAGACTCCATTGTTAAAAAATATTTATTCATGAATACCGCAACTGGTAACCACAGAGCGGGAACAATCCAGCATCACTAATATATCGCGCACTAATTTTATCCGGATCATCGGGAAGCGACTTCATCGAGTTCAATATGAAGTTAGCGTGATCAAAGTCTTCAATCCTTTGCTCTTTTGCACCCAAAGGATCAAAAAACGCGCAACGTTACTATCTATAACATACTCATGCTTATCATCGATTTCACGTACAGTCGCAATAGCCGCATCCGCTCCAAGAGTATTGTAATGATATTCAGCCCTGCACAGCAATTCATTGATACGGTCATTACTATTACAAATAGATAGCAATATTAAAAGAGGGATAAAAATATAATTTACAGTAGTGTATGTAGTATGGTAACCCCTAAGTTTTGAGTAGTCGCTCATAGCTGAATAAATTGATAATGCCACGTTAAGGCGTGAGTGAATATGCGCCAAAATTAGAGCGAATCGACAATAAAAATCGTCTAGGAGTTCATAATTTTCCCGTAAGGTAATAACGCCAGCCAGTATGCGCGGCTGCGGAATGGAGGCGAAGCCGCAATGCAGTAGGCGTCGCGTGACTGGCCTTGTTATACCTAACCCAAGACACAATCGATCTCCGTTTCTACGAGCCATTCCGGATTGATGAAGCGGCTTACTTCAAAAAATGTACACGCGGGCCTTATTGCAGAAAATAGCTCACCATGTGCTTTGGCGGCTTCCTCCCAACGAGAAATGTCAGTGAGCATGATGCGAGTTCTGATTATATCTGTCGGTTTTCCTCCAGCCTCTTCAATAGCCCTAATAGACAGTTCCAGGCAATACTTGGTCTGCCCATAAACATCCCCAACGCAGGTAGTTTCACCATTCTCTATGGGTGCCGTGCCGGAGACGGAAATCATGCTTCCAACTCTGCATGCTCTGGAAAACCCAATCGGTTCTTCCAAAGGAGATCCTGAACTTACCAGCTTTCTCATGTGTTCCTCCTTGAGGTATAACGCCCGCCATAAACGGCCGAGTGAAACGAGGTCCGGCGACCGTAGGGAGCGAATTTAATGGCATTGTTAGCTGGCTTTCCCTATGGTTGCTTCTCAAACACTTTCACGTCAGGAGGTATTTGATACCAATCTTGTTTTTCGCTTACCCAGACGTGAATCGTAGGGTTAATAATGCTTGTATCTGATAGATTGCTAGGTTTTAGCTTCAGCTTATCTGGCTCATTTGGATCGAAGTGATATATCCTGTTTCCACAGGTTGGGCAAAACTTTGCTCCACTAGTATTGCCGCTGTCCGCAATCCGACTCCAGCTTTTCATTTCACCCTGAAATTTAACGCTGTCCGTTTTCACCATTGCAGTTATGCTAAATGCGCTAGTTGATAATTTTTGACACTCTTTGCAATGACAAGCAGCAACGAACAACGGAGGCTCAAGCAGCTCATACTGTACGTTTCCGCATTGGCACGACCCCGTAATTGGGTATTCCATTTTACTCAAAATATTCTCCTAATAATGATGACCAGCTAACGCCGCAAGCAGTGGTGAACTACAGTGTCCGACAGCAGCGCATTGTTATGCATTTCCACTCCTACGCGGTTGCCTTCGCGGTCTTTCTCCGATTCTGAATGGCTTCAACAATGGCTTTCAAGGCAACGATGTCATTGCCCAAATCAGCCGCAGAGGGAACTGCAGCAGCCTTTGCCGACGATGGGTCGTGGGCCGTTACAACGTCACAACTTCGCTTATGCAGTTTTTCAATAGCTTCGTATTCGGGACGGCTAAAGCCTACAACCTCTTCAAGTGAGTCCACGCGAATCCAGTCGCGATATCGCTTTACGACGCCATTAAAAACAACGTCTTGAATTACTCTTTCGAGCGTTGCCCTTAACCGGTCATACTGGTGTCGCATATCTCCAATCTCTTTTTCATTAGGATATGCCGGCCACGTCTTCGCAAGCTTGCTCTGCGCCTGCTCAAGAGCGTTGATTCTCGCTTTATAGCCTTGATGATCCCACGGGAGGCCATCATTAACACAGCCAGGGGCGCCTCCTCGCCACTCCAAAAAGAATGTTGAGTTAGGAATACCTGCCGTCTCGATCTCATCGGATAGTTGGCCAAGAAATGAAGTGTCATGAGTAAACACTACTACTTGCCGATTCTTAGCCTCCTCAACCAATCTCCGGGCAACATTTCGTCGCCGCCAATGATCCAACGACGAAACCGGATCATCGAGGATAATTCCACACGAATGATTGGCGAGCGCCAACTCAGCAAAGAACGAACCCAGCGCGATTGCACGTTGCTCACCTTCGCTGAGAATCTCATCAATTTTGTTCGTAACTGGAAGATCTAGTAGAAGTTGATGGTACATCTTCCCACGGGAACTACGCTCCTTTAGCTTTGTTTTGATGTGCCCAATGCCAAGTGCTTCAAACTCTTTGTCAAGAGCTTTCCTTAACTCATCTGTTACCGCGACAGTAGCAAATTCCTTTGACTTATCAGAAATCGAACGTGTTTTTAAGGCGGGGCGACATTTTTCAAGGGAAGACTTCTTTTTCATCCGACCCAACAACTCGACTACAGCATTCAAACTCTTGGCCAGGCTTTGTCTTGCAGTAAGTTCACTCAATTCTCTTTCAAGCTTCGTTCGCTTCGTTTCATCCGCCGCTCTTGTAAGCGTTCGGAAAATCCTTAATTGCTGAGCTGCAAGCTGGCGAATTCGCGCCCTTGGCGAAACATTCAAGGCAGGAACCTCTGCCCATTTTGATGTTTCGAGACACTGGAGCATAAACTCTCTACGCGCATCAATCGAAGCTTGAAAATCTGAAATTACTTGAAGGATTGAGCCGTCTAAGACCTTCAGTTCTTCACCAAGGGCATCATCGGCGGCAATCATAAGATCGGCTGCCTTGATCTTGGCCTTGGCTATTTCGACCTTGTTACGGGCTGCTTCGGCGGACTTTGCGACATCATTCTGGATGTACTCATCAAATCGCTTAAGACGGTTAGCCCCTGATTCGGGTAAATTTTCCTGGCACAAGGGGCACACTTTACCCTCAGCAGATTGAGGAAACTCCTCTCCCGGATATGCTACTTCAGTGGAGTAGCGCCGTGCGGCGTCAAAAAGAAGCTTCCAAACTTGCTCTCCAGTTCCTGGAAGTAGTTCTTCACCGGAGCACAACGCGTCGGCAGCTTTCTTCTCAGCGTCCTCTGCGGAGATCTTCTCATCATTTATTTTCTGAAGTTTTTCAACAGCGTCTGAGCTAACCCATACCAAAGGTTTGGCAAGCTTGTCGGCGAAAGCTTTCAGTCGCATCATGGAACGCTTCGACTCTTCCGCCTTAGCCAGAGGATTACCCTCCTTGAGAGCATTCTCAAGCTCGGCAATTCGCTTAATATCGCTTTCAGTGATGGTTCCAAGTGAAGTAATAGTTTCTGTGTTTGACTTGATGGAAAGGTTTCCGATGACTCTCCCGACCTCTGTATCGCCAAGAAGATGTTCGAACGGCAGTTTACTTACATCAATCCCATTGATCTCTGACTCGAGCATCTCTGAGAGCTTTGGGAGAACTCGGTTGGCAAGACTTTCAATAATGTCAAGGCCGTATGGTAAGTAAGCAACATCTTGCTCCGCCGTTATGTAGGAACGAGCACACTTGGAATCAAAGACTGAGATTGAGGAGAGTTGGTCCGGTGAAGTTGTGTCGCGCGCCCAATCAACTTCATGTGATACACCCATTACCTTTACATCGAATTTTGCGGTGGGCACCCTCTTAGAGGCCGTCGGATCATTTGCATCTGGGTGGACAGGCTCAGATTGATCTCTAGCCCGACAAGCTCTTTTCATAACACGAGCATAGCCCGACTTGCCCGAACCATTTCCTCCATAAATCACAGTAATGCCAGCTTCTGAGAAAGTTAGAATGCGATCACTCGGAATCTGATTGACGTTTTGCAGGTCTCTCAAAGCGACTAGAGTAACTTGCTCCCCTGGAGCAAGTTCGGCAGGAAGGTGCTCTTTAGCCAATGGAATCGGCAACAGTGCATCATCACTCTCTATACCGCAATCCTTCTTAAGAAGTGCGTATAACTCGGATAGGTCGGTCTCGTTCAGTGCTGATTCCTGCTGGAAGAGGCGGCGGCACGCATCTCGTTGCCATGACTGGAGAGATTCAGTCCACTTTAATATTTGATTAAGCAGTGTCATCCATTTCCTCTCTTGATTTCGTTATTGGGGAGCCAAATCTGCTTCTCTTGCATAACGCCGCAAGCAGCTGCGGCTTTGTAGTGGATTGTTTTGCGGTAGCGTAGCGTTAAACCGCAAAACAAGGAACGGAAAAGCCGTCAGACTGCCTTGCCTTGTTAGCTTATGCCTCCTTTTCTTGCAATTCTCTAAACTTTGCAAGAGATTTGTGCCACTCAAGAGCATTATTGAAGCTATCATCTGCATCATTTTTTCCAGACGCTATATCCTTAAGATGGATCGCCAACTTTTGCTCAATGTAATTAAATAATACAGTGGTCTGCCATTTCT
The DNA here is from genome assembly GCF_000381965.1 of Oceanimonas smirnovii ATCC BAA-899. Classification (GTDB taxonomy): domain Bacteria; phylum Pseudomonadota; class Gammaproteobacteria; order Enterobacterales; family Aeromonadaceae; genus Oceanimonas; species Oceanimonas smirnovii. The sequence continues at coordinate 50,727 of NZ_KB908464.1, forward strand.
CTGATTTGAAATCATCTAATTCAGTTGAAGATAATATTGGCTTGACGGATTCCAGGACACTCTCATCTTCGTACCATGGCATGTTCATTGGGCCTTGAATTGCAGTGAGATGTGCATATTGCGCCAAACCAAGCGTAAGTTGACGATACGCCCAAAAATATTTAAAACTTAGGTCATCAAGAAAAGGGCGCACAAGGTCTGCTTCACTATGTACCTTTTCGGATAGATCTTTTATGAAATCTTCTTTTCTTGCAAAGGCAAATTGGGGATTTTCATGAAGATGTTTCATGTTAGCGAAAGCCAACATGTCTAACCAAATTATCACCGATGGGCGCTCGTCTCTTAATCTAATCACTTCGCCCCAAAGTATTTTTATAGACGCTAAACGTTCACTATTAAATGCTTTTTTCGATTCTAAATAGGTTGAATTGGTGATACCCAAAACGTTTATATAATTTTGATTTTCAGCTTTCAAAGCTTCAAGCTCCGAAGCATACTTACTTCGGTCTGACTCTAAGATTCGACTTGCCCAAACTTTACCCAACCAAGAACTAAATGCAGCAAGCAGAAGTCCTGCTCCTCCGAGTGAACCCAGAATTGATAATCCAACTTGTATAATCTCTATTTTTGTCAAAATTAGTCCTTATAGTTAACGGTGGAGAGCTAACGCTCAAATAACCGGCAGCAAACCGGAGTAGATTTTGGGGCTACAGTGACGCGAAGCGGCAAGCCCCAAAAATCCGCGCAGCGTTTGATGTCCGAGTTAATTTTTTTGTTAGGTATTTGTGCCTCGTTAGCCAACGATTAACACCAACCGATCATGCTCTTTAAGTGGAGAAGACTTGTGCTCGCGCTCTGTAAGAACTGTCAAATCGAATTCAATTGACAGCTTTAAACCCAACTCTAAGAACTCTTTAGACAAATCCGAATGGAGTTTACCTAAGTTTGATGCGTCATTCTTCACTACGAGTAACAAGTCACAATCATTAGCGTGACCACTTCGAAAAAATGAGCCAAAACCATAAACGCTAAGCAGATTGCTGTTTTTTGTATGGATAGATTGGATTTCCTTCATCATCTTTTTGGTGATACAACCAAAACTCATTTTTCCACAAAGCTCCTGTTAGCTCACTTGCATTGAAGAGGCCAATACTGTTGGATAGACAAAGTTGTTTTGCCTCTCTCGTATATCCATTCCACTTGCCACCCACAGATATAAAATTGACCTCTGGAAATTCGCTCAAAACTCGGTGAACCATGGCTTCCCCTAGCGTATATTCGTCAAGGCATATTAATGTAATTGAACTGCCATCTTTTCTATCGAATTCCATAATTATATCGTCATGACGTGAATAACGAATGACATTACCATGAGATTTTATAGCCGATTCTAGCCACGCAATTCGACTGTAAGTCACACCCCATGAGTTTGAACCATTAGACATTATGAGAACACCTCTGAAAACTCTGTAGGAAATAGCTGATAGGAATCCAACCTTTGATATACGTGCTTTTCATATGACTCTACGTGCGCGCGAAACTTTTCGATAGCATTAATAGTAGGCATATCCTCGATAAGAACTTCGTTTGCGTCGATAAGGTTTAATATTTTTCTATTGTTAGGCAATATTTTGTCGATTCTTCGCAACTCCCATACCAAGTATGCATTAGAACTTGGGTCTGATTGAGCGGCTTCGCTCATTGGACCTAGTGCATCAAATGTAGCTTTATTATTAGCAAGTAGCCGAGCAACTGCGATGTGTAGCTTAGTAAAGCTATCAAATCTTGGTGCCTTTCCAGCACTATTTATTTCTGCTTCATGGTTTCGCTTCCATTCATGGAGCATTTCAATTGTATATGTTCCCTTTGGGGCTTTATCTATGTGGGTATGGTGAGTTGGGCAGAGCAAAATCAAATTGTCGTATGTATCAGCTCCACCCTCGGGAGTACCTCTAGCAGCAGTAGGTTTGCTACCAATAACGTGAGCCATTTCTCCTACTACGTAGTTACCCGATGCCACTAGAGCAGTTAAATCTTCATCACAACCTGGTTTCGAGCATCTTCCTCCCGCTCTCCCCCAAAGAATTTTTGTATCGACTGTTCCAATTGCCATTTAAATTATTCTCCGAGTCGCAATGAAAATACCTAACATTATAATAATGAGCATGCTCATATTTCTTCCGACACGCCCGTTCAGCTTTCACTTATAAGCTTTTGATAATATAAAGCTTTTCGCACATCAACCCTATCCAGCCGTGAGCAAAAACACGCATGCTCGTTATCAACATTTGCTTGCGCATTATCCACATTCCCCCGCCGTAACCTGCTCAGATCACAGGAGTGTTTTAGCCTTCTTTGTTGTACACGAGCATGGCCAAAGTAATAGTGAGCACGGTGCCGACAAGCCTGCAAATACACTGTATAAATCAGCAGGTTTTTAATTTTTCCACGCTACCGCCCGGGTCTTGCGGGCGACCGGGCCTCTGGGTGTGGGTGCAATATGAGCCGTTATTGTGCCTGTTGGGATGCAGAATTCAAATGGAACTTTTGCATAATGAGGAGCCAGCGTTGCTTTTTGGGCAGAATTGTTGGAACTCGTCCCAACCTTGCAGCACTGAAAGAACAGCTACAGGTGTGCATAATTTGGCGGAGTTCAGGTGAATAAAGGGGTGGTTTGTGAGGTGGGTTGCCCGACTGAAGTCGGGCCTACAGGTGCAAAATGCGGGTACGCAGTTGACGGAGTAGTTGCCGCGCGTAAAGCGCGGCCTTTATTTTGTTACGCCGCCTCCCCTGCAAAGCCGCGCAGGCCCACTACGTGCACATGTTCCTGGTTGCCGTGCACCTTGCGGATGAGCTTGTAGGTGGTGCCTTTTTCCGGGCTGATGTTCTCCGGGGCGGCAATCAGCAGCTGCATGTCCTGGCGCTCGCACAGCTCGAACAAAGTGGCGATGGAGCGGGCGTCAAGCCGCGCGGCTTCGTCCAGGAACAGCAACCGGCAGGGCAGCACGTCGCGGCCGCGCAGGTGGCGAGCTTCCTCTTCCCAGCTTTGCAGCACCATCAGCAGAATGGCCTGGCCGGTACCAATGGCCTCACCGGTAGAGAGCGCGCCGCTTTCGGCACGCAGCCAGCCGTCAGCGCCGCGCTGCACTTCAATGTCCAGCTCCAGGTAGTTGCGATAATCCAGCAAGGCCTGGCCCAGCACCTGCGGGCTGCGATCGCCCCGCTCCAGCTCGGGGTTCAGGCGCTGATACAGCTTGCCCATGGCCTCGGAGAAACTGAGCTCCTTGCTGCTGAACAAGTCCTGATGGCGGCCTTCGGGGTCGCTCAGGGCATCCAGCAGACGCTGATAGGTGTCACGAATGTTCACGTTCAGGCGCACGCCGGCCACCAGACCAAAGCGAATGTTCTGCAGGCCCTGGTTAAGCTGGCGAATGCGGGTCTGCTCCCGGCGAATAATGGTGTTGATCTTGGCCGCCACTTCCACGGAAGACAGCGACAGCTGGCCTTCACGCAGGGTGAGCTCGTCGGCCAGGCGCGCCAGCTCCACTTCCATTTCTTCCAGTGCTTCCACCGGATCGTCGGCACGAATAATGTCGTGGCGAATGCGCGCCTTGAGATGGCGGAACACCAGAATGTAGAACTGCACCTTTTGCAGGGTGTTGCGGTTGCCCTCGGAAAGGCGCAGGGCATCGCGCAGCTCTTCGTCGTGCTCCACCGCCACCCGCAGGGTGCCCAGCGCTTTGTCGGACATGGAGCGCAGCTCGTCGGCATCGAGATAGGCCAGCTCCGGCCGCTTGAGCCGGCGCTCCACATCGTGATCCCGCGCCAGCCGCTCTACCCTGGACCAGTTGGCCTTGTGGGCCACCAGCGCCTTGCGGGCGGCAAAGTAGCCCTGGCCGTCTTTCGACAGGCGCTGACTGAGGGAGTCAATTTCCCGCTTGGTGACCTGGCGCTGAGCCTCAGTCTGGCTGCGCTTGTTGCGGGTCTGCACCAGCTCGTTTTCCAGCTCGCGCTTGGCGTCCCGGGCTTTTTGCTCCATGTCGTCGGCAAGCACAATACCCAGTGCCGCCAGCTCTTCACGGAACTCGCCCAGCGTGCGGCTGCGGGCATCGCGTCCGGTCACCAGGGCGGTGCGCGCCTGCAGGGCGTCACTTACCCGGCCGGACAGCTGCTCGGCACGCAGGCCGGCCTTGCGGCGGGCTTCCTCGGCCTGGGCCAGCTTGGCCTTGAGGCTGTCGTTCATGGCGGAGCTTTGGCTCAGCAGCTGCTCGGCATCGGCATAAGCCAGGTGCGGCAGTCGCGCCACCAGCTGGTTCAGGGCATAGGTGCGGGCACGGGCCTCGGTCAACTCGCTTTCCGCCTGCTCGGTGGCGGCCTTCAAAGCATCAAAGCCGGCCGGGTCCTGTCGCAGCACCTGCACCTGCTCGGCCAGCCGGCCCAGGCGCTGGCCGTGGGCGGCCATAACGTTGCGGGCATCATTCAGTTTATCGGCCTCGGCCCTGGCGGCTTGCAACCGCTCGGCCACACCGTCGTCGGCCAGAAGGGATGCCAACGGCAGCAGCTTGTGCAGCAGGCCCTGCTGCTCGCGCAGGCTCTCTACCTTGCTGGCCCACTGAGTGCGCTGCTCGGCAAGCAGCATACGCTCCTGCTCCAGTTCGTTTTGCTGTTCGGCCAGCTCCGCCAGCAGTTCTTCCGGGCTGGGGGCAAAGGCCTGTTGCAGGCCGTCACTGACAAACTCGCTCAGCTGGTGGTACAGCCGGCTGTGTTTTTGCTGGGCAAAGGCGGCCTCGGCATAGCGGGCGCTTTCAGTCTCAAGCTCCTCGCGCAGTTTTTCCACCTGGGCTTCCCGGGCGGCACGGCCAAACAGCGGCACGGCGGGAAAACGGGAATAGCGCAGCTGGCGCTCGCCGTTTTGCACATACACGGCCCCTTCCAGCTCGGTGGCCTGCAGCAGGTCTTCGTCAAAGGCGTCAGGGTTGCCCTGAATCAGGTACACATCGGGCGGGCAGCTTTCCAGCGCCTGCAGTTTTTCCAGTGCGGCTTGTGGATCCGCCACCACAATGGCGTTGCGGGCCGGGCCGTACAGCGCCTCGTAGTAAGGGGCGTCTTCTACCGCAATGTCGTCGTACACCTCGCACAGCAAAGTGCCGCCCAGGTGCTCGCACAGCGACACCAGCTCGGGCGAGGCATCGCTGCCGCCGCTCAGCACGCGAATATGCTGCTCCAGGCGCTGCTTGGCGGCCAACGCATTTTGCTTGGTCTGCTCGGCCTGGTGCTCGTCGCGCAGGGCCTGCTGCATGGCGGCGGTAATTTCGCTGCTGTCGGTGAGCGGCTTGTCTGCCAGCTCACGCAGCCGCTCCAGCGCCTGCTGGGCCTTGTGCCAGGCCGGTGCCTGAGCCTTCAATTCCTTGATGCGCGGGGCCAGCTGCCCTTCGGCGGACTGCAGCTGACGCTGAGCCTCGGTGCACTCGGCCAGCTGCTCTTCGGCTTCGGCCTTTTGCTCGTCGAGCTCGGCCAGTTGCAGCTCAAGCTCCTCTTCGCTTTGTACTCGGCGGTTGTGACGAGCAAGCTCGGTTTGCAGCTCGCGCACCTTTTGCAGCCGGGCCTCGGCCTGCTCGGCGTCTTTCAGGGTGCGGCGAATGCTCTCTTCCCGGCTCAGCAGGCTCTGGTGCTCACGGCCCTGCTCAATCAATTGCGTGGCGCGGCCAAAGGCGGCAGCGCGGTCCACCGGGCCGGCCACGGCTTCCAGCAATGCCAGCGCCTGGTCATACTGAGCGCGGGCGGCCTCGGCCAGACTGAGCTGCTGGCGTTGCTCCAGCACGGTTTGGGTGAGTTGCTGCTCTTTGGCCTGATGGCGCTGCTCTTCTTCCTTGGCCTGCTCGGGCTCAAGTGCCGGCAGCTCGCAACGGGCGCGCACGTTTTCCAGCGCCTGACGGGCCTGGCGATACTGAATGGCGCGGGTCTGCTGGGTGTCGAGCGCTTGCTGATAGTCGGCCAGCTGGCTCTTCAGGCTGTCTACCTCGGCGTCGGCCTCGGTGCGGGCGTCTTGTGCTTCCTGATGTTCGTCCTGCAGCTCGGCCAGCATGTCTTCCTGAATGGCGAGCTTTTCTTCCAGCTCGTCCAGCTCCAGCTGGTAAGCCTGAATTTTCTCATTGAGCTTGACCCCGCTCATCACCTTGGCGAGATGCTCGGAGGCAATATCCAGCTCGTCGGTCAGCATGCGCTCCTTGGCCTGCAGATGCTCATATTCATCGGCCAGATAAATCAGCCGGGCCTTTTCTTCGGCCAGAATGCGGCGCTCTTCCGCCAGGGCCTTGCGGGCCGAGAGGGCGAGATCCGACAGCCGCTGCTTTTCGGCGCTGTTGCGCACATAGTCGGCGGCAGCGTAATGGGTGGTTTCGGTGATCAGCTGGCGGAACAGATCCCGCTGGCGCTGGGTTTCGCGAATGGATTCCAGGGTGCGGCGGTTTTCAAAGATCGCCGCTTCCATGTCGGTAAAAGCCTTGCGAATGCCGGCGTTCTCCGGCAGCAGGTAGTCTTTCAGGCTGCGGCTGATGGTGCTGGAAATACCACCGTAGAGCGAGGCTTCAATCAGACGATAGAACTTCACCCGATCCCGCTGATCTTTCAGCTTGCGCGGGGTCACGCCCATGTCGAACAGAAAATTGTGATACTCGCTCACCGTATTGAAACGGGTAAAGCGCAGGCCGGCCTCGGTGGCAGCAGCTTTCAGCTCATTCAGGGAACGCACCTGGCCGCGGCCGTCGTCCAGGCGGCTTAACAGCAGCTCGGTGGGGGCCGCGCCCTCATTCACATCCTGCAAGGCAAAGGGCACCAGGTTCACCTTGTTGTCGCGGTTGGCCACCTGCTCCAGGTGCACGCCAAACCACACCCGCTCCTGCTGTGACGTGGTCACCTCAATCAGCGAGTAGCAATGGCCCCGCTGCAGCTTGCCATACAGGCCCTTGTCGCGGCTGCCAGACTGGCTGCCCGCTTCCGTGGTATTGCGAAAGTGCAGCAGGCTGAGATCGGGAATAAGTGCCGCAATAAAGGCCGCCATGGTGGTGGACTTGCCGGCACCGTTGCCGCCGGACAGGGTGGTCACCAGCTGGTCCAGATCAAAGGTGCGGGCGAAAAAGCCGTTCCAGTTGACCATGGTCAGGGATTGAAACTTGCCTCGGGTCACACTCACTGCTCGTTCTCCTGCTCGTCCTGCTGTTCGGTGCCGGCCACGGCTTCGCCTTCCTTAATCATACGCAGCTGCAGCTCGCGGGGGTCTTCGTCGCTGCGCACGTCGGCGGCAAAGCGGAACACCGCTTCGGTAATACGGAATTTGTCCTGGCTGCCCACGCTGCTCACCATGCCAATGCGCTTGAGCCGGCGAATGGCGCTTTTGAGCTTGTCAGCCAGCTTGCGCTTGTCGAGATCACTGCCGCCGGCGCGCTGGTTCACCATGCGCAGCAGCGCCTGCTCGTTGGACAGGGTTAAAATCTCTTCCTGCAGATCCTCAACGGAAAACACCCCTTCGTTGATCAGGCGGTCCGGGCTCAGGTAGAGGTAGCACAGCACCTTGCCCACCAGCATTTCCAGCTCGGACAAAATGGAGGTGCCCAGCTCGCTGGTGGAGCGCGGCCGCAGGTAATAAAAGCCCTCGGGGGCGCGCACCAGCTCGGCCTGGTAGCGCTGATAAAAGGCGTCGAGCTCGGGGTAATACTCCTGCAGCAGCGAGTGCTGCTCCAGCTCGTCGGCGGTTATGTGCCGGCCCGACCGCAGCTGGTTGTCGAGGGCCGGAAACAACGGATTGGCAATGGCCTGAACCAGTCTTGAGTCCAGGGCCTGTTCAGTATTGGTCGATAACATGTGCTTGTACCTTGGCCCCGTGGGCATTAATGGGTTGCCAGTCGGGCATGGGCGCGCCCGCCAGTTCGCCGTCGGCATGGCCGAGCTTGACTGCTTCGTCAATCAGCAGGCGCGCAATGTCAAAGTGCTGGTAATGAGGGTAATCGTTGAGGTAATCGCGCAGCACCCCGGCCAGATCCAGCGGCTTGCCGGCAACGGAAAACACCTCAAGATGCTCGCGAATGCGGCCCGAGAGCTCAGCGGCCACGTCGGTCATGTCCTGATATTCCAGCTCCACCGGCAGCTCGCCGGTCACTTCCTCGGCGTAGGCGGCCATGGTTTCGTCGCGCAGCTCAAGCAAAGGCAGGGTCTGGCTGACCCGCAGCCGCCAGTTGTGGTTCTCGAAGTGACGAATGGACTCGCGCAGCCGCTGGCTGAAGGCGCGGTTTTTGTCCATGTCGATGGCGGTACGAATAAAGCGGTGCACGTGGCGGTCGTAACGGGACCACAGCTCAATGCACTGGCTGCCCCAGTGAATAATGGCATCCAGCCGGGCCTGCAGTTGCTGGCACAAAATGGCCACCGCCTCGCCTCTGGGGCTTTGCTGCAGCTGCTCTTCAATGTTGAGCAAGCTTTGCTGCAGGCCATGACCGGCTTTATCCAGGGTGTCCTGCAGTTCCCGCAGGGTCACGCCGGTTTCCCGCAGCAGTTGCTCACAGGCGTGAATGGCCTCGTGCCAGTTCTTGTTGAGCAGGGCGGCGATGTTGGCCTTGACCGCGTTTTGCTGCTCGTCCATGGTGCGCTGGGTGTCGTCGATGCGCGCCAGCTGCTCCGCCACCGAATACTTGAGCCGGCCTTCCACGTTCTGGGCCCAGCCCTGCTCATCCGGGTTGGCGGCAATAGCCTCAGCCACGCGCTCCAGCTCCTGAGATATGTGCTCCAGCAGCAACGACAGCTTTATCTGGCTCACTTCCCGCTGGGCGGCAAAAAATTCCACAATGGCCAGCCCCAGCCGGGTTAAGCGATACAGGCTTTCGCCCTCGCCGCCATCGCCCTGAAAGCGGCTCAGCAGACGCTGGCGCACCAGATCGTTAATGGCGTTGTTGGCCCGGCTGACTTGCGTGTCGCCGGCCTGGTCAAAGCCCTTGCTGACATAGCCAAAGGCGTGATGCAGCTCGGCCTCGCTCAGTTGCGGCTGCTCGCCGCCCCGGCCAAAGATGTGCACCGCCAGCAAAAAGGCCAGCCGCTCGGGAGGCAGGCTCAGGCCTAAATTTTCCTCTCTGACCCAGCCGATCCAGTCCGGCAGGGTGCGGGACATTTCCGTCATGGTGTAGCTCTCTTCACTTTGTGCGCAAATACGTGCATATAACGCCCCAGGTGCATAAAGGGCTGGGTGCGGGAGTGGGCCAGCTCCATCTGTATAATTTCTTCCTCGGTGGGAAAGGGCCCGTGCACGTTCGACATATAATCGTGAAACACCCGCACGCCGCTGCGTCCGGTTATAACAAAGCCGAGCTCGCTCAGCCAGCCGTCTACCTCGGCGGGCCGGCAAGGCCAGCCCGGCGTCAGTTTCTGGCGTCGTTTTCTGACCAGGTTGGCGTGCACGTAATCAAAGTTGCCTTTTACCAGGCTGTGATAAAGCAGACCGTCGCGGTTGTAATACATGAGCGACAAATGCCCGCCGGGGCGCAGCAGCTCGTTCAGACCGGACAGCAAATCCGCCTGATTTTGCACCCATTCCAGCACGGCATGGCACAGAATAAGGTCGAACTGACCCAGGTCGGCCGAACATAACGACTGTATGGGGCCGTGAATAAAGTCGAATTGCCCGCTCAGACCCTTTTCGGCCACCTGAATCCTGGCTTCTTCAAGCATTTCGGCAGACAAATCACACAGCACCACACTGTGGCCCTCGGCGGCCAGGCGCTGAGACACGGGGCCAAAGCCACCGCCGGCATCGAGAATGCGCAGGGGCCGCTCGCTTTCCGGCAGCCATTCGGCCAGATCCCGGCTCAACACCCGCAGGCGAATTTGCCCCTTGGTGGTGCCGTAGATATTGCGGGAGAAAGTGCGGCTTTTGCCGTCAAAGCTGGTGTTACGCGTCAAACCGAGTGTTTCTTGTCATTTCAAAGGCAGCTATTCTGGCATAACCCGTACGGTTAACAAATGCGAGAGTGCATGACCGCTTCCTTTTTGGCTAAAAAATGGCTGGGCAGCCTGCTGTTACCCCTGCCCCTGCTGCTTTTAACGGCGTTGTTTGGTGTGTTTCTGCTGATGATGCGCCATAAGCGCAGTGGAATTGTCTTTGTGTCTGCGTCTCTTTTGGCACTTATGCTGCTCAGCACCCGGCCGGTAGCCAATGCGCTGATTGCCCCGCTGGAGCAAACCTATGCGCCTTTTAACGCGGGCAGCCAACCCGTTGACGATATTATTGTGCTGGGTGCCGCTCAGGTGGCAGACCCGCGCCTGCCCCTGCTCAGCCAGCTGGGCAATGCGGCGCTGGCGCGCATCAGCGAAGGAGTGCGGCTGGCTCATGCTTACCCGCAAGCCCGGCTGATTGTAAGCGGTTATGCCGGCAGCGAGGGCCGCTCCAGTGCCGAACTTTATGGCGAGGTGGCGCAGGCACTGGGCATTGAAGCCAGTCGCATTGTGATGCTGCCAGAGCCGAAAAACACCACCGAGGAAGCCGCCGCCATCACGCCGCTGATTAAGGATCGCACGGCGGTACTGATCAGCTCTGCCAGCCACCTGCCCCGCGCCATGGCGCTGTTTGCTGCCAAGAACGCCGCGCCTCTGCCTGCCCCTGTTGATCATCAGGCCAAAGACAGTGCCGGCACCTTGCCGCTATATAGTTACCTGCCTCAGGCGCGATATTTAGCGCGCAGTGAGCTGGCCTGGCATGAATATCTGGGCAGGCTGTGGATAGAAGTGCACAAGCTTTAGCAAATCCCTATAATCCCCCATCATTTAACTGAAAGGAACTGACCAATGCGACAGACTCTGGTAATGGGTAACTGGAAACTGAATGGCAGCAAAACCATGGTGCACGAGCTGATTTCTGCCCTTAAGGCGCCTGCCGCCGACGCCGCCTCTGTGGCTGTGGCCGTGTGCCCGCCCGTACTGTTTTTAGGCCAGGCCGAAGCCGAGCTTGCCGGCAGCCCCATTGCTTTGGGCGCACAGGATGCCGACATCAATACCAGCGGTGCCTTTACCGGTGAAAACTCGCCGGCCATGTATAAGGAATTTGGCGTTAAATATGTGCTGGTGGGCCACAGCGAACGCCGCACCCTGCACAATGAGTCTGATGCCGTGGTGGCCGCCAAGTTTGCCGCCGTGCTGGAGCAAAATCTGGTACCTGTGTTGTGCATTGGTGAAACGCTTGAGCAGTTTGAAGCCGGTGAAACGCAAGCCGTGGTTGAACGCCAGCTGCAGGCCGTGATTGACCGGTGCGGCATTGAAGCCCTCGGTCGTGCGGTTATCGCTTATGAGCCGGTATGGGCCATTGGCACCGGCAAAACCGCCACTCCCGAGATTGCGCAGGGTGTGCACAGCGCCATTCGTCAGTTCCTGGCTGCACAAAGCGCCACTGTGGCCGCCGGCGTGCAAATTCTTTACGGTGGCTCAGTAAAAGGTGACAGCGCCGCCGGCCTGTTTGCCATGGAAGACATAGACGGTGCTCTGGTGGGCGGTGCCGCCCTCAAGGCCGACGAATTTGCCGCCATTATTCGCGCGGGGGCTTAAGGGATTTCATGATTAAACGCATTGGAGTACTCACCAGCGGTGGTGATGCACCGGGCATGAACGCGGCCATTCGGGCTGTGGTGCGTACCGGCCTGCATCATGGTCTGGAAGTGTTTGGCATTCAGAGTGGTTATCTTGGTTTGCATCAGGATCAGATAATACCGCTGGACAGGCACAGTGTGTCGGATGTGATTACCCGGGGCGGTACCTTTCTGGGCTCGGCACGGTTTCCCGAATTCAAGCAGGAGCAGGTGCGGGCAGAAGCGGTGGCCAACCTGAAAAAACACGGTATAGACGGCCTGGTGGTGGTGGGCGGCGACGGCTCCTATATGGGTGCCATGTGCCTGACCGAGATGGGCTTTCCCTGCATCGGCATTCCCGGCACCATCGACAACGACATTGCCGGCACCGACTTTACCATTGGCTTTGACACGGCCCTGAATGTGGCAGTGGAAGCCATTGACCGGCTGCGGGATACCTGCAGCTCCCACAACCGCATTTCGGTGGTGGAGATCATGGGCCGGCACTGTGGCGATCTCACTTCCTCTGCCGCCGTGGCCGGTGGTGCGGAATACGTGATTGTGCCCGAGGTGGCCTTTGACAAGGATGAGCTTATTCAGCAAATTCACGAAGGGGTGGCCAAGGGCAAAAAGCACGCCATTGTGGCCATTTGTGAAAACGTCTGTGATGTAAACCAGCTGGCCAGAGATATTCAGGATGCCACCGGCCGCGATACCCGCGCCACCATTCTGGGGCATATTCAGCGGGGCGGTACGCCCACGGCGCAAGACCGTATTATGGCCAGCCGCATGGGTGCCCGCGCCGTGGAGCTGCTGCTGGAAGGCTTTGGCGGCCGCTGCATGGGCCTGCAGAATAACCATATTGTGCATCACGATATTATCGACTGCATCAAGCACCTGCGCCGCCCGTTTAACGAAGAAATGTATCAGCTGTCTAATACGCTGTTCTGAGTAACAGGGATTAGGGACTGGGGAATAGGGACTTGTCATTCCGGCCTCCGAGCCGGAATCCATTCTTCAGACAATTACGTATACAGTCCTTGAGTAGTTGGGATTCGCTTCGCTCATCGCCAACCTCACTCTGGCTACTTATAGCTGACAGCTTACGGCTGATGGCTTAATTGGTGCCAGCCCACATTATTGATAAGGCCAGCGCCGTTTGGCCTTCTGCTTGTTATAACCAATGGTCATAATGGTGCTTTGTTCTTTGTTGTGAGCCGTTATGCAGCAGCTTGATACCCTGACATTAATACTTGCCGCCCTGGCCTGCTTTACCGGTGCCTATGTGCAAACCGCCATCGGCTTTGGCATGGCGGTGGTAGCCGCGCCTATTTTGTTTTATCTCGATCCCGTGCTGGTACCCGGCCCCTTGATGATGGTGCTGCTGGTGATGTGCATGGTAAACGGCTGGCGCTTTCGCAAGGGCATAGAGATGAACCTGCTGGCGCCGGCGCTGCTGGCTCGCATTCCCGGCAGTGCGGTGGGTGTGTGGCTGCTGGTGGTGCTGCCCGTTAAATGGCTGGCAATACTCATTGCTGTCACCATTATGCTAGGTGTGCTGGTGCGGCTGAAAGACATTGCTCTGCCCATGACCAGAGCCAATATGGCGCTGGGCGGGTTTCTGTCGGGAGTAATGGGCACCAGCACCACCATAGGCGGGCCGCCCATGGTGCTGGTAATGCACGGTGCCGACATGCACCGCATTCGCGCCAACCTGGCGGGCTTTTTTGTGGTATCTACCCTGATGTCAGCCGGTGCGCTGGCCAGTGGCGGCTTTCTTACCCAAACCCACCTTGAGCTGGCGCTGCCCCTGGCCCCCGCAGCCCTGTTCGGTAACTGGCTGGCGGTGCACAGTTTGCACCTGGTGTCGCGGCCCGTGATGCACTACGGCTCTTTATCACTCTGTACGCTGGCGGTTATCGGTATGTTAATCAATACCTTGACGTAAACCCGTGTAAATCGTGGCATTGTTAAACGGGTCATAAAGTCCGATAATAACCCCCGTTTATTGCTGAATGCCGAGTGATCATGTCTGAATACCTGCTGCTGTTTGTCGGCACCGTGCTGGTCAACAACTTCGTGCTGGTGAAGTTTCTTGGCCTGTGCCCGTTTATGGGGGTGTCGGGCAAACTGGAAACCGCCATTGGCATGGGGTTGGCCACCACCTTTGTGCTGACCCTGGCTGCCGCCTGCTCTTATCTGGTGAACCAGTATATTCTGCTGCCGCTGGATCTGCTTTATCTGCGCACCCTGTCGTTTATTCTGGTGATCGCCGTTGTGGTGCAGTTCACCGAAATGGTGGTGCATAAAACCAGTCCGGCGCTGTATCGCCTGCTGGGCATTTTTCTGCCGCTGATCACCACCAACTGCGCCGTGCTGGGCGTGGCCCTGCTCAACATCAACGAGCAGCACAACTTTATGCAAAGCCTGATCTACGGCTTTGGGGCTGCCGTGGGCTTTTCCCTGGTGCTGGTGCTGTTTGCCGCCATGCGCGAGCGGCTGGCCGGTGCCGATGTGCCCGCCCCCTTTAAAGGGCCGGCGCTGGCGCTGGTGACCGCCGGCCTGATGTCACTGGCCTTTATGGGCTTTACCGGACTGGTGAAGTTGTAATATGACACAGATTCTTATCGCCATTGTGGTGCTGGCGCTGCTGGCGCTGGTGTTCGGGCTTATTCTGGGGTTTGCCGCCGTGCGCTTTCGTGTGGAGTCGGACCCCATTGTGGAGCAACTGGACGAGCTGCTGCCGCAAACCCAGTGCGGCCAGTGTGGTTACCCCGGCTGCCGGCCCTATGCCGAAGCCGTGGCCAACGGCGACGACATTAACAAATGCGTGCCCGGCGGCGATGCCACCATGCGTAAAATTGCCGATCTGATGGGGGTAGAGCCCCAGGCCATGGGTGAAGACGCCGCCGAGCCTGAGAAAAAGGTCGCCTTTATTCATGAAGACATGTGCATTGGCTGCACCAAGTGCATTCAGGCCTGTCCGGTGGATGCCATTGTGGGCTCTACCAAGGCGCTGCATACCGTCATTGCCGACGAATGCACCGGCTGTGACTTGTGCGTGGACCCCTGCCCCACCGACTGCATAGAAATGGTGCCGGTCAAGGTGACTCCCGACAACTGGAAATGGCAGCTTGAGCCCATTGCCATTAAGCAGGTGAAGTAAATGTCGTTGTTACAGGAACTCCAGGCAGGCAAACTGCACGACTTTCATGGCGGCATTCATCCGCCCGAGCGCAAAGCGCCCGCCAACCAGAGCCCCATTGCTGATGCCGGTCTGCCCGACGAGCTGGTGCTGCAAATCCGCCAGCATATTGGTCAGCCGGCCCGTTTACGGGTAAAAGTGGGTGATAGCGTGCTCAAGGGCGAGCGCCTTACCGATCCCGATAATCCCATGATGATGCCGGTGCATGCGCCCACCTCGGGCATCATCAGCGCCATTGAACGCCGGCCGCTGTGTCATCCGTCCGGGCTGGAAGGCGACTGCATTATTCTTACGCCCGACGGCAAGGACGAATGGCGCCCTCGCTACCCCATGACCGACATTCACACCATGGATGCCGATGTGCTGCTGCAGCGCATTCATGAATCGGGCATTACCGGCCTGGGCGGCGCGGGTTTTCCGGCTCACGTTAAACTGCGCCCGCGTAAAAAAGCGATAGAAGTCCTTATTATCAACGGCGTGGAGTGCGAGCCCTATATCAGCGCCGACGACCGCTTAATGCGCGAGCACGCCGATGACATTCTGGCCGGCGTGGGCATATTGCAGCACATAGTGCAGCCCGGGCTGACCGTGATAGCGGTGGAAGACAACAAGCCGGAAGCCCTGGCCGCCCTGCGTGAGGCCAACCGCAGCGAGCAGATACTGGTGGTGTCTGTGCCCACCAAATATCCGTCCGGCGGTGAAAAGCAGCTGATTGAAGTGCTCACCGGCAAACAGGTGCCCCGCAACGGCCTGCCCGCCGACATTGGCATAGTAGTGCAGAACGTGGGCACCGCCTTTGCGGTGAAGCGCGCCGTGCTCGACGACGAACCGCTTATTCAGCGGGTAGTCACCCTGGCCGGCGAAGGCTTTGGCCAGAAGTGCAACGCCTGGGTGCGCATTGGCACACCGGTGCGCCACCTGCTGAAGCGCTTTGACTTTGTGCCCGGCCCCGAGCCTCGCATCATTATGGGCGGGCCCATGATGGGCTTTACCCTGCACACCGCTGCTGCGCCCGTGATCAAGGGCAGCAACTGCATTCTGGCCCCGGGCAGCCACGAGCTGGCACCACCGGCGGCAGAGCAGCCCTGCATTCGCTGCAGCCAGTGTGCCGATGCCTGCCCTGCCAGCCTGTTGCCTCAGCAGCTGTACTGGCATGCCCGCGCCAACGAGCACGATAAGCTTAACAGCCATCACCTGTTCGATTGTATTGAATGCGGTGCCTGTGCCTGGGTGTGCCCCAGCCAGATCCCGCTGGTGCAATATTACCGGGTAGCCAAGGCCGATATTCGTCAGGCCCAGCGCGAAGCCGAACAGGCCGAGCAGGCAAAAAAACGCTTTGAGGCCCGTCAGGCCCGGCTGGAGCGGGAAAAAGCCGAGCGTCAGGCGCGTCAGCAAAAAGCAGCTGCCGAGCGCAAGGCCCGCATGAAAGAACAAGTGGACGCCGGTGGTGAAGATCCGGTGGCTGCCGCACTGGCCCGGGTAAAAGCCCGCAAGCAGGCCGAGGGCACCGACGACATGGCCGCCGCCCGCGCCGCCCGCAAGGAAGAAGCCCGCCGCAATCGCGAGCGCAAGGCCGCTGAAGCTACGCCTCCAGCCGCTGCTGATGACAAAAAATCGGCGGTGGCCGCTGCGGTAGCGAGAGCCAAGGCGCGTAAGGCGGCTCAGGCCGCAGAGACAAGCGAGCCCGCCACGCCAGCTGACACCCCGGCTGACGATAAAAAAGCGGCTGTGGCGGCCGCCGTGGCCCGTGCCAAAGCCCGCAAAGCGGCGCAGGCTGCAGAGCAAGCCGGGGCCGCACCGGCAGAAGCACCCGCCGAAAAGCCGGCGGAAACATCTGACGACGATAAAAAAGCCGCCATTCGCGCCGCCGTAGCCCGGGCCAAGGCCCGCAAGGCTGCTGCCGCCAACTCAAACACAAAAACGGAAGACGAGTCCTGATGGGTTTTCATATCAGCAGTTCACCCCATGATCATGCCCCGCTCAGCACGGCCACCCTGATGCGCAGGGTCTGCTATTGCCTGCTGCCGGGCATTGCCATGCAATGGTGGTTTTTTGGCTGGGGCAGTCTCATTCAAATTGCGCTGGCGGTGCTGACCGCCTACGCCGCCGAAGGGCTGGTGCTGACTCTGCGCAAGCGTCCGTTAACCATATTGCAGGACAACTCGGCCCTGCTGACCGCCCTGCTGATTGGCATTGCCATACCGCCGCTGGCGCCCTGGTGGATGGTAGTAATAGGCACCGCCTTTGCCATTATTATTGCCAAGCAACTTTATGGCGGCCTGGGCCAGAATATTTTTAACCCCGCCATGGTGGCCTATGTGCTGCTGCTGGTGTCGTTTCCGCTGCACATGACCAGCTGGCTGCCGCCGCTGGAGTTGCAGCAATACCCGCCCGGGCTGGCCGACAGCCTGTCGGCCATTTTCACCGGTTATACCCTGGACGGCTTCAGCCCGCACCAGCTGCGGGAGCTGGCCGATGGCACCACCATGGCCACGCCCCTGGATACCCTTAAAACCGGCTTTACTCAAGGGCACACCGCCGGTGAAATACTGAGCGAGCCGGTCTTTGGCGGCCTGGCGGGCATTGGCTGGCAGTGGGTGAATCTGGCCTATCTGGCCGGCGGCATGGCGCTGCTGCGGTTAAAGCTCACCAGCTGGACCATTCCGGTGTCCATTCTGGTTACTCTGGCAGTGCTGAGTTTTCTGGGCTTTATGATCTCGCCGGATAACACCGCCGGCCCGCTTATTCAGCTGTTTTCCGGTGCCACCATGGTGGGTGCTTTCTTTATTGCTACGGATCCGGTGTCGGCTTCCACCACCTTCAGAGGCCGGCTGATCTACGGAGCCCTGATTGGCCTGCTGATTTACCTGATCCGCACCTTTGGCGGCTACCCCGATGCCATCGCCTTTGCCGTGCTGCTGGCCAATTTAACCGTGCCCATGATCGACAGCCTGACCAAACCCGCCACCTACGGAGAGCGCCGCTGATGCTGGAAACCATGCGCAAAAACGGACTGGTGCTGGCCGCCTTTGCTTTGGTGTGCACCGCGCTGATTGCCCTGACCAACAGCCTGACCCGCAGCACAATTATTGAGCAGGAGCAGGCCCAGTTGCTACAGGTGCTGAACGAGCTGCTGCCTGCCAGCACCCATGATGAGCCGCTGTATGAACACTGTGTGGCACTGCAAAGCCCGCAATATCTGGGCAGCCGTAATCCCCTGCCGGTGTTTACTGCCGTTAAGCAGGGTGAAATACAGGGTTATGCCATTGAAGCCATTGCCCCCGACGGCTACAGCGGTGAAATCAAGCTGGTGGTGGGCGTGAATGTCGACGGCACTCTCTCGGGCGTACGGGTGCTGAACCACAACGAGACGCCGGGCCTGGGTGACAAAATTGAACTGAAAAAATCACGCTGGTTGCTGGACTTTGACGGCAAGCGGCTGAACGGTACCGACGATCCGCGCTGGGCGGTGCGCAACGACGGCGGTCAGTTTGACGCCTTTACCGGTGCCACCATTACCCCCCGCGCCGTGGTAGGTGCGGTGCGCAAGGTACTGCTGCTGGTGAATGAACAGCCTCAGCTGCTGACAACAGCCCCTCGCTGTGGAGAAACCTTATGACAGAACAACACAAAGACATTGTTCGCCAGGGCCTGTGGAGCAATAACCCGGCACTGGTGCAAATTCTGGGGCTGTGCCCGGTGCTGGCCGTCACCAACACCCTGACCAACGCCATGGGCCTTGGCATTGCCACCCTGCTGGTGCTGGTGGGCTCCAACCTCACCGTCTCCCTGGTGCGCCGGTGGGTGCCCAATGAAGTGCGCATTCCCATTTATGTGATGATTATTGCCAGCCTGGTGACCTGTGTGCAGCTGCTGATGAACGCCTACACCTACGGGCTTTATCAGTCTCTGGGTATTTTTATTCCGCTGATCGTAACCAACTGCGTGATTATCGGCCGTGCCGAGGCCTTTGCGTCTAAAAACAGTCCAGCCCTGGCGGCACTGGACGGCCTGATGATGGGCCTGGGCTTTACCGCCGTGCTGCTGGTGCTGGGCGGCCTGCGTGAGCTGCTGGGCATGGGCACCCTGTTTGACGGTGCCGAGCTGTTGCTGGGCGACTGGGCTGCCAGCCTTAAGGTTGACGTGCTGCATCTGGACAACGGCTTTTTGCTGGCCATTCTGCCACCGGGGGCCTTTATTGGCCTGGGGCTGATGGTGGCCGCCAAAAACTGGATAGACGGCCGGCTGGCGGCACGCCGGGCTCCCGAGCCCAAGGCGGAAGTAACCCGGGCAAGAGTGACCTCATTATGAACATGGACAAACGCCGGCAAATTCTGGAGCGGCTGCGGGCGGAAAACCCCCACCCCACTACCGAGCTGAAATTTAATAATCCGTTTGAGCTGCTGATTGCGGTGCTGCTCTCGGCTCAGGCCACCGACGTGAGCGTGAACAAGGCCACCATCGGGCTGTTTGCCGCCGGCCCTACCCCCGCCGCCATGCTGGCCCTGGGTGTGGAGGGCGTAAAAGAGCACATCAAGACCATTGGGCTGTTCAACTCCAAGGCCGAAAATGTGATTAAAACCTGTGCCATACTGCTGGACAAGCACGGTGGCGAGGTGCCGGAAAGCCGCGAGGCGCTGGAAGCCCTGCCCGGGGTGGGCCGCAAAACCGCCAATGTGGTGCTCAACACCGCCTTTGGCTGGCCCACCATTGCCGTGGACACGCATATTTTCCGGCTGTCTAACCGCACCCGCTTTGCTCCGGGTAAAAACGTCGACGAAGTGGAGCAAAAGCTGCTGAAATGGGTGCCCGCCGAGTTCAAGCTCGATGTGCACCACTGGTTTATTCTGCATGGACGCTATGTCTGCACCGCCCGCAAGCCCCGCTGTGGCGCCTGCGTGATCGAGGATTTGTGCGAATTTAAAGACAAGCAATATCCGGCCGGTGAATAACCGCGCCAACACTCAATAAACGGGAGCAACAACATGCGTATTCTGCACACCATGCTGCGAGTGGGTAACCTGGACAAGTCCATCGCCTTTTACACCGACATTATGGGCATGAAACTGCTGCGTACCAGCGAAAATGCCGAGTATGAATACACCCTGGCCTTTGTGGGCTATGGCGAGGAAAAAGACGAAGCCGTGCTGGAGCTGACCTACAACTGGGGTACCGAGAGCTACGATCTGGGTAACGCTTACGGCCATATCGCCATTGAAGCGAAAGATATTTATGGCATGTGCGAGCAAATTCGCGCCGCCGGCGGCAAAGTCACCCGGGAGCCGGGCCCGGTAAAAGGCGGCAGCACTGTGATTGCCTTTGTGGAAGATCCGGACGGCTACAAAATTGAGCTGATCGCCAAAGATGACGCCGGCAAGGGGCTCGGACACTGACAGCTGGAAGCTAGAAGCTAGAAGCTAGAAGCTCAGACATAAAAACAAAAAGCCTGCAGACATTTGGTGCCAGCAGGCTTTTTTATTGTCATTCCGGCCTTGAGCCGGAATCCATTTAACACACCAAACAGTTTCTTCAAGCACCGCTCGAAACGTCCAATCCCTGCCACTTCCAGCTTCCCGCTTCAAGCTCCCCCGAAGGGGGGGATTAACGCATGGGCAGCTCTACGTCCTCAAACAGCTTTTCTATTTCATCCGGGGCTTTCAGAGCAATGGCTCTGTCTACCCGCTCACGGGTAAGATGCGGAGCGAAACGCTCCATAAAGTCATACATATAGCTGCGCAGAAAAGTGCCCTTGCGAAAACCGATTTTAGTGGTGCTGGGATCAAACAAATGACCGGCATCAATGGCCACCAGATCACTGTCTTCTACCGGATCAACGGCCATACTGGCCAGCACACCAATACCAATGCCAAGACGCACATAGGTTTTGATCACATCAGCATCGGTCGCGGTAAACACCACATTAGGCTCATAACCGGCACGGTTAAAGGCGACATCCAGCTCGGAGCGACCGGTAAAACCGAACACATAAGTCACCAGCGGAAACCCGGCAATGTCGGCAATGCCCGGCTTGCTGATCGAGGCCAGCGGATGATCCTTTGGCACCAGAATACAACGATTCCAGTGATAACAGGGCAGCATGATCAGATCCTGATAAAGGTGCATGGCCTCGGTGGCAATGGCAAAGTCGGACGAGCCCTTGGCCACCGACTCGCTGATCTGCACCGGTGTGCCCTGATGCATATGTAAAGACACCTTGGGATAGCGCTGAATAAAGCCTTTGATCACACCGGGCAGCGCATAGCGGGCCTGGGTATGAGTAGTGGAAATATTCAGCGAGCCCTGATCCGGGTGGGTATGCTGGCTGGCGACTGCCTTGATGCTCTCCACCTTGCCCAGTATTTCACTGGAAATGCGAATAATGTCACGGCCGGCAGGCGTAATTTGGGTAAGATGCTTGCCACTGCGTTCGAACACCTGAACTCCCAGCTCATCTTCCAGCATACGTACCTGCTTGCTGATGCCCGGCTGAGAGGTATACAAGCTCTCTGCGGTAGCAGAAACATTGAGGTTATGATTGGCAACCTCGACGATATAGCGCAACTGTTGAAGCTTCATGATGCTCCGAATTCATGGTGACTTGTGTAAATACTACCAGACCTTGGCAAAAGATCCTCTGAATTGAAGCCGTTATACCTTATCAATGACCAGCTAACGGTCTGAAACTTCGTGTCTTATTGGTGCAGGACGTTAGCCAAAGCCGGTTGTGTGAGTTAACATTTCAGCTCATGCGTGACCCAATTCTAGCGAGCCTTGCCGATGATACTGACCCTGGTACTGATAACCATAGGCGCCCTGCTGTTCCTCGTTATCGTTTACAACATGCTGCAGCAATATCGGCAAAAGCAGGCAGCAGAAAAACGCAGCATTCTGGTGCGCCAGAACCAGATTGTGAATGAAACCGAAGAGCTGCTGCTCAATGCCGGACAGCTGCCTTATAGCCGCACTCTGGTGCTTACACTGTATCAGCGGGTCCGGCACAGTCTCAAAACCATGCTGGAAGCGGACCCGGGCAACCCTCAGCTAACCGGCCGGCTCAATAACGTCCAGCAGCAGATCCAGGACGCCCGAGACAACTTTCCGCCGGTGCAGGGCAGCTTTCGCCGGCCCGAGTCGGATCAGCAGGCACTGCACATGCTGCGGCTGGTGAAACGGCTGCGCAATGTGGTACGTCAGGAGCATAACCGCGGCAAGATAGGCTCTCAGGCCTTTGTGGCGGAAGATCGTCGTCTTGAGCTGGTGCAGCTGAAAATCAACCTTTCCAACCTGCTCAAACGAGTACGTATGAGCCTGAACAACCGCGAAACCGCCGCTGCCCGCCAGATGCTGGAAAAAGGCAAAAAGATCCTGGCCAATCTGCCCGACAAAGACGAGCAGCTGCTGAATATTGAAGAAACCATTCAGACCTGGATTAACGACATGGACACCAGGCAGCAGCAGGCGGAGCAGCAAAAAGAGGAACAAGAAAACGAAAAATCCGAGCTGGATGTGTTGTTTGAGCCAAAACGCAAATGGTAAGTACCCTTGATGCCCTGCTGGGCGATACTCAGACTTTTTTTAATGATCTGGCTGCCGGCTTTATAAAACATGGTCTGTCGCTGAATCTGGGTCCCATGGATCACATCTGTTACCGGGCATCCAGCGCTCAGGAATATTTGTCACTCAAAACCGCACTGGCCCGGCACGGCACCGTGCTGGTGGAAGGCATGATTGGCGGCCGCCCCATTATTACCTGGGCCCTGCATCAGCCGCTGGCCGGTCCTTTTGGCCCAGTGCCCTGCCTGGAGCTGGCCGCGCCCAAACCCGGCAAAACCCACTGCACCGGGCTGGAGCATGGCGAAATAGTGGTGCCCTGCCTGCACACCTTGCTTGAGAACTACTCACATGTGCCGTTTAACCAAGCTGCCATGCCCGCCGAGCTGACCCTGGCCCTGCCCCCGTTGCAGGTAAAGTTTCACTGCCAAAGTCTGGCCGATACCATTGCGACGGAAATCACCGAAGGTGCAGTCGTCCCGGTACCGGAAGATTATTTTTAAAAACGCCGTCACACCCGGAGCCTCTGCCAAAGCAACCATGTCTTTTATGCCTCACAGCACGGCTGCACTCGCCCCAGCCGCACCGTGAGTAATGCGGTGATGCTCATGACCACTATCATGCCCACGGCCACACCGGGCAGGCCCCCGGCCTGCCAGAACGGATAAAGATACAAACCGCCCAGGCTGGCACCGGCATAATAGAACACCAGATACAGTGACGACGCCAGTGCCCGGTTATGCGTCACACTGCGCCCTACCCAGCTGCTGGCACAGGCATGAGCCAGAAAAAATGCAAAGCTGTCGATTAACAGCGTGGCCATCAGCACCGGCAAACGCGCACTGAACAATCCAAGGCTGCCCAAGGCCATCAGCACAATGGCGGCCAGCAGCGTGTTGGTCAGCCCGAAGCGGCTGATCAGTATGCCACTGACTCCGGAGGCCAGGGTTCCGGTGAGGTAGGTTAAAAACAGCAGGCCCAGGGCGGCGGGTGCCATGGATACCGGCGGGGCCGATAAATAAAAGGCCACATAGGTGTACTGATTAAGAAACACCATAAAATTAAGCCCGCCTACCAGATAAATGGGCCATAGCAGCGGGTTGCGCACATGCTCCAGCAAAGCATGACTGCCATCGCCTTTGCCGGCCGGCACAAAGCAGCGGGAGTCGGGCAACAAGCGTGGCAACAGCGCCCACAGCAGCAGACTGACCGCACTCAGCACCAGAAACGCCTGCTGCCAGTGGCCGCTCCAGCCGGCAATCAGGCCACCGAACACCCGGCCACCAATACCACCCAGGGAGTTTGCGGCAATATAGATGCCAATGCTGGTAACCAGCGCGCGTGGGGTAAACTCTTCCCCCATATAGGCCACAGCGGTAGCCGGCAGTCCTGCCAGAAAAAAGCCCTGCAAACCCCGCAACGCGACCAGGCTGGCATAGTTGGGTGCCCAGGCCATTAACAACCCCAGCACAATGGCCACCAGCAGGGTGCCCAGCATCACTCGCTTGCGGCCAATCCGATCTGCAATCCGGGCCCAGAACAACAAGCCGGTGGCCAGCCCCAGCGTGGCCGCCGACAAGGCCCAGCCCGCCCCCAGCGCCGACAGTGAAAAATCCTGCGCCAGCATGGGCAGCAAGGGCTGAGCCACATACAGATTAAGAAATACCAGCATGGAGCCCAGGCCCAGCGCCAGGGTGGCTCGCCACCAGGGGGATGTTTTTAAATCATGCATGGCAAACTCGTGAATAGGAGGAACACGCTTTCACTTTACGCCCGGCATAAAAATAAGTTAAATATATAAAAATTATTAATTAAATAACAAATAGTGATGATTGATCCTCGCTGGCTGAAACAGTTTATGGCTGTGGCCCACACCGGCAACATTACCCGTGCCGCCGAGCAGCTGCATCTGGCGCAGCCCGCCGTTACCATGACCATTAAAAAGCTGGAGCAACAGCTGTCCCTCACTCTGTTTGAGCGGCATCAGGGCAGGCTGCACCTTACCGCTGAAGGCAAACGCCTGTTTGAGCACAGCGAACGCATTCTGGCCGCTCTTGCCCTGGCCGAGCAGGATATGAGCGCCCTGCACAACCTGGAAGCCGGTGAAGTGACCATTGGCATTCCCAGCATGCTGGGCTCATTTTATTTTCCGCCGCTGTTAATGGCCTTTAAACACCGTTACTCAGGCTTGAGCATTCGCGTAGAGGAAGCCGGAACTCAGATAGTGCTGGATCAGCTGCTGAAAGGCCGGCTGGGGCTTGGCATAGTGCTTACCTCGGACTTGCCTGCCGGCCTGAATGGTCTGCCGTTACTGCGGGAAGAAATGGTGGCGGTGGTGGCCCGGGAACACCCCTTTGCTCACAAGCAGAGCCTGGCACTGACCGAGTTTCTGGGGGAAGAACTGGCGGTATTTCGCCATGGCTTTCATTTAAGAGAGCACATAGACGATATGGCCCGCACCCTTGGCATACAACCGCGCATCGGCTTTGAGAGTAACCTGATCCCGCTGTTAAAGGCCGTGGTACGCCAGGGATTTGCCATTACCAGCTTTTTGCGCATGGTGGTGGAGCAAGACCAGGATCTGGTGCCTATCTCATTTGACACCCCCTATTTTCTCGACCTGTGCCTGGCCTGGCCCAAAGACAGGCGGCTGTCTCGGGCCGAACAGGCCTTTATTGCGTTTATTCGAGAGCAAAACAGAGGTGCTTTACAACATAACAAGAAAACTGTTATAACGTAACAAAGTCAATTATCGGAACACCACATGAACCTAAAACCCCTGCTTTTTGTCCTGCTGCCTGCCACCCTTTCCGCTCATGCTCAGCATGGTGTTCACGAACACGGCTTTGGCCAGCTGAACCTGGTGTTAAGCCAGCAGCAGCTGGTGCTGGAGCTGCATTCTCCTGCGGCCGATATAGTAGGTTTTGAACATAATCCTGCCACTGGCGAAGAGCAGGCTGCCTATGATCAGGCCCTGCAAAAAGCGCAACATGCCGCTGCTCTGTTTACTCTGCCTGCCTCTGCAGGTTGCGAACTGCAACAGACCCGTCATATTGAACAGGAAGATCATGAGCATGGTGAGCATCAACACGAAGAACATGATCACGAACACGGGCATACCGATATTCAGCTGCACTATTCCTGGCAGTGCAGCCAGCCCGACGCCCTGAACGCACTCGATGCCAGCGGCCTGTTTACACAATTCCCGAGCTTTCACCGCATTGAGCTGCAAGGCATAGTGCCCGCCGGCCAGATTGCTGCCACCCTCACAGCACAGCAGCCCGGGGCAAACTGGTAATGGCTGAACTGCTGTCCATCGAACAGCTGTCGTTTGCCTGGCCGGGCCAGGCAAACCTGCTGAACATTGACTCACTCAGTCTGAAACCGGGCGACAGACTGTTTATCAAGGGCCCCAGTGGCAGCGGCAAAAGCACGCTGCTGGGACTGCTTGCAGGCATACTCAAGCCAAACAGCGGCCGCCTGCGTATTCTGGGGCAGGATCTGGCCCGGTTGTCCGGTCCTCAGCGAGACCGGTTTCGTGCCAACCATCTGGGGTATATTTTTCAGCAGTTTAATCTGCTGCCCTATTTGCCGGTAATGGAAAACGTCACCGCCGCGCTCATTTTCTCCCCTCACAAGCGCAAGCAATTAACCGCTTCGCCCAAACAGGAAGCCGCCCGTCTGCTGGCAGCATTGCAACTGCCGGACGCACTGTGGCAGCAACCGGTGCACCGGCTCAGTATTGGCCAGCAGCAACGGGTGGCTGCCGCCCGGGCACTGATTGGCCGGCCGGCACTGGTGATTGCCGACGAACCCACCTCGGCACTGGATGCCGATAACCGCACCGCCTTTATGGAGCTGCTGTTTGCCGAATGCGAGCACGCCGGCAGCGGCCTGGTGTTTGTCAGTCATGACAGCGCACTGGAGCCGCTGTTTTCTCACGTGACGTCTCTTAAGCAACTGAACGGAGCCAACGATGTTGAGCCTGGCCTTTAGCAGCTTGTGGGCACGCCGGCTGACCGCCGGCCTGACGGTGCTGGCCATTGCCATCAGCGTGGTGCTGCTGGTGGGCGTGAACAAGGTGCAGAGCGAGCTTAAAAACAGCTTTTCCCGCACCATTTCCGGCACGGATCTGATTGTGGGTGCCCGCTCGGGGCAGATTAACCTGCTGCTGTATTCGGTATTTCGCATCGGCAACCCCACCAACAACATCAGCTGGCAGTCTTATCAGCGTATCAAACAGCACAAGGCCGTAGCCTGGACCATACCGTTATCGCTGGGCGACTCCCATCAGGGGTTCAGAGTACTGGGCACCAGTGAGGATTATTTTCGCCACTATGGCTATGGTCAGCAGCAACAACTGACTTTTGCCCACGGCGGCCCTTTTACTGATACCTTCGAAGCGGTCATTGGTGCCGAGGTGGCACGCCGGCTCGGCTATCAGCCCGGTGATCAACTGATCATCGCTCACGGAGCCGGCAACACCTCCTTCAGCCTGCATGAGGATCTGCCCTTTACCCTGGTGGGCATTCTTGAGCCCACCGGCACGCCGGTAGACAAAACCGTACATGTGCGCCTGGACGGCCTGGAAGCCATTCATCTGGGCTGGCAAAGCGGCCGGCAGACTCACACTCTCACCCATGAGCAGGCCAGATCGCGCGATTTAACTCCCGGGGCCATTACTGCCTTTCTGGTGGGGATGAACAATCCGGTGCAGACGTTTGGCCTGCAACGCAGCATCAACCGTTATCGCGGTGAGCCGCTGTCGGCGATTTTGCCCGGCACCGCCCTGCACGAACTGTGGAGCATGATGAGCATGGCAGAGCAGGCCATTGCGCTGATTGCCCTGTTTGTGGTGGTGGCCGGCCTGCTGGGCATGCTCACCACTCTGCTGGCCGGCCTCACCGCCCGGCGGCGGGAGCTGGCCATTTTGCGCTCACTGGGGGCCGGACCACAACATTTGTTTGCCCTGCTGATCCTGGAAGCGGCATTATTAACCCTGCTGGGGCTGATGTTTGGCATGGCGCTGCTGTATGGCATTTTGCTGGTTGCCGCTCCGGCGCTGCAGGCAAGCTACGGCCTGCAACTGCAGCCGGGGCTGCCCTCGGCCAATGAGTGGCGCTTGCTTGGCTGCATCTGGCTGGCGGGCATTATTACCGGCCTGCTGCCGGCGGCGCAGGCGTTTAAATACTCTCTTAACGATGGCATGAGCATTAAACAGTGAAACTGATACACACTTTTCTGGGGCTGGTACTGCTGGCCGGCACCACTCTCGCCAATGAATACCAGCTGACCGACTGGAATGATCTCATTCCGCTGGAAGAGCAACTGAATCCGCCACCCATTCCGGCAGTGGATCATGAAGACGAGTTTGCCATTCCACCTCAGCCTGTGGGCAAGGTAGTACCCGCCATGAACGGCAAAAAAATACGACTGCCGGGCTTTGTGGTGCCGCTGGAAGGCGACAGCGAAACCATTACCCAGTTTTTTCTGGTGCCTTATTTTGGTGCCTGCATTCATGTGCCGCCACCGCCCACCAACCAGATTGTGTATGTCAATTATCCCAAAGGGGCCAAGGTGGATGATCTCTGGGACGCAGTCTGGGTAGCAGGCACACTGAGTACGGTTTCGGCCAGCAATGATATCGCCGATGCCGCCTATTCACTGGAAGGTGTCTCGGTGGAGCCCTACGACCTTTAGTCCGGCAGCGCGTTTTGGCGCAGCACCTCCATTAGTTCGGCAGCCGGCATGGCCCGGGCCTTTTGCACACCTGTGCCGGCCCAGTGGGCGGCAAAGTCATGGCAACCCCGCGCGGCTGCCGCGCCATGCAGCTGTTTGGCGGCGTGGTAGGCAACCGGATAGTCAGGCGCCACCGGGGCGTCTGCTGCCTCACCATGTTCAATAAAACGGTTCACCAGCCCCCGGGCCGGACGGCCCGACAGAGTGCGGGTTAACCGGGTGTTGCCGCCTTGCAGCAGCCGCTGCCGGTAGGCCTCATTGGCCGCCGACTCAGGACAGGCCACAAAGGCCGTGCCCAGCTGCACCGCTGCGGCCCCCAGTGCCTGCATGGCCTGTATATCTGCGCCATCCATGATGCCGCCGGCGGCAATCACCGGCAGCCGGCACTCCGCCACCAGCAGGCGTACCAGCTCACTGGTGGTCAGCTCAGCGTCTTCTGCGTCCGGATCAAACATGCCTCTGTGGCCACCTGCTTCTATACCCTGTGCCACCACGCCGTGAATGCCGGCAGCCTCGATGGCGCGGGCTTCTTCTAGACGGGTGGCACTGGCCAGCGTGATCACGCCGGCATGATGCAGACGCTCAATAAAAGACGCCGGCGGCAAACCAAAATGAAAGCTGACCACGGCAGGGCGCAGCTCCAGCAGCAAGGCCTGCATGGGCTCGTTATCATTAAAGCTGGTATAAATTTCTTCCAGTTGCACCGGTGCCTGCCCGCCCTGCTCTGTAAACAGCGGCTGCAAATACGCCAGCCAGGCCGCCTCCACGGCGTCATCTCTTTGCGCCGGCGCATGACAGAATACATTGACGTTAAAGGGGTTATCAGTAAGTGCCTGAAGCTGCTCAATCTGCTCACGGGCACTGGCCACCGAGCTTGCCCCCAGACCCAGTGAGCCCAGCCCGCCGGCATTGGACACCGCCGCCGCCAGCGCCGGAGTGGATACGCCGGCCATGGGCGCCTGAATAATGTTTCTTTGTTGCAGCAGGGTTTGAATGGTTAACATGCGTGCTCCCGATGGTTCAGTTGTTTCAGCATCCATACATCACAGCCGCCATGCTCCGAGGCCACCAAGGGTGCTTCAAGGTGCTGAAAGCCCAGCTGTTCATACAGGCGTATGGCCGCCGTCATATTGCCGAGAGTATCGAGGTAACAGGCGGTAAAACCTCGCTCTGTGGCAAAGGCCAGACAGGCCTCGGCCAGTTGCCGGCCCAGCCCGTGCCCGCGTGCCCCGGGTAATAAAAACAGCTTTTTCAGCTCGCAAATATTCCCCAGCGGCGCAATGCCGGCCCCGCCCACTATTTCACCATTAAGCCGGGCCACAAAATAACGGCTGTTATTCTCCGGACGGTAATGGCAGCTCATACACTGCACTTCTGCATCGCTGGGACCAAAGCCCTCGCCCACCGCGCCGAACTCGGCACCCACACACTGAATAATACGGCAAATGGCCGCATCGTCTGCGGGAGTAATGGACATCACAGATTTCATGTTTTTTCTCTCAAAAAAATGCCGGAAGATAAACGCAAACAAACCAAAAGGTATCATGGTATCTGCGGCGGCAGTATGGCAAACGCACTGATACCCCTGCACTTTATGCTGCCTTACCGTCATTATCATTGCATTGCGGCTATGTTAGGCTGTTTTGTCAGGAAGTTTTATGCAGGCGGCATCTTTGTCGCAACATTCATTCCACCAGCCAAGCGGAGGCCACTGGTGAATCTGACAACCAAAATACTGTTGCCATTAATCTGGCTGCTCTGTGCTATTCCTGCGGGCCTGGTTCAGGCTCAGCAAGCCGGCCAGACAAAGGATAACCCTTCCTATGCGGCGCTGGCCGATCTGCTGGAAAACGAGCAGTCCCGTGAAAAGCTGATAAACGAGCTGCGCACCATGGCAGACGAGACGGCGACCCAGGCTGAAACGGTAGCGGAAGAGGCCTCGGCAGCGTCTTCGTCCAGCCGCGAACTGGCTCAAACCACGCGAGCCATTGCCGAGGGCATTGGTGAACAGTTCACCGCGCTGGCAGAGGTGGTGAATGGTCTGGTAGACGGTCAGGTAGCCAGTGACGAGCAGTTCAGTCTGGCCGGTTTGATGGAAGCTACCCTTAACCTGAGCCTGGTAATAGTGGCAACGCTGCTGGTCTTTATGCTGATGCGCCGGCTGATTGGCCCTTTGCTTTATGCAAAACTCGACACCTGGGCGCTGCAGGGCGGAAACACTCCCGTGATTCGCCGCGTGATTTGCGTGGCCCTGGCCGCTGCTGTGGATGTACTTATCGTCGGGCTGGCTTACGTGGGCGGTAATCTGGTGGCCACCTTTCTGGTGGGTGAAGCCGGTGAGCAAACCACACAGGCCTCTTTGTTTCTGAACGCCTTTATGGTGATCGAGCTGCTTAAGGTGGGCCTGCGTATGCTGTTTTCCCGCCGCTATGATGGCCTGCGCCTGCTGCCCATTAATGCCAGTGAAGCCGCCTACTGGAACCGTCACATGGCGCTGCTGATTGGCTTGCTGGGTTATGGTGTTATGGTGGCTGAGCCCCTGATCAGCATTCATATTTCCGCAGCCCTGAGCCAGGGTATAAACACATTACTGATGCTAGCCGCCTTTATGTATGCCGCCATCATTATTCTGAAAAACCGTCGCCGGCTGGCGGGCATTATTCGCACTAAAGCCGAGCAAAGCCCCATGGCCACCAGCAAAATCAGCCTGCATCTGCTGGCTCGCACCTGGCATGTGCTGGCGCTGGGTTATTTTGCCGTGGTGCTGGTGCTGGTGCTGTTAAGTCCGGCCAATGCCCTGCCCTTTGTGCTGTTTGCCACCCTGAAAACCCTGGGCATTATTGTGGTGGGCTTGTTGCTGTCTACTCTGCTGGGCCAGACCATAGGCCGGCGCATTCAGCTGTCACCGGAACTTCGCCGCAAAATGCCGTTACTGGAAGCAAGGCTGAACAGCTATGTACCCAATGCCCTGCGCTTTTTGCGTTTCCTGGTATTGGCGGCGGTTATTTTGCTGTCGTTTAATGCCTGGCACGTCCTGGATCTGGCCACCTGGTATGCCTCGGAAGCAGGCGGTGTGCTGATGGGCCGCATCATTGCCGTGGCCATTGTGCTGGCAGTGGCGGCTGCCATCTGGGTAACCTGTGCCAGCCTGATTGAACACAAGCTCAATCCGGAAACCGGCACCGGCATTCCCTCGGCACGCACACAGACCCTGCTGTCATTGTTCCGTAGTGCGCTGGCGGTATTGCTGGTCACCATGACGGTGATGATTGCCCTGGCCGAGCTTGGCATTAATATAGGCCCGCTGATTGCCGGTGCCGGTGTGCTGGGTCTGGCCATTGGTTTTGGTGCCCAGAAGCTGGTGCAGGATGTGATCACCGGTATTTTCATTCAGATTGAAAACGCCATGAACACCGGCGATGTGGTCACCCTGGGTGGCATTACCGGCACTGCCGAGAAGCTCAGCATTCGCTCTGTGGGCATTCGCGATCTGAACGGCACCTACCATATTATTCCCTTCTCCAGTGTGGATACGGTGTCCAACTATATGCGTGACTTTGCCTACCATGTGGGTGAATACCGGGTGTCTTACCGGGAGAACATTGACGACGCCATTGCCCATCTGCAAAACGCCTTTGAAGAGCTGGCCGCCGATGAAGCACAAAAGCCCTACGTGCTGGAGGCGCTGGAAGTGGCCGGCGTGGTGGCCCTGGCCGACAGCTCGGTGAACATTCGCGTGCGCATTAAAACCGTGCCCGGCATGCAGTGGGCCGTGGGCCGTGCCTATAACCGGCTGGTGAAAATGCACTTTGAGCAGGCAGGCATTGAAATACCCTACCCCCAGAGCACGGTGCATTTTGAAGGCAGCGGCCAAGGCGTGGCACCCGCGCTCAAGCTGGAGCAGGCAGGCGAACGCCACAGCGGCTGACTGATAAATTGATGTTACTGACCAAACCGGCTTCGGCCGGTTTTTTATTGCTGAGCCATGCTCAGAGCGGTGGGAATGGAAACGTCTCTTACGCTGCCGTGATGATGATTGAAGTAATCCGTGTATTGCACTGCCATTGCAGGCAATTCGCTCAGCCGGCGGGCCATGTTACGGGTGGCATTTTCAGGCACTGTGCTGCCGCGGCGGTGTGAGCTGCTGCGCTGCAACAGCAAGGTGATCGCTGGCCACTGCTGGCGCTCACGATAGGCTTTTTCCGCCTTTAACAGCTGGCCGCCCTGCCACCACAGGGAAGGATCTGCCGCCACATAGCGCTGGTAGCTCTCGGGATAATGAAACAGGGTATGCAGCACAAAGAGGCCACCAAACGAGTGCCCCCACAGAGTCTGGCGCTCGGGGTTGACCGCCGCCGCCCGGCCGACGGCGGGCTTTATTTCATCTTCTATCAGTTTCCAGAAGCCATCAGCACCACCGTATTCATGTTCTGTGACTGCATTGGCAGGAACCGGTGTGTAGTCAAAGGTTCGTCCGGTGCGGGCATCGCTGTGGTAGGCAATGGTCACCAGCACGGGCCAGTCGCCTCCCTGCAGCCGGCTCAATCTGCTCTGCGTCAGTCCTTTCAGGGCGGCGGCACCATCCAGCATATACAACACCGGATAACCGCCTTCGGGTGCCGCTGCGGTGGGCAGGCCTATTGTGACCCGATATTCCCGCCTGCCGTCCCGGGACTGAAAGTCCAGCTGCTGGTAACGGTAGTGCTCTGTTTGAGGTGAGCTGGCACAGGCGGGGGTTAACAGCAGGGTTATCAGCAGTAACTTCCAATAGCGCATGGGTATTTTTCCCTAAATAGATTATAGAAACAAAAAGCTTTGCGAATGATACATATAATCATTTACCATTACGAAAAATCATATTGATTACGTTTGTAAGGAAACCGGTAATGCAAAAGTATGTATGGCTGCTTGGCAGCTGCGTGTTGGCCACAACGGCTCAGGCCAATGAGGCCTACACCCTGGATGAAGTGCTGGTCACCGCGGAAGAAATTCTCAAACAGGCTCCCGGGGTGTCCATTATTACCGCCGAGGATCTGGCAAAGGCACCGGTCAGTAATGACTTGTCTGAGGTGATCCGTACCATGCCCGGCGTGAACCTCACCGGCAACAGCACCAGCGGCCAGCGCGGCAACAACCGCCAGATTGATATTCGCGGCATGGGCCCGGAAAACACCCTGATCCTGATTGACGGCAAACCGGTTAACAGCCGCCAGTCGGTACGCTATGGCTGGCGCGGCGAACGGGATACCCGGGGAGACACCAACTGGGTGCCGATGGAAGCAGTAGACCGCATTGAAGTGCTGCGCGGCCCTGCCGCGGCCCGCTACGGCAGCGGAGCTGCCGGTGGTGTGGTGAACATTATTACCAAGGCCATTCCCGAGGAATTTACCGGCTCGGCCACCGCCTATTATGAAATGGCCGAGTCGGACAAAGACGGTGACAGCGAGCGTCTTAACTTTATGCTGGCCGGCCCCCTCTCCGACAAGGTGGGCCTGCGCTTGTCCGGTAATGTCGCCAAAACCGAGCCCGACGCCTGGGATATCAATAAGGGGCATCAGTCTACCCGGGTAGACACCGGACGGGTTGACTACAGCAACACCTTTCCGGCCGGGCGCGAAGGCGTACGCAACCGGGATCTGGCCGCGCGCCTGAGCATTCAGCCGACAGAATCTCATCAGATAGATCTGGATGTGAGTTTCAGCCGTCAGGGCAATATCTACAGCGGCGATACCCAGAACACCAATAATTTTACCGAGGTCGATGGTAACCCGAACAGCACCTCACAACGGGTATTCGACAAACTGGGTGCTGAAACCAATATCATGTATCGCGACACCTATGCTCTCACCCATAAGGGCACATTTGACGCGGGCAACTCCCTTTCTTATGTGCAATATGAACAAACCCGGAATCACAGGCTGAATGAAGGCCTGGCCGGCGGTACCGAAGGGCTGTTTTCCGATGACAGCATGAGCACCTCCAGGCTGGAGCAAATCACCGCCCACAGCAGTATTAATCTGCCGCTGAACACTGCCGGCCTTGAGCAGACCCTCACTCTGGGTGGCGAATGGAAGGATCGCAAGTTCAGTGATGAGAACTCGGTAAGCCAGACCACCACCGAAGGCGGTGATATTGCCGGTCTCACCGGTAACCGCAGCTCACAGGCCAAAGACTACATTGCCTCTGCCTTTATGGAGAGCAATATCAACCTGACCGACAGCACCATACTGACCCCGGGTCTGCGCTACGATTATCACAACATTACCGGCAGCAACTGGAGTCCGTCGCTGAATGCCACTCAGTATCTGAATGAGAACTGGACCCTCAAGGCCGGCATCGCCCGGGCCTACAAGGCGCCCAACCTGTATCAGACCAACCCCGATTATCTGCTCTACAGCCGGGGTAATGGCTGCTGGGGCGGCGGCGGCTCCTGCTACCTGCAGGGCAATGATAACCTGAAGGCAGAGACCAGCATCAACAAGGAGCTGGGCATTGAGTTCACCAACGAAATGGTGGTGGCGGGTGTCACTTATTTCCGCAACGATTACCGCAATAAAGTAGAGGCCGGCACTCGCCCTGCCGGTCAGGCCAGCGGCGGTAACGGGGCCTTTGTTAATTCAGACATCTTTCAGTGGACCAATGTGCCCAAAGCGGTGGTAGAAGGGCTGGAAGGCACATTTAATATTTCCCTCACCCCTGAGCTGGACTGGTCCAATAACCTGACTTATATGCTGCAAAGCAAGAACAAAAGCACCGGTGAATCGCTGTCGGTCATTCCGGAATATACCCTGAATTCCCGCCTTGACTGGCAGGCCAGCGATCAACTGAGCCTGAACACCCATGTTACCTGGTATGGCAAGCAGGTACCCAACAAGCTCGACTTTCAGGGCAAACCGATGGAAGGCGAAGAGCAGCAGCAACTGTCGCCCTACGCCCTGGTGGGCCTGGGTGGCCGCTATCAGCTGACCGATGATTTCAGCCTCAGTGCCGGTATCAACAACCTGTTCGACAAACGTCTGTATCGCAAGGGCAATGCCGTGGGTGTGGGGGATCCGCGCACCATCTATGGTGCCGGTGCCGCCACCTATAACGAGCCGGGCCGCAGCTATTACGCTTCTGCCACCTACCGGTTCTGAGCACACACATATACAAAAACAGCGCCTCAAGGCGCTGTTTTTTTTATGGCTCAAACATCAGCCGCAGGGCGCGCTGTATGCCGATCATCACCACCGAGCTGTGGTCCTCTTCGGGAAAGCAGCGATAGCTGACCCGCTGCGGGCCCAGCTGCTGCTGGCACAGGGCGGCCACAGCGGCGGCGTGGGTGAGCATGGCGCGAGTGTTGCGCCGGGCAATCAATTGCTCTCTTGCCGGCCCGTCGGGAATCCAGGGCGCCGGTGTGCCCTCCCACTCGCCGGTGGCAATCAGCACACGGGGGGCCTGACTGGCCTGCAGCTGCTGCAGTCGTTTGGTCAACGCGTCGGGCTGCCACCACACAGAAGGGCTGATGGCGGCAAAGTGGGAAAAGGCATGAGGCTGCAGGCCCAGCGCATTCAGCACAAAATAACCGGCCAGAGAATGGCCGAACAGCATCTGATGAGCCCGGTTAAAATTAAATTCCCGGGCCAGCTCAGGCGTCAGCTGCCGGCTGATAAAGTCCAGAAATGCCCTGCCACCACCGGCGGTATCGGCTTTTACCGCTGCCGAGGGTTCAAAGGTAAAGTCCCGGTAACGGAACTCGGTGGCAAACAGCCGTTCATCACCATGGGCAATGCCCACCACGGCGGCCAGCCCCACACCGGTGGCATCGGGCCGGCGGCCGCCGCGCTGTATCGCCTCCACAACAGTGGCAAACAAGGCATTGCCGTCCAGCACATAAACCACGGGCCAGCCCTGCTCAGGCGGCTCGCCCTTGGGCTGCCAGATACTGATCTCGTATTCAATGCCGCTGCTGTTGGCACAATAATTACGTACCCGGCTGTCAGCCAGTGACCATGTCATCTTCAAGGGCCTCGTCGTCAATCATTACCTGCATCTGGCCACGCGCGCAGTATTCAATACGCGCCCTGACCCCATACACCTCGGCCAGAGAAGCCGGCGTAATGGCCTGCTCCGGCGTGCCGCTGGCCACCACCTTGCCTCTGGCCAGCATCACAATGCCGTCGGACCAGCGGGCCGCGATGCTTAAATCATGGAGCACCACCATCACTATCATGTGCCGCTCCCGGGCCAGCTCCCGCACCAGCCGCATCACGCGAAACTGATGCTTTAAATCCAGCGCACTGATGGGCTCATCCAGCAGCAGCACCCTAGGGTTGCGCGCCAGCACCTGAGCCAGAGACACCAGCTGGCGCTGGCCGCCGGACAAATGCCCCAGGTTGCGCATGGCCAGATCAATAATGCCCACCCGCTCCAGTACGCTCACCGCATGCTGCTTGATGGCCTCGCTGCTGTGCAGCCCCTCCATGGGAGAGGCCCTGAGCGCGCTGATCACACTTTCCAGCACATTCAGCGACACCCCCTGAGGCAGAGTCTGGGGCATATAGGTGACGCTTCTGGCCCAGTCTGCCAGCGGCTTGCCTATCAGCTCGGAGCCGTTCAACTGTACTGAGCCCGTCGCTGGCTGCAATCCCGCCAGCGCTCTGAGCAGGGTGCTTTTGCCGGCGGCATTGGGGCCAATCAGGGAATACACGCCGCCGGGACTCAGCATGGGCAGGGTCACGCCCTGCACCACGGCCCGTTTGCGGTAGCCGGTGGCCAGGTTGGTAATAGTCAGACCGTCACTCATGATCGGGCCTCCGGTTTCCAGAAGATCAGCAACAAAAATACCGGCACGCCCACCATGGCGGTGACGATACCCACCGGCAACAACACGCCGGGCACCAGCATTTTGCTGGCCGCCGAGGCCAGCGCCATAATCAGCGCCCCGGTCAGCAGAGTGCCCGGCAGTAAAAAGCGATGATCCTCACCCAGCAGCAAGCGGGCAATATGCGGCCCCACCAGACCGATAAAGCCGATGGTGCCCACAAAGGCCACCGAGGTGGCGGCCAGCAGGCTGACCCTGAGCAGCGCCAGAAAGCGCAGCCGTCCCACATGAATACCAAAGCTGCGGGCGCGATCTTCCCCCAGCCGCAGGGCGGTCAGCTTGCTGGCAGACAACAGTGAAAACGGCACCACCAGCAGCAATACCAGCGCCATCAGCCCCACATTCTGCCAGTTGGCGCGGGACAGCGAGCCCATGCTCCAGAACACCAGCTGCTGCAGCGCCGCCTGAGAAGAGGCAAACTGCACAAAGGCCACCAGAGCGTTAAACACAAACACCAGCGCAATGCCCAGCAGCACCATGGTTTCCACGCTGCTGCTGCGCAGCCTGGTCATCAGCTGCAGCAGCAGCACAGAGCCAAAGGCAAAAATAAAGGCGTTAAGGGATACCATCCATTCGGCGGCTATAAAGGGCAGACTGATGCCGAGCACGATGGCCAAGGCGGCACCAAATGACGCCGCAGACGACACCCCCAGGGTAAAGGGGCTGGCCAGAGGATTATTGAGAATGGCCTGCATCTCGGCCCCGGCCAGAGACAGGGCCGCTCCCACCAGCACCGCCATCAGTGCATAGGGCAGACGCACATTCCAGATAATGGTGTGCTGGGCCGGCGACAGCGATGCCGGATCCAACAGCCCGGCCCACACCTGGGCGGCGGTCATGGCAGAGGGGCCTGTAGTCATGTCCAGCAGCAGGGCGGCGGCGCACAACAGGGTAAGCGCGGCCAGCACCAGCAGCCGCCAGCGCACCTTGCCGCGATAGGCAAATAAAATGTCAGCGCTGGCGCTGCGTTGTTCAGTCAGGGTATTCAAGGGCATTACTCAGCAGAAGACAGACTGATCCAGCCGGTGCCCTCATAGGGTACCGCCAGAAAGTCCTGATTGATGGTGGCAAGGGTTTGAGCCGGCGCAAGATCGGCAAACACCTCAGGGTGCAGCCACTTGGCCAGCACTTCCACCGCCACTATGTCCAGGGGCGAGTTCAGCAGCTGATGTGCCAGTCCGTATACCCGGCCCTGATGAACGGCGGTCAGATCCTGAATGCCCTGACGCTCGGCCACCCGCTGCAGGGCCGCTCTGGCCTGCTCGGGGCCATAGCCGCCGCCCAGCACCAGGCCGTTGCTTTTTTCCAGCGCAGGGCCGCCGGTGGCGATATACACATCAGGATCACTGGCAATAATGTATTCCAGATTCAGCTTGCCCGAGGCCCGGGTCAGCACGTCTGCGCCTATATTATGGCCGCCGGCAAAGTCGATATAATCCCCTACTCCGCCGGTGCCCGGGGAAAAGCAGCAGTCCTGAGTAATGCCCGCATGGGCTTCCATAAAGACGCTGGGCTTGTCGGTGCTCTCTTGCAGTTTTTCGGCAATCTGGGCCAGATGCGCATCCCGCAGCGCCAGATAGTCACTGGCCTGCTGCTCGTGGCCGGTCAGGGTGCCCAGCAGCTGCAGGCTGGGGGCCTGATGCTTGAAGGGATCAATAAAGAAGTCGATAAACACCACGGCAATGCCGGACGCCTCCAGCAGCGCAATCTGATCCTCCGTAGGGCCCCGGCTTAATGACAGCACGGCCACATCGGGCTCGGCGGCCAGCATGGACTCCATATCAAAGCTTTCGGCGGAGCTGGACACCAGCGGCACTTGCTCAATGGCCGGAAATGCCGCCCTGAGCTGCTGATAATAATGCTCGCCCACCCGGTTGATGTCTTTGGGCCAGCCCGCCAGGTGCTGCACCGGATCATCAGATATCAGCGACAGCGCCAGCAGAAAGCGGCCGTCGTCAATGGCGATGCGCTCTATTTTGTTGGGCAGGGTCACGGTACGACCGCGCAGGTCGGTCACCGTTTGCCCTGCCAGCGCCGGTGTGGTGACCAGCATCAGCAGGCAGAGCCAGTGCCTGAGTTTTTTAACATACAACATGCTTATTATCCTTGTTAACCGCGCAGGGTGGCACCGCCGTCCACATAGAGATCGTCCATTACTATATGGCCGGCCTGATCCGACAGCAAAAACATCACCGCATTGGCTACGTCCTCGGGTTGCGCCAGTTTGCCCAGCGGAATGCCGGTTTTATAAATATTCGGCAGGCCGGCAATCACCTGTTCAGCGCCACGCTCGTCGGCCCACATGCCGGTTTGCATGGGCGTCAGGGTAGAGCCGGGTGCCACCGTGTTGCAGCGAATGCCAAGGGGGGCCAGCTCCAGCCCCAGGCAACGCATCAACATGTGGGTCGCCGCCTTGGACGCGCCATAGGCGGCCATGGCGTGCCGCGGTATGCCGGCGGCATTGGAGCCCACTGTCACCATAACGCCCTGCCGGCGCGGGCTCATTACTCTGGCCAGGGCCCGGCACAGATAGAAGACCCCGTCGGTATTTACCGCAAAGGTACGCCGCCACTGCGCATCATCAATGGTGTCTATGGTGCCGGACTGCAGCACACCGGCCACATTGATACCAAAGCCGATGGGGCCCAGCCGCTGTTCAATGTCATCCACCAGGGCGTTGACCGCCACTGAGTCGGTCACATCCAGCGGGCGGCTGTGCACTCGGGGCAAACCGTCAAACTCAGGGGCCACCACATCCGTGGCCACCACTGAGCAGCCGCTGTGATGCAGCAGTTTGACCAGAGCCCGGCCAATGCCGCCGCCGGCACCGGTAACCAGCGCCAGTTTGCCGTTAAATCCGCTCAGCTGCATTTTATGTTCTCCTCGGTGTGGGCCATGACGGCGGCAAGCTCGGGGGCCAGTGCCGCCGAGGCCTGACTGCCGGTCATTTCGGCATGTAAAAAAGGTAATTCAATGGCTTGTACTTGAGTGGCATAGGGTGCCCAGAGGGACGACTGCAGCCAGGGCTTATCACCATGATCCCGGCCGGCACGCACGTGCAGCAGAGTGCCCGCCAGCGGCTGATGATAGTGCTCCCGCACCCATTTGTTGGTACTGGTCACCGCCCGCACCACGCCATCCAGCGCTGCCTCGGGCAAATTGCCCAGGGTGGTGTCGCCCCGGCGCAAAAACGCCACTACCTTTTCACGGGTGTCGAGCTCTGTGTGCTGCTCCGGATCGTAACCGGCAATGGCCAGCAGGGCGCGCAGCGCCGCCACCGGGCCCGGCTCCGGCTCGGCGCGCCAGCATTCCGCCGGATAGGCATCCAGCAGCGCCACCATGCCCACCGGCCGCCCCAGCTGCTGCAGCCGCACCGCCATGGCCTGGGCGATAATGCCGCCCACAGACCAGCCCAGCAGGTGCACGGGCCCTGTCGGGTACAGCTCATTGATAGTCTCAACGTAACGGGCCGCCAGGCTGTTGATGCTGTCCTCCAGGGGTTGCTGTGGGTTCAGCGCCGGTGACTGCAGGCCATACAGCGTACGGCCGGGCAGGCGCTGGGCCAGCTCGCGGTAGTTCCAGGCAATGCCCCCCGCCGGGTGCACCGCAAATACCGGAGGCAGACTGCCCTGCCCTTTCGAGAGTTGTATATAAGGCCCCAGGCCGTCATCAATGCTGAACTGGTGCGCGTCCAGCACGGCCGCCAGCCCCGCTACCGTAGGATTGGCAAACAAAGCGCCCAGCCCCGGATCCCGCTGCCAGCGGACTTCTATGGCCAGCAGCAGATGCACCGCCGAGAGCGAGTCGCCCCCAAGAGCAAAAAAGTCATCCTGCCGCCCCGGCAGCGCGGCCAGCTTCAGCTGCTCGGCAAACAGGACGGCCAGCGCCTGTTCGGTGGCGGTTTGCGGCTCGCCGCCGCTGCCGCTGTCGGCTTTGGGTGCCGGCAGCGCCTTGCGATCCAGCTTGCCGTTAGCCGACAGCGGCCAGTGCTCAAGCCAGACAAAGGCCGAGGGCACCATGTAATCCGGCAACCGGCCCGCCAGATGCAGGCGCAGTGCCGCTTCATCGGGCACGGCATTGTCTTTGGCCTGCTCTTTGGCCTGCATATAGGCCACCAGTCTGGGGTTGCCGTCGTCATGGCGCAGCAGCACTTCACCCCGGGCCACGCCCGGTGCCGTGCTCAGGGCGTGGGTAATGTCGCCCAGCTCAATGCGCAGGCCGCGCAGTTTTATCTGATCATCACTGCGGCCCAGATATTCCACCGCCCCGTCCCGGCGAAAACGTGCCACATCGCCGCTGTGATAAAGCCGCTCGCCGGGTGTAAAGGGATTAGCAATAAAACGCTCATTGGTGAGCGCCGGCTGGCCCAGATACCCCCGGGCCAGCTGCACCCCGCCCAGATACAGATCACCGGCCACGCCGGGCGGCTGGGGCCGAAACTCGGCATCCAGCACATACAGCTGGGTGTTCCACACCGGAAAGCCAATGGGCACGGAAATGCTGGTGTCGCTGCGGCTCGCTTCCCACCAGCTCACGTCCACCGCCGCTTCCGTGGGTCCATACAGGTTGAACAAGCGGGCCGACAGCCGCTGATGAAAGCGGTCCCGCAGGCTGGCGGTCAGGGCCTCGCCACTGACAATTACCCGGCGCAGGGAAGCATGCTCACCGCCGGGAGTGGCCAGAAAGGCCGCCAGCATGGAAGGCACAAAGTGCAGCGTGGTAATGCCCTCTTCATCAATAAGCCGGGCGATATGCCGCGGATCCTGATGGGCGTCGGGGGGCGCTATCACCAGACAGGCCCCGCTCAGCAGCGGCAAAAAGAACTCCCATACCGACACATCAAAGGTAGCGGGGGTTTTCTGCAAAATGCGCTCGCTGGCATCCACCGCAAAAAACGCCTGCATCCACAGCAGCCGGTTGACGATAGCTTTGTGCTCCACCACCACCCCCTTGGGCTCACCGGTGGAGCCGGAGGTATAAATCACATAGGCGGCATCCTGCGGCACGGGCCGGTGAGCCAACGCCACTGTGCTGTGCTGAGGCCAGCTGCCGGGGGCCAGTGGCTGCCAGCGGGCAAAGCGCGCCGGCTCATCGGTCAGTATTCGGGCCGGCCGGGCCGAGTCAAGAATGCGGCGCAGGCGTTCGTCGGGCTGGCTGGCATCCAGCGGCAGATAGGCACCGCCGGCGCGCTGAATGGCCAGCAGGGCGATAACCAGTTCAAAGGAGCGCGGCAGCGCCACCGCCACCAGGGACGACGGCGGCAGCGTCAGCGCCAGTGCCCGGCTGCGTTGCTCCAGCTCGGCGTAACTCATGTGCTCACCGTTAAACACCAGCGCCGTGGCCCCGGGGGTGGCCGCCATTTGGGCCTCGAACAGTGCCACCAGTGTGGTGTCGGGCACAATATGGTCAGTCTTGTTTACTTCAAGAGAATACCGCGCCTGCTCGGCGGGGGTGGCCAGGGGAATGTCCTGCAGCCGGCCATTGTGCTGCCATACCGACAGTGCCGCCTGCAAAAAGGCCGGCAGCCGGGCACTGTGATCCGCTACGTCTTGCTGGCTGTAAAGGCGACCATTGGCTTCAATTTCAAGGTGCAGGCTGTCCTGGCCATTGCCCCGAAAGCCCAGGGTCAGGTCGTCCACTGGCCCCGTGCTTAAAATGTGCAGTTCGGCCTGCATGCCCTTGAGGGTAAAAGGAGTGTAAAAGGGCTGCACATTGATCAGCGGCCCGTGCAGCCGGCGCTGGCCGCCAATCAGGCCCAGGTCCCGGCGCAGCTGCTCACCCCGGTAGCGGCCATGGCGGCGGCCCCGGGTCAGCTCCCGCACCGTGTGGGGCAGAAACTCGCTTAAGGCCTCATTTCCCGCTCGCAGGGCCAGCGGCAGTACGTTCATCACCATGGCGGGCAGGCGCGCCGCCTTGCTGCCCAGGCGGCCCATATAGGGCACGCCCACCACCACTTCCGCGGCCTGATCGCTGTGGCGGCGGCAATATTCAGCGGTCAGTACGGTCAGCACATCGGGCCAGGGCAGCTGCCGGGCCTGACACAGGCTTAACAGCTGAGCACGCAGCTCATGGCCCAAAGGCACTCTGTGCCGGTGGCAGGCATGCACAGCCGCATGGGGCTGAGGCTCGCCGGCAAGGGTGGCCGGCGGCGGCAACGCATTCAGGGTGTCTTTCCAGTAGGCCTGATCCCGGCGTCGGCGTTCGCCGAGCTGGTAGTCCTGATCTTCCTGCCATACCGGCAGCCAGGGCGCAAAGGGCTGGCTGCGGCCGTCACCGGCATAAAGGGCACTGACCCGCTCGCAGAACAGCGCCATGCCATAGCCATCGTTCACCAGATGGTGCACCCGCACATACCAGGCGTAGCGACCCTCACCCAGCAGATACAGCCGCTGGCAGGCCAGCTTGTCCTGACAGGGATCCAGCGGCCGGTTCACATCGGCCAGATAGTGCTGCTCGGCGGCTTGCGGCTGATGGACCATGTCAATCACTTCCAGCCGGGGCGTGTGCGCGGCGTCGGGCCACTGCAGCGGACCCTGGGCAAAGCGCAGCTGCAGACTGGTGGCCTCCCTGGCGGCCTGATTGGCGGCCTGCTCAAAGGCATTCACATTCAGCTCGCCCTCAAGATAAATGACATGGGCGGTGTTAAAGGCCGGATTGTCCGGTGCCAGCTGCTGGGCAAACCAAAGTCCCTGCTGGGCTTCGGTCAGGGAATAATGATGGCCTGACATTATCAGGCACCGCCCTGCTGACGCTGCACCTGCTGCCACCAGCCATCGAGCGTCGGCGTTTCCGCCAGATCGGCAAAACGC
Source organism: Oceanimonas smirnovii ATCC BAA-899 (assembly GCF_000381965.1). Lineage (GTDB taxonomy): Bacteria > Pseudomonadota > Gammaproteobacteria > Enterobacterales > Aeromonadaceae > Oceanimonas > Oceanimonas smirnovii. Next base: position 94,494 of record NZ_KB908464.1, read on the forward strand.
AGCTCCAGGCCGGTTTTGTTCCATTCCACCGACAGGTTAAAAATGCGCATCGAATCCAGCCCCCAGTCCAGCAGGTTGTCGTCGTTGTACAGTTCATCAGGGCTTTCACCCAGAATGGCGGCAATATCGCTGCGCATACGCTCCAGGGTAAGGGGTGCTTGTTTGCTCATTTCAAAGGGCCTTTAACAGTTGTTCTGTGGTCATGGGCACACCGCAGGTGCGGGCAATCCAGTGCAGGGCCGACATCTGATCCTCACGGCTGAAGTCGGCCACGGCGTCGGCGGCAATAAAGGGCTCTATGTCCAGCTGAAACGCCTCGGCAATGGTGGCGGTGCAGCCGATATGGGCATATACACCGGTCACCAGTAATTGATCCCGCCCGCGCACCCGCATCAGGGTTTCCAGGTTGCTGCGCTGAAAGGCGCTGTAGCGGTGCTTGACCAGCACATGATCGTCCGGCTGGGGAGCAAGCGCCTCGATAATGGCTTCATGCTCGGGCGCGCGGCTCATGCCCGGCCCCCACAAATCGGCCTGCAGGCCACGGTCGCAACGCTGCTGATTGCCTCTCTGAGCGGTGTAGAACACCGGGATCTGCCGTGCCCGGCAATGGGCAATCAGGGCGGCGATATTGGCAATGGCCGGTGCCAGCGGCGCGCCGGCGGCATTAAAGGGCCGCAGAAAATAATGCTGCATGTCGTGCACCAGCAGCGCCAGCCGGCCGGCCTCGGGCTGCCAGCGGGCACGGGCCTCGGGCAGCTCGTGGGCGGTGGGTTGGGCATAGTCGGAAATAACGGGAAGTCCCATCAGCCTTGCTCCTCGGTTTGTTCCAGATAACGTTGGCGCAGCCGGGCGCGCAGCTCCCGCCGGCTGATTTTGCCCACGGCCGTGGTATCAAAGGCGTCGGCAAACACAATTTGATCCGGCACCTTAAAGGTCGCCAGCCCCTGCTCGCGCACCCATTTTTTCAGCTCCACCGCCCGGGGCGGCTGCTCTCTTGCCATGACAAAGGCGCAGCTGCGCTCGCCCAGATACTCATCGGGAATGGACACCACGGCGGCGTCAAATACTTGTGGGTGGCTCAGCAGATAGTCTTCTATTTCTTCGGCGGAGATTTTTTCCCCGGCGCGGTTAATGTGATCCGTGGCCCGGCCCTGCACCACCAGATAACCTTCCGGTGTGCGCTTGACGATATCGCCGGTGCAATAAAAGCCGTCTGTGGTAAAGCTTTTGGCGTTGGCCGCCTCGTCGTTGTAATAACCGCGAATGGTGTAGGGCCCCTGCACCTGCAGGTGTCCGGCTTCGCCTTCCGCCACCGGTTCGCCGTTATCGTTCACAATGCGCACTTCGTCATCGGGGCTGATGGGCCGGCCCTGAGTATTGACGATCAGCTCGTCACTGTCGTTCAGGCGGGTATAGTTGACCAGGCCTTCGGCCATGCCAAACACCTGCTGAAGGGTACAGGGCAGCGCATTTTGCAGCCGGCGGGCGGCTTCCGGCAGCAGCTTGGCCCCGCCCACCTGCATCACTTTCAGGCTGGAAATATCATGGGGGCTGTGACCGGCGGCATCGGCCCACAACAGCGCCAGCGGCGGCACCAGCCCCACACAGGTGACCTGTTCCCGTTCAATCAGGGCAAAGGCGGCAGCGGGCTCGGCGCTGTCGCTCAGCACCACTGTGGCCCCTGCATGCAGGGCACCCAGCCAGCCCGGTGAACTCATGGGAAAGTTGTGGGCCGCCGGCAGCGCCACCATATAAACGCTGTGCTCATCAATGCCGCACAGCGCGTTGCTGGCACGAAACGAGTAGATGTAATCGTCGTGCGTGCGGGGAATCAGCTTGGACAGACCGGTACTGCCACCGGACAGCTGCAAGAAAGCCACGGACTGAGGATCGAATCCGGCGGGCAACAGGCTGGTGTCTCCTGCCAGCTGCTCCAGCGCAATATAGTCATGCCCCTCGCCGGCCATCACCACCTTCAGCTCAGGCAGAGTCCGGCCCAGCCCGGCGGCCAGGGTGGCATAGTCAAAACCGCCGTAGTGACGTCCGGCAAGGTAGGCGCTGGCCCCGGCCTTTTTGGCAAAATGAGTGACTTCGGTAATGCGGTGGGCCGGCAGCGCATACACAGGGACAAGCCCGGCATAAAACAGGCCGCATACCACAGGAATAAACTCCGCCACATTACCGAACTGCACTATCACTCTGTCGCCGGGGTTCAGCCCCAGTGCCAGCAGGCCGGCCCCGATGCGACAGGCTTCCCGGTCAAGTTCACCGTAGCTGATGCGGGTGTCGCCGGCCACCACCGCCACCTTGTGGCCAAGCCGTTCGGCGCGCTCACGCAAAAAGGCCGGAAAGGTTTCACCGCGCCAGTAGCCGGCAGCCTTGTATTTCTGCTCAAGGGCGGCAGGCCAGCGCTGGCTGAGCGGGACGTTAGTCATGGTGTTGTTCCTCAAATTCAAGTTCATCGTCCACCCCCAGGGCGTTAAGCAGGGCGCGGAATTTGGCACCGGTTTCGGCTACCTCCAGCTCGGGTTCGGAGTCGGCCACTATGCCGGCACCGGCAAACAGCCGCAGGCTATTGGCCTGCACATGGGCGCAGCGAATGGCCACATACCAGTCACCGTCGCCGGCATCATTTACCCAGCCCACGGCACCGGCATAAAAGCCTCTGTCGACCGGCTCCAGACGGGAAATGGTGTCCAGCGCCTGCTGGCGGGGGGTACCGCATACCGCCGGCGTGGGGTGCAGCAGGCCGGCCAGGGTAGCCACAGAGATGCTGTCGTCTTTCAGGGTGCCGGTAATACGGGTGCCCAGGTGCCACATGGTGTTGGTGGTATAAAGGGACGGGCTGTCCGGTACATCCAGCTCGCTGCACAGCGGTGCCAGCGCGGTTTTAATGGCATCCACCACATAGGCGTGCTCTTCCAGATCCTTGGCCGACGCCGACAGGGAACGGGCGGCGGCGGCATCTTCTTCTGCATTGGCACGGCGGCGGGCCGAACCGGCCAGCGGATGAGACACTATGGTGCGCCCCCGCCGGGAAATCAGCAGCTCCGGGCTGGCTCCCACCAGCCAGGCCGGCGGTGCATTGGTGGCCACCGGTACCGGCAGCACATAGGTGGTGACACTGGCGTCCTGCTCCAGCCGGGCGGCCAGCGCCAGCGGATCCAGGCTGGCTGCGGCCTGCAGCTGCAGACTGCGCGCCAGCACCGCCTTGCTGAGTGTGCGCCCGTCTATGCCGGCCACACAGTGGGCCACCATGCTGGCATAGTCCGCCGCCGGCGGCTCTGCCCGGGCTTCATTCACCAGGGGGGCCAGCGGCGTCACCGGCTCTTCACCGGCCACTAACTCGGCGGGTTGGTAGAGGGCATCATCGGCAAAGGGATCAAAGGGCAGCGCACCCACCAGCAGGGCCGGCCCGGTGCGGCGGGTGCTGAAAAACGCACTTACCCGCTGGCTCAGGGTCTGGGTGTTGCCTGCGGGCAGGCAAGCCAGACAGCCCTGTGTCTGCAACTGCTGCTTTGGGCCACGCAGCACAAAACGGTAGCGGCGCTGCTCGGCAGTGGCCAGAGCGTCGGTAAAAGGCAGGCGGTTTATCATGGCGATACTCCCGGGGTTTCTTGAATGGTGTCTGCCGACGAATAGCGCCACACGGCAATGGCCAACAGCATGAGTAACATCAGTACAAGCACATAGGGCGCACCCGGTGCAATGCGGTATAACAGGGTCCCGGCCAGGGGCCCCACTATCATCGACAGCCCCTGCATGGAGGCCACCATGCCGGCGGCTGCGCCCTGCTCATGGGCGTCTACACGGTTAGCAGTTAACGCCTGAACCGCCGGACGCACCATGCCCATGCCAAGTCCAGCCAAGCCAAAGGCCGCCAGCATGGGCATGGCGCTTTCAAGCCACGCCACGGCACCAAAACCGCTGCCCGCAAGCAGCGAGCCGAGCAGCAGCCAGCGCTCGGGAGGACGAGTAATACGCATCATCAGACTTTGAGAGCAAATCAGACCGGCACCCACGGCGGTCAGGGCATAACCGGCAGTTTTGGCTCCTTCACTCAAGGACAGCTGCATGCGATCCAGTACCAGAAACCCGACCGTTGCCTGGGTGATGGCCACCGCCATCATGGCGGCAAACACCGCAAACAGCGGCAGCCGCAGCCGGGCGTCAAGCCAGCCCACCACAGGGCCACTGCCCTGCCCCGGCTTACTACCGGTCTTATTGCCGGATGAGTTACCGGCATAGGTTTCCGGCAGTTTCCAGGCAATCAGTACCAGCGCCAGCACCGGCATGGCCGCTGCGGCATACAAGGACCAGGCAATGTCATACAAGGCTATCCAGCCCGCCACCACAGGGCCGGTCACCAGACCCACCGCATTGGCCGCGCCCAGTTTGGCCATGGCCGAGGCGCGATGTTGTGGCACCACCTGATCCGCCACAGAGGCAGCGGTAATGGCGGGCACAGCCGCATAAAACAGCCCCACCAGGGCGCGGCTGCCCACCAGAATAAACAGTGACAGCGCCATGGCCGGCGGGCTGGTCAGAGCCAGGTCGATGGACCAGGCCATCAGCACATAGGTAACGGCATAGGCACTGAGGGAGATAAGCAATACCCGCCGCCGCCCGACCTTGTCACTGAGCCTGCCCCAGCGCCGGGCCGCCAGCATCCAGAGCACGCCACCCACGGTGAGTGCCAGCCCCCCGTGCCAGTCTGCCAGGCCAAGCAGGCGCACCACAGGGCCTACCACGGCCACAAACGCCATGATGGCCATGGTGCCAACCAGAGCTACAACATTAAGCACCCACAACTGAGGTGCAGTGGAAGGAGAAGTCATTACCGCTATGTATCCGAACAGAGAATGTGTGGTCCTGCCTGATGCAGGCCAGTGGGGTAGAAACTTAAGATATTCAAAACTCAAAAGCAAATGATATTTACTTGCATTAGTTTGATAAAGTGAGCAAGCTATTGAACTTTTCCGGCGTTACTTACTTTTGTCACTACTTTTTTCTTACAGGAGTTTCTGCATGTTCAGACACGCATCCCAGCGCGGTTTACGGCTGCGCCATACCTTTGCTCTTTCTCTGCTGGCGGCCGCCATCGGCACCGCCACCCCGGCGCTGGCCGCGCCAGAGGTGGCCCGCTCGGTAAAAGTGGACGAGCGCGTCTATGAAATTGCCTTTAACCCCGCCAATCAGGCGGTGTATGCCGCCGTCACCGGCCTGGGTAACGACAGTGAGCAAAGCGTAAGCCCGGGCATAGTGGTGCTGGACGCCAACACCCTGGAGCAGAAAACCAAAATTGAAACCGGCGGAATCACGCCCTTTGGCTTAGGGATCAACGCTCAGACCCAGAAAATCTATGCTGTTGACACCCGTAAAGGGCTGGTCGGTGTGTATGATCTGAAAACCGGCAAGGAAGTGGCTGTTATCGAAAACAGCGGCAATGAGTCCAATCACCTGCGCCAGGCCGTGGTGGATGAAGGCACCAACAAAATCTATATCAGTGCCTTTGGTGGCATAGAGCGGGACGGCAAAAAAGGCCCGGCCAGCGCTGTTTGGGTGATTGACGGTGCCACCGACACGCTGGAGTCCGTTATTGTGTCTCCGGTGCAGTCTGCCGCCGGTCTGGCGCTGGATGCCGGCAAGCAGCGTTTGTATGTGGCTGACCTGAGCAACAGCAAAATTGCCGAAGTCGATATTAAGACCCAGAACGTGCTGCGCACCTTTGACTCTGTCAGCCTGGAAGATGACGCCAAGGCTCAGCCTTTTGACACCATCAACCTGGCCATCGATACCAAAAACAACGTGCTCTATGCCATTAATCAGAAGTCCGGCGGTGTGTCACTGATCGATCTCAAAAGCGGCAAGGTAACCAAGACGGTAAAAACCGGTGACGGTGCCCTGAGCGCCCGGGTTCACCCGCAAAGCGGCGATCTCTATGTGGCCAACCGCAACGACGGTACTGTTTCCGTGGTGGACGCCGACACTCACTATGTAACCGCCCATCTGTTCACCGGCGTGCGCCCCCAGACCCTGGCCATTGATCCGAAAACCGGTCAGGTTTATGTGAGCAACAAAGCCAAAGGCAAGGGCCGTCAGGCACCCAAGGATGCACCGGTACCGGTGGAAGCGGCCGGCAACACTGTTACCCTGATCACCCCCTGATATGTTGTTCAGGCCCGGACTGGCCAACGTCTGTTTTATTGGCGGCCGGTTTGACAGGAACCAGCTGGCAAAGGCAGACACCGGCCGGCTGGGCTTGAACAAGGCTTCTGCCAAACGCCGGGCCGAGTTTATTGCCGGCCGCCGGTGCGCTGCTGAAGCACTGTACCGGCTGGCAGGGGTGCACCATATGCCGGCCATGGGGCCGAAGCGTGCTCCTGTGTGGCCGGCCGGGTTTACCGGCAGCATCAGCCACAGCGACACCCATGCCGCTGCCGTGGTGGCCCGCACTCAAGACTATGGCGCGCTTGGCGTGGATATTGAGCCCTGCCTTGCCCATGACAGGGCCAGCGCGCTGATCCCTGCCCTGCTGACCGCCGATGAGCAGACCCGGCTGACCGGGGCCTGTCTTGGTGAGCAGCTGACCCTGGCGTTTTCCTTAAAAGAAAGTCTGTACAAGGCGCTGTATCCGCTGACGGGAACACAGTTTTACTTTCAGGATGCGCAAGTGGTGGCGGCCAGTAACGGCCGTGCCAGAATGCGGCTGCTGACCAGTCTCAACAAGCACTGGCCGGCGGGTACAGAAGTGACAGCAAGATACTGCCGCCATGGGGATCACCTGATAACACTGGTGGCCATAGCGGCAGAAAGGACTGGATCAGGCGTTTAAATCAAAACGGTCGGCGTTCATCACCTTGGTCCAGGCAGCCACAAAGTCGTGCACAAACTTGACTCTGTTATCGTCCTGGGCATACAGCTCGGCATAGGCACGAAGCACCGAATTGGAGCCAAACACCAGGTCTACCCGGCTGGCGGTCCACTTGACGTCATCGCTTTGCCGGTCCCGGATTTCATAATGATCTCCCGCCGGCTGCCAGCGGTAATTCATATCGGTGAGGTTCACAAAAAAGTCATTGGACAGGGTGCCCGGCCGGCTGGTGAACACACCGTGTTTGCTGCCACCGTGGTTGGTGCCCAATACCCGCATGCCGCCGATCAGCACCGTCATTTCCGGAGCAGTCAGCCCCATCAGTTGGGTTCTGTCGAGCAGCAGCTCTTCCGCATTCACCGCATAGTCTTTTTTCAGCCAGTTACGGTAGCCATCATGCACCGGCTCCAGTGGTTCAAAAGACTCCACATCCGTCATGTCATCGGTGGCATCGCCCCGGCCCGGCGAAAACGGCACTTCCAGCTGCACACCCCCTGCCGCTGCGGCCTGCTCTATGCCCACATTACCTGCCAGAACAATCACATCGGCCAGACTGGCACCGCTGTCGGCGGCAATGGGTTCAAGCACACTCAGCACCTTGTTCAGCCGCGCCGGCTCATTGCCTTCCCAGCTTCGTTGCGGCTCAAGGCGAATACGGGCACCATTGGCACCGCCGCGCATATCCGAGCCACGGAAGGTTCTGGCGCTGTCCCAGGCGGTGGACACCAGCTCGCTGATAGTAAGCCCGCTTTTGGCGATCTTGTCTTTAACATCCTGCACATTGTACTGGGTGGAGCCGGCGGGCACGGGATCCTGCCAGATCAGGGTTTCTTTGGGTGCATCCGGGCCAATATAACGGGTGCCGGGTCCCATATCCCTGTGGGTGAGCTTGAACCAGGCCCGGGCAAACACCTCGGAGAAGTAAGCCGGATCCTGATAAAAGCGCTCGGATATTTTACGGTAGGCCGGGTCCACCTTCATCGCCATGTCGGCGTCTGTCATCATGGGGTTATGACGAATGGAAGGATCCTCCACGTCCACTGGTTTATCTTCTTCCTTGATATCCACCGGCTCCCATTGCCAGGCCCCCGCCGGGCTTTTAACCGATTTCCATTCATGGTTAAGCAGCATCTCAAAATACCCGTTATCCCATACGGTGGGATGGGTAGTCCAGGCACCTTCCAGACCGCTGGTCACGGTATCACGGCCAATGCCACGGCGAGTGTGGTTGTTCCATCCCAGACCCTGCTCCTCCGGACCGGCAGCCTCAGGCTCGGGGCCAAGCTCGGCGGCATTGCCGTTGCCATGGGTTTTACCCACCGTATGGCCACCGGCGGTCAGCGCCACGGTTTCTTCGTCGTTCATGGCCATGCGCTTGAAGGTTTCTCGTATGTCATGGGCAGTTTTCTGCGGATCGGGCTTGCCGTCTACCCCTTCCGGGTTGACATAAATCAGCCCCATCATCACCGCTGCCAGCGGGTTTTCCAGATCCCGCTCGCCGGAATAACGGCTGTTTTCGCTGCCGCTGGGTGCCAGCCATTCTTTTTCCGCTCCCCAGTAAATGTCTTTTTCCGGATGCCAGATATCTTCCCGGCCAAAGGCAAAGCCAAAGGTCTTGAGGCCCATGGACTCATAGGCGATGGTGCCGGCATAGGTGATGAGATCTGCCCAGCTCAGCTTGTTGCCATACTTTCTTTTAATGGGCCACAGCAGCCGGCGGGCTTTATCGAGGTTGGCATTGTCGGGCCAGGAGTTAAGCGGGGCAAAGCGCTGGTTACCGGTGGCAGCACCACCACGGCCGTCGGCAATGCGGTAAGAGCCGGCGGCATGCCAGGACAGCCGTATCATCAGGCCGCCATAATGGCCCCAGTCGGCCGGCCACCAGGGCTGGCTGTTGGTCATTAACTCGGTGAGATCTTTTTTAAGGGCAGCAAAGTCGAGGGTTTTTACCTGCTCGCGATAATTAAAACCGCTTTCCATGGGATTGGTTTTGCTGTCGTGCTGATGAAGTATGTCGAGATTCAGAGCCTTGGGCCACCAGTTCATGTTCGACTGGCCAACCTCGGTAACGGCACCATGCATAACCGGGCATTTCTTGGCTGACATCATTCTTCTCCTTCTGTGCGTAGCAGCAGCTTGGCCACCAACAGCTTGTTGGGGTTCAAATAACACTATTGACCAGAATAGGCGGTTTTAATAATGGTTTTTCTCTATTTTTTTAATTGGTTTTAACAATTAACTTACCGCTGGCATTAAAAAACCGGCTGATACCGGTTTTTTAATGCTCAGAACGCCAGACGTTATTGCGGACGCTGCAGTTTGTCGGGGCTCAGCCGCGGGCTCCAGGGCAGCCCCTCGTTCTGCCAGCCGTTCACCAGCCTGAAACCGGCCTGTTCACCAGACTTGATGCTGTCACCCTGAAAGCCATGCACCACATAGTGAGCATTGGTAAAACCATGCTCCTGCAAGAATTCGGCACTGGGCAGGCCCCGCTCACTGCCGGAGCGGCACATGGTAATGATGGTAGCGGTTTCATCCAGACCACGCTCCGCCAGGGCTGCTTTTACCTGCTCTATAAACTGCGGGTTGCGGTATAAACGGAACCGTTGCTTGTCTTCATCCCAGACGCTGCGGTCCACCAGCAGGTAAGGCACGTTCAGATCCACTTCATTGGTGCCCCCCACAAACATGATCTCCACCGGATCACGCACATCCAGCAGCAATACCTGCTCATTGTCGCGGTTCAGCTCGTAGGCTTGTCTGGCGCTCAGGCCCAGCTCATCGGCCCCGGCATAAACAGGCAGTGCCATGCTTACTGCCAGCAGCGCCGGTGTTAAACGTTTCCACATAATGTCACCCCTTATTAAAAGCTGAATACCCGCACATCGTCCGCCGTCATCATGGCAGCCATGTTGGCCGGCGTGGCCACGTCAACCTGCTCGCGCAGATCAGCCTGAGTATATTCACTATTGGGCAAATAAAGTGCGCACACGCTCACCTTGCCCCCTCCTTGCTGCAACTTGTCCATCAGTTGTTCCGGGGTCACATTGTTGGGCTTCAGCGGTGCACTGCTGTACCCGCTAATAGCCAGATCTCCCGCTTTGTCACACAGCAGTACGTTTACGCTACTGCCCTGCTGTTGCATGGCATTACCCAGTACCATGGCCATGCCCTGCACCTGAGGGGCAGCACTGGTGACCAGCAGTAATACCTTTGACTCCGCTGCCTGCGCCGCGCCTGCAGCACTCATGCCGGCACCCAGCGCCAGCGCGGCCAGTGTTTTTCTTCCCTTTGTCATGATGCGCTCTCCTTTTATTAAGATGATACTAATATAAGGTAATTCTTATGTATCTGTAAAGCTCATTGGCCATAACGTATCAATATCCGGTCATCTCCAGATAACCCCGGCCAAGGGGCGCACCGCTGTCGGCATCGGTCACGCTGACCGCCCCCTCCCAGTAGGGCACCGAAGTATGCATCCAGCGATTGGGGTGGTGAGCGCTGACAGACAGCGTCAGCTGTTGTTCCGGCAGGGTGAGCCGCCAGTGCACCGGCACGTGCCGGCCGGCGACGTCGGCGTTTTCCAGGGGCGTCAGCGTTATACTCTCTGCACTCAGCGGCATAATCTCCCCGTCCGGGCTGATCCAGCTGCCGGACAGATAATCGCTGTGATTGTCGCCCCCGCCCCGCAGACGAAAGGCCATCAGCTTGTGGCCGCTGTTCAGATGCAGGGAAAACCAGTCCCAACCAGACTGCTTTTCACTCAGCAGCTGACTGCTCCATTCCCGGTCCAGCCAGGCCTCGCCATTCACGGAAACCGACTCGCCGTTCAGCCACACCCGGCCACTTGCCCGGTAAAAGGGCTGACTGTAATACATGGAGCCCTGGCCATTGGCAGACTTCTGGCTGAACCCCTTGATGCCATGACGTACCAGCGGGCCGCTGGCTTCAAGCGTCAGCTCATAGCCAAAGTCGCCCTGTCCGTCTTTGGCTTCGGCCGAGAGTTGTAGCCGGTCCAGAGCATCCTCGGTGGTGCTCAGACTTTCCAGCTGCCAGTTATCCAGCCAGGCCCGAAACGGCTGCGCCATCACGCCAGCCTGATGATCAGCACGAACCACATCAGTCCCCCTCGCAAAGCGCTCGGCCACCCTGTGCTGCTCGCCCCGAGACAGCGCCATGTGCGCCATCCAGATCTGCTGTGCCGCCCAGGGGCTGTCCGGCGTTGCTGTGTTCACGGACTGCTGCGCCTGACGAAACAAGGTCCACTGCAACCCCAGGGGCTCGCCCCGCTCGTCTTCAAGATTGGCAGTGAGATACCACCACTCAATACGAAACCCTGTGTGCGGGCCGTGATCGGCAGGAAAATTCAGGGACATGCCGGCATGGGCCCGGGTATATCCCTCGCTGGCTGCTCCCAGACCGGTAAAGCCGGCATCATTGGCAGTGGTCTCCCTGCCGGCATCGCAGCCGCTCACAACCAATAACCCGCACAGCAGGAAGAGGGTAGCTGCCGCTTTAGCCGGCAGAGCCTGGGCAACAGGCTTGAAATACTTCATGGGTTTTCTTCCTCCGCCAGCAGCGCCCGGGGTGGCGTACGCCACAGCCTCAGCACGGGCAGGGCTGCTGCCAGCAGCGCCACCAGCACAGCCATCATCAGGGTCACCGCCATTTCGCCGGGAAACAGATGCAGTGGCAGCCGCCAGCCAAAAGCCGCGACATTAATGCCCCACACCAGACAAGCGGTAATGGCTATCCCCAGCGGAATGGCCAGCAGCCCGGTAGTCAGCGCCAGGCCGGCAAGCTGGGCCAGCTGAACCGCCAGCAACCGGTGCCGGGACACCCCAAGAGCCCGAATGGTGGCCAGACGCCGGCGCAAGGCCCCTGCCTGGGCCAGCAGGGTGGCCAGCAGTGCCAGTGCCGCCACCGCCAGAGTGAGCGCATTCAGCGCCCTGGTAATGGCAAAAGTGCGCTCAAAAATGGTGGTGGCGGTCTGTTTCACTTCCCGCTGATCCTGCACTGTTACATTAAAACGCTCGCTCAGTTGCCGGCGTGGCGGACCGGCCCGGGCACCGGGCGCAAGCACGATACCCATGGCCTCAGGCGGCACGCCAAACCACTGCTGCACCTGCGCCGTGGTCAGCACCAGCTCGCCTCTCGGGTTACCGTAGTCCGGGTAAATGCCCGCCACTGTTACCGTTTTTATACCGCCGGGCACCGCCATGGTCAGCCGGTCGCCGGTTGTAATGCCTTCACGCCGGGCCAGCTGCTCGTTAATAAAGGCCCCTCCCCGTTGCAAACCCTGCCAGGCGGCCTGACGCTGCTCAGGCACCAGCAGAGGCCAGCGGGCCACCAGCACCGGTGCCGGCGTTATGCCGGCAATGGCAAGCGGCACATGAAGGCGGCGCAGCCGCTTGCCGGCGGTCACCTCAAGCAATTCGGTCTCGGCACGGGCGGTGGTGAGAATGGTCTGCACCTCGGGCCGCTGGCCAAGCCAGGCATGAATGCGCTCAAACTCTGCTGCCGGCGGCCGCAAATACAGGTCTGCCAGCAGCCGTTGTTCGAGCCAGTCGAGAAAGGTCAGCCGAAAGCCGCCCACCATGCTGCTTACCCCCAGATTGGCGGCCAGGGCAATCAGCAAAGCCATCATGGCAAGAGACAAACGCGGCAGTTGCAGCTGCATGTCGGCCAGCGCCCACTGTGTCAGTGGACGGCGGCGCGCCAGCGGTAACAACCCGTCCAGCAGCCCGCCCAGCAGCGGCGGCAGCCAGAGTGCGGCGGCCAGCAAAATGGTCGCCACCAGCCCGAAGCCGGCGAGCAAGCCCTCACCGGCAGCTGACATACTCAACCAAAGCCCGCATGCCAGCGCCAGCAACGCCGCCACCGCCCCCAGCCAGCGCTGCAAGCGCAACTGGCGCTGAAAACCGGCCCGCCAGGCCTGTGCCTGACCGAGCTCCAGCAGTGGCAAGCGGCTGGCCCGCCACAAGACGCCACTGCCGGCAAGCAGCAGTCCGCCCAGCGTGACACCCATACCACCCAGCCAGTAATGCCAGGGCAGGCTGAGTCCGGCACTGACATTGGCGTCATACAGACTTTGCAGGGTGGCCGCCACGTCCGGCAGCAGACGGCCGGCCAGCCAGACCCCGCTCACCAGCCCTGCCACCGCGCCGAGCAGCCCCAGCAGCAACAGCTCCAGTGCCAGCAGGCCGGTTAAGCTGCGGCCCGGCACCCCCAGCGCCCGCAGGGTGCGCAATAAGCCCAACCGCTGCTCCAGCGCCAGCCCCAGCGCTGCCTGCACAATAAACAGTCCCACCACCAGCGCCAGCAGCGCCATGGCGGTGAGATTAAGATGGAAGCTTTGGGTCAGCTCGCCGGGGCCGGCGCTTGTAACCTGCCTGAACCCGGCCGGTACCTGCTCAAAACGGCCAATCAGGGCGGTAATCTTATCCCCGGCCTGCAGTAACTGCGCCGCAATGGCCATGTCCATCACCGCCATATTGGGCGGCAACCCGGAGTCCGCGACCATGGGCGGCAACACAGTGCCATTTTGCAGCCTGGCCACCTCACCCAGCTGCGCCTGGGTGTCTGGTGCCAGCCGCACTTGCCAGGGCGGCGCAATAAAGTCCTGCAACTGCCCCTCTGTGCTGCCAAGGCTGCTGCCGGACGGCAGAGTGAAAGGATCAATGCCCACCAGGGTAAGCCGAACGCCTCTGTCGGTGACGCGCTCTCCTTCCAGCAGCGGCGACACCGGCACCCCGGCCCGGCGCAGTGCCACAAAGTCATCATGAGTGAGTGGCGCGCCGTTATCCCGCTCCAGCCGCACCAGACTGCCGCCCAGCAGTGCCTCGGCGCGGGCGTAATTGTCCTTCGCTGAAGCGTTAATGGCCTGCACCCCGCTCCACAGCGCCCCCGCTACCCAGAGCCCCAGCAGCAGCATGGCCAGCTGCCCCGGATGACGCCGGTAATGAGACAACAGAGTAGCCAGCACCACTCGAATCATGATGCGGTGCTCCCAGGTACAAGCCTGCCGTGATGCAGGGTTAAACATCTGTTCAGCGGCGCGGCCATTTTAGGACTGTGGGTCACCATCAGCAGGCTGCTGCCGCTTTCCGCCACCAGCGTCAGCAGCAGCGCCAGCACCGCATCGGCGGTAGTTTCATCCAGATTGCCGGTGGGCTCATCCGCCAGTAACAACGCCGGGCGGGACGCCAGTGCCCGGCCGATAGCCAGCCGCTGCTGCTGACCGCCGGAAAGCTGCTCGGGGTAATCATGCTCGCGCCCGCTCAGCCCCAGACGCGCCAGCAGGTGCGCCGACCAAACCGGATCTTCCCTTCCCGCCAGCCGGGCCTGCAGCCTCAGGTTGTCGGCCACGTTCAAACTTGGCACCAGATGAAACTGCTGAAACACCAGCCCCAGACTGGTGCGTCTCAGGGCGGCCCGGCCTGAGTCATGCAGACCGGCCAGCGAAGTGCCGCCAATGACCACCTCGCCCCGATCGGGCACATCCAGCCCCGCCGCCAGATGCAGCAGCGTCGATTTGCCGCTGCCCGACTCCCCCATCAACGCCAGACTTTCGCCGGCGGCAAGGTTCAGATCCACCCCCTGCAACACGGCCAGCGGCCCCTGAGGCGTGGCATAACATTTGTGCACCCGGCGAAATTCCAGCATGGCTCCCTCCCTGTGTGGCTTAACATACTGAAAGGACGAACCTGGCCGCCCTTTCAGTTACAATCCTGACTTTACATCATCAAGGAGAACACTGAATGTTGGTCAAGCTGTTACGCAATGGAGTGGGTGGCATTGTTCAGGTGGGTGATCTGCTTACCCGCCCCGCCAAAATGAAGCGCGCCCCCGAGGCGCAGCAAGAAGTAAATGAAGCCTGCCAGCAACTGGCGCTCTATCAGCTGCCCCGCTGCCCGTTCTGTATCAAGGTGCGCCGGAACATGCACAAGCTGAATCTGCCCATTGAAAAACGCAATGTACATCCCGGCTCTCCCCACAGAGACGAACTGCAGGCCGGCGGCGGCCGGGTAAAATCTCCCTGCCTGCGCATTGAGGAAAACGGCGAAACCCAGTGGATGTATGAGTCGAACGACATTATAGCCTATTTGCAGCAGCGCTTTGGGTAAGCTTTCTTGAATCCATGCAAGCTTGCCGGTAGCAGTAGCCTTCTGGGGAAATATCGGACGCATCCAGCCGGCAGTGTTTGCAGATGCCTGGGCGTTTGGGCTGAGTGGGGGCGCTGATTCTGACCGGAGCGACTTGTCTTGGTCTGGCAATGGGCGGGAACTGAGGCGACTGTGGTTGCTGCGGCTTTGTTGAGCCCGCGGATGATACAGCCAGAGCGGCGGTGCGGTTGCACAGGTGCCCGCCGGCGGCAGGTAAATGTCAAGCCTGTATTTGGCGTCATTCCCCACCTGATATAGCGCCGTGGGCCCTTCTGCCGGGCCGGATGACGGAACATGGCTCACCGCCAGGGTTTTGCCCGTGCACACCGGCTTGTGAAAACCATCAATGCGCAGCGCCGGCGTGCTGAGCGAGTTAATCCGGTCCAGTTTGTCCAGCAACATCAGGCGAATGCTGGTCTCAAAGGCAAAGGCGCAATCCCGTTCGCTACCCTTGTGGTGGCTGAAATGATGGGCTTTATGCTGGCTCTTTCGTGCTATCAGCACACCATGGCAACTGGGGCAATGGCACCCACAACCAAGGCCGCTTTCCACCTCTTCCACAGAGACGATTTGCTGATCGGCATCCCTGATGGCGAAAGGGATTAAGGTTTTTCCTGACATGGCGGCACTCATCCGTATGCAACAACCGATATGCAGCCAGTGTGGCATGGGTTGGTGCCCATGGCGAACAAGAAGAGTAAGCAAGGTTACCGCTACGCGGCAAGATGCAGGCGGGCCGCCTGCGCTCCGGGCCATGCCGAAGCTTTAAATATCAACTGCCATTGCTTGAAGACGGCGACGTTTTACACAGCCAGACAAAGGCGATGCGCAGATTTTGACAGATGTTGAAGGCTTTGATTTCTGAATGAGAAACGTAAAAAGAAGAAAAATCGAAGGGATTCGTATGAATATTGGAGGTGGCGCCCGCCAGCCACATCCCGGCACTCGAAGGTCCTTGCCGTGGCTGCTCCCTTCCGGGCCTGACCAGGTAGACAAGGTTTCGATGCGGGAGGACCAACGGGGCCACCATCGAAGCGAGGCCAGTGTAGCAAAACGGCCTTTCAATGCAACCGCTTGTGAACCGACTGCGGTTTTATTCGCCGTTAGAACGGAAAAAACAGCGGTATCAGTACCAGCACACCGGCGCTGTAAAGCAGACTGATGGGCAGTCCGGTTTTAATATAATCGATAACCCGGTAACGGCCCGGCGAATAGACCATCAGGTGGGTCTGATAGCCAAAAGGCACCAGAAAACAGGCGCTGGCTCCAAAAGCTACCGCCATAACAAAGGGCATGGGATCCACACCAAACCCATGAGCAGTCGATAAGCCAATGGGAAATGCCAGGGCCGCAGCGGCATTGTTGGTGACGGTTTCGGTCAGCAACAAAGTAATGAGATACACCCCCACAAACGCGCCCATCACACCATAACCGTTAAACAGAGAGCGCATAACATCTGCTACCAGCTCTGCCGCCCCTGAGCTTTCCAGCGCCTTGGCCACAGTCAGCGCTGAGCCAATCACCATCATCAGCTCAAAAGGAAAACGCCGGCGCAGCTCCGACAGTGTAAGAACCCGGCTCAGCAACAATGCCGCCAGCAGTAACAAAAGACCATTCAGCAGCGGCAGCAGCCCCAGCGCTGCCAGACCAATGACCAGTCCAAAGCCGCTGAAGGCTAACAGACTCTGTTTCATGCTGAGTTTGGGCCGCTGCAGGCTGTTACTGAGCAGATGAAAGTTACGGTCCAGATTGCGGTGTTGTTTAAAGTCCGGCCCCACCGCCAACAGCATGCTGTCTCCTACCCGCAGCGGAATTTTACCCAGGGTGCCATACAGCCGCCTGCCGCCACGGCGAATACCCACTACACCGGCATTGAACATGGTGCGAAAGTCCACTTCCTGCAGGGTGCGGTTGGCCAGCTCAGACTCGTTGGAAATCACCACCTCCACCAGGTTGGACGCCAGCAGCCGGTCTACGCCGTTGCCAAACAGCTGCAGGCCGGAAAACTGCTGCAGCGCCTGCACTTTTTCCACTTCACCGGTAAATACCAGCACATCATCCGCTTCCAGCACTTCATCGGGAGAAACGGGACTTATCAGCCGGTCATTGCGGGCAATTTCCAGCAAAAATAAACCGTTAAGCCGGCGCAAACCGTTATGCTCAATGCTCATTCCCACCAGCGGCGAGCCGGCTTCCACCCGGGCTTCCAGGAAATAAGAGTGAGTGCATTCACTGCCCTGTTGCTGATGTGACGGTAACAGCCGCCTGCTGAACAGCAGGCCCAGCAGGCACAAGAGCGCTACTGGCAGTCCTACCAGAGTGAATTCAAACATGCCCAATGCCGGCAATCCGGCATTCACCACAAAGGAGTTCACCACCAGATTGGTGGAGGTGCCAATCAGGGTAGTGATGCCCCCCAGAATCGAAGCAAATGACAGCGGAATAAGCAGGCGCGAGGCGGGAATATGACGCTGGCGGGAAATGACGCCAAGCAAGGATCCCACCACGGCGGTATTGTTCAGAAACGCCGACAAGCCGGCAGTCAGCCCCATCAGCCGCAGGCTGGCATGCCACTCTCTGCCCTGCAGCAAAGAATCTGACAGCCGCTCCAGCAGTGGCGAACGCTCCAGTGCCAGTGACACCAGCATCAGCACCAGCAGGGTGATCAGCGCTGGGTTGGAAAAGCTGGTCAGCATGGCCTGCTCGCTGATAACACCAAAAATCACATAGCCCACTGCCCAGCCACTGAATAATACAGCCGGCTTGATCCGGCCGTGGATCAGTAACGCCAGCAAGACGCCGACAGATGCTAATACCAAATATGCTGACATATATAACCACTCGCTCTTTAGCAGGGGTATCATTGTACGCATATATCAAATAAACTGGATACATAGAATATCTATAACATTTTGTTATTAGCATAATCCAAAGGCGAGAACAGTATCACTATGAATCTGACGCACCTGCAACGGCTGGAAGCCGAAAGTATTCACATTATGCGGGAAGTGGTGGCCGAGGCCGACAACCCGGTCATGCTTTATTCCATTGGCAAAGACAGCGCCGTTATGCTGCATCTGGCCATGAAGGCGTTTTACCCGTCGGTACCGCCCTTCCCCTTGCTGCATGTGGATACCCGCTGGAAGTTCCGTGAAATGTACGAGTTTCGCGACTACATGGCCAAGAAGCTGGGTATGGAGCTGCTGGTACATGTGAACCCGGAAGCCATTGAAAAAGACATCAACCCCTTTACCCACGGCTCGGCCATTCATACCGACATCACCAAGACCGAAGGCCTGAAGCAGGCGCTGGATAAATACGGCTTTGATGCCGCCTTTGGTGGTGCCCGCCGCGATGAAGAAAAGTCCCGCGCCAAGGAGCGGATTTTCTCGTTCCGCACCGAGCAGCACCGCTGGGATCCGAAAAACCAGCGTCCCGAGCTGTGGAAGCAATATAACGCCCGCAAACACAAGGGCGAGTCCATTCGCGTGTTCCCGCTGTCCAACTGGACCGAGCTGGACATCTGGCAATACATTCACCTCGAGAACATTCCCATTGTGCCCCTGTATTACGCCGCCGAGCGCCCGGTGGTGGAGCGCGACGGCACCCTGATCATGGTGGATGACGAGCGCATGCCGCTGAAAGACGGCGAAGTGCCCATGATGAAAAGCGTGCGTTTTCGCACCCTTGGCTGCTACCCGCTCACCGGCGCGGTGGAGTCTACCGCCGCCACCCTGCCCGACATTATTCAGGAAATGCTGCTGACCAAAACGTCCGAGCGCCAGGGCCGCATGATTGACCACGACTCGGCGGCGTCGATGGAGAAAAAGAAACAAGAGGGTTATTTCTGAGGCGCGCAGCGCCTCGGAAATAACCAGCTGTAAGCTTTATGCTGTCAGCTTTCAGTAAAACAACCAGAGTCGGCAGGATAAGTGCTGAGCCTGCAGGCACAGCAAGTCGACTGACAGCTGATAGCTAATAACTGACAGCTAAAACGCCAAAGGCATGACGCGACAGACTGTTAAAGATAAAACACATTTTTTAGTGATTGCCCGAGGCTCATGCGCCGAGCTGAGAACACAAATTTATATCGGCATGGAAATTGGTTACATCACCTCTGAGCCCGGAAAAGCATGGCTGGAGGAGACAAGAGAAATTTCCAAAATGATCAACGGGCTGATCACGTCGCTGAATTAAGTGTCTGACTGACAGCTGACAGCTGACAGCTGACAGCTGACAGCTTAAAGCTGATAGCTTTAGTCCGGCATATAGCTCTGAAGGATATATAAGATGCATCAGTCATCTCTGATAGAAAGTAATATCGAACAA
>NZ_KB908465.1 GCF_000381965.1 Oceanimonas smirnovii ATCC BAA-899
CACCCTGACCCTCCCCTTAAAAAGGGGAGGGAACCCACAGCTCCCCCCTTATTTAAGGGAGGGAACATGCTTTTGCTCCTCCCCCTTTTTAAGGGGGAGGTCGGGAGGGGGTTAACGGGGTTAAAACTCGGCGTGGCGCGGAGTGCGGGGGAAGGGAATCACATCGCGCACGTTGCCCATGCCGGTTACATAGGCCACCAGGCGCTCAAAGCCCAGACCAAAGCCGGCGTGCGGCACTGTGCCATAGCGGCGCAGGTCGCGATACCAGCCGTAATCTTCCTTGTTCAGGCCCATTTCTTCCAGGCGGGCGTCCAGCACTTCCAGCACTTCTTCCCGCTGGGAGCCACCGATAATCTCGCCAATGCCCGGGGCCAGCACATCCATGGCCGCCACGGTTTTGCCGTCGGCGTTCAGCTTCATATAAAACGCTTTAATGTCTTTCGGATAGTTCTTCACCACCACCGGCGCTTTAAAGTGCTCTTCTGCCAGATAGCGCTCATGCTCGGAGGACAAATCAATGCCCCATTCCACCGGAAACTCGAACTTTTTGCCGGACTTCTGCAAAATCTCTACCGCATCGGTGTAATCCACCTGAGCAAAGTCTTTTTCCACAAAGCTCTGCAGGCGGGTAATGGCGTCTTTATCTACCCGCTGGGCAAAAAAGGTCATGTCGTCCATGCGCTCTTCCAGCACGGCGCGGAACACATATTTCAGCATGTCTTCTGCCAGTTTGGCGGCATCGTCCAGATCCGCAAAGGCCAGCTCCGGCTCCACCATCCAGAACTCCGCCAGATGGCGGCTGGTGTTGGAGTTTTCGGCCCGGAACGTCGGGCCAAAGGTATAAACCTTGCTCAGGGCGCAGGCATAGGTTTCGGCGTTCAGCTGGCCCGACACGGTGAGGAAGGCTTCTTTACCGAAGAAGTCTTCACCAAAGTCAATGTCACCCTTGTCGGTGCGGGGCAGGTTTTGCAGATCCAGGGTAGACACCCGGAACATTTCGCCGGCGCCTTCGCAGTCGGAGGCGGTCACAATGGGAGTGGCCACCCACATATACCCGTTTTCATGAAAGAAACGGTGCAGCGCCTGCGACAGACAGTTGCGCACCCGGGCCACGGCACCAATCAGGTTGGTGCGCGGGCGCAGGTGAGCATATTCGCGCAAATATTCAATAGAGTGGCGCTTGGCGGCCATGGGGTAAGAATCGGGATCGTCTACCCAGCCCACTACCTTCACCTCGGTGGCCTGCAGTTCAAAGTCCTGGCCCTGGCCCTGAGACTCGGCCACAATGCCGGTTACTTCCACCGAGCAGCCGGTGGTAACACGCACCACTTCAGACTGATAATTCGCAACGCTATTGGGCACCACAGCCTGCACCGGATTAAAGCAGCTGCCATCGTGAACGGCCAAAAACGAAATGCCCGCCTTGGAGTCACGGCGGGTGCGAATCCACCCCTTTACGGTAAGGGTGGTGCCAACGGCATATTTGCCAGCCAGCACATCAGTTACGGATGCGTGGGTCATGTAAATCGCTCTCCAGCTTTGAACTAAACCGGCTTATTGCCGATACACTATATAAGGCGACTAATGTTACCCGTGTAGCATCAGGACTCAAGCAAAAGATGGGAGGTGGCCATGGCAAAACGCTCCAAAGACCGCTTAGGTGCTCTGCTGGCCGCCCTCACTGCCGGCGGCTGGACACTTTATATACTGCTGCTGGTGCTGTTTCACTATGCCCGCCCCGAGCAGCAATATGGCTATATGCGCTACCTTGAGGTAGAAGTGCGCACCGGCTGGCTCACCTTGCCGGCGCTGTGGTTTCACCTGGGCATTTGGGGTGCCCTGGGGCTGGCGGTAACCACCTTTACCCTGGTGCACCTCAAGGGCCGCCGCCAGAGCCAGTATTTAAAAGTGTATCTGGCCATGCTGGGGGCCGCGGCCATCTTCACCCTGCTACTGTTCTATTTTTATCCGGCAGTTTGAGCGTTAGCGCTTGCCTCGGTACACTACCGCAAACATTTGGGAGAACCGCATGATCTTACTTGCCCCTCTGCAAAAAGCGCTGGCAACCTTACATTTGGCGCTGTGCCAGCCTAAAGACGAGTTTATTCGCGATGCCGTTATTCAGCGCTTTGAATACAGCTATGAGCTCGCCTGGAAGTTGCTTCGCCGTTATCTGGCTGAAGACGTAGGCACCGAAACACTGGCCCCCTTAAGCCGTAAAGACCTGTTTCGTCTTGCTGCCGATAAACAAATTATTGCCAGCCCCAATCCTTGGTTCGACTACCATTATGCCCGCAATATCACCTCACATACCTACGACGAAGCAGTGGCTGAACAGGTATATCAGGTAGCCATTCTTTTCTACGATGATGCCATGGCGCTGCTGGCCGAGCTGGAGAAAAGAAATGCCGCAGATTGATGACGGCGACATGCAATTACTGCTTGCCTGCCTTAAGCAGGCTCTGCCGGAGCAAGAAAATATTCGTGTTTATGTGTTTGGCTCCCGGGCAAAACACAAGGCCCGCCCATATTCCGACTTGGATCTGGCTCTGGAGCACCCGTCTCAAGCCCTGCCGCCCGAGTTGATGTTTCGCGTAAAGGCTGCGCTCGGTGAGTCTGACCTGCCTTTTATGGTTGATCTGGTTGATTTAAGAGCCATCAGCGAGGAATTCAGACACGCCATTACCCCCGACTTAATTCCTCTCATACTGAACTAACCCGCCCTTGCATCATCATCAATTTTGCGCGGGAAACCCCGTCCTTTTAGGGCGGGAAGGGATAGCGCGGCGGCGTCAGCCGCCCCTGTTCCCGCCTCTCCTTTTAAACTGGTTATCTATACAGTGGTTTACTAAACTAAGCGCATGACAAAACGCGCTTATAAATATCGGTTTTACCCGACACCCGAACAGACTGAGCTGTTGGCGCAGACCTTCGGCTGTGTGCGTTTTGTCTATAACGCCATACTGCGCTGGCGTACCGATGCTTTTTATCAGCGTCAGGAAAAAATCGGCTACGTTGGTGCTAACGCCCGACTGACCGAACTCAAGAAAGATCCTGAGCTGGCGTTTCTGTCTGAGGTGTCGTGTGTGCCCTTGCAGCAATGCCTTCGCCACCAGCAAACCGCCTTCAAAAACTTCTTTGAAGGCCGTGCCAAGTACCCGGTATTTAAGCACAAGCGGCACCGCCAGTCGGCGGAGTTCACCCGCTCGGCCTTCAAATACCGAGGTGGTAAGTTGTACCTGGCCAAGAGCAAAACCCCGCTGAATATTCGCTGGAGCCGTGAACTGCCCGGCGAGCCCAGTACCGTGACCGTTTCCAAGGACTCGGCAGGCCGTTACTTTGTGAGCTGCCTGTGTGAGTTCGCGCCCAGTAAACTGCCGGTTACTCCCAACATGACTGGCATTGACCTGGGCCTGACAGATCTGTTTATCACCGACCAGGGTGAACGGGTCGGCAATCTCCGCCATACTGCGAAATACGCCGCCAGACTGGCCAAGGCACAGCGCCGACTGAGCAAGAAAAAGCTCGGCTCGGCCAATCGCGCCAAGGCCCGCCAGAAGGTGGCGAAACTTCACGCTAAAATCTCCGATTGCCGACAGGACAACTTGCACAAGCTGTCCCGCAGACTGATTAACGAGAACCAAGTAGTCTGCGTTGAATCCCTGACAGTGAAAAACATGATCCGTAACCCTTCCCTGAGCAAAGCCATTGCCGATGCAGGCTGGGGCGAGTTCGTGCGCCAGTTGGCGTACAAGGCAGAATGGGCCGGTCGCTCACTGGTCGCCATTGACCAGTGGTTCCCCAGCTCCAAACGCTGCTCGGGTTGCGGGCATACCTTGTCATCGCTGCCGTTGTCGGTCAGAAAATGGGACTGCCCCGAATGTGGTGCACACCATGACCGCGACATCAACGCGGCGACAAACATTAAAGCCGCCGGGCTGGCGGTGTTAGCCCTTGGAGAGAATGTAAGCGGCATGGGGCCAGTCTCCGTGTCCGGTTCTCGGTGAATTGGGAATCCCCTTCCTTTAGGGAGGGGTGCAGTCAAGGCTAAGCCTCGCCCAACCCTGAGTCATTCCGGCCCCGCGCCGGAATCCATGCTGCGGGCAACAGTGAATTCCCGGTACTCTCCGCCAACCTGCTCACCGCGCTGGTCCATACTGTGTAAACCAGTCCCACGGAGGGGAACCGTATGCGAGCCTTACTGTTTTTATGTGTGTTACTCAGCAGCCATGCCTGGGCCGGGCTGCTCTGGCACAGCAATAACCAGCTTAACGACGCCGGGCAAACCCTGCAGCAGCTGCTGCTGCCAGACTCAAGCATAAATGCCATGAGCACCGCAGAGCGCGATGCCTGGTTTACTCGGCAGTGGCGCACCGTGCTGAAAAACCGCGAGCGCTTTGCTCAATATACCCTGCCCGAACACTGGCGCACTCAGGGCTTTGAACGCGCCATGGCGCAACACACCCTGGCCGGCTACATGCGCGGGCAGGTGCCCGACTATCACGGCTATCGTGCCCTGCATCAGCATTATCAGCAACTGGGCCAAGGCCCCGATTACACGCCCTTGCCTCCCGGCCCCGAGGTGCGCATGAACGAACGGGATCCGGCCATAGTGGCGCTGCGCACCCGGCTCACCGAGCTGGGCCAGCCGGCACCGGCCCCGCTTGGCCGCACCGATGTGCTCGACACCGCCCTGGCCGGCCGGCTGAAACAGCTGCAACAGGCCGGCGGCCTGGAAACCAGCGGCAGCCTTGATGCCGCCACCCGGGCCCTGCTGAACCGCTCGCCCGCCGAGCTGCGCGCCGAAATAAAAATTAACCTGCAGCGCTGGCTGCTGCTGCCGCCGGCCACCGAAGACTATGTGTTAATTAACATTCCTTCCTACCGCCTTACCCTGGTGCGCGGCGGCCGGCCAACCCTGGCCATGCCGGTAATAGTGGGCCGGCCAGACTGGCCCACGCCCGAGCTGGCCACCTATTTGGGCGCGCTCAAGGTCAACCCCGACTGGACCCCCACCGCCAACATTATTCGTGAAGATCTGTTGCCCGCCCAGCAACAGGACGGCGGCTTTCTTGACCGCAACGGCTTTAATGTGTGGCTGCCGGGCCAGCGCACGCCGGTGCCGCCGTCGGCCATTAACTGGCAGCAGCCCCCGCCCGGGCTGCGCCTGGTGCAGCAGCCCGGGCCGGCCAATGCCCTGGGGCAGCTCAAGTTTGAAATGCAAAACCGCTTTAGCGTGTATTTGCACGACACCCCCGACAAAACCCTGTTCCGCCGCGACCAGCGCGCGTTAAGCCACGGCTGTGTGCGCCTGAGTGAGCCTCAGGCGCTGGCCACCGGCATTGGCTGGGCGCTGCCTGAGCACGGCCGCACTCAGCTGCTGCCGCCGCCGCAGCGCCTGCCGGTGTATATGGTGTATTTCACCACCTGGATGGACGGCCGCAGCCTGATGTTTGCCCACGACATCTATCGAAAAAACAGAACATGAACGGCAAAAAAACCGCCAAATCATTCTAAAAGTTGCATGCATAAAGTGCCTTGTGCCAAAGAAAACTGCGCTATAACTAATAACAAGTAAATAAAGAAAGGCGCGGCACGTAAAACACCCGTAACCAATTAACGTAACGGGTTAACGTGCCGGAACATATAATCGAGCAGAAGGGAGGCAGCGCGGCTATATGATAAACCGGCACAGGAGTGCCATTAACCAGCACGTTTTAACCAGGAAGGTTTTCTGTAAAACAGGGACCTGAAAACACAAGCAAGGAAGAGGGTTTTCTTATGTTTATTGCCAAAGAATTACTGCGTTTAGTGAATGATGAAGAGGGTCTGACAACTGTTGAATATGCTGTTGCAGGCGCGTTGGTGGCTGCTGCTGTTGTGACTGCATTTACTCAGTTGGGACAAAATGTAGGTGAGCAGATTGAAAGGCTTTGTGATGCCACTGGTACTGGCCTCGATGCTGCTGAGGCTGCTACATGTGATAAGGATGCATAAACTAAGTAAAGGGAATAGGAAAGCCTATTCCCTTTCTTTATTGGTGACTCTATGGAACAGCTACCATTATTAATCTTTCTTATGGCGGCGTGCTGGATGGATCTGGCCCGCCATAAAATTCCCAACTGGCTAACACTGAGCTTTATTCCGCTGGCGTTAGCATTTCATAATTTTACTGGTGCAGGGCTGGCCTTTGCCTTAACCGGCCTGGTTTATTCCTTTATTCTGTTGTTTCCGTTATTTGTATTTCGGTTTCTGGCCGGTGGCGATGTAAAACTCGGCATGGCCATTGCCACCTTTACCGGCTGGCAGGTATTTCTGGAAGGGCTGCTTTATGGCTTGATTATCGGCTTGCCGCTGGTGTTAATTCTGGCCTGGCGCAAAGTGGGCTGGCAGGGGTTTAAAACCAGCTTCAGCCGCTATGGCATTATATTGGGCACCCGCCGCTATCTGGCCCCAGTCGAGAATGAAATGGCCGGCCTTAAGGTGCCCTACGGCCCGGCGCTGGCGCTGGGAGCCGCCCTGGCGGTGGTGCTTAACGAATTCCAGATTTTTACGTTAGTTTCCTGAAATTTCGGTCAGCTGTTAGCTTCCAGCTTCCAGCTTCCAGCTAAACAGGGGGTAACACGGATGTTTCTGCCCAAACCCAAAACCCTGGCCGACACCGGCCTGTCTAAAGAGCTGCTGTTCCGGCTTGTGCTGCGCCACCTGCAGGAAGAAGCCAGCCTGGCTCTGCCCGCACTGGCACAGCGTTTGTGCCTGCGTGGCAGCATAGTGGAGCCGCTGCTGCAGGAGCTGAAAACCCTGCAGCTAGTGGAGGTGCGCGCCTCGGGCCGCATGGATGAACCCGTGCGTTATGCCCTCACGCAAAAAGGCCAGTACGAGGCCCAGGTGCTCAACGAGCGCGACGGCTACATAGGCCCGGCCCCCATTCCGCTTGCCGCCTACAACAAGCTGGTGCTGGCCCAGTCACTGGGTGAGCGCAGCATCAGGCGTGAGCAGCTGGAGCAGGCCCTGACCGACATGGTGATCAGCCCCGAGCTGATCAATGCCCTTGGGCCGGCGCTTAACTCGCGCCGGCCTTTGCTTATTTATGGCCATGCCGGCACCGGTAAAAGTTTTTTATGTCATCGCTTTAATAAAGTCTTTGATGAACATATATATGTGCCCCACGCCATTGCCGTGCAAAACACCATTATTCCGCTGTTCGACCCCCTTTATCACTGGCGCACCGAGCAACAGGATGACGAGCAGGACGCCCGTTATATTTCCTGTAAACGGCCCCTGGTGATGGTGGGCGGTGAGCTCAAATTAAATATGCTGGAAGTACACTTTGACCGGCAATCCCGCCAATACAGCGCGCCATTGCAAATGAAAGCCAACAACGGCGTATTTTTAATAGACGACCTGGGCCGGCAAAGTTTTTCTGCCGACGAGCTGTTTAACCGCTGGATTGTGCCCATGGAAGAGCGGCGCGATTTTCTGTCGCTGCCCAACGGGCTGCATTTTGATATTCCCTTTGAGCAGATATTGGTGTTTTCCACCAACCTGGATCCGGAAACCATTGCCGACGAGGCGTTTTTACGCCGCCTGGGTTACAAGCTGCAGTTAAGTGCCATGCCCGAACACCTGTATCGTGACATCTGGAACAGAAATCTGGAAAGCTATCAGCTGTCAGCAAATGAATCTGACTTTCGCTTTATGGTAGACAAGCTGCATAAAGAAAGCGGCAAGCCGTTAATTGCCTGCTACCCGCGGGATATTCTGGGCATTGCCAGAGACATTATGCATTTTAACGGTCAGGCCGGCATGCCTTTAAATCAGGATATTCTAACCAGGGCCTGGCACATGTATTGCGTGCACTGACTATACTGTTTTTACGGAGCATATTTACAACCAAGGAACCGGTTATGAAAACTCGCACATTACTGCTGTTTGTTCTCTCCATTGTCTTTGGGGTGGGTGCTGCCTACATGGCCAATAACTGGCTTAACCAGCAAAGTCAGGTGGCCAAGGCCAGCGCCGAGGCCAACACCAGTCAGGTGGTAGTGGCCGCCGTTGATCTTACTCCCGGTGCCCCCATTGAGCCCATTCATGTACAGCTTAAAAACATCGACTCCCGCCTGGTGCCGCCGGGTGCCCTTACCAGCATTGAGCAGGCCCAGAGCATGGTGGCCAAAAACAACCTTTACCGCGGTGACGTGCTGCGCATAGAGCGGCTGGCACCGGCGGGCGAGGGCAGCACCCTGTCTGTGCTGCTGGAGCCGGGCATGCGGGCGGTAACGGTGCGGGTGAATGACGTCATCGGCGTGGCCGGCTTTTTGTTGCCGGGCAACCGGGTAGACATTTTGTTCACCGGCGGCAACAGCACCCGCACTGTGCTTAAAAACCTGAAAGTGCTGGCGGTAGACCAAACCCAGCA
The DNA here is from genome assembly GCF_000381965.1 of Oceanimonas smirnovii ATCC BAA-899. Taxonomy (GTDB): domain Bacteria; phylum Pseudomonadota; class Gammaproteobacteria; order Enterobacterales; family Aeromonadaceae; genus Oceanimonas; species Oceanimonas smirnovii. Next base: position 8,420 of record NZ_KB908465.1, read on the forward strand.
CACCGACGAAAACCGCCCCAAACTGGTGCGCGCCGTGACCCTGGAAGTGAACCCCGAGCAGGCCGAGCAGCTGGTAAATGCCAGCTCCAACGGCCGCATTCAGCTGGCCCTGCGCAACCCCAATGACGAACAGGACATCACAGAAACCACAGTGGCCGCCGTGGCTGAGCCGCCTCAGCAGGAAGTAACCGAGCCGGAGCCCAAGCCGGTGGTGGTGCGTCCGCGCGCCTCTACCATTGATCTGATAAAAGGCACCAGCCAGCAGCAGGTGCCGGTAAAAAGCTAACAACACATTAGTGCACAGGAGGTGGCTATGAAAACCCTTACAGGATGTCTTTTGGGGTTAACGTTACTGGCAGCAACCGGCACCGCCGTGGCCGGTGGCAACCTTAACCAGGCGGGCAATGACATGCAGTTGCCCATTCATAAATCCCGCTCATTAATGCTGGACCGGCCCGCCAGCCGGGTGTCGGTGGGCAACCCCGCCATTGCCGACGTGCTGGTGCTGCAGGATCGCGAGCTTTATCTGGTGGGCAAGTCGCTCGGCCATACCAACCTCATGGTATGGGACATGAACGACAACTTAATGCAGGTGTACGACATTGAAGTAAGCCACGACCTGCAGGGGCTGAAAGAGCGGCTTTACCGCTTTTTGCCCAACGAGCCCATTCAGGTGCATACCTCTCAGGGCCAGCTGGTGGTGAGCGGCGAAGTCTCCAATTTAGATCGGCTGAACGCCGCCTATGAACTGGCCCGGGGCTATGTGGTGGCAGCCGAGGGCGGTGTGGCCCGCTCGGAAGTGATGAACATGATGAGCGTGGGCGGCGGCCAGCAGGTGATGCTGGAAGTGACCGTGGCCGAGGTGGCCCGCGACACCTCCCGCAGCTGGGAGTCGGCCTTTGAGCTGCTGGAAAGCTCGGGTAACTGGGGCTTCTCGCTGCTGCGCGACAGCGTAAGCCAGCTGCAGAACTTTGGCACCAATACCATTGTTGGCGGTTTTGCTAGTGCCGACACCGTGTTTAACGTGGCGCTCGATTTGGCCAAAACCCGCGGCCTGGCCAGGGTGCTGGCCGAGCCGCGCATTACGGCCATCAGCGGCCAGTCGGCCGAGTTTCTCTCCGGCGGTGAATATCCGGTGCCGGTGCCCACCGAAGACGGCATTGCCATTGAGTTCAAGGAATTTGGCGTGGGCCTCAAGTTTACTCCTGTGGTGCTGGGCAGCGGCAAAATCAACCTGAATCTGAATGTCTCGGTCAGTGAGCCGGTGGTGGCCAACTCCGCCAACGTGCCGCTGTTTGGTGAAATTACCGCCCTCAGCAAGCGCAGTGCCGGCACCACCGTAGAGCTGGGCGACGGCCAGACCATCAGCATTGCCGGCCTGCTCAGTGAAAACACCCGTGAGCAGGTAAGCCAGCTGCCCTTTGCCGGCGACATTCCCATTTTGGGCAACCTCTTTACCAGCCGCCGCTTTGCCAAGGGCGAGTCGGAGCTGGTGATTATGGTGACGCCACGGCTGGTGCGCCCCTTTAACAAGCAGCAGGTGTCGTTGCCCACCGACGGCTTTATTGAGCCCAATGATCTGGAGTTTTATCTGCTGGGCCGCATGTCGCAGCGCGCCAGAGTAAGCGATCAGGCCCCGGCGGTTCAGCCCGAAAGCAACACCGGCATTAACCCGGCCATGAACGAAGGTGGCATGGAGCAAACCTATGGCCAGTCACTGTAGCAGCACAACAAGGAGAAACACCATGAAGGTATCACTGCTTGCCCTGCTGACAGCAGGCCTGCTCACCGGCTGCGCCAACGAGCTTCATTACGGCTTTGACATGGGGCAAGACACTCGGCAGCTGGACACACTGCAAATTCTGGACCCGGGTGCCGCCGAGCGTAACGACGGCAAGCTCACCGCCCTTACCCTTAACGGGGAATATGGCGTGGCCCTGCACGACAAATACGTGAAAGGGGCCGAAGCCCCCAGCGAAGGCAAAACCCAGGTCACCCTTAACTTTGGTGATTAACCAACACAGGTAAGCGAGGAACACATCATGAAAGCGCTGCCAACCCCAAGGAAACAGAAAGGTGCCGTACTGATCCTGGTCACGGTAGCGCTGTTCACCCTGCTCGGCTTTGCCGCCCTGGCACTGGATGGGGGGTATTTGATCCTTAATAAAAACCGGTTGCAGGATGCCGTTGATACCGCTGCATTAAGTGGCGGTAAAACGCTCAGCTCGACGGATCTGGACAAAAGCACTCATGATGAAGCCCGGCGAGCAGTAAGAGATACGCTTAAAGCCACCTTTGAGGGGGACGGCTTTAGAAAAATGAACGTAGATACCACCAAATTGGCGGATACCGTTACCATAGAGTTTTCTCATAACCCCGTACCCTTTGAGCCTACACTGGATGCCGACGCCAAATACATTAGAGTGCGCATGGAGACAGTGCCGGTCACTCAATTTCTTTCCCAGTTATTGGTGGATACCTGGCAAGTCAGAGCCTCTGCGGTTGCGGGTAACTTACCACCTATTGATGGAAATGAAATTTGTGACGTGATCCCGCTACTGATGCTGGTAGATAGTAACAAAGCTGGTGAGGGTGATTTTTACGGATACAACATGGCATCTACCGAGCCCGGAAACAAAAAAGACGGGGACATGATAGTTATAAAATCCCCGGCCGGAGGAAATCCTAATATGGCTCCCGGTAATTTCCAGGCATTAAGGCTGGGTGAACAAAATGGTGCCGATGGTTACAGGGATGGTCTTGCCGGAGGTCACTGTATTACCCTTGATGAAGACTATGAAGTTGACGAGTGTCCAGAAAGTGAGCCTAACTGCACTTTGACTGTAATCGATACCGATAGTAAGACAGGGAATATGGCTGGCCCTACACGTCAAGGACTTAATACCCGCTTTAATAATTATAATCCAGGTAAATACAAGGCACCTACAGTGCCTGTGGCAGAGGCAAGTCCTGGTGATGAGAATTACTACTCAGATTGCTCTCTTGTTAAGAGTGGTTACTTGGTTGACTTTAAAGATAATAAGCTAACAGAGCATCTTGAAGATTTATTTAATGATGGAAGTGCTAAAAAAACAGAGATTGATGATTATTTTCAGGCGATTATAGATAATCCAGCTTCGGCAAATAACGATGTGAAAGAGGCAGAGAAATATAAGGGTGGCTTTTCTGGAGTGCAGACTTATAACCAGTATTCTGATAAGTCTTCGCCGCAATATGAAGAGTATAATAAAAACGGTAAAAATGTTGACTGTATCGATGGGCGTCGAATTGTAAAGGTTCCTGTTGCTGTCGGAGGAGAGGGTGTAGGAAAAAATATCCCTATTATTGGTGTTGCCTGTATGTTCCTTAATCAGGAAGTGACTGGTAATGGTCTTAGTCAGTATGTTGTTGGGGAAATTATTCCTGAGTGTGATTCTGATGCAACTGGTGGTGATGATGACTTCGGTAAGAAACCTCAGCTGGTACTGTATAACGATATTGGTAGCGGAGACTCCTGATGCGTGCTTGTCATAAATCCAACAGGCAAAAGGGGCTGGCAGCTGTTGAAGCGACCATAGTGCTTCCTCTTATTCTCTTGCTAATGCTGGCAATTGGCGAGTTCGGGCGGGCATTATATCAGTACTCCAGCTTGACTCAGGCGTTGCGGGGCGGAGCCCTGGCTCTGGATCGGGGTGGCAGATATTATGAAAATATTGATACTCGCTCAGAGAGTGAAGACAAGGTAAAAAATATTGTTGTATATGGCAACGCCGCCGGAACAGGTGATCCATTATTAACTGGGTTGTCAAAATCTGATATCAGTTTCAGCGCTATTTATGAAATGCCGGCAGACAGCGGCGACTTTTATGTGGATATCAGCGCCAGCTACAGCTGGCAGCCGGTATTCGGAAAAGATTTTAACACTTTTGTGGCCGGTGTTATTTCACTCGACTTTCCACTGAACACCAGTTTAACAGTGAGGGTAGAGTAATGATTAAGCGCAAAAATCAGCAAGGTCTGGCCATTGTCGAATTTGCCATTGTTGGCTCCGTTGTCTTTCTGGTGTTGTTTGCGGTAATGGAGCTGGGGCGCTTGCTTTATACCTGGTCAGTGCTTAATGAGGTTACCAGGCAGGCCGCAAGGGTCGCTACTGTATGCTCACCGGATGAAAGGGTGGCGGTAGCCGACAGCATTATCAGCCGGCTGGGAGGGAGCGTGCCCGGTTTAACCGGCGGTAATGTCAATATTGAATATTTGTCTGATGCTTTTGTGCCGGTTTCAGGCACCGATTATCCCCGCTATGTCAGAGCCGGCATTACCAATTATCGCTTTGAAATGATTTTGCCCCTGTCTGTGGACTTGTCCATGTTCAGTCCGGATTTTTCAACCGTAGTGAGGGCAGAAAGCCTGGGAGAAACACCAGACGGCGTGGTGCCCTGTTTCCCGTAAATGGAGTGGTTATGACAGACGCCAAAATAGTAGAACTGGAGCGAGAGAGCATGCACACACTGCCGGCGTTGTCTTGCCCGTTGCAGCTGAATGTCATGGATCCCGACGAGCAGGTGTGGCCTCTGCTTAAAATCAAATTTCATAACAGCAGCCAGCTGCAGCTTAAAAAGCTCAGCGATCAGGACTTTTTGCCCAAAGGTGACCGCCAGGTATTGCTGCTGGTCGATCATTCAGTCATGGCACCGGTTTACGACGAGCTGGAGCGCAAGGCCGGTGAACGCCGCCATTTGGTGTTTATGGGCAACCCTGCCAACACCGCCCTGGTGCGCCGGGCCATGCGCATGGGGGCCGCCGACTTTTTGCCCCAGGACGGTGACCTCACCGAGCTGTGGAGCGCGCTGGTGCGGGTGTCGGCGGCGGTGTCGGCCAGCATCAGTCTGGCACCGGTTACCGTGGTGGTAAACGGCAAAAGCGGCTCCGGTGCCAGCTTTGTGTGTGCCAATCTGGGCCATGCCCTGCACAGTGAGCAAGACAAGGTGCTGCTGCTGGATACCAACCGCCGCTACGGCTCGCTGGCCGACTACCTGAATATTCGTGACAAACACAGCGGCCTTACCGAAGCGCTGCATAAATCCGGCGAAATGGACGCCATGGCCCTGGCCGGCATGGTGAACAAGGCCCGCGACGGCTTGGATGTGCTGCCGGCATCGGTGTCGCCTCTGCACGACGACACCGCCATTAGCGCCCGCCAGTGTGCCCAGCTGCTGCATCTGGTGCGCGGTCAATATCAGCGGGTGGTGGTGGATATGTCGCGCGGGCCGGAAAGCTGGAGCCTGCCGCTGCTGGAAAATGCCAGCCAGGTGGTTGTGGTAATGCAGCAAAGTTTAAGTGCGCTGCGTGAGACCATTTTTCTGCTTAAGCAGCTGCGCCATGAGCTGGGCATTGGCCGGGATCGCATTCTGCTGCTGGTTAACCGCTACGACAAAAGAAAAGACATGTCGCTGCAGGAAATAGAAAAAGCCACAGAAATCAAAAATATGGTTACTTTGCCCAACGACTTTGCCATGGCTGAAACCTGCACCGATCTGGGCCGGCTGGTGGCGGAAGAAAAACGCAATCACAAGCTGGTGCAGGGCTTTAATGCGCTTTCGGCGGCGCTGCAGCCCACAACCAGTAATGCAGAAAAACCAGGATTATTTAAACGACTGTTCGGTCATTAGCCGGACATAGGGGGTCACGGATGAACCTTGAAGACTATATCCTTAATCAGGAAGAGCAAAACCACAAACAGCGTTTGCACGAAAAACTCATGGACATGCTGGACTTGCCCATGCTGCAAACGGTGTCCAACGAGCAGGCCAGTGAGCAGATAGAGCGGCTGGCACACCAGCTGATGCAAGACTCGCCGGTGCCGCTGTCCATGAGTTCGCGCCAGAAAATTGTGCGCCAGATTTTGGATGAAGTGCTGGGCCTGGGGCCGCTGGAGCCGCTGCTGGCCGACCCCGGCATTGCCGACATTATGGTAAACGGGGCCAAAAACATTTATGTAGAGCGCCGGGGCCGCATTGAGCGGGTGCCGCTTACCTTTGCCGACGACGACCACTTAATGGGCGTAATAGAACGCATTGTGTCCAGTGTGGGCCGGCGCATCGACGAGCTGTCGCCCATGGTGGATGCCCGCCTGAAAGACGGCTCCCGGGTCAATGCCATTATTCCGCCGCTGGCGCTGAACGGGCCTACGCTTTCCATTCGCCGCTTTACCGTAGAAAAGCTGGCAATAGATACCTTAATTGACTTTGGCACCATCACTCCGGCCATTGCCGAGGTAATGGAAGCGGTGGTTAAGGGCAAGCTCAACATTCTTATCTCCGGCGGCACCGGCACCGGTAAAACCACGTTCCTGAATATTCTGTCCAGTTTTATTCCGTCCAATCAGCGCATTATTACCGTGGAAGACTCCGCCGAGCTGCAATTGCAGCAGCCTCATGTGGTGCAGCTGGAAAGCCGTCCGTCCAACGTGGAAGGCAAGGGCGAGGTCAGCTTGCGGGATCTGGTAAAAAACACCCTGCGTATGCGCCCCGACCGCATTGTGGTGGGGGAGGTGCGGGGCGTGGAAGCCTTTGACATGCTCACTGCCATGAACACCGGCCATGAAGGCTCGCTCACCACCATTCACGCCAACACCCCGCGTGATGCCCTGGGCCGGCTGGAGAACATGGTGTCGATGACCGGGTTTGATATGCCGGTAAAAAACATTCGCACCCAGGTGGCCTCGGCGCTGGATTTAATTATTCAGCTGGAACGCCAGGAAGACGGCAAGCGGCGCATGATCAGCATGCAGGAGGTGCACGGCATGGAAGGCGAGACCATTACCATGTCGGAAATTTTCACCTTTGAGCGCACCGGCATAGACAGCGAAGGCAACGTCATCGGCCGGCACAAGGCCACCGGCGTGATGCCCAACTTCTATGACCGCCTGGCCCGCCGGGGCATGGTGCTGCCGCGCAGCCTGTTTGGCGACGAAGACCTGCACAAGGGCATTTTTTAGGAGGCGCATATGAATATGCTGATTTTTCTGGCGCTGGTAGGCCTGGCGGTGGTGTGCCTGAGCATGGCCATGTTTGTGCCCATCAGTCAGCCCCGGCTTAAATATTCCACCCTGCTCAAGCGCCGGGTGCAGGCGCTGGCCGATGAAAACCAGGCTCAGGCCCAGGCATCCATTTTTCGTACCAAAAAGCTGGATGCGCTGTCGCCGGCCATGCGCCGCATAGAAACCCTGCCCATGATGGAGCGGGTGGCGTTTTCACTGGAGCTGGCCGGCTCGCGCCTGTATGCCTACCAACTGGTATTTATGCTGGCGTTTGTAACCCTGGTGCTGGTGGCGGCCAGCTGGCTGTGGCTGCATAATATCTGGCTAAGTCTTGTGTTGCTGGTGCTGCCGTCGCTGGCGGTGTGGTTCAAGCTGCGCCGCAACTATTTGCAGCGGCTGGCCCTGTATGAACAGCAAATGCCCGAAGCGCTGGATATTATGAAACGCGGCCTGCAGGCGGGTTATTCCTTTGCCGACACCATTAAGCTCATCAGTGAAGAAATGCCCAACCCCATTGGCCGTGAGTTTGCGCTGGTGTTTGCCGACATCAACTATCGCAAAGATGTGCGCAAGGCCATGACCGGACTGCTGGAGCGGGTGCCCAGCATCTCTAACATGGCGCTGGTCAGTGCCGTGCAGGTGCAGCGGGAAACCGGCGGTAACCTGGTGGAAAACATCGACAAGCTGGCCAAAATTATTCGCGACCGTTTCAAGTTTAACCGCCAGCTGCGCACCCTGTCGGCGGAAGGGCGCATGTCGGGCTGGGTGCTGGTGCTGACGCCTTTTGTGTTATTTGCGGTGATATTTTTAACCACGCCCGGCTACATAGTGGAGCTGGTTAATACACCGGAAGGCAACAAGCTGCTGATTGCCGGTGCTGTGGGCATGGTGCTGGGCACCTGGTGGATCAGTAAAATTATCAAGATAGAGGTGTAGCCATGGATACACTCAATCAGTTACTGGGCCAGGTGCTGGCCGATCCGCAAATGCGCCAGTGGGTGCTGGTGGGTGGGGTGGCATTCAGCGTGATCACCCTGTTCTGGGGCGTGACCCTGGTGGCCAGTGGCATTAACAGCCCCTATCGCCGCGAACTGAAACACATTCAGCAAGAAACCGAAGACGAAGAGTCTCTTGAGCAACGGCTGATTATTGCCAAAAAGCACGGCAGTGGTTTTAACGGCCACCGCATTCGCACCCTGCTGGTGCATGCGGGCTTTCAGAAGAGCTCTGCCTACAGTGTGTTTGTGGGTATTCGGGTTATTACCGTGCTGAGTGCACTGCTGCTGGCATTTGTGGCCTTTAACCTGCTGACCCAGTTACCCCTTAATATTATTTTTATGGTGATGCTGGGGGTGGGCTATATCGCTTATATTTTGCCTGTGTTTATTCTGGAGCGGCTGGCCAACAAACGCATGACTCAGCTCAAACTGGCCATGCCCGATGCGCTCGACCTGCTGGTGGTGTGCACCGAGGCCGGCATGGGCTTCAAAGCAGCATTACAGCGGGTGGCCGGTGAAATTGGCATGAGCCATGAAGAGCTGGCCGAGGAGCTGAGCCTGATTTCCGCCAAGCTCAGAGCCGGTTTTACCATGCAGCAGGCGTTTGAGGAGTTTATTTTGCGCACCGGGCTGGAAGACTTTCGCAGCCTGAACGTGGCCATTAACCAGTGCATTCAGCTTGGCACCAGCATTGCCGAAACCCTGCGGGTATACGCCGATGAATATCGCATTAAGCGCAAACAGGAAGCAGAAGAGCTGGCCGCCAAGGTAGGCACCAAAATGATCTTCCCGCTGGTGCTGTTTATCTGGCCTTCGTTTTTCATTGTGGCCATAGGCCCGGCCCTGATAAAGGTCTTCCGCGTCTTCGGTAATATGTAAGTGAGGTTAATACTGGCCCGATTGAACCGCACCGACTAGCATAAGAATCATAACAACACTTGCTTACGCCACGGACAAGGCATGAGGAGTACACATGAAACACATTGCTTTGGCACTGACTCTGGCGCTGCTGTCTGGCTGTGCCGCTATGTCGGACGACAGCGACACCAGCATGCCGGCCAACACGCCCGGCGCAGGGGCCATTAAACCCACCAACGGCAAAGAAGCCCAGATGCTGATTGCCCAGTCACAAACCTCCGGCGACATAGACGCCATGGTCTATGCCTACACTCAGGCGCTGGCTTTCAGAGAGTTCGACACCACCGACATTTACCTCAACATTGCCCGGCTGGAGCGCCAGCGCAATAACAACTCCCGCGCCGAGCAGGCTTATCGCAATGTGCTGCAAAAAGACAAAAATCAGCAGCAGGCCAAAGAAGGGCTGGCGCTGCTGTTAATTGACATGAAACGTCATAACGAAGCAGAAACCCTGCTTAAAGAAGTGATTGCCGCCGATGCAGCCCGTCTGGGCCAGGCCGCCGCCACACCGGAAAACTGCGTAACCGACAGCAGCTCGCCCTGGCGCAGCTATAACGGTTTAGGTCTGCTGGCCGACATGATGGAGCAGGGCACAGCAGCAAGGGCATATTACCAGTGTGCCCTGCAGGTGCAGCCGGGCCTGGCCATGCTGCACACCAACCTGGGCTTTTCTTACTATTTGCAGGGGGAATACCCTCAGGCCGAGCGCGCCATGCTGCGGGCGGTGAATCAGCAGCCGGAATATGAAAGGGGCTGGAGCAATCTGGGCTTGCTGTATTACCGCTGGGGCCGCCATTCAGAGGCATTAATGGCACTGCGCAAGATTATGCCGCAGGCTGAAGCCCTGAATGATCTGGGTTACATTGCCATGATGGAAGGCGAATATGACATTGCCCAGAGCTTTTTTCAGCGCGCCATTGATGCTTCACCCCGTTATTATCCCAAGGCGGTAGAAAACCTGAATCAGGCCAAAACCATGCAATCGGCCAGTAACCGTTAGGCCACCTTTCCCCCTTTCCTTTTTAAGGAGTGACACCCACATTCTCCCTCCCTTTTTAAGGCGGACCACCCACATTCTCCCTCCCCTTTTTAAGGGGAGGGTTGGGGAGGGGTTAAGCGGGGAGGGGTTAAACCGAGGCACATATGCATCTTTACAGCTTTTTCAACAGTTCCACCTCTTACCGGGTGCGCATTGCCCTTGCCATCAAGGGCATTGAGGCTGACTACCACGGCGTAGACCTGCGCACCGGTGCTCACCGGGAGCAACGCTTTAAGGCACAAAATCCTGCCGGCGGTGTGCCCATGCTGATAGACGAACAGGGCAATGCTCTTGGTCAGTCGTTGGCCATTATTGATTATCTTGAAGCACTGCATCCCGATCCGCCGCTGCTGCCCGCCAAGCCCTTGCTGCGCGCCAGAGTGCTGGAGCTGGCCAATTTAATTGCCTGCGATATGCACCCGCTTAACAACCTGCGAGTGCGTAACTACCTGGCCAATGAGCTGGCACTGAGTGAAGAGCAGCAACAAAACTGGATTAAACACTGGACCGCCGAAGGCCTGGCTGCCGCCGAAACCTTGCTGCAGCGCCACGGCATGGGTGACTATTGCTTTGGCGATGCACCAACACTGGCAGACTGCTGCCTGGTGCCCCAGGTGGCCAACGCCATTCGCACAAACTGCAGCCTTGAGCCTTATCCGCGCATTATGGCTATCTATCACCACTGCCAGCAGCAGCCCGCCTTTCAACGCGCCGCGCCCAAACAACAGCCGGATTATCGGTAACATGTTGGGACTCGTCCCACCTACAAGTGCTCTACCACCGCCAGCATGGCGGACGTTAACCGGCTCAACTCCTCGGGCTTAATCACATACGGCGGCATAATATAAAACAGCCTGCCAAAGGGCCGTATCCACACGCCCAGCTCCACCAGCTGTTTTTGCACCTCGGCCACCTTGAGTGGCTCGTGCAACTCAATCACACCAATGCCGCCCAGCACCCGCACATCCGCCACCGCATCCAGCTCACGCGCAGGGGCCAGCTCTTGCTGCATTTGCGTTTCTATGGCGGCAATGCGCTGCTGCCAGGGCGAATCCAGTAACAGCTTCAGGCTGGCCAGGGCCACGGCGCAGGCCAGCGGATTGGCCATAAAGGTGGGGCCGTGCATCAGCACACCGGCGGGGCCGTTGCAAATGGTCTCGGCCACAGCCTGAGTGGTAATGGTGGCCGCCATGGTCATATAGCCGCCGGTGAGCGCCTTGCCAATGCACATAATATCCGGCGTTATGCCCGCCCATTCACAGGCAAACAGCTTGCCGGTGCGGCCAAAGCCGGTGGCAATTTCATCGGCAATCAGCAGCACGCCGTAGCGATCACACAGCTTGCGGGCACCTTTCAAATAGTCGGGGTGATAAAAGCGCATGCCGCCGGCACCTTGCACCACCGGCTCCAGAATAAAGGCCGCCAGCTCATGGTGGTGCCGCTCAAATACCGCTTCCAGCGCCTGCAGATCTGCCGGATTAAATTCGTCGTTAAAGGTGCTTTCGGGCTGAGGCACAAAAAGATGCTCGGGCAAAAAGCCCTTATACAGACTGTGCATGCCGCCGTTGGGGTCGCATACGCTCATGGCCCCAAAGGTATCGCCATGGTAGCCACGGCTTAGGCAGGCAAAGCGGGTTTTGGGTGTGCCTTTGCCATGCCAGTATTGAATGGCCATTTTCAGCGCCACCTCTACCGACACCGAGCCCGAGTCGGCCAGAAAAAACCGGTCCAGCCCGGCAGGCAAAATAGCGCTAAGTGCCCGGCACAGCTCAATGGCGGGTTCATGGGTTAACCCGCCAAACATCACATGAGCCATTTTGCCCAGCTGAGCGGTGGCGGCGGCGTTCAGCTCGGGCACATTATAGCCGTGCAGGCAGGCCCACCAGGACGACATGCCGTCCACCAGCCGGCGGCCGTCTTTTAACTGCAAGTGCACGCCGCTGGCGCTGGCCACTTCATAACAGGGCAGGGGGCGAGTGAGGGAGGTGTAGGGATGCCACAGGTGGTGCAGGTCAAACTCTTGATTGGTCATAAATAAATCAAACGTAAACGTGTATGCTGTTTTGTGATTGACAGGCTAACACCGGCCCTTACACTTGGCCAGCAATCGCCACATCACATTTAATAAAAAAGGCACCTCATGAGCTGGACCCGCGAGCAAGTACTTGACCTGTTTAACCGCCCGTTTTTTGATCTGTTGTTTGAAGCCCAGCAGGTGCACAGAGCCAACTTTGATCCCAACGAAGTGCAGGTAAGCACGCTGCTGTCCATTAAAACCGGAGCCTGCCCGGAAGACTGCAAATATTGCCCCCAGAGTGCCCGCTATAACACCGGCCTGGAAACCGAACAGCTGATGGAAGTGGAAAAAGTGCTGGAGCGGGCCCGCGAGGCCAAAAGCAACGGCTCCAGCCGGTTTTGCATGGGCGCGGCCTGGCGCAACCCCAAAGAGCGGGACATGCCTTATTTGCTGAAAATGGTGCAGGAAGTCAAAGCCATGGGGCTGGAAACCTGCATGACACTGGGCATGCTGAACGCCGATCAGGCCGGCCGGCTGGCCGACGCCGGGCTCGATTATTACAACCATAACCTCGACACCAGCCCCGAGTTTTACGGCGACATTATTACCACCCGCACCTATGCCGACCGGCTAAACACCCTGGAAAACGTGCGCGACGCCGGCATGAAGGTGTGCTCCGGCGGCATTGTGGGCCTGGGTGAAAGCCCGGAAGACAGAGCCGGCCTGCTGCTGGCCCTGGCTAATCTGCCCCGCCAGCCCGAAAGTGTGCCCATTAATATGCTGGTAAAGGTAAAAGGTACGCCGCTGGAGCAGCAGGAAGATCTCGACGACTTTGACTTTATCCGCACCATTGCCGTGGCCCGCATTTTAATGCCCCAAAGCCATGTGCGCCTTTCCGCCGGCCGGGAAAAAATGAACGAGCAAATGCAGGCCATGTGCTTTATGGCCGGTGCCAACTCCATCTTCTACGGCTGCAAACTGCTCACCACCCCCAACCCCGATGAAAACAGCGACATGCAGCTGTTCAAACGGCTCGGCATTCGGCCCAGCGGCGTGAGCCAAAAGCCCGACGAAATGACCGAAATAGAGCTGCACGAGCAAATAGCCGAGCAAAACGCGCCAACACCCTTGTTTTACGAAGCGTAAAACACAGCTGTCAGCTTTAAGCTGTAAGTCGATGGGTGTGGTGTGTGATCAACGGTGATCATAAAACCCACTCTCGACTCGGGCTGCTGACAGCTTACGGCTTATAGCTTACAGCTGGAATCTCAATGCCATTTAACTTATCTCTTGCCGAACGCGAGGCCGCCGGGCTGAAACGCTCGCTGCCGGCCATTGAGCGGGTAGACGGCCGCTGCCTGTATGCCGGCGGCAGGCAATATCTCAACTTTGCCGGCAACGATTATCTCGGTTTAAGCCGCGCGCCCGAACTGCTGGCCGCCAGTGAGCAGGCCGCACGGGAATACGGCGTTGGGGCCGTGGCCTCGCCGCTGGTGGTGGGGCATCAGGCCATTCACCGTGAGCTGGAACAGGTGCTGTGCAACTGGCTGGGGCTTGAGGCGGTGATGCTGTTCAGCTCGGGGTTTTCTGCCAATCAGGCGGTAATAAAAGCCCTGCCGGGCAAGGAGCACACCCTGTGGCAAGACAAGCTCAACCATGCCTCACTGCAGGAAGCCGGCCTGCTCAGCCCGGCGCGCATGGTGCGCTTTGCCCATAACGATATGCGTGCTCTTGAGCGTAAATTAACACCCAACGCCGGGCTCATTATCTCGGAAGGGGTGTTCAGCATGGACGGCGACACTGCGCCCTGGCCCGGGCTGGTGTCGCTGGCAAGGCAATCCGGTAACTGGCTGATGATAGACGATGCTCACGGTTTGGGTGTGCTGGGCAAAGAGGGCAGGGGCACGCTGAATGAACAGGGCCTTGAAGCCAGCGAGGTGAACATTTTTATGGGTACTTTCGGCAAGGCACTGGGCGTGAGCGGGGCCTTTGTGGGCGGCAGCCGCGCGCTGATTGACTATTTGCACAACCTGGGCCGCAGCTACATTTACAGCACCCACCTGCCGCCGCCCCAGACCGCCGCCGTGCTGGCCGCGGTGCGGCTGGTGCAGCAAGCCGATGATAAACGCGACCACCTGCAAACGCTTATTCATCAATTCCGTGACGGGGTGGCCGGTTTGCCATTCATGCTGCTGCCGTCCAACACCGCCATTCAGCCACTGATAGTGGGGGAAGAGCACAAAACCCTTGAACTGGCCGCCGCCCTTAAACAGCAAGGTCTGTGGACCGGTGCCATACGCCCGCCCACCGTGCCCAAAGGCAGCGCCCGGCTGCGCATTACCCTCAGTGCCGCTCACACCAAAGCCGATGTGCAGCAGCTGATCAATGCATTACACGCCGCCCTGTAGAGAAAACCATGCAACATATAGACAAACAAAAAGTCGCCCGTGCCTTCAGCCGTGCCGCCCACAGTTACGACCACCACAACGAGCTGCAGCGGCGCAGCGGCGAGACCTTGCTGGCGCACTTGCCAGCTCAGGCAGAAGTAGGGCTGGATCTGGGCTGCGGCAGCGGCTGGTTTGGGCCGGCGCTCAAACAACGGGCGAACAGGCTGCTGGCGCTGGACTTGTCTGCCGCCATGCTGGAGCAGGCCGGCACCCGTGCCGACATAATTCCCCTGTGCGCCGACATGGACGCCCCGCCGCTGGCCGAGCAAAGCCTCGACTTTATTTTTGCCAACCTGTGCCTGCAGTGGAGCAGCAACACCGCCTCCTGGCTCAGCAACTGGAGCGCCCGGCTCAAACCCGGCGGCGTTATGGTGTTCTCCACCCTGCTGGATGGCAGCCTGGCTGAGCTGGCCCGCAGCTGGCATGCAATAGACTCGCACACCCATATCAACCAATTTATGCAAGCGCAGACATTGCGGCAGCAACTGGCCGCCACCGGCCGGCGCTGGCAACTGCACACCGGCACCGAGCAGCTGTGTTATCCCGAGCTGAAAGCCCTGCTGCAAGACTTAAAAGGTATTGGTGCCAACCAGATAAACCAGAACCGGCGCACCGGCCTGCTGGGCAAAAACGCCTGGCAGCGGCTTAATCTCATCTATCCTAAAAATCAACAGGGCCACTGTGTGGCCACCTACCGGCTGGCATATGGAGTTATTTATGGCTAACACCTTTTTTATTACCGGCACCGACACCGAAGTGGGCAAAACCTTTGTTACCCGCGCGCTCATGCAGGCCGGCAAAGAAGCCGGCAAACAGGTGCTGGGCTACAAGCCCGTGGCCTCGGGCTGTGAGCTGATAAACGGCGAGCTTAAAAACGAAGACGCTCTGGCCCTGCAGGCTGAGTCCAGCATTAAACTGCCTTATGCCATGCACAACCCCTACGCCTTTGCTCCCGCCATTGCCCCGCACATTGCCGCCGAGCAGGCTGCCGAGCCCATTGAGCCGGCGCGCATTACCGAAGGCCTGGCCCGCCTGAAAGAAACCACCGCCGACTGGATTTTTGTGGAAGGCGCAGGCGGCTGGCGCTTGCCGCTGGGGCAGGGCCGGTTTTTATCCGACTGGGTAAAAAAAGAGCATATTCCCGTTATTCTGGTGGTGGGTGCGCGCCTGGGCTGCATTAACCATGCGCTGCTCACCCTTGAGGCCATTCGTCACGACGGCCTGGTGGTGGCCGGTTGGGTACTCAACCGGGTAGATGCTCACATGAGCCACTATGAAGAAAACGCCGCCACCCTTAAGGCCTTGATCAAAGCGCCGTTTCTGGGGGAGCTGCCAAGGCTCACGGAAGAAGAGACCAGCACTGCCGTCAGCTATATCGATCCGGCCCCTTTGCTGAAATAATTCATCAGGGAGATCTTGAAATTCCCGTTGCCGGACATATTATGTCTTTAGTTCCCTGATGTAAGGAAAGCATTGATGAAACGCATATTGTTGTTTATTGCCACCAACCTGGCCGTGGTGCTGGTGTTGGGCGTGGTGCTGAACATCGTATTCTCCGTGTTGGGCATAGACAGCCGCAGCATGGGCGGCCTGCTGGTGTTCTGCGCCGTGTTTGGTTTTGGTGGTGCCACCATCTCGCTGTTCATCTCCAAATGGATGGCCAAGCGCAGCTATGGCGTGCAGGTGATTGAACAACCCCGTAATGAAATGGAGCACTGGCTGCTGACCACAGTGCAGCGCCAGGCTCAGCAGGCGGGCATTGGCATGCCGGAAGTGGGCATTTACGACTCACCCGACATGAACGCCTTTGCCACCGGTGCCAGCCGCAACAACGCCCTGGTAGCGGTGTCTACCGGCCTGATGTACAGCATGAGCCGTGACGAAGCCGAAGCCGTGCTGGCCCACGAAGTAAGCCACGTGGCCAACGGCGACATGGTGACCCTCACCCTTATTCAGGGTGTGGTAAACACCTTTGTGATGTTCTTTGCCCGCATTGTGGCCAACGTGATCAGCGGCTTTCTCAGCAATGATGAAGAAGAGCAGGGCGGCGGCATGGGCGGCATTGCCTACTTTATTACCGTTATGGTGCTGGAGCTGCTGTTCGGTATTCTGGCCTCCATTATTGTGATGTGGTTCAGCCGCCAGCGCGAATACCGCGCCGACGAAGGCGGTGCCCGCCTGGCCGGCCGTGAAAAAATGATCGCCGCCCTCGAGCGCCTGCGCCACGGCCACGAATCACAACTGGAAGGCTCCCTCGCGGCCTTTGGTATTAACGGCAAGCAGCAAAGCGAGCTGTTAATGAGCCACCCGCCGCTGGAAAAACGTATTCACGCGCTGCGAACCATGCGCTGATAGTTGCAATAACCCTGTAGTTTGGTCTCTTTAACCCCGGCACGCCGGGGTTTTTTTATTCAAATATTCCCCATGAGCAAGAAAGTGCTCAATTTTATCGATAACACTTTATTTTGAGCGTAAATTTGCTCAAAAATCACGTCTTGATGTATATTTGAGTAATAATTTGCACATTGGTGATGTTATGCCTCCTCTTGCTCTGACCATTCAGATATTTCATGGTGACGCCTGGCACGATGCCGCCGAGCTGACCCTTGAAAAGCCGCTGCTGGGAAGAAGTGGCCCTGTACGGCTGGACTATCAATTTGATTACGCTGTTAACCATCAATATCGCGATGATGAACATGCTTGCGGGTTAACGCTGCCGGTTGAACTGATGATTCCCCATGAGGCACCAGTATGGTTTGGCTTTCTTGATGACATTATGCCTGCGGGGGCAGCCCGCCGATATTGGGTGAATCAGCTCGGGTTAAGCAATACCACGCCAGAGCGGCAAGACACAGAGCTGCTGCGCCATGGCACCATAGCGCCGGTTGGTAATTTACGTATCAAGGAATCGTTGCCCGAGCTGCCGGCAAAAAGCACTCTTAAGCAACGTCGCTTTGCCATAACGGAAGTGGTAGAGCGCAATACTGATTTTCTGGAATATGCCCAGCAAATGGGTGCTGCCAGTGGCGGTGCCACCGGTGCCGGAGGCGAGGCCCCAAAGCTGTTGCTGCGCTGCTCTGCTCAAAATGAAGTTTGGATAGATACCTTTCAGGATGATCTTTACACGCCGGATGCTCATTATCTGGTGAAGTTTCCACGTAATAACAGAAGCGCCATCGACTGCGATATTTTGCGTGCCGAATATCATTATTATCAAGAGCTGCAGAGCCTTGGCATAGAGACCATCAGCACAGCCAATATGAAGCTGCTTGAAGGTGAGCGCTTTCCTTCTCTCTGGTTGCCCCGCTTTGATGTGGCCATAAAAAAGGGCAAGCTAACTCGCTATGGGCTGGAGTCGGTATATTCGGTGTTAAATAAGGCACCCGGCAGCTATCTGAAACATCAGCAGGTGTTACGTAGCGTGATTGCGTTATTGGAGCAGCAATATCGCATTACCGAACTGGGCGAGTCGTTTGATCGCCAGGCGTTTGTGATTGAATGGGTGAAGCGGGATCTGTTGAATGTAGCTTTTGGTAATTCCGATAACCACGGCCGTAATACGGCTTTGCTTAAAACGCCTGAAGGTATTTGGCTGGCACCAGTATATGACTTTGCTCCCATGAAAGCAGATCCGGAAATGGTGCCCCGCTCCACCAGCTGGGGCAGCCCTCTGGAAGAAGGGGGTAAGTACAACTGGCAGGCTATTGCCGAGGAGCTTGCCGACCTTGCCGAGCCCAGCCATCTGCTGCAGGAGCTGCAAACGCTTGCCGGCAAGCTGACGGGGCTGAAGCCAAGACTAGCCGCACGGGGTGTGCCCGACAGCATATTGAATATGCCGGTAATGGGGTTTGATTATCTGGACGACAAACTGAAAAACTGGGGACTGGTATGAATAAAAAAAGTCCCGCCGCACGAGAAGCCTTGCTGTTCTCACTGCTGGATAAATTATTCAGTGGCGACATCACCGAAGGCGAGCTGTTGCGAACCCTGCGTAAGGAACTGCTGGAAATGTCGCAAACCGATTACGCCAATATGGTGGGAGTGAGCCGGCGCACCCTGTCGGATATTGAGCGCAACGCCGGCAGCCCCACCCTGGCGGTGCTGAACGCGGTATTTCGACCGCTGGGGCTGAAAGCCGGCCTGGTGCCCAGAAGCCCGGCCATGATGAGAAAAATGCTGATAAAAAAAGACAGCTCCGAGATTGAGGAGTAGAAAAAGACACATATCCTTGTTATTTCCGTGCTAAATGCCTTTAATGGTGAAAAACAAAAAGCACGGACGCCATGATAAAGCCCGAACTACACCGCCGTTACTGGTTAATTGAGCTAATCAGCTATTGGGAAGGCCGGCTGACCACCGGCCATTTACGGCAGTTTTTTGGCATCAGCCGGCAGCAGGCCAGCAAAGATATTAACCAATATCAGCAGGATCACACCGGTAACCTGGAATATTGCCCGTCACGCAAGGGCTATTTGCCCGGCAAACATTTCAACCCTGCCCATATTTCCGCTGACGTGGCGGAATATCTCAACTGGGTGACCGGCCAAAGCGCACACACCATGCCCGCCGACCCAGGCTACCGGCTGGAACATGCCATTCTGCTGCCGCCGGCCAGAAATGTATCTCCAAATGTTATTCGCCCGCTGGTGCACGCCCTGCGTCATCATGAACGGCTGGACGTGGACTATGGCGCGGTAAGCAGCACTGACCGCGATGGCCGCATTATCGTGCCGGTGCGCTTTGTGAATACCGGCAGCCGCTGGCACCTGCGCGCCTGGTGTGAAAAAGCGCAAAACTACCGTGATTTTGTTCTCAGCCGCTTTCACGGTGTGCCAGCACCGGAAGGCAAACCCCTGGCACCACTGCCGCCCGACACCCGCTGGAACACACACATCACCCTTCACATCACCCCCGATCCCCGCTTAAGCCCCGAACAACAACAAGCCCTGATCCACGACTACGCCATGCATAACGGGAGGCTCGAAATAAACACCCGCGCCGCCCTGGCCGGCTATTTGCTGCGTGAAATGCAGATAAACACCAAAATGCTCGACATCAACCCCGCCGCCCAGCAGCTCATTCTGGCCAACCAGAATGAAGTGAAGGAGTGGTTGTTTTAAAGACCTGTAAAGTGACGCGACATGTTTTTTGTACAGGGTTGGCCTTTGGTAACAGAAAGGGCAGAGTAGAAAAGTAGCTATTTAAGTAAGGGCAATATCATGGATGATTTTTCACCATCAGATCTGAAAACCATACTGCACTCCAAGCGCGCCAATATTTATTATCTGGAATATTGCCGGGTGCTTGTGAAGGGCGGTCGAGTGGAATATGTCACCGATGAAGGTCGTCGCTCTCATTACTGGAATATTCCCATTGCCAACACCACCACAGTTTTACTGGGTACTGGCACTTCCGTGACTCAGGCCGCGATGCGGGAGCTGGCCAAGGCGGGAGTGCTGGTTGGTTTTTGTGGCGGGGGCGGAACACCTTTGTTCAGCGCCAATGAGGTGGATGTTGATGTAGCCTGGTTTTCTCCACAAAGTGAATATCGGCCCACGGAATATTTACAGAATTGGGTACGGTTCTGGTTTGACGATGAGCAACGGCTGCAAGCGGCACGAAAAATTCAGTTGGCCAGACTGAAGCAGTTGCAAAAGCACTGGCTGGATAACCGTCAGTTAAAAGAGCAGGGATTTGATATTGCCGCTGATCATCTGGTGCCGCTGCTGGAGCAGCACCGGCAGAATATTCAGCAGGCGGTTAACGTAACCGGTTTATTAACCGAAGAAGCGCGCCTGACCAAACATCTGTTCAAACTGGCGGCCCGAGCCGTGTCTTATGGCGATTTTGTGCGAGCCAAGCGGGGCAGCGGCACCGATCCGGCCAACCGTTTTCTGGATCATGGAAACTATCTGGCTTATGGCCTGGGGGCAACCGCCACTTGGGTGCTGGGCTTGCCTCATGGTCTGGCGGTGCTGCACGGCAAAACCCGTCGGGGAGGACTGGTGTTTGACGCCGCCGATCTGGTGAAAGACGCCCTGGTCTTGCCTCAGGCGTTTTTGTCGGCGGTGAAAGGTGAAGAAGAGCAGGAGTTTCGCCGGCACTGTATTGAATCGCTGACCCGCGCCGAAGCCCTGGACGTTATGGTGGACACTCTCAAAGACATAGCAACAGAGCTTGGGGGAGTGGCCTCATGAATGTGCTGCTGATTTCCCGTTGCAATAAAAACGCCCTGACAGAAACCCGGCGCATTCTGGATCAGTTTGCCGAACGAAAGGGCGACCGGGCCTGGCAAACCCCCATTACCTGGGATGGTCTGACCACCCTGCGCAGGTTATTGCGCAAAACCGCCCGTAAAAATACGGCGGTAGCCTGCCACTGGATTAGAGGCAAGGATCATAGTGAGCTGATGTGGGTCGTGGGTGACAGCAGCCGTTTTAATGCGGAGGGCACGGTGCCGACCAACATCACAGGGCGCAACATTTTGCGTCAGCAGGATGAAAACGACTGGCATACCGCAGAAGACATCAAGTTACTGGCGGCGCTGGCGGCATTGCTCCACGATGTGGGCAAGGCTTGTAAGGCGTTTCAGCAAAGGCTGCTGGGCAAAGGTCCGCAAGGTGCCAACATTTACCGTCACGAGTGGATATCGCTGCGTGTATTTCAGGCATTTGTCGGTAAGGATGACGATGCTGGCTGGCTCTCTCGCCTGGCTGATGCGGATAGTCTTCAGCATGATTGGCTGGATAATCTGGTAAAGGACGGAATGGATAACACGGCTCCTTATCCATTTCGCTCGCTACCGCCGTTGGCTCAGGCCATAGGTTGGCTGATTATCACTCATCATCGCCTGCCAGGCAGGCCCACTCTGGAAGGCCTGAGAGCGCAAGAGCTGGAGTTACCGCTAACAGATATAGACTCACAGTGGAATCAACGCACTGACCATTCTGATCCCGAAGAGATAGCACCTTACTGGATCTTTGACGCGCCACTGCCGGTGGCGACCAAGCGCTGGCGTACACAAGCTGCAAAATATGCGCAACGTTTACAGCAGCGTCTGGAGAGATCTCCTGATGGCTGGCTGAGTAATGCTTATGTAATGCACCTGGCCCGTTTGTCGCTGATGCTTTCTGACCATCATTATTCCAGCCTGTCTGCACCCAACCAGCGTGTTAAGGGCGAAGCTGATTATCCTCTCTATGCCAATACCAACCGCAAAACCGGCGAGCTTTGTCAGCGGCTGGATGAGCATCTGCTGGGCGTGGCCAAAGTCAGCCGCAGTGTCAGTCATCATCTGTCCACTCTGAATGAAAACTTGCCCCGTCTGGCCCGCCATAAAGGTTTCAGAAAGCGCAGCCAGCATGCGCGTTTTCGGTGGCAGGATCATGCTTTTGATCTGGCTGAAGGGTTAAGGGCGCGCGCTGCTCGTCAGGGCTTTTTCGGTATTAACATGGCCTCCACCGGCTGTGGCAAAACCCTGGCCAATGGTCGCATTCTTTATGCGTTGGCCAATCCTCAGCAAGGTGCTCGATTTTCCGTGGCATTGGGGTTAAGAACGCTCACATTGCAAACTGGTCAGGCTTATCGTGAGCGCCTGCATCTGGGAGATGACGAGCTGGCTGTCAGGGTTGGTGGCAGCGCCAGCCGCCAATTATATGAATTTTATGAGGCTCAGGCTGAGGCCAGTGGCTCGGCATCGTCTCAGTCTCTGGTACCGGAAGACAGCCATGTGGTGTTTGAAGGCAACTTTTCCGAGCACCCGGTACTGAAAACGGCCTGCCATGATGACAGGATAAAGGCCCTTATTTCGGCACCTGTGCTGGTGTGTACGGTGGATCATCTGATCCCGGCAACGGAAAGCGAGCGGGGCGGTCATCAGATTGCGCCCATGTTACGTTTGCTCAGCAGCGATTTGGTGCTGGATGAAATAGATGATTTCGACATTAACGACCTGCCTGCCCTTACCCGCCTGGTTTACTGGACTGGCTTGCTTGGCAGCCGGGTGTTGCTGTCTTCGGCCACTATTCCTCCTTCTTTAGCAGAGGGGCTGTTTCGTGCCTACAAGGCAGGGCGTGAGCAATTTCAGCGCAACAGGGGAGAGCCGGGCACGGCAGTAAATATCTGTTGTGCCTGGTTTGATGAGCATGACCGCCAGCATGATGACTGCCCGGATGAAGCGAGCTACGCTCGGGCACACCAGCGTTTTGTGGAAAAACGTGCTCAGAAGCTTGCCCGGGACGACGTACGCCGGCGGGCAGAGCTGGCGCGTTTGTCCACATTAACCGGCCAGACTCAGCTGTTGCGCTACGGGTTTGCAAAGGATCTGATGCAGCAGGCCATGGTGTTGCATCAGGCTCATCATTCGGTGGATCCTTACTCACACAAGCGGGTGAGTTTTGGCCTGGCGCGCATGGCCAACATTGAACCCATGGTTGAGGTGGCCAAGGCCATGTATGCCATGGGTGCTGAAACCGGCACCCTTATTCACCTTTGTGTTTACCACTCTCAATATCCGTTACTGCTCCGCTCAGCCATTGAGCAGCAGCTGGATAGCGCACTGAACCGAAAAGACAGCAATGCCGTGTTTGAGCTGCCGGAAATACGCCGGCAAATTGATGGCCATGCTGAGCAGGATCAGCTGTTTATTGTGCTCGCCAGCCCTGTAGCAGAGGTCGGCAGGGACCACGACTATGACTGGGCTATTGTGGAGCCTTCCTCCATGCGCTCGCTTATTCAGCTTGCCGGCCGGGTTCGCCGTCACCGGCCGGAAGTGTACGAGACACCTAATATTGCGCTGTTACATACCAACCTGAGAGCGCTGGAGCACAAGGGCAAGCCCGCATTCTGCAGGCCCGGCTTTGAAAGTGCTGACTTTTTGCTGAGCAGTCATGATCTGGAACAGCTGCTGTTGCCTGAAGAGCGGAATGTGATTGATGCCAGACCACGAATTTTGCCCCGTAGCGAGCTGAACGCTAAAACCAGCCTGGTGGATCTGGAGCATGCCCGGCTGCAGGCTCAAATGCTGGGCCAACAAATACCACAGGTAAGTGCTGGTGGTAACCGCCGCCGGCGCAGGGCTGAGCCAGTGCAGCCATTGTCTGCTGCCCGTTGTTATCTGCACTCTGGTGCCATGCTGACGTCCATTCTGCAGCGCCGCCAGCCGTTTCGGGAAAGTCATGCCATACAGGATGACCTGGTGCTGCTGCCCGATGAAGACGGTGTAAACGTGCAACTGCACAAGGTTGAGTTCAGCCGAGAACACCGCACAGACCTGTACATTCCGGTAGATCATCTTCTTCATCAGGTTCAGCTTGCATGTGCCCAAGGCGTCGTGACCTGGGGCGCAGCAGACTATCTGGTTGCACTGGAGGCGCTGGCCGAAAAAATGGAGCTGCCTCTCGATGTATGTGCAAAGCGCTTTGGCACACTGTCACTGGATCAAAAAGACAATGGCTGGGAGTTTCACCCGGCCCTTGGGTTTACCGTGCGCCGATAATGAGGCGCTTGTGGCTTAACGTTATGGATTTAACTAAAGGAGGCAACATGGCATTGGAGCCCGGCGCACGAAGCGCAGAGCTGCGCCAGTTGATGCAGTCATTTATTGATGAGCGACTGGCGGCCAAGCTTGAAAAACTGGAGCCTGATGATCCCAAATATCAGGATTTGCAGCTTCAGTATCGGTTTGAAAATTGGGTGGAAGATGCAGCGCGTCGTGTTGGGCAGCTGCAGGTTGTTTCTCACACGCTCAAAGCAATACATCCAGATGCCAAAGGCACGAGCTTGTTTGCGCCACTTGAGCTCTTGGCCGCTCACCCCTGGGTTGGAAGCCATTTACTTGAAGAAAATTATGCCACCGATGTAGTTGGCAACGCGGCTGCACTGGATGTCTATAAATTCCTCAAACTGGAATATCAAGGCAAAACACTGCTGGCCAGATCGCTGGAGCGGGATGCGGCCTTGCTGTCGGCCTTGAATGATGATGCGTCAAAGGCACAGGAGTGGCTTGATGCTTTTGCATCCATTACTGATAACAAAAGTAAAGTAAGCTCCAGTACGCGCGCCAAGCAGATTTACTGGCTTACCGGCGATGATCCCACCCAAAATGATCATTTTCATCTGTTGTCGCCACTTTATCCGTCATCATTGGTACACAGGGTATACCAGCATATTCAGCATGACAGGTTCAGTGAAGAGGCCAAGGCTGCCCGGCAGGCAAGGCGTGATAATAAAGCATCGGAAACAGGGTATGCCGATTATCCGAACCTGGCTGTTCAGAAACTGGGCGGCACCAAGCCTCAAAATATTTCTCAGCTTAATAGCGAGCGTGGTGGCAATAATTACTTGCTGTGCTCGCTGCCGCCGGTCTGGCAAAGCCGTGACCAGCGCCCACCCCTGAAGACAGATTCAGTGTTTCCGCGTTTTGTGCGTCAGCAGCAGCCCCGCTGGCTATTGGCCAAATTGCGTGATTTTTTGCTGAGCAACCCGCCGGCCAATGTGCGGACCCGCACACGGGTAGATGCTTATATTGATGCCCTGATCGATGAAATGATCCTGTTCAGTGCTTATTTTCAGCAACTGGAGCCGGGCTGGTCTGCCGACCCTGATTGTCAGCTGGTGGAGGCCGAGCAACTCTGGCTTGACCCCATGCGTGCCGAACAGGATGAAGACGTTGCCGCTCGCCGAATGGCGGGGGAGTGGGTAAAGGAGGTACAGCATCGTTTTGCCAACCAGGTAAACAAGGCGCTGGGCAAATTGCCGGTAGGGGATGGTGAGCACAGTGAGTGGATGAGCCGTGTTCATAAAAAACTGAATGCACTGCGGGAGGTGCTTGATGACTGAACCAAATACCCTGCTTATTTTGCCGCGGTTGCGCATTCAAAATGCCAATGCCATTTCTGGCAACCTGACCTGGGGCTTTCCGGCCATGACGGCCTTTGCTGGTCTGAGTCATGCGCTTGAACGCAAATGTGCTGACGCCGGCCTGAAAGTGGCTTTTCCAGGCATTGGCGTGGTGTGCCATCACCATGAAGCGCAAGTTACTCAGGGAGGGTATCAGCGGGCGTTTCACCTTACACGTAACCCCGTGGATAAAACCGGCAAAACCGCCGCCATTGTAGAGGAAGGGCGTATTCATCTAGAGATTAGCTTGATCCTGGAAGTGGATCTGAAGGATGAACCGCTAAATGACCAGACGGCATTTGCTCAACAAGTGGCAGACCTGGTTGCCACCCTGCGTGTGGCCGGTGGCACAGTGCAGCCAGCCTTGCCTGGCCAAAGGGTACATCAGCCCTGGCTGATTAACGTGGATGAAGCCGCAGACGTTCGTAAAAGGCAGCTGCGCCGTTTAACACGACAGCTGTTGCCCGGCTTTGCCCTGGTGCTGCGGGATGATCTGTTGCAGCAGCACCTTGAACTGAGGCAACAGCAAAATCCAGACGCCGATTTGCTTGACGCCTGGCTGGATCTGTCTCGCCTGAATCATGAATGCCGGCAAGTAGACGACAGTGTTGAATGGAGTATTCGGCGGGATTATCCGGGTTGGCTGGTGCCCGTTCCTATCGGGTTTGCCGCATTATCTGAGCTGTACGATGCCGGCACAGTGGACGCTGCCCGTGATCAGACTACCCCTTTCCGGTTTGTGGAAGGGCTGTACTCCATCGGGCAATGGCTCAGCCCCCACCGTTTTGAGCGCTTTAACGATTATCTCTGGTATGTGGACAATGGTCTTGATACCGGTACTTACCGTTTAAATAACGATTATTCCCTGAACCTGCAAGACAAGGAGTTTTGAACATGGCCAAGCAAGATACTTTGAAAACTGCATCCGTACTGGCGTTTGAGCGCAAGCTGGATGTGTCCGATGCGCTGATGTTTGCGGGCAACTGGGAAGAGCGAGACCAGACGAGCAACTGGCAGCCTGTGGAAGTACGTGAAAAGTCTGTACGCGGCACCATTTCCAACCGCTTGAAGACCAAAGATCAGGATCCGGCCAAGCTGGATGCGGCCATTGAAAACCCCAACCTTCAGACCGTGGATGTGGCGACTCTCCCCGCAAATGCTGACACCCTGATGGTGAAATTCACGCTGCGTGTATTGGCGGGAGCCGGTATACCTTCTGCCTGTAACAATGCAGATTATCAGCACAAGCTGACCGAAGTGATTAAGGAGTATGTGCAGCAACATGGTTTTGCGCCGCTGGCACAACGTTACGCCTGTAACCTCGCTAATGCCCGGTTTCTGTGGCGTAACCGGGTTGGAGCAGAACAGGTGGAAGTGCAAGTCGCCAGACTTAAACAGGGTAAGCATGAACAGGTATGGAATTTTGATGCTCACAGTTACTCTTTGCGCAACTTTGAGGAAGCTGGCAACAATCCCGCAGGTTTACAAGAGCTGGCGCAGCATATTGAGCTGGGTCTGGCCAATGAACAGCATGTATTACTGGAAGTGACCGCTTTTACCCGTTTGGGTGCCGGCCAGGAAGTGTTTCCGTCTCAGGAGTTGATCCTTGATAAAGGCAAGAGTGACAAGAGTCGTACACTTTATCAGGTGCAAAGTATTGCCGGCATTCATTCCCAGAAAATCGGCAATGCGCTGCGTACCATCGACACCTGGTATCCGCAGGATGAAAATGTGCTGCTGGGCCCTATTGCCGTTGAACCTTATGGCTCGGTGACCACACAAGGCAAAGCCTATCGTCAGCCCAAGGCCAAAGCCGACTTTTATAACCTGCTGGATAACTGGGTGCTGAAGGACAAGGTACCGGCAGAAGGGGATCAGCATTTTGTTATGGCCACCCTGATCCGTGGCGGGGTGTTCGGGGAGGCGGGTTAACATGGATACCTATCTTGAAATCAGGTTGCTGCCGGATCCTGAGTTTTCGCAGCATTTTTTGATGGGAGCTTTGTTCGGAAAGTTGCACCGTGCGTTGGTTGAACTGAAAGCCAACAATATCGGCCTCAGTTTTCCGGACTACAGCCTTGCTCCCCGAGGCCTGGGGGAGCGACTTCGGCTGCATGGTACCAAGCAGGCGCTGTCAGTTCTGATGGAGCAGCACTGGCTGAAAGGCATGAGCGATCATGTGCAATGCTCGGAAGTGTTACCTGTGCCGAATAATACTCAGTTCCGAACCGTGTCACGGAGGCAGTTTAAAACCAGCTGTGAGCGTTTGCGCCGCCGCCGAATGAAACGCAAAGGTGAAACTTATGAGCAAGCGGCAGAAGCAATTCCCCGCCATGTAGAACGTTCACCGGAGCTACCCTATGTGCAATTGCGCAGCCAGAGCACCGGACAGAACTTTCACTTGTTTATTGAGCAGGGAAAGCTGTTGGCTCAGCCTCAAAAAGCAACCTTCAGCAGCTATGGGTTAAGCTCTGTGGCAACCGTGCCCTGGTTCTGACCCTTTTTTCTGGCTAAAAAACTAACTTAACTAAATCAATCACTTACTTTGCCCCAGAATAAAAGGGGCAAAGGATGATTCATAGACTTTGTTCTTTAACAATCAGGACGTTACAGTTTTTAATGTCTAGTTCGCTGCCGCACAGGCAGCTCAGAAAAGTAAATCATGTTTCGCTTGCAGGCTGGCGCTGTTCGCTGCCGCACAGGCAGCTCAGAAAATCCTTGCCAGTACGTTATGGGTTTTCATGTTGTTCGCTGCCGCACAGGCAGCTCAGAAAGCTGGCAAACCTCATTTTTCGTTTAAAATATAGTTCGCTGCCGCACAGGCAGCTCAGAAAAGAGACCCAGTGGGAGCGTAACCTAAAGCGGTGTTCGCTGCCGCACAGGCAGCTCAGAAAAAGCGCCGACAAGGTTTCGTGCGTAGTGAAGAGTTCGCTGCCGCACAGGCAGCTCAGAAATCGATGACACCGATTATGTCTATGCCGTCGATGTTCGCTGCCGCACAGGCAGCTCAGAAAACTTTGACGCTTAAAGAAGGTGATACCGTTGTGTTCGCTGCCGCACAGGCAGCTCAGAAACGGTCACGCTCATCGTTCGCCAGGGCATTGGCGTTCGCTGCCGCACAGGCAGCTCAGAAATGCAATGCAAGTTCACGAAAGCCAGCAGCAGAGTTCGCTGCCGCACAGGCAGCTCAGAAATGCTCTCTTGATGGTCAAAATATAACTTTTAAGTTCGCTGCCGCACAGGCAGCTCAGAAAATTTTCGACGAAGTGACTCGCGGCATGAATATGTTCGCTGCCGCACAGGCAGCTCAGAAACCAATGACTGTTGCGCCGCCGTAGGTCATGCCGTTCGCTGCCGCACAGGCAGCTCAGAAAATGCTGCGAGGTTCGATGGGTAAGGCTGACAAGTTCGCTGCCGCACAGGCAGCTCAGAAATGTAGCATGATGCGGTCTATCAGCGCGTCGATGTTCGCTGCCGCACAGGCAGCTCAGAAAGTGTTGTCATTGCCCGATAAATACCATTCCACGTTCGCTGCCGCACAGGCAGCTCAGAAATTAACCGCTGCCCGCAACCAGTTAGAGCGGATGTTCGCTGCCGCACAGGCAGCTCAGAAACAGTGGATGGTGATGTGTTAGTTGATATTTTTTGTTCGCTGCCGCACAGGCAGCTCAGAAATGGCTATGGTGATGTAGATTATTCTGATGATGGTTCGCTGCCGCACAGGCAGCTCAGAAATTAATTCGAGAATGAGCATCATCAGAATAATCGTTCGCTGCCGCACAGGCAGCTCAGAAACCGAGAGGCAACGTTTTGAATTTTACCCCAAAGTTCGCTGCCGCACAGGTAGCTCAGAAAGGCGAGCCCTTGCCAGTGACGTACTTGTTTAGGTTCGCTGCCGCACAGGCAGCTCAGAAAGCTAACAGTAATGAAGATGAATTCGCCGGTTAGTTCGCTGCGGCACAGGCAGCTCAGAAATGCTGATAATTTTGTGCAGTATTCCAAAATCGGTTCGCTGCCGCACAGGCAGCTCAGAAAGTAAGCAAACTCTAAAAAGCTGGTGCCGTAATGTTCGCTGCCGCACAGGCAGCTCAGAAAAAAAGAAGAAGCCGACATGAAGACGGCATTCAGTTCGCTGCCGCACAGGCAGCTCAGAAAATAGGCAAAATCTTATTGACAAGTTGCATCAAGTTCGCTGCCGCACAGGCAGCTCAGAAAGGTGTGGGGTCGCCAAAGGTGAACGCCTCAATGTTCGCTGCCGCACAGGCAGCTCAGAAATGATTCCATGTGTAGCCCCGGCCCAGGTAGTGGTTCGCTGCCGCACAGGCAGCTCAGAAATACGTTAAAAACGAGGCCGGCATCCTGACCAAGTTCGCTGCCGCACAGGCAGCTCAGAAAAAGTACACGCGCCGCGGGTTGGAAGACGGCCAGTTCGCTGCCGCACAGGCAGCTCAGAAAATGACCTGGTGTCGTTCAGCCGCGTAGCCGTGGTTCGCTGCCGCACAGGCAGCTCAGAAAACAGCGCCAAGCAGGTGGAGCAATGGTATTGGGTTCGCTGCCGCACAGGCAGCTCAGAAAGTGAGCAAAGCCATTGCCGAGGCCATAGGTGTGTTCGCTGCCGCACAGGCGGCTTAGAAATCAAGCACAACATGACATGCCTGAATCTACAGGTTCGCTGCCGTACAGGCAGCTCAGAAATGATCGGGCACGGCGTTGCCTTGATGTGTTAGTCCGCTGCAATCTAGGCGACTTAGAAATATTCATAGAAATATTCAAAGAGGGCCAGCCATGGTACTTGACCTCATCAACGCAGAAAGCGTTGGGCCCGTAAGCGATTACGGCGGTTGGCCCATTCCTCAGCTTTTCCCCGCCTGTTATAGTTTTCTTTTTTGTCTGAGTTTGCTTATGAACTGTCAGTTTCCCGCTATTGTCGAGTGTGCGGATACCCATGATTTTATTCATATTGCCGGGGCTTCCGTGCTTGATGAGCACCATTGGCATGAGGGTGACAGGCTTATCGACTGTGCCGGTGGCGTGCATGTTTTGTCGCAGGGCTGGAACGAAGGGCTGTACTGGCGGCCGTTACCGGGGCTAGTATGTTTGCCGGAACTGAACGTCAGCCTGCGCCATTTTGCCGCCGGGCTGGGTATTTGCTGCATTCCCAAATTGACGGTGCGCTCTGCCGAGGAGGCGGTGGCGCTGGTGGTCTGGTTGGAAATGCAATAATCAACCGAGTGTTTTGATTATGCGTTTATTTTTGCGCTGTTGTTGTGTGGTGTTGTTGTTGGGAGTGTCTGCCTGTGGCTCTCAGACAGGGGCCAGTGCGCCGCCGTCTGAGCAGGGTTTGCTGCTGGGTGAAGGCAAAGCCTCTTTTTATGGTGCCCGCCACCATGGCCGCAAAACGGCCAGCGGCGAGCGGTTTAATAAAAATGACCTTACTGCTGCCCATAAAACCTTGCCTTTTGGCACCCGGGTCAAGGTGACCAACCTGCGTAATAACCAGGTGGTTGTGGTGCGCATTAACGACAGAGGGCCTTATGCCCGCGGCCGGGTGATTGACTTGTCCGAGCAGGCCGCCCGTGAAGTGGGCATGATCAGGGCCGGTGTAGTGCCGGTGCGGCTGGAAATTCTGAAATAACCACTCGCTGCCGGTAGTCCACGGATCTGGGCCAGTGTGCGGGCTGCGCGGGTGCTGCCTGTCCGTTGGCAATCAGGCGGGCGGCATTAATCCAGCCTGCATGGCCCACCGCCAGCACAGGCTCTGGGGGTAATTGGTCAAGCCAGCTTTTTGCCCGGGCAAACAGTTGTTGCAGGCTTTCGCCGCCACGCGGGGCAAAGCCGGCAAAGTCGGCGCACCAGGCGTCTATTTCTTCTTTGCTTATGTCACTCCAGGGGCGTCCGTCCCAGCTGCCAAAGTGTATTTCTGCCAGTGCCGGTGTTACTTGCCATTGCCAGCCTTGTTGTGCCAGCAACCGGCCCACGCCGGCGGCGCGCTGCAGCGGGCTGGTGTAAATCATGTTTGGCAGCCGGTTTTTGCGGGCAAACCCTTGGATTTGATTGGCCAGCCGGCGCAGTTTGCGGGCCTGCACGGGAGCATCGGTGTGCCCCAGGCAAAGTCCCTGTACCTTTACCGGTTTGGGATGACGCCATATATACAGCGTCATAACCAGGCTGCCAGGCCGGCATAAATGGCGATTTCTGCCAGTTGCTGAGTGGCTCCCAGGCCGTCTCCGGTATAGCCGCCGAGCCGGCGCTTTAACAACCGGTGCATATAGGCTGTTGTGGCTACCGCCAGCAGGCCCGCCAGCAAAAGTTGCATATGACTTAACTGAGGGCCAAACCACCACAGTGGCGGCAGCAGCCAGAGACTGGCCAGCCCCCATTGAAAGGGCGTGAGCTGCTGGGCCATGGGTTTGGCTTTGGCGTGCTCCACATCGCCGCCATAAGGCAACAGTGTAATCAAACTGATACAGGCCAGCCGTGAACCGCCATGGGCCAGCACCAGTGCCGTCATGGCCAGTGCCGGATTAAGGCTGGCCAGCAGGGTAATTTTAAGCAGCAGCGCCAGCACCAGCCCAAGGGTACCAAAGGTGCCCAGGCGCGAGTCTTTCATGATAGTGAGCGCTCGCTCTTTAGTGAGCCCGCCGCCCAGGCCGTCGCAGGTGTCGGCCAGGCCGTCTTCATGAAAGGCACCGGTGATATAAATGCTGAACGCCGTGGCCAGCACGGCAGCAGGCAGAGGCCCGAATACCAGTTGCGCCGGCCAGTAAATAAGGGCACTGAGCGCACCCACCAATAGCCCCACTGCCGGAAAATGCCGGCTGCTCTGGTGCAGCCAGTCGGGGTTAAAGTGCGTGAGTGCGGGCAGGGGCAGCCGGGTTAAAAACTGGGTGGCCACCAGCAGCAGGGTGAGTTCGTGCCTCATGCGCCGGCTCCGCTGATGCCGGCATCGGCAAAGCTGGCCATGTCGTTGAGATAAGCACAGGCCGATTGCAGCAGCGGATAGGCCAGGGCGGCACCGCTGCCTTCGCCCAGGCGCATGTTCAGCTGCAGCAGCGGCTCTGCTTTTAGTAACCGCAGCAGCTGGCGGTGGCCGGGCTCGGCAGAGCCATGGCCGAATACCGCATAGTTGCGGGTGCCCGGTGCCAGTTGCTCTGCCACCAGCAGCGCCACACCGGCAATAAAACCGTCCATCAGCAAAATGCGCCGTTCGCTGGCGGCCTGGATCAGCGCACCTGTCATCATGGCAATTTCCAGCCCGCCCAGTGCCGCCAGTGCCTGCAGGGGCGTATTGGCATCACTGTGGTGTTCCAGCACGGCCTGCAATACGCGGGTTTTATGGTTAAGACCCTGATCGTCAAGTCCGGTGCCGCGGCCGGTGCAGTCCGCTACCGGCAAGTTGCCCAGTCGTGCCAGCAACAGGCTGGCAGCCGAGGTGTTGCCTATGCCCATTTCACCCACCAGCAGCAGGTTGCCGGGCAGGTCACGCACCAGCGCCATACCGGTGTGCAGGGCTTTACAGCATTCTGCCATGGTCATGGCGGGCTGATGCCGGCTGTTTTGGGTGCCTTTGCGAATTTTGCGGTCAATCAGTTGCGGGTGAGGGGCAAAGTCGGCATTCACGCCGGCGTCCACTACCTGCAGTGTCAGTTGGTGCTGCCTGGCAAACACATTAATGGCCGCGCCGCCCTGCAAAAAGTTATGCACCATTTGCGGAGTGACTTTCGCCGGAAAGGCCGAGATACCTTCGGCGGTCAGGCCGTGATCGGCGGCAAACACCAGCACCTGCGGCTGAATAATGGCGGGCGAGGTGGTTTGCTGAATCAGCCCCAGCTGTATGGCCAGACTTTCCAGTAAGCCCAAAGATCCCGGCGGCTTGGTTTTGCTGTTAGTCTTGTGCTGAAGCTGCTGCTGTAACACCGGATTGGCAACGGGGGCAATGGCGGGCAAAGTAATCGGGTCTGAATGTGACATGGCGATGAGTACTTAACAATCAAGGACTCACATGCTATCAGATTGTAGAGTGAAAGCTGACTTTTTAGCGTGAGGCATTATGGACTCGGTTTCTCAAATGGCACTGGGTGCCGCTGTGGGTGTGGCGGCAATGGGGCGTCGCTCGGGCGTGGGCAAGGCAGCACTGGCGGGGGTCTTTTTCGGTACCCTGCCCGATCTGGATGTGATCATTGATTATGGTGATCCCATCAGCAATATGACCAAGCACAGAGGCGCCAGCCATGCCTTGTTATACCTGACTCTGTGCGCCCCCTTGTTTGGCTGGCTGCTGGGCCGGCGTGGGGGCTGGCTGCCCTGGACTCTGGCCATCTGGCTGATATTCATGACCCATGTGCTGATTGATTTTATGACCGTATATGGCACTCAGCTGGGGCAGCCGTTTACCGATTATCCTTTCGGGGCCGGCAGTGTGTTTATTATTGATCCCCTGTATACCCTGCCGCTGCTGGTGGGGTTGTGGTTTGCCCTGCGCCGCCGCCGTTTGCGGGCCAATCAGCTTGGTTTGCTGCTCAGCACTGTGTATCTGGGCTGGAGTCTGGTGGCTCAGGGCATGGCAGAGCACAGGGCCGGGGCGCTGCTGGCGGAACAAGGCATTCGCGCCGAGCGCCTGCTGGTCACGCCGGCCCCGCTGAATACGGTGCTGTGGCGGGTGCTGGCCATGACAGAAAACGGGTATTGGGAGGGGCATGTGTCTTTGCTGGATGACGAGCCCACGCCTTTTGTGTTTCAGCCCACCGATGCCGCCTTGCTGGGCGAGTGGCAGCATCAGCCTTATGTGGCGCGCATGATCTGGTTTACCAAGGGGTTTTTCCGCCTGAGTGAGCGGCACAATGAGCTGGTGATCACCGATCTGCGTATGGGGCAGGAGCCGGGATATGTGTTTAATTTTACGGTGGCCGAGCAAGACAGCAGCGGCCGCTGGCAGACCCTGAGTCAGCCCCGCCAGTTCAGTGAGGGCCACAGCCGCACACAGTTTGCCTGGTTGTGGCGGCGCACCCTGGGTCAGCCCATTATGCCGTCGTTTAGCGCGGTAAGCCGGTAGTCAGCCGTCGTTGCGTGGTGTGCTTTCGCTGGCGGCAAACTGCTGGTGGCACAGGGTCTGGGCACCGGGCTGCAGATAGGGACGTAATATCGGCTCCATGCCTTTCAGCACCTGCACCGGCAGGGCCGAGGTAAAGCGGAAATTATCGGCCTGCTCGCCGGGCACATAGGCGGTGAGGGTACCAAAGTGGCGCTCGCCCAGATAAAACACAAAGGTGGCGGTGCGGTTGCGGGCCTGAGATTTTATCACCTGACCATAGCGGGTAACGGTTTCTATGCGGTTATCGCCGGTGCCGGTTTTGCCGCCCAGCACCAGCGGCGTGCCGTCATTCAGGCTGAAGCTGCCCTGCAGCCGGCGTGCCGTGCCGCCTTCCACCACCTGAGA
This sequence comes from Oceanimonas smirnovii ATCC BAA-899, assembly GCF_000381965.1. Taxonomy (GTDB): domain Bacteria; phylum Pseudomonadota; class Gammaproteobacteria; order Enterobacterales; family Aeromonadaceae; genus Oceanimonas; species Oceanimonas smirnovii. The sequence continues at coordinate 43,213 of NZ_KB908465.1, forward strand.
AAGTGCTCCGCGCAGCGCCCGGGCCACTGCCACCGGCATGACTCGTGTGGCGCGCTGCATATCCGGGCCCAGATGCACTTCATAGGGAGTGTTACTGGCAAAGTGCAGTGAGTTAATGCGTACTACCGGCAGGCGCACCCCGTCGTTGAGAATAATGCCAATCAGCTCTGCCAGGGCGGCAGGCCGGTCGCCGGAGCTGCCAATGGCGGTGGCCAGCGAAGGCACCAGCTGATCAAACGGAAAGCCTACCTGCTGCCAGCGCTCGTGAATATCAGTAAATACTTCAATTTCCAGCATGGTGCGCATGCGGCTGTCACGGGCGCTGCGGTGGCGGGTTTTAAACAGCCAGCCATACACTTCCTGGCGTTGTTCGGCACTGGCATTGACCACATCGGTAAAGGTGGCGTCCGGGTGCTGGCGCAAATAGCTCAGCAGCCACAGCTCCAGCGGATGTTTGCGGGCAATATAACCCTGATCAGGCAGGCTCCAGGCACCGGGCCCGTGCTGATCATAGAGTTTTTCAATATGGCTGCTGGTGAGCTTGTGATCATAAGGCAGGCGCTCTCGCATAAAGGTGCTGAACTGCGCCAGACTGGCTTCCGGCAACAAATAGCGGTGTGCCGCGGCCATGCGGCTGCGCAGAGGGCGCACACTGTCAAAAAATGCCGCCAGTTGTTGCTCAGTGGGTTTGCCCTGATATTTATTCCAGAACCGGCGCAAAAATACCGTGCCTTCCTTGTCGGCAAACTGGCGTAAATAGATAAGCCGTTGCGGATCTTTGTCGTCGGTGAGCAGACTGGCCCTTTGTTCATCCTGATACAGCGAGTGGCGCACCAGCTCATGCATCAGGCGAATAAAGGGCAGGTTAATGGACTCCCGCAGGGCTTCGGTCAGTGTGGGGCGGCGGTAATTATCTTCTTTGCGGAAGTTGGCAAAGGTATGCAGGCCGCCACCGGTAAAAAAGCGCTCGTGGGGGCTGGCAGAAAAGCGCCGCTCAAGCGCGTCGGCCAGCATATGTTCAAGGTTGCGCTCAGGATGGCGCATTAAATAGTCAATGGCCCAGTGGCTGAGCCGGTCGTTTTTGTGCGGTGCCAGCTCTTTCAGGGCCGGCAGGGTTTTGTTGCCGTGCAGCCGGTGCATGTCTGCCACCATTTGCAGATAGGTGGTCAGCACCCTGAGCTTGGCGGTGGAGCCCAGCTCCAGTTTGCTGCTGTCGTTAATATCAAAGGGCTGGCCGGTGTTGTCGGTTTGCACGCGCACATTAAAGCTGTGCTCGGTGCGTTCAAACAGGGTAAAGCTGTAACGCACGTCACCGGTTTTTTCCGGAGACAGCAAACGCTCGCCATAAAGGCCAATTTCCCGGGCTGTGTCCGGATTGGCCAGCGAGGTTAAATAGTGACTGACCTTTTGCTGCAGCTCGGCATTGAGGGTGGTTTGCGCGCTCAGATCAAGCCGGTCCAGCTGGTAATAGCCAAGCCCCAGCAATCCGGCCAGCCGCCCCCGGGAGGCATACAGCAGTTTATTGCCTTCCACTCTGTGTTGCACCGGCTCTGTGGTGAAATTACGAAACTGCAGCCGTTGCTCAAGGGCGGCATCGCGCAGCGCCGGTGCAATCAGCCCGGCGTCTGCCTGCAGTCGTAAATAACTGTCGGTCGTGGCTTCCAGCTCGTTACGGCCGGCAAACAAATAATAAGACGGCCGGCGGTGCGCCACCATCAGGGCCACCACCCGACGCAGGGCAAGCCCGCGCTCTGCCAGAGTAAAGCCGGCACCGGTGGCCGGGTTCAGCAGCCTGTTAACCTGCTCAGGGCTGGTATTGAACCAGATCCACAGGCCGTCACCCAAACCATGCACTTCACCATGGCCCGGTGCCGCGGCCAGTGGCACCGAGTTCAGATAAGCCAGTGCCACTTGTTTGCGGGCGGCCAGGGTTTCCGGCCCCATCTGATAGGCGCGCACACTGGCCGAGACCATCTGGCGCAGTTTTTCCTGAGCCGAGTGAGTCAGCCCGCCCGGTGAATGCCGGTATTTTTCAATTTGGGTAGCCAGGGTACTGCCGCCGGATGAATCGTCCTGCAGCTCCATGGCTCTGCCTACCTGCGACAGGGCCGCTTTCATAAAGCGCGGCCAGTCAACCGCCGGGTTAGCCAGCGGCTGGCTGTTGTCGAGCAGGGCACGGTTTTCAATAAACAGCAGGGTATTAATAATCTGTGGCGCTATCTCATCAAAGTTCGCGAACTGATAGGCAGGATAGGCGTGCTCATAAATCGGCTCTGCCCGGCAGTCACCCAGGGTCAGTCCGGCATGGGTTTTTTCGGTATAGGGCACATAAAAGCCACGCTTGCTGTAGTTGAGCAGAGCGTTGGAAAAACGGGTTTGCTGTTCTACTACAAAATGTTGCTGCTGCAGGCGGTTAATCAGCTCGGGCAGCTGAGTGTATCCCAGGCGCTCATTAAAGGGGCCGGCATGAGGAAAGGTAACGGCGGAACTTGGTCCCGGTGCCAGCTGCCAGGTGAGGGTGGCGGCATAGCGGGACAGCTCGCGGCTTTGCAGCCGTGACGTGTGCAGTTCGTAAGCAACCGCCGCCGCCAGCGCTGCCAGCAGCATGAATATCAATAACCTGAACAGCCAGCGCCAGCGGCGTTGGGTAGCGGAGCTGCCCGCGGACGGCTGATCCTTCGGCCGGTCCTGAGCGGGTTTGGTGTGCGGTATCACATCCATAATCTGCCTCTGCGCCCCCTTTCAGGGGTTCTTATTTATACAGTTTAGCTGCACTACCAAGGTTTGTTCATTACCACCACACAATGCGGGGTTTTCAAATGGTTTCAATCGGTTAGCATAGGGGCTTTGAGGCAGCGGAAAGGGACTGCGTGAACCGGATTTTAATGTTGATCATGCTGCTGGTGCCTGCTGCCGGTGCACAGGCAGGCACAGCCGTGTTTGCCGGCGGCAGCTTTTGGGTCATGGAAGCCCTGTTCAGTGGCCGGCCCGGCATTGCCGGTGTTGAACCCGGCTGGATGCAGGGTGATATTCGTCAGCCCCGGCGGCAGGTGGTGCGGGTGACCTATGATCAAAGCAAGCTGACCTATGGTGACTTGCTCAATCTGTACTGGCAGGCGGTAGACAGCCGGGACGCGAAGGGACAGTTTTGTGATCGTGGTCAGGAATACAGCCCGGCCATCTTTGTACAGGGCTCATTACAGTTAAAGTGGGCGAGACAAAGCAGGGCCCGATTGTTGCTGGAGCAAAATCAGCCACTGGCAGTACGCATTTTACCGGTGGGCCGGTTTGAGCCGGCAGAGCCCAGGCATCATGCCTTTGCGCAGCAGCACCCCTTGCTGTATTTCGCCTATCGTCAGGTGTGTGGCTACTCGAACGGCACCAAAATTAGCATGCAACCCTTGTTAAGCGATCTTCCGCCAGCCACTGAAGAATGACATCGGCAATGTGGCGGGGCTGATTAAGCGCAAGCAGGGGCACGGGCGCGCTGACGGCGCTGCTGTCGGTAGCCACGGCAAGAATATGTGGATCATGCCGGCACAGCAGGGGTTTGCCATGAGCAGGGCGATGGATTTCCAGCTTGGTAAAGGGCTCATCCCGAAAGCCTTCAACCAGGATTAAATCCAGCCCGGGCTTGTGCAGCTGAGCCAGTGACTGCTGCAACGACGGCTCGTTACCGGCCGGATATTCCTGTGTGAGAATGCTGCGCCTGGGGCCGGCCAGCAAGGTCTGAGCGGCACCGGCGTGGCGCAGTTCATAGCTGTCTTTACCCGGGCTATCCTGCTCTACATCGTGATGGGTGTGTTTGATCAGAGCCAGGTTGAGCCCCTGCTCTGTTAACAATGGCAGCACCGCTTTCAGCAGCGTGGTTTTTCCGCTGCCGCTGAACCCGGCAATGCCCAGCATGGGGCAGCTTGTTGAAGCGAAAGACATTTTATACTCCGAAGAAATTGAGTCAGCGCACAGTGTGCCATGCTCAGAGCACTACGCCGATGCACAGGATCAATCATTAATGAATAATAAAGCGGGTGGCGCCATGAACGCATTATTTACCGGACTGACCGCGCTGATGCTGCTCAGTATGCCGGCTAGAGCCGACGACATTGATCTGCGTTTGCGCGGCCTGGACGGTGAGCTGAAAGACAACACGCAGATTTATCTGAATCAGCTGCCAGCCATCAAGGTTGAACAGCTGTCCCGTTTTCGTAATGAAATTATCACCGCCGTGACCGACAGTCTGCAGGCCCTGGGCTATTACAACCCGGAGATCGCGCTGCAGCAGAGCCCTGACAATCCTGACAGGGTAACCGTGCAGGTGAATGCCGGCGAGCCGGTGCGCATCAGCACGCTGACCGTGACGCTGAACGGAGACGCTCAGCAGGATCCGGCGTTTGCCAAGCTGCAGCAGAACTTTGCCATTAAAGAAGGCGATGTGCTGCACCATAATCGCTATGAGCAGGCCAAAGGCAGCCTGCTGAGCCTGGCATTACGCCGGGGATATTTTGATGCGGCTTATCAGCTGAGTCAGGTGCGGGTGAGGCCCTGGGACAAGGCGGCCGATGTGATCCTTGATTTTAATTCCGGCCCCCGTTATTACTTTGGCGAGCTGCAAATAGACTCGGACAGGCCCGCTGATCGGCTGGTGAAGCCGCTGGTGAACATTCATCCCGGTGATCCCTATCACGCGACACAACTGGCAGAGCTGAGCCGCTCCTTGTCTTCTACCCGTTACTTCAAGCAGGTAGAAGTGCTGCCCCGGGTGTCGGAGGCCGACGACGAAAACAGAGTGCCTGTGTCTGTGCTGCTGAAAGCCCGCGCCGATAACGAAGTGGAGCTGGGCCTTGGCTATTCTACCGACGAAGGCCCCAGAGCCTCGGTTAACTGGGAAAAGCCCTGGATCAACAGTCTGGGCCACAGTCTGAGTACCAACCTGAAAATATCAGCCCCCTCACAAGATGTGACCCTGGTTTATAAGATCCCCCGTGGCCATCCGCTGGAAGAGTATTACACCATTCAGGGCGGCTATCAGCGTCTGGATCAGGATGACACCGAAAGTGATCGTCTGGTGGCCGGTGTGCACCGCTGGAACATTGATGAAAATGACTGGACCCGGGACGTGTTTCTGCGTGCCGAGTATGAGTCTTATACCCAGGGCAAGCAGGAAGACTCCAGCTTTTTGCTGATCCCCGGCATCAGCTACAGCCGCACGCGGGTTCGTGGCGATCTGGACCCTTATTGGGGTGACAGCCAAAGCGTGACTTTTGAGCTTTCCGAGCCCTGGTGGGGGTCGGATACCCGTTTTGTGCGTGTTTGGGGACGCAGCAAATGGCTGAGAACCCTGACAGAAGATCATCGCGTGCTGGCGCGGGCCGAGCAGGGAGCTGTGTGGGTGGATGAGGTGCAGGATCTGCCGCCTTCGCTGCGCTTTTTTACCGGTGGTGATACCACGGTGCGCGGCTACAGCTATCAGTCTATTACTCCTGTCGATGCCAACGGTGACCGGCTGGGGGCCAAGTACGCCACTGCACTCAGCCTGGAATATGACTACCGGTTTGCCCCCAAGTGGCGGCTGGCCACCTTTGTGGATGGCGGTACCGCCACCAACGATTACCGTGACGACTGGAAAATCGGCACCGGCCTGGGCGTGCGCTGGCTGACGCCGGTAGGGCCGGTGCGGCTGGATCTGGCGTTTGCCGTGACTGAAGAAGACACGCCCTGGCGTCTGCACTTTACTCTTGGACCGGAATTATGATGCGACTGAAAAAGCTGCTGCTCGGGCTGTTTATTACACTGTGCGTGCTGCTGATGCTGCTGGCCGGGTTATTACTGACGCATGCGGGTAACCAATGGCTGTGGAGTCTGGCCAAAAAGCAGGTGCCCGGATTGCAGGGCACCATGGAGTCTGGCCAGTTGATGAGCGGCTGGCATTTTTCCGAGCTGGCCTATGAGCAGGACTCACTGGCTTTTCGGGCCAGTGAGATCCGTCTGGACTGGCAGCTGGGCAAGGTGCTGGACGGTCGTTTCTGGGTGCGGCGGCTGGCAGCGGCTGATATAGCAGTGGAAATCCGGGATTTGGCGGAAAGTGAGCCCGCGCCCGAGAGTGAGCCCATGACCAGCCTGAGCCCGCCGCTGACCATCGATTTGGATGAGGTGGTTGCCGACAGGGTCAGCATTACCTTACCCGGTCAGCAGATTGGCTGGCAAAGCCTGAAAGTGGCGGCCCACTGGAATAACGACGGCATGGTGATCACAGGCCCGCAAATGAGCGGCCTGCGCATTGAAATGACAGCGCCTGATAATACGGACACAGCCACATCACCGGCTGCGCCTCGTCAGGAGATTGAACTGCCGGAAATTGTGTTGCCGTTCCCGGTGAATATTGAACAGCTGGAATTAACCGACAGCGCCATCGTGCAAAACGGCCAGACCCAGGCGTTTCGCCGGCTGGCGGTGGCACTGCAAGGCGAGGGCAGTGTGGTGCGGCTGGCGCAGCTTGAGCTGGCCCATGCGTTTGCTGATGTCAGCCTTACTGCCGATGTAACCCTGAGCGGAGACTACCCGCTGACAGCAGCGCTGAATGCCAGCGTGCACGAGCCGCTGCTTGATGGCCAGCTTAACGGCCAGAAGGTGTCTCTCGACCTGAGCGACAGTCTGGCCAGCCTGGCCGCTGAACTGAGGCTGGAAGGGCCGGTAACGGCCAGTGCCAGTGTAAAGGCCGAACCTCTTAAGCCCGAGTTGCCGCTCAATGTGCTGCTCAGCTGGCAACAATTGGGCTGGCCCCTGTCCGGGCCGGAATGGAAGCTGGATGACGGCCGGCTGGAGCTTACCGGCGCGCTGGAAGATTATCGGCTCAGCGTTAACACCACGGCCAGCGGCCCGGGAGTGTTGTCGCTGGGGCTCAGCCTTGAAGCCGGCGGAAATTTACAACAGGCGCGCATTGACCCCTTTACTGTGACCTTGCCTGAGGGCAATACCCGTCTCTCCGGCGAGCTGGACTGGAGTAAAGGCGTACGCTGGCAGGGTGATCTGGTGCTGAACGGAGTGGATCCGTCGGCTTTTGCCGAGGGCTTTGAAGGCCAGCTGAACGGGACCATTGCCAGTCGTTTTGTGCTGGAAGGCAGCCAGTGGCAGCTGAATGCCAGCCCGAATGTGACCGGCATTTTGCGCAACCATCCGCTGTCGCTTACCGGTGCCGTGGATCTTAATCAGGATCTGGAAGGCGAGATTGATAATCTGGCCCTCACCAACGGCAATAACCGCCTGACAGCCAGCGGCCGCATCGACAGCAACTGGAACCTGAAAGGTAATCTGAACGCGCCCAGACTGGCTGTTTATGCACCCGGGCTGTTTGGGAATGTGAACGGTAACTTTGCCGTCACCGGACCGCGCAAAACGCCCGGCATCAAGGCCAGCTTTACCAGTCAACAGGCGGGCTTTAACGACGCCAAAGTCAGCCAGCTTGCTTTGCAGGCCAATGTAACCCTGGGTGATGATCCCGCCGGTGAACTGGCCCTGACCGTTAATGAGCTGAATGCCGGAGGCATGGCATTTAACAATCTGGCGGTAAATGCCGGCGGTAATAAGGCCTCGCACCGGCTTAGCGTAACTGCTGACGGTGAGCCGCTGGCGGTGGATGTGGCGCTGAGTGGCAGCCTGAACGACGCCGGCTGGCGCGGCCAGCTGCAGCAGGCCGGGCTGAACACGCCGCTGGATGACTGGTCTGCGGCAGTGCCGGTGGCGCTGGCCTGGCGTAATAATGACGGCCGTTTTACTGCGGCTGCTCATTGCTGGCGCTCCCTTGATGCGGCCGTGTGCTTTGATGAAATTAACGCCAGTGCGCAGGCTGGCAGGGCCGGATTAAGCATTCGCGACTTTGATCTGGCCCGGCTGGCGGCGTTCTTTCCGGAAGGATTTGCCTGGGAAGCGGTGCTGGAAGGTCGGGTGAATGCCAGCTGGAAAGCCGGCGAGGCACCGCGGGTCAATGCCGATATCGGCACTAATGCGGGTGTGTTTGTCAGCGGAGATACCCGCCTTGGCTATGAGCAGCTGCGGTTACAGAGTGAAGTGGTGAATAACCGGCTTATCAGCAACCTTAGCTTTAACTCAGAGCCACTGGGCCAGCTTAGGCTCAATGCCAATGTAAACCGCCTGGACGGTGCCCGCAATCTGGAGGGAAATCTGCGCATTACCGACCTCAGGCTGAACTGGCTCGCACCCTTGCTGCCAGAGGTGGCCAGGCTCGAAGGCGCACTGGAAGGGGATGTACGGCTGGCCGGTACACTGAGCAACCCCATGATGTATGGCGATATTGCGCTTAACGGTGGTGAGGTGGATACCTATTCCGATATGGTGGTGGTACGCGATTTGACCACCCGGCTGTCGGTGCAGGGCAACCGCGCCGCCATAGACGGCCGCCTGCTGGTGGGTAAAGGGCCGCTCACCATTGAGGGGGAGCTGGACTGGAGCACCATGCCGGTTAACGGCGAAATACGGCTGAAAGGTAATGAGCTGGAAGCCGGCTATCCGGGCATGGGGCGGGTAAGAGTCAGCCCGGATTTACAGATTTCTCTGGGGGAGCAGGCCAGGGTGCGCGGCGAAATCTTTATTCCCTGGGCACGTATTCAGGTAAAAGAGTTGCCGGAAAGCGCCGTATCCAAATCGTCCGACGTGGTCATAGTGCAGCCGTCGGGCGTGATTCCTGAAACCGGCCCCGCACTGCCGCTGGATATTCGGCTTAGCGTGCGCTTTGGCGATAATGTGCGGCTGCAGGCGTTTGGCCTGAATACGTTACTGGCCGGTCAGCTCAGGGTGGTACAGCCGCCGGGCCGGATTATGCGTGGTAACGGTGAGATCCGTCTGGAAGAGGGCAAGTTCAAGGCTTATGGCCAGAATCTGGTGATCCGTGACGGCAGTATTCTGTTCAGCGGACCACTGGATCAGCCCAACCTGAAAGTGGAAGCCATTCGTAATCCGTCCAGCATGTCAGACAGCAGCATAGTGGTGGGCGTGCGGGTAACCGGTAATGCTGCTCAGCCCGAGCTGAAGGTGTTTTCGGAGCCAGGCATGCCTCAGGCCGAGCAGCTGTCCTGGCTGTTGCGTGGCCGAGGTCTGGAAGGCGGCGACGGCAGTGACGGTAACGCCCTGGTGCAGTCACTGTTGCTGGGTGCCGGTGTGGGTAAGGTAGGCGGCCTGGTAACAGGCGTGGGTGAGGCTCTGGGCTTTCAGGATGTGGCGGTAGATACCAGCGGCTCCGGTGAAAGCACTGAGGTGAATATCAGTGCCTATGTGCTGCCCGGCCTGCAAATTGGTTATGGCGTGGGAGTGTTTTCTTCCATTGGTGAGCTGCGCCTGCGTTATGAGCTGATCCCCCGGTTGTATCTGCAGGCCACCAGCGGCCTGAGTCAGGCGATTGATGTGTTTTACAAGTTCGAGTTCTGACCTCACCCCTGACCCTCCCCTTAAAAAGGGGAGGGAGCTTTGTTTGCTTCTCCCCCTTTTCAAGGGGGAGGCTGTGAAGGGGGTTAAAATACAGCGCCGGTTTTTGCCGGTGCGCTGATGCAGTACTCATGCTTTTTGGCATTGTCTTGGTTAAAGTAGAGCATCTGAAATTGCCAACCGGCTGTGAGTGTCTTTTCCGTTGATGATGTCTGTGCAATTGCAAAAACAAGAGCAACTGGCGCGCCTGATGCTGATGTGCATGGGCGTGCTGACTCTGTTTGGCATGCACCTGTATTTGCCCCACCTGTTTGGCACCGGACTGCAGCTGCCCTTTAATATTGCCGGCTGGCTCTTTGTCGGGCTGATGACCACCCTGGGGCTGTGGCACTGGCACCAGCGGCGTTTGCTCACCAGCCGTTTCTGGTTGGGAGTCATGGCAGCCAGCCTGTTGCTGTGGCTGCCGTTCTTTTACTGGCATAACAACTCGGTAGCAGGCCAGGCACTGCCGCGCATGCTGGGGCTGACCGGCGGCCTGCTGTTTTATCTGGCGTTGCAGCAATGTCGTTTTAATGAGCGCGGCCGGCGCTGGCTGCTCTATGGGTTGCTGCTGGCCGTCAGTGTGGAAATGCTGCTTGGGCTGGTGCAGTTTTTTGTGCTGGAGCCCGGTAATATTTTTAACTACAACACTGATGTACGCTCGCCTTACGGTATTTTTCAGCATCGCAATGTCATGGCCAGCTTTGTGGCGACCGGCATGGTACTGGCGGTGTATTTGTGGCTGAACGAAGCCAAGTCGCCCTGGCGTCGGTTTTTATTTAAATCCTGCTGGTTTGCTGCTGTGCTGGCCGCCGGGGCCATGCTGATAGTGCTGCTGCAGTCCCGGGCCGGTCAGCTTGGCCTCTTGCTGGGGTTGTTACTGTTGTTACCGTTGCTGTGGCAAAGTTTGTTGCGCACCCGCTCCAAGCGGTTACTGGCCAGTCTGTTGCTGATTCCGCTGGGCATTGCGCTTGGTGTATTCGGGCTGGATATGTTCGATATGAGCAAACGCAGCCTGAATATTTACACTCAGATAGACGGCCGCTTTGATATTTATGCCCATGGCCTGCGCATGTGGCTGGCACAACCCCTTGACGGTTATGGCTATGGCAGTTTTGAGTCGGCGTTCTACCGCACCTATGCCGACTGGCGGGAAGCCACGCCGGGTGCCCAGCCGCTGTTTACGGAAATGGGACACCCGCACAATGAGTTTTTGCTCTGGGCCATTGAAGGCGGACTGGCACCCGTGCTGGGGCTGATTATCATGATTTGGCTGGTGATAAGGTTGCTGGCTCAGGTGCCCTTTGTGCAGGCGCTGGCCTGGGTGGGTATGCTGATGCCGGTGTTTGTGCACAGCCAGACCGAGTTTCCGGTTTATCACTCGCTGCCACACTGGTTAATGATTCTGGTGTTGTTATATGTGATTGATGCCGGGCACGGCAAACGGGTTATGCTGCCGGCACCGCCTCCCTGGAGCCGCTGGCCGGTGCGGGCCTGGGGGCTGGGGGTGATGTTGTTTATGGCCACCGGGCTTGTCGCCAGCCAGCAAATCACTGCCTACGCTCATGCCAAGGAGCGTGATCCGGCGGCGCTTGAGCGAGTGATTAATCCGCTTATCTGGCATGACAGAACGGCGTTTTACCGGCATCAGGCGAGGCTTGAACAAGCCATGCTGGCCTTTGACCGGCAGGCGCTGCTGGATTACGCCAGCTGGGCCAGGCGTTTTTTACAGCACACGCCGAGGGCGGGCATTTATTATAATGCCTATCTGGCACTGATGCAGGCGGGAGAGCCGGAGCGGGCCGGGCTAGTGCTGGCAGAAGCAAGACGGTTATATCCCAATGTGGTGCTGTTGCGAGAAAGCAGTATTAACCGGGCCCTGACTCACCTGCAGCAGCTGAATACGGGGATGAGCCGGGCCCGGCTGAATGACTTTGTGCCTTTGTATGACAATTTACGCCCTGCCATCGGGGGCGCTTATTAGCCCTGTGCCGGGGTCATGTTATAGCCGGTAAAGTCGTGTGCACCTTCCAGCTGGCTGACGGTAATATTCTGTTGCGACCAGTCGATGGTTTTGCCGGTGGCGGCATAGAGGGTGTCGTTGATGTTGTCGGGAGTCAACTCGGGCTGATGCTCGGCACGGCCGCCGGGCAGATAAATGGTGCCGTTGGAGAAGTCCACCGCAAAGGCAATTACGCCCGGCACCAGAAAGAACAGCAGACCCACGCCATCAGCAATGGCCACCACAGGATCTATGCGGCCGCTGCGCTGGCCCTTGCGCTCCGGATAAAAAATGGTGCCGCAGGCAGCCAGCTGGGTAGTGAGTATGCCGGCCAGCGCCAGTACCATGGTTTTTTTTCTGAGTGTTGTCATAACGACTCCTTGAATGGAAGTAACCACAAGAGTGTATATAACAATACGGTGATCTGAATCCCGTTGCTGCTGGCACCGGACAAAGGCTGGCGAATAAAACTCACCAATACAAAAAGCCCACCGTAAGGTGGGCTTTTTGAGGATGATTTGGTCGGCGTGAGAGGATTTGAACCTCCGACCCCTGACACCCCATGACAGTGCGCTACCAGGCTGCGCTACACGCCGAGACGTCATTCGTGATGACGGAGCGCATAATAGGAAAGCTGCCCGGTGCTGTCAATACGAATTCGTGCGTCAACAGATTAACTGCTGCTAATTTGTACGTTTGTGGCGTTCAGTATCAATGGCTTAGTCATTCACTTGTGAGTATGACAGGCTATAATATCCGCTCTGCCGCATTGGCCGGCAGGCCACCCACTGAAGGAGACAGGCAATGGCAGAAGAGACCATTTTCAGCAAGATCATTCGCAAGGAAATTCCCGCCGATATTCTGTATCAGGATGAGTTGGTCACGGCCTTTCGCGATATTTCTCCCAAAGCACCCACCCATATTCTGATTATTCCCAATGCGGTGATCCCGACGGTAAATGACGTGACAGCCGAGCATGAGCAGGCACTGGGCCGGTTGTTTACCGTGGCCCGCAAGCAGGCGGCTGATGCCGGTATCGCCGAAGACGGTTATCGTCTGCTGGTAAATTGTAACCGCCATGGTGGCCAGGAGGTGTATCATATTCACATGCATCTGCTGGGTGGTCGCCCGTTAGGGCCCATGCTGGCACAATAAGGAGCTGACATGACTGCTTTTCGTATTGCGACGCTGGCCTCTGCCGTGCTGGCGCTTACTGCCTGTTCGTTGCCCAACCCCTATTCGTCCCAGCCGGCACCGGTCACCCCGGCCACGCCCGAGCCGGTGCGCCCGCCGGTGGTGACGCCGCCGCCGGCCCCGCCGGTGATTGACTTGCCAGCGCCGCCGCCGGCCCCCATGCCGGAAGCCAATAATGCCACCCTGCAACAGCTGGCAGATAACCTGGCGGCCCGGCTGCGCGCCAGTGCGGCCATTAACGAAGTCACCGGCCCCGTTTTGCTTGACGATATTCGTAATGAGGCCGGCAGCCCGGTCGATACCCGCGGCCTGACCGAGCGTCTGCAGGGGCAGCTGAGCGGCTCCCTTAACTTTATTACCGGCCCTGAAGTAAACAGTTTGCGTCAGCAGCTGGCTTATCAGAGCGGCCGCGCCGACATTGCCTCGCTGGTGCGTCTTGGCAAGCAGAGCGGAGCCGGCTATCTGCTTTCCGGCAGTCTGAACCGGGCCGGCAGCGGCTTTAAACTGCAGGCCCAGCTGATGGAGCTTGCCAGCGGCGAAGTGCTGTGGTCCGACAGCGTCAGTGGACGCTGAGACGCTGCTGCCTTGCCTGCCGGCCAGGTGGCGCGGCAGGCTGACTCCGTTAACAGGCGGACTGACCAACCGCTGCTTTCATCTGGCCACAGGGCAAGGACAGTTCTGGTTGCGATTGGGGTGTGAACAGCCAGCACGGCTGGGCATTAACCGCCATCATGAGCTGACTGCCCACCGTATTGCGGCAAATGCCAGCCTGGCCCCGATCATTCGGTTTGCCTACCCTGAGGCGGGCATATTGATCCTGGACTGGCTGAATGAGCCGGACTGGCGTACTGAGCCCGGATCGACCGGCGTGCTGATGCGGCAAGCAGCAAGGCTGCATGGTCTTGCTCCGCCGGCGCTGCCAGCCCTGGAATTATCCGAACGGGTGCGGTTTTATACAAAACAACTGACACACATACCACACTGGCTGACGCCGGTGCTGAGTGCTTTTTGTCGTCCGGCACTGAACCCGCGTTTTACGCCTGTGCTGTGTCATTGTGATTTAACCGCCGGCAATTTGATGGGGCAGCGGCCCTGGCTGCTGGACTGGGAATATGCGGCGCTGGCAGATCCGGCCTTTGAGCTGGCAGTGATTGCTGACGACAGAAACCTGAATAATGACGAGTGCGCTGTCATGCTGGCCCACTATCAGGCTGCCGGCGGCAACATGAGCCTGAGCAGGCTGCAGGCACGGCTGCCCTGGGTGCATTTGCTGACCCTGCTGTGGGCGCTGGTGCAGCATCAGCATACCGGCGAAGCGGAGTATGCCGCCCGGGTGCAGACTGCCCGCAACAAGTTAATGTTTTTTCTGTAATAAGTTATTTCAATACGGCCGCAGGGCGGCCCCGGAGCAAACATGGGACCTTTTCTTCTTGATGTAAACGGCTGCGAGCTGGATGCCGAAGAGCGTGAGCTGCTGGCCCACCCCAGTGTGGGCGGGGTGATATTTTTCGCCAGAAATTATCATGATCGCAACCAGCTCAGCGCCCTGGTCAAGGCCATTCGGGCGGTAAAGCCCGGTCTGCTGCTCACCGTGGATCATGAAGGCGGCCGGGTGCAGCGTTTTCGCGACGGCTTTTTTAAGCTGCCGGCTCCGGGCAGACTGGTGCAGGTGGCTGAACCTCAGCGGCAGCAGGTGTTGCAGGATGCGGGCTGGGTGATGGCCGCCGAGCTGCTGGCTCATGATATTGATCTCAGCTTTGCGCCCGTGCTGGATCTGGAGCGGGGCAGCGAAGTGATTGGGGATCGCAGTTTTGGCCGGGATCCGCAACCGGTGATTGAACATGCCGCGGCTTATATTGCCGGCATGAAAGAAGCCGGTATGGCGGCGGTGGCCAAGCACTTTCCCGGCCATGGCAGTGTGCGTGCCGACTCCCACAAAGAAAGCCCGGTAGACGAGCGCGCGCTTGCCGACATAGAGCAGGCCGACATGGTGCCGTTCAAAACCCTGATTGCACAAGGTGCCATTCAGGGCGTGATGCCGGCCCATGTGATTTATGCACAGGTGAATGACAAGCCTGCCGGTTTTTCCGGGTTCTGGCTGCAACAGGTACTGCGCCGTCAGCTTGGTTTTAACGGACTCATTTTCAGTGACGACCTCACCATGGAAGGGGCTGCCGTGGCCGGCGGCTATGCCGAGCGCGCCGCCCAGGCGCTGGCGGCGGGCTGCGATCTGCTGCTGGCCTGCAACAACCGGGCGGGAGCAATCAGCATTATTGACAGTCTGCCGCATCAGCTGCAGCGGGATCTGTCTTCATTGCGCAAGAAAGACAATGCCGGCCCTGCTCACCTCTATTCCAGCCGGCGCTGGCGCGAGGCCACCGACCGGCTGCAGCGCATTCAGTAATAGTTATTTTTATGTAAAAATAAAGTTGTGGATTCAGCGACAGCTTTTACAATGGTGCACGCCTCGGCCGGGGCGTCACCTGTAAGAATCTTCCGCTATGGCTCTGGCATAGCAGCAGGTTTTTATCTTCACGAGGTTAACGAATGAAACGCATCATAGTAGTGGGCGGCGGTGCCGGCGGGCTGGAGCTGGTGACCAAACTGGGCCGCCAGCTTGGCCGCAAGGGCAAGGCAGAAGTGATTCTGGTAGACCGCAACCGTACCCATTTGTGGAAACCCCTGTTGCACGAAGTGGCCACCGGTGCCATGGACACCGGTATGGACGGCCTCAGCTATCGCTCTCAGGCTCATAACCATGGTTTCAGTTTTCATCTGGGCACACTGACCGATATTGACCGTGACGCAAAGCTGATCAAGCTGGCTCCGTTGTATGACGATCACGGCAAGCAGGTAGTGGGGGAACGCACCCTGAATTACGACACGCTGGTGATGGCGCTGGGATCCGTGTCCAATGACTTTGGCACCAAAGGGGTGAGCGAGCACTGTATTTTCCTCGACAGCCCCCAGCAGGCAGAGCGTTTTCACGATGAGCTGATGAACCGCTTTCTGCAATATGCCGAAAGCGACACCGTGGATGAAAAAGTGGATATTGCCATTGTAGGCGGCGGTGCCACCGGGGTGGAGCTGTCTGCCGAGCTGTTTAATGCGGTGGAGCACCTGAGTGCCTACGGCTTTAAAAAACTGAACCGCAACTGCCTGCGGCTGACCCTGGTGGAAGCGGGCCCGCGCATTCTGCCGGCACTGCCCGAGCGTATTTCTGCCATGGCACATAAAGAGCTGCGCGAGCTGGGGGTGGACGTAAGAGTGGGCACCATGGTGGTGGAAGCCACCAACAAGGGGCTGAAAACCAAAACCGACGAGCTGATCCCGGCCGATTTGATGGTGTGGGCCGCGGGCATTAAAGCGCCGGACTTTATGAAAGACATTGCCGGGCTGGAAACCAACCGCATCAATCAGCTGGCGGTAAAAGACACCCTGCAAACCACCCGGGATGACAGCATTTTTGTGATTGGTGACTGTGCCTTTTGCCTGCAGGCCGACGGCAAGCCGGTGCCGCCTCGGGCCCAGTCTGCCCATCAGATGGCCAGCCTGGCCTATGACAATATTATCGCCAGCCTGAACGGCAAGCCGCTCAAGCCTTATGTGTATAAAGATCACGGCTCTCTGGTTAACCTGAGCCGTTACAGCACGGTAGGCTCCCTGATGGGCAACCTGATGCGCGGCTCCATGATGGTAGAAGGCCGCATTGCCCGCACTGTGTATGTGTCGCTTTATCGTATGCACCAGGTTGCCTTGCACGGTTACACCCGCACCGGCCTGATGATGCTGGTGGGCCGTATTAACCGTTTTTTGCGGCCACGGCTGAAGCTGCACTAAGGAAACCGATTAATGAGTAATGAGCAACATCGCGAACAAGTAAAAGCCGAGCGCCATCAGCAACGGCAGCAAAAAGTAAAAGAAGCAGTGGATGCCAAAGTGGCCGCCGCCACCGACGAGCGGGGTGTGCTGATGGTGATCACCGGCAACGGCAAGGGCAAGAGCACTGCCGGCTTTGGCACAGTGGCGCGGGCCGTAGGACATGGCAAAAAAGCCGCCGTGGTACAGTTTATTAAAGGTGGCTGGGACTGCGGTGAGCGCAATCTGCTGCAACAGGCGGGTGTGCCCTTTGTGGTCATGAACACCGGCTTTACCTGGGAAACCCAGAACCGGGAACAGGATATAGCCGCCTGTGAGCAAACCTGGGAGCCGGCAGAAAAAATGCTGGCCGACCCAGGTATTGATCTAGTGCTGCTGGACGAGCTGACCTATATGGTGGCTTATCACTACCTTGATCTGGACCGGGTGCTGACAGCGTTAAAAAACCGGCCTGCGCATCAGCATGTGGTGATCACCGGCAGGGGCTGCCACAGAGCCATTATTGAACTGGCCGATACGGTCAGCGAGGTGCAGTCGGTCAAGCACGCCTTTGAAGCCGGCGTAAAAGCACAGGCAGGATTTGATTACTGAGAGTAAACATGGAAAAACTATTTGAAAAGTTAATGTATGCCTCCCGGTGGATTATGGCCCCCATTTATCTGGGGCTGAGCCTGGTGTTACTGGCTCTGGGTATTAAATTTTTCCAGGAAATATTTCATATTCTGCCCAATGTGCTGGAAATGAAAGAAGTGGACCTGGTGCTGGTGACCTTGTCGCTGATCGATATAACCCTGGTGGGTGGATTAATCATCATGGTGATGTTTTCGGGCTACGAAAACTTCGTGTCACAGCTTGATGTGGATGAAGACGACGACAAGCTGGGCTGGCTGGGAAAGCTGGACGCAGGATCGCTCAAGAATAAAGTCGCAGCTTCTATCGTAGCTATTTCATCTATTCATCTGCTGAAGGTGTTTATGAATACCGAAAATATTGCCAACGATAAAATACAGTGGTATCTGCTTATTCATATTACGTTTGTGCTGTCTGCTTTTGCCATGGGATATCTCGATAAATTAACCCGCAAAGACAAGTAAATATCATCTGCCGCTCAGGATGAGCGGCTATTTTCCCGCTTCATCAGCACAAAGGTGAGGTACATTTTGGTGGGCAGAGACAGGATCATGCCAAAGGCTACACAGCCGGCGCTGATCAGAATACCGGTGATACCAAGCTGCTCCATATAATGACTGTTATGCAGATATATGCCTGTCAGGATCAGGCAAACACCAATGATCATGGCAGTTTTCAGCACTCTGATTAATCGTTTGTCGGTCATACCGGCTCCTGCATCTGGCTGTTACCTTACAGCCTAGTACACAGCAGCCGGTATGAGCTTGATGCAGATCAGCCGATGGTTTTTGCCACACTGCGAATATGCGTGGCCAGAGCCGCGAGTTCGTCGTCGTTGGCCCTGTGGCTGTCGTGAGAAGACAAATACCCTTCATATTGCTCAAAGTACTTTTCCCGCACCGACTCTATGGCCTGAAACGCCGAACTGCTGCCGGTGCCATGCATGGGAAACAGTTTGCTGTGCAGATGATCCACGCCATAACCTTCAAAAAACAGGCCGGTACGGGCCACATCATCAAAGGATTGATCCAGCAGCCTGGCCACTTTTTTGGTGGCGATAATCAGCTTGCTCAGCACCTCATCAGGGGCATCAAAGGCATAGCTGGGGTGATGGGCCTTGGGGATCACCACGGTAAAGCCTTTGGTATTGGGAAAAATAGATAAGAACGCCAGATGTTCGTCGTCTTCCCATACTTTATGGCAGGGTGCCTTGCCGGCAACGATATCGCAGAAAATGCAGCTCATTATAACTCCTTGGGTTGGGTTAACAGGGTGTCGGCCACCTGCATCACTGTCTTTACCCGGCTGGGAGCCGGTTTATGGCGATGGGTGGCCGCATAAATGGTTTCGCTGACCGGATGAGGCAGGGCATGGGCTTTAATCCGCCCAGGTTGTGAAAAGGCCGCCACCGCATGGGCCGGCAGCACGGTAAAGCCCAGCCCCATGCTGACCGGCGTCAGAATAAGCCCGATCTGGTTGGAAAAGCCGCTCTTGTTAAACTGCCCCACATGCTCAAACTCGCCATAGTTGGCCCCCAGCAGCAGGGCAGCGTGGTGCGCCGCATCGGGATGATCAATAAAACCCAGTTCAAGCAGGGTGGTCCAGTCCGGCTCGGCCACGGCAGCCGGCGTGACCAGCAACAGGGCTTCTACGGCCATGGCCCGGCACTGTACCGCCTCATGAGAAGAAGGCCGGGTCATCAGCCCCAGATCCACCGCATTACCGGCCACGGCCTGCTCCACACTGGCGTTGGGAGCAAAGCGGTAATCGATAACCAGCTCCCGGTGCCGGTGCTGCAGCGCCAGCAGACGGGGATAGAGCTTGAGGCCTACGCTGCCCGGCGACATCACCCGCACCAGCCCTGCACAGGGGTCGTCCTGCCCTACCTGCTGCTCCAGTCCTGCCAGCGACTGCAGAATATGCCGGGACCCGGCATACAGCCGCTCACCGGCATCGGTGAGGGTAAAGCCCTTGCCCTGGCGCACCAGCAGCGGCACGCCAAAATGCACTTCCAGTTTGCGCACCTGCTGGCTCACCCCCGACTGAGTCATGTGTAGCCGCTCGGCGGTGCGGGTGAAGTGGCCCACTTCCACCAGGGTACAGAAACTGCGCAGCCACACCGGATTGATCATTTCAAAAATTACTCACAATGATAAAAAACGATAATTTTTAATGATTAAAACATCGGCGTAAGCTTATCTCAACCACAACACAAGAGGTGAGCGTGATGAGCAAGGTATATCCGAGAAATTTCTCCCATATTGGCATTTCGGTGCCGGATCTCGACAAGGCGGTGGCGTTCTACACCGAGGTGATGGGCTGGTATCTGATTATGAAGCCCACCGAGATAGTGGAAGACGACAGCCCCATCGGGGAGATGTGTAGCGATGTGTTCGGCCCGAACTGGGGTCGATTCCGTATTGCCCATTTGTCTACCGGCGATCGGGTAGGGGTAGAGCTGTTCCAGTTTGAAGGCCAGCAAAATCCTGACAACAACTTTGAATATTGGAAAACCGGTGTGTTTCACTTCTGTGTGCAGGATCCGGACGTGGAAGGCCTGGCCGAGCGCATTGTGGCTGCCGGCGGCAAGGCGCGCATGGCTAAACCGCGCTACTACTATCCGGGCAAAAAGCCCTACCGCATGATTTATATGGAAGATCCGTTTGGCAACATTCTGGAGATTTACAGCCACAGCTACGAGCTGATCTACAGCGAAGGGGCTTATTAAGCAAAACAGGCCGGAATCCGGCCTGTATGTCATCAGCTCTGTTTTTTAAGCCAGCTCAGGTAGCCGCGCATAAACTGCTCAAGCCGCTGTTGATGATCGGCGCTTTTCAGTTCGCCGTCGTCGTTGAAAGCGGTATGAGCCGCTGCCAGCAGGTAGTCGGGTTCCAGATATACCGGCGACAGAGTGGCGGCCAGCACACTGCGCAGGTGCATCTGTGCTCTTGCTCCGCCAAGGGCACTCATGGAGGCGCTGAGCACGGCGCAGGGCTTGTGGGTCAGCACGGAATTGAAGGCCGGCCGCGAGGCCCAGTCAAGGGTGTTTTTCAGCACACCGGAAATGCTGTAGTTATATTCCGGTGTGGCCAGCACCAGGCCGTCGGCCTGTGCAATGGCATCCAGCAGCGCCTGCACTGCTGCGGGCTTGACGTCACCGTCCAGATCACCGTTATAGAGCGGCACCTCAGAAATATCGAACAGCGTGAGCTCAACACCTTCGTTTGCTGCTACCCCGGCCGCTACCTTCAACAGTTGTGTGTTCAGTGAACCGGCCCGCAGACTGCCGCTTATGCCTAATAGTTTCATGGTTTTCTCCTGCTATTTTATGAGTAAATCGAATGCACAGTGATAAGCGTAGACAGTAACAGGGTAACGAATCAATAGCGATTCATGCCATGAAAGATGCCACCAAACACAGCACCCAGAATGGCAAATATGATGGAAAGAATAATAAATGCAGGAATGGAAGCAATGGCAAATTTAACCATAAATACCACCATTGACATAAAGGGCATTTTAATGTCTGTAACAATAATTTCCTGCTTGTTGTTTTCCATTCTTTTCTCCTTTTATAAAAACGATATGACGTTAGCCAAGTTCCTGAGTGACCCGTTTGAGCGTATCAGGATTAATATGCAGTTTGAATGAATTTGAAGCAGCTTCTACGGTCACTGCCACTACAATGCCGGCAAGCATGATTCCCAATATGGCAATAACTATCGAAATAAAGCGAGAGGTGCCATGTTGTGGCCGCACGTCACCATAACCCACGGTTAACGCAGTAATAAAAGCCCAGTATAACGCTTCCGATTTTCGCCAGCCTTCCAGCCGGCTGGTGATCAGCGCAAGTAATATGATAATAAGAAATAATAAAAGAATAACCGGCCCAAGGAAGTAAAGGCCCAATGAAAGCATCTTGATAAAGCTGATGGAAAGTTCCAATGTTAACCTTGAGCTGGTTTCAATTAATCATTTTTAACGCGATATATGGTGCAAGATTAAATGTTAAAATTGCGATTTTATAGAGCGCTAAATACTGAAAGTACAGGCGAGGCAGGCCTGATTCTGACACTCCCATTATCCTGCTGTGAATATGGGAGATCTGCGTTCTGAACAAGATGAGCAGCAGTGATGTAGCCGTCAGGAAACCGATATTAATGACAGAGCACCAAGCCAAAAATGATACTAGCTGTTCAATTGACATAAACCCGGCCCTCAACCTTGCCTGTCTGCTTAAGCAACGGTGTATACATAATAGCATTCACCCACGCTACCGCCCGGACGTTTCAGGTCGCCATATCCTGCACCCACAGTGTTCAAACGTGTCCATTCTGGCCGTTGGGAGAAAGAAGGGCAATCGCAAAAAGGAAAAAGTGCGGTGCAAAACGCTTGGGTGGTGGTTTTGT
Organism: Oceanimonas smirnovii ATCC BAA-899; assembly: GCF_000381965.1. Classification (GTDB taxonomy): domain Bacteria; phylum Pseudomonadota; class Gammaproteobacteria; order Enterobacterales; family Aeromonadaceae; genus Oceanimonas; species Oceanimonas smirnovii. The sequence goes on from NZ_KB908465.1 coordinate 64,801, forward strand.
GGGCGGTTGGGGTTGTATGTGAAGTCTGGCCGGAGCCTCCAGGGAGGGATTCACGGCGTGTCGCTGGAGTGGTTACGGTGCCCGACGATTTTGCACGGATTGTCAGACACCTTGCTGTGCTTCAGGTTACGGCGTGGTAATCAGTCTTCGCCCACACCGCGCAGCAGGCGGCGAATATAGAGCCAGAGCAGCAGGGCGATAAAGGGCACGGATATGCTTAAACCGGCTTCCATCAGATGGCGGTGCTCTTCGTTTTCTACCAGGTTACGCAGGGTGCGATCAATCAGATCAAAGGCATAGTAGGTGACCACGATAATGGAGAAGCTTTCCAGTTTGGCCTGCAGCCGCAGTTGTTCGCCGGCGCGTTTGGTGAGGCTGCTGAGCATGTCGCGGTTTTGCTGCTCTACCGACAGATCCACCTGAGAACGCACCAGTTGGGTGGTGCGGGCCAGCCGGCGGGAAAGCTGCTCGATGCGCTGGCCGGCAGCGCGGCAGGTGCGGGTGGCGGGGTCCAGCCGCCGATCCATAAACTGCTCCACGGTCTGGCGGCCTTCTATGCGGGTTTCCCGTAGCTCGGCAATGCGCTTGTTCACCAGGGTAAAGTAGGCCTCCGCCGCCGAGAAGCGGTTGGAGGTCTGGGCCGACAGGGTTTCCAGCCGCTCGGCCAGATCCATTAATTGAGGCAGCAGCACGGAAGGCTCTTCTGAAGACACCCGGGTCGACAGCTCCACCAGCTCGGTTTCCAGCTGGTTAATATCGGGCACTACCTTGTTGGCCAGCGGCAGTGCCAGCAGCGCAACGTGGCGGTAGGTTTCAATTTCGCAAATGCGCTGCAGCAGGCGACCGGCCTGGCGCAATTGCAGGCCGCGGTCTTCCACCAGCACTCTGACCATGCCGGTATCTTCCCGTGGGTAGAAGTCGGTCCAGATCTGGCCCACCTTCGACATGACCATGGAGCTGTTGACCTGATTTTCGCCAAAGTGCTGCTCCAGCCAGGCGTTTTCGTCCGCATTGGTCTCGTGATCCCGGAACAGGATGTCAGCACCACATAAAAAATGCCCGGGGGCGGTTTCCAGCCAGTCTGCGGGCAGCTGGGGCAGTTTCAGGCTGTTAAGCGCGGTGAGCGTCAGGGTATAAAACTCATGGTGGGCTTCAAAGCGCAGCGCCAGCTGTTCGTTTTCTCCCTGCCAGAAGCGGGATTTACTGATGGTTTCAGTCAGCTTGAGCTGTTGGGTGAGCTGATGAATGCTGTCTCTCAGTGCTTCCAGCGGCGTGTCGTCATACATCACCGCCAGGTGGCGCATCGCCAGCGGCGCCTGCAACATCTGAAAGGGCCGGGCGTGTACCTCGGCAATAATCTGCTCCCGCAAAGGGTGACTGCGCATTAATACTCCTTTATGTGCTGTCAGTCTTGTGGAGCGTAATTTAACAGAATTTTGTGACAGGGCTCTGGTTTTTTGGGCATTAACCCCACCCCAGCCCTCCCCTTAAAAAGGGGAGGGAGCCACTTATACGCTCCTCCCCCTTTTTAAGGGGGAGGCCGGGAGGGGGTTGGCCCATTCCCTACTCCCTAAAGTTTTCAGCCAGCTCTCTGGGGTAGCCCCGGGCTTCGGCGAGTTGTATGGCAGTGGCCTCTACTTCGGCGGCAGTTTGCCGGCTGACCAGTGTAATTTCCGGGTTCAGCGGGCCTGTGTGGTTCAGCCAGCACAGTTCGGTGAGCTTGCTGACGATGCGGTCGGCGGCGGTGAGTGCCGAGCTTGCCTTTACAATTTCTACCCGGGCGTAGTGGTGCCCTTCAAAGGACACATCGGCGGCGCGCAGTCTGGGATCGCTGCCCGGAATTTGCTGAGCACCAAACAGCGGTTTGCCGGCGGGGGTGGCGCGGGCAAAGTCGGGCAGCAGTCGCGCCATATGCTCAATGGCACGCTGGGTGCGTGTTCGGGCTTCATCGGCGTTCCAGCCTTCATTCAGTTGCTGGCGATAGGCCTCCGGCAGGCGCGGCTGGGCGCTGTGCGCGGGGTTAGCCACCAGACCGTTCTTGAACAGAGTAATGGCGTCGGTCATGCCGTGCAGCTGAAACAGGCCATTGGGGTAGGGGGTTAACTGGGCCATGCCCTGAGGCGTGCCGCGCTCGCCGTGAAAAATCACCTCGGGCCAGTGGGCAGACACAGGCCAGCGGGCCAGATAGGCGGCCTTGTATTCCACCAGCCGCTCACGACGATAGCCGGCCATATCATCCACCAGACCGGTACGAAAGCCGCAGGCGTTTACCAGAAAGTCCACTTCATCCATGCATTCGCCCTTTGGCCCCACGCTTTGCACCAGCCAGCTGCATTCACGCTGCTCAAGCCGAGTGGCACGGGTATTCAGGCGCAGATCACACAGAGGGGAACGGGTTAACGCAAGAGTGGCAGTGGCGGCCATGCGAAACAGGCTCCAGCCGTATTCCTGCACCAGAATAAGCGGAAACTTGAGGGTGTCGGCATTCAGCTGGTGCGCCAGCGGGATCATCCAGTCGTCATGGCACTCGGCACGGACCGGCAGAGGCCGCTTTGCCAGCGCTTCGAATTCTTCGCGCTCATAGCAGCGGTAATAATCACCGGGCTCGCCCAGCATCTTGTTAGCCGGGTTTTCAGTGACCAGCCGCTGATATTCCCGCGCCACCTGGCGCAGCCGGGGCAGCAGGGCGTTCGGGTTGCCGGCATCGGTCACCGGCACCGCAATCACGGTGGGGCGGCGGTTAATGCTGTGAGGATAGGCCCGCACCGAGTCGATGGACTGGCGCAGCAGGGTCAGACACTGCTGATCGCTGATCTCCCGGTACAGGTTGCCCCCTGCATGCAAATGGCAGAACGGCGGCCCGTTTACCAGGCCGGTGCTGCTTTCCAGCAGCAGGGTGTGAATGCCCATATCGGTGAGGCGCAGTGCCACTGTGGCACCGGCAATGCCGCCACCCAGAATGCCCACCCGAAGCGGGCGCTGGGCATAAGCGGCGCAGGATTCTGTGTTCATTTGGTCTCGGTCAGGATCAGAATATAGCGCCGGTGCAGCCGGCGCTGTTGTTGTACGTCCCGTCCGTGGGAGTGCGCATCAGATCCGATGCGCGGCAAATTCATTAAGCATGTCGTCCACCAGCGCCAGCCGGGCTTTGGCGTCATTGCTGGGAATGGCAAAGCGCAGCCTGGTGGGGCCCTCCATTTTGTAGATGCGGGGCTGACTTTGCAACAGGCCCACCAGATAGCCGGGGTCGACTTTGGCGTCTTCACCAAAATTAATGGTCCCTCCTTGCGGACCGGCATCAATCTTCTCGATGCCAAGCTCGCTTGCCTTTGTTTTGAGTGCAGACAGCGCAATCAGGTTTTTGCCCGGCTCCGGCAGCAGGCCAAAGCGGTCAATCAGCTCCACCTGCAACTCGCGCAGAGCAGCATCGTTCTCGGCAGCGGCAATGCGCTTGTACATGGACAGGCGCATGTTCACATCGGGAATATAATCGTCCGGCAGCAGGGCGGGCAGACGCAGCTCAATCTCGGTCTGGCTGGCCAGCAGCTTGTCCAGCGCCGGCTCCTTGCCGGACTGCAGGGCTTTTACTGCCTGCTCCAGCATTTCCATATACAGGCTGAAGCCAATGGCAGTGATCTGGCCGCTCTGCTCGTCGCCCAGCAGCTCGCCGGCACCGCGAATTTCGAGATCATGGGTGGCCAGGGCAAAGCCGGCACCCAGATCTTCCAGTGCAGCAATGGCCTCAAGCCGCTTTTTGGCGTCTGTGGTCATGCGTTTGGGATGGGGCGTGAGCAAATAGGCATAGGCCTGATGATGGGAACGGCCTACCCGGCCCCGCAACTGGTGCAGCTGGGCCAGGCCCAGCTTGTCGGCGCGGTCCATGATAATGGTGTTGGCACTGGGCACATCGATGCCGGTTTCGATGATGGTGGAGCACAGCAGCACGTTAAAGCGCTGGTGATAGAAGTCCGACATCACCTTTTCCAGCTCGCGCTCGCGCATCTGACCGTGGGCAATGCCAATGCGGGCCTCGGGCACCAGGGTGCGCAGGGCATCCAGGCTGTTTTCTATGGTCTGCACCTCGTTGTGCAGATAATAGACCTGACCGCCGCGTTTCAGCTCCCGCAAAATGGCCTCACGCACCACGGTCGGATCCGACTCGCGCACAAAGGTCTTTACCGCCAGCCGCTTGGCTGGCGGCGTGGCAATAATGGAGAGATCGCGCATACCGCCCATGGCCATGTTCAGGGTGCGCGGAATGGGGGTGGCAGTAAGAGTGAGAATGTCCACGTCGGCACGCAGCGCCTTGATCTTGTCTTTCTGGCGCACACCAAAGCGGTGCTCTTCGTCCACAATCAGCAGGCCCAGATCTTTAAAACGCACATCCTGGCTGAGCAGCTTGTGAGTGCCAATCACAATATCAATGCTGCCGTCTGCCAGCCCTTCCAGGGCCTTGTCCTGCTCCTTGCCGGTCTTGAAGCGACTAATCAGCTCCACCTTGACCGGCCAGTTGGCAAAGCGGTCACGAAAGTTGTCGTAATGCTGCTGCGCCAGCAGGGTGGTGGGCACCAATACCGCCACCTGCTTGCCGCCGTGCACCGCCACAAAGGCGGCGCGCATGGCCACTTCGGTTTTGCCAAAGCCCACGTCGCCGCACACCAGCCGGTCCATGGCCTTGGGTTGGGTCATGTCGGTGAGCACGGCACTGATGGCCTTGAGCTGATCGTCGGTTTCCTCAAAGGGAAAGGCATCACAGAACTGGCGGTAGGCGTTCTTGTCGTGGGCAATGGCCTGGCCCGGCTGGGCGGCCCGGCGGGCATACACATCCAGCAGCTCGGCGGCCACGTCCCGCACTTTTTCGGCGGCCTTGCGCTTGGCCTTGGCCCAGGCGTCGTTGCCAAGGCGGTTCAGGGTGGGCTCGTCGGCACCGCTGTAGCGGCCTACCAGATGCAGGGCGGTCACCGGCACATAGAGCTTGTCACCGCCGGCGTATTCCAGGGTCAGATATTCCGACTTCATGCCGCCGGCGTCCAGGCTTTGCAGGCCCAGGTAGCGGCCCACGCCGTGATCCAGATGCACTACCGGCTGACCGATGGACAACTCAGCCAGGTTACGAATAAGGGTGTCGGGGCTGAGGCTGGCGGACTTTTCCCGCCGGCGGCGCTGGATCACCCGGCCACCAAGCAGGTCCCCTTCGCACACCAGCGCAAAGCTGTCGTTCAGCACAAAGCCCTGTGCCAGCGGGCCCACCAGCAGGCCCAGTTTATCGCTGCCGGCGGCAAAGTCGTTCAGGCTCTCCACCGGTGTGAGCTTAAGGGGAGAGCCTGCCAGCAGCTCGGTCAGCGCCTCGCGCCGGCCGGCGCTTTCCACCGAAAACAGAATGCGCCCGGCAAAGGACTGACAGAAATTCAGCAGTCGCGCCAGGGGCTCGGTTTTCTGGTGCTCTACCTCAAGCAGGGGCAGGGCAGACACAGGCGCATTTACCCGATCGCCTTTTTCCGGTACCGGATCCTGACTCAGTTGCAGCCGCGGCCAGTGATTCAGTTGCTGCATCAGGGCATCGGGTTTTAAATACAACTCGTCGGGTGCCAGCAAGGGGCGCAGCATGTCGTGACGGCGGTCTTCGTAACGCTCGTTTACATCGCGCCAGAAAGTCTGTGCGGTGGGCTCTATATCACCCACTGCCAGCACCTGCATGGACTCGGGCAGGGCATCAAACAGTGTATTGGTCTGCTCAAAAAACAGCGGAAAATAATACTCAATGCCCGGCGGCAGCTGACCCTGGCTGACACGGTGATAAAGCGACTCCGGCTCATTGCGCAGGGCAAAGCGCTCTCTGTACTGGCCGCGAAATCGCTCTATGGCCCCGCTGTCGGTAGGAAACTCCCGGGCCGGCAGCAGCCGCACTTCGTTTATCTTGTCGCGGGAGCGCTGACTGTCGGGATCAAAGGGGCGCAGGGTATCAATTTCATCATCAAAAAAGTCGATGCGCACCGGCTCTGCCGCCCCCATGGGGAACAGATCCAGCAGCGCTCCCCGGGCGGCAAACTCACCATGCTCCAGCACCTGCTCCACGGCACGGTAGCCGGCTTGCTCCAGCCGCTGGCGCAAATGGTGCATATCCTGCCGGTCGCCCACTTTAAGCAGCAGGCTGTTTCGCTCCAGCCAGTCCCGGGGCGGCGTGCGCAGCATCAGAGTGGTCACCGGCACTATCAGCAGACCCCGGCTTAATGCCGGCAGACCATAGAGGGTTTCCAGCCGCTGGGAGATAATGTCCTGATGGGGTGAAAACTGATCATAGGGCAGGGTTTCCCAGTCGGGCAGCAGCTGCACCGGCAAGGTGGCATCATTCAGCAGATGGCGCACTTCCTGCTCCAGCCGCAGGGCGGTGGGGGTGTCGGGCACCACCAGCAACATACGCTGGTGGTGCTGTTTCACCTGATGAGCAATGGCCAGAGCCAGGCTGCTGCCAATCAAACCGCCCAGGCTGGCTCTGGGTTTGGGCGTGGGGCTGGAAATATTAATCATGAGGCAGGTTTGTCATTCTGTTGGGCGCGCTGCTCGGCGCGGGCTTTAAGTTGTTTGGCCTGTAGCTGCAGGCTGGCGCGAATAAGGGCGTCTCTGTCCTGCTCGCGAATACAGGTAAAGCGGCAGTGGCAGCGGTTGGCATCGGGGCCGTTATGCACTTCACCATAGGCAAAGACCGCCACCGAATATTCCGGCAAAAACAGTTTAATGCGCACCGCCTGGCCGTCGGTCATGGGGTGTCGCGGGGTAAAGTCAAAACCGCCGCCGCCCAGGGTCAGGGTGTAGCTGCGGCAGTCCGGGTCGTCCTGCTCTGCTAATACATGACTCAGCACCAGGTCGATTTTGCGGGACTGCTGATTAATCACCTCCACCAGATCACTGGCGTGATCGTCCAGGTTACGCAGCAGCCGGGCCTGATGGGTGTCAATGCGGGTGACTTCGCTGATCAGCCGGAAAGGACCGGGAATGTCGGCCTCCAGTTGTTCCACATCGGGCACGGTTTCGCCTTGCTCCAGAGGAATAAGATTCACCCGGGCACGATACTCCACACTGAAATAAGGATCTGTCATGCTTCGCTGCTCTTGTTGCGCCTGTCACAAGCCTTTATTATTCCGCAACTTGCGGGTGACGTAAAACCCTTTGAAAAAACGGAAGATTATGCCATGTTTCAACCCCTGACGCTGATGCTGGGCCTGCGCTATGCCGGTGCCCGTGGCCGGCGCAGCTTTGCCTCCTTTGTTTCCGGTTTTTCCACCATTGGCATTTTGCTGGGGGTGGCGGCACTGATGCTGGTGTCGTCGGTGATGAACGGCTTTGAGCAGCAGCTCAAAACCAACCTGCTGGGGGTCATTCCCCATGCGCTGGTCACCAACGACGCCCGCCGGCTGAGCGACCCCGAGGCACAGGCCGGGCGCTTTGCCGGCGTGCCCGGTGTGCTGGCAAGCAGCCCCTTTATCAGCGCCGAGGCCATGGTGCAGGGGCCGGCGGCACTGACCGGTGCCGAGCTGTACGGCGTGGATCCAGATAATGCTTCAGACCGGCTGCTGAGCCAGCTGGATGAACAAACCCTGGGTTATTTTCGCGACCTGCCCTATGGCGTGGTGCTGGGTGCCGGTCTGGCCCGCGAGCTGGGCGTCACTCCGGGTGACAAGGTGCGTCTTACCGTGACCGAAGGCAGTCGTTTTACGCCGCTGGGCCGGGTGCCCAGCCAGCGGCTGTTTACTCTGGTGGGTACCTTTGCCACCGGCCAGGATGTGGACCGTCAGCTGGCCCTGACCCGGCTGGAAGACGCCGGCCGGCTGCTGCGTTACCGCCCGGGACAGGTATCCGGCCTGCGGCTGTGGCTGGCGGATCCGTTTGAGGTGAGTGAGCTGCCGGCACTGGATTCCGGCCTTAAGTACGAAACCTGGCAGCACAGCCGGGGCGAGCTGTTTCAGGCGGTGGCCATGGAAAAACGGCTGATGAGCCTGATGCTGGCGCTGATTATTCTGGTGGCGGCCTTTAATATTCTCTCTGCCATGGTGATGGTGGTGACCGACAAGGAAGCCGAAATTGCCATGCTGCAGACCCTGGGGCTGAGCCGTAACCGCGTGATGGCGGTATTTATGATTCAGGGCGGCTTCAGCGGTGTGCTGGGCAGTTTGCTGGGCTTTGCGCTGGGGCTGCTGCTCACCCTTAATCTGGATGCGGTGCTTAACGCCCTGGGCATTAACTTTTATTCCTCTGCCGGCGGCAGTCAGCTGCCGGTGCTGCTGCTGCCGGCTCAGCTTGTGACCATTTTGTTTTCCACCCTTGCCCTGTGTGTGCTGGCCAGCCTGTATCCGGCCTGGCGGGCGTCCCGGGTGCAACCTGCCGAGGCCCTGCGCTATGAGTAATTCGTTGTTGACGGTTGAAAACCTGACCAAAACCCACCGCGACGGCGAGCGCTCGGTGAGCATTTTGCATGGCGTGAGCCTGGGCCTGAACGCCGGCGAGAGTTTGGCGGTGGTGGGCAGCTCCGGCTCGGGCAAAAGTACCCTGCTGCATTTGCTGGGCAGCCTCGACACGCCCACGTCGGGCCGGGTGCTGGTGGAAGGGGAAGATCTGCACCGGCTGCCCAACCGGGCTCAGGCCCGTTTTCGTAACCAGAAAATGGGCTTTGTGTATCAGTTTCATCATCTGCTGGGGGAGTTCAGCGCCCTGGAAAACGCCGCCATGCCACTGCTGATTGCCGGCCGGCCGGTGGCCGAAGCCAAAGCGCGGGCTGAAATCCTGCTGGGCCGAGTGGGGCTGGCGCACCGGCTGGATCACCGCCCGGCTCAGCTTTCCGGTGGTGAGCGCCAGCGGGTGGCCATTGCCCGGGCGCTGGTGAACAAGCCGCGGCTGGTGCTGGCCGACGAGCCCACCGGTAACCTGGACGCGCACAGCGCAGCGGATGTGTTTGCGCTGCTGGCAGAGCTGCAAAGCGAGCTGGGCACCGGTCTGGTGGTGGTCACTCACGATCTGGCGCTGGCGGGGCGGCTCAACCGTCAGGCCCGGCTGGTGGACGGCCATCTGGAGGAACAGTAATGTTTCGGCCATTACCGGTTTATCTGGGCTGGCGTTTCAGCCGGGCCAAACGGCGCAACCGTTTTATTTCCTTTATTTCGGTGGCCTCCATTCTGGGCATTGCCATTGGCGTGAGTGCGCTGATCTTGGGGCTGTCGGCCATGAACGGCTTTCAGCGTGAGCTGGAAAACCGCATTCTGTCTGTGCTGCCCCATGGCCAGCTTTATACTGCCGACGGCCCTGTGGCCAACTGGCAGCCCATGCAGGCCAGTCTGGAGCGGGCGAAGGGCATAGAGGCGGTGGCTCCCTTTGTGCCGCTGGAAGGGCTGCTCAGCAAGGGCAGCATGCTGAAGGCGGTGCAGTTGCAGGGGGTGGACCCAGAGCGGGAAATGCGCATCTCGGCGCTGGGGCCCTATCTGGACGGCGGTAACCTGGACGCGCTTAAGCCCGGTGAGCGGGGCATTATTCTGGGCCAGGCCATTGCCGATAAGCTCAAGCTTGAAACCGGCGACAAGGTCTCTTTATTACTGCCATCTCCCGATGAGCAGGGCTTTGGTTCACCCCGCCGCCATGCCTTTACCCTGGTAGGGGTGCTGCGCCTCGGCGGTCAGCTCGACACAGTGCTGGGCTATACCCATATTCAGGACGCTCAGGAGCTGAAAGGCATGGACGACAGCGTGATGGGCTTTCATCTTAAGGTGAATGAGGTGCTGGCTGCCGATCGCATCAGCTTTGATGCGGCCATGGGGCTGCCCGCGGGCTTTTATGTAACCAGCTGGATGAACAGCCAGGGCAATATCTACCGGGATATTCAGCTGGTGCGCACCCTGATGATAGTGGTGCTGCTGCTGGTGATGGCAGTGGCCAGCTTTAATATTGTGTCTACCCTGGTGATGGCGGTAAACGAGAAAAAAGGCGACATTGCCATTCTCAAAACCATGGGTGCCGGGCCCTGGCAGATTCGGGGTGCCTTTGTGGTGCAGGGCATGCTCAATGGCGTGACCGGCGTGCTGGCCGGCGGCCTGCTGGGAGCCTTTCTGGCCAGCCGGCTGTCGGAGCTGGTGGCCGGTGTCGAGCGGCTGACCGGCCACAGCGTGCTGAACCCGGATGTGTATTTTATTGACTTTATTCCTACCGAGTTTCACTGGGCAGATTTGTGGCTGGTCACCGGCTCGGCACTGGTGCTGATCTTTATCGCCACTCTCTATCCTGCCTGGCGGGCGGGACGGCTGCTGCCAAGGCAGCTGTTGGGAGAAGGGTAAAACATAGCTGGAAGCTTGAAGCTGGAAGTAAAACATGCCAGCTTCCAGCTACGGCTCGCGTCGTGCGCGCCGGCGCAGCAGCGCCAGCTGCACTTTCCAGCGCCAGCCCAGGCGGGTGAGCAGCCAGCCCAGCGCCGCCGAGGCAAGGGCCAGCAGCAGGCTGCCGGCAAACAGGGGAGCGGCCACTGCCAGCGCTTCGTGCTCCAGTGAGAAGCCGGCGCTGAACTGCACCTCGGGCTGGTTCAGCAATGTTAAACCCAGCTCATAGGCAAGATAAAACATGGGAGCTATGGTAAGCGGATTGTTTACCCACACCATGGCAATGGCCAGAGGCAGGTAGCCGCGCATCAGCACTGCCAGAGCAATGGCTACCAGGGTATGCATGGGCAAGGGCAGCCAGGCGGCAAAGAGCCCGGCCGCTACCGCCACGGCGGCAGAATGCCGGTTACAAAACCAGTAGTCCGGATCCAGAAGGCGATCACCAAAAAGCCGTAACACTTTGTGCTGACGCAGTGCCTCCTGGCTGGGCATTCTGTTGCGAACCCACTGGCGCAGCATCAGCGCTCCCGCCGTCGTCGTTTCCACTGGCGTGACACTGACCAGCGCCACAAGCCGTGAATAAACATATACCCAATGGCCGAACTCACCAGCGCCAGCACCAGGCTGCCCAGTAAAAAAGGCGGGCCTGCGGTGCTCATGGCACCGGCCAGCCAGCTCAGACTCACTTCAAAGTGCTCGTAATGGTGGGGCCGGTTCAGCAGGAAAGAGCCCAGGCGATAGGCAAAATAAAACATGGGGGCCATGGTTAACGGGTTGGTCAGCCATACCAGTACCGCCGACAGCGGCAGATTAACCCGAAACAGCATGGCACCGCCGGCGGCGACCACCATCTGAAAGGGAATGGGCAGCCAGGCACAAAATAACCCCACTGCAAAGGCACCGGCAGCGGAATGACGGTTCAGGTGCCACAGGTTGGTGTCGTGCAACCGGTTGCCAAACAGGCTCAGGTATTTGTTGTTTCTGATGGTACCTTGCTCGGGCATCAGACGTTTCAGGATCTTTCTTGGCATTTGCTCCAGGTCCGCAATACTTACCGGATGGACAAGCGGCTGTTTTTCTTTTGTGCTGGCATTGCCAGTTGCCTGTGGTGGCCCTGGCTGCCGGCCCGGGAACTATGGATACCACTGGCGATATTAAGTGTTGCCGGTGGGCAGACCCGCCCCGCTGCAGCCGCTTTTATGCTGGGGGTAGTGTGGGTGTTATGTTTCAGCCACTGGCAGCTGAGCTGGCTGCAAACCACCGATGCCATGGATCGCAGTCAAATCATGACGGCCCGTGTACTGGAGGTTCAGCCCCGCCAGGATGGCGTCAGCCGGCTGATTGTCGGCCTGACTCACCTGCAGGGTCAAGCACTTTCACCCAGGCCCCGCGTTCTGCTGAGCTGGTATGGCGAAAATCCGTCCCCTCAGCCCGGCGATCGCTTCAGTGCCATCACTCAGCTGTCACCCCCCCATTCGTTGCTGAATCCCGGCAGTTTTAACAGTGCCCGCTGGCTGCTGGGGCAGGGTATCACTGCCAGAGGTTATATTACCGGCACGCTTGCTATCAGTCCGGCCCGCACCGGGTTAAGGCAGCAGTTGTTGCATCGGTTTAATCTCAGCACGCATTCCCTGGCGTCGCAAGCCTGGCTCAGGGCGCTGAGCTTTGGTGAGCGCAGCGGACTGACCAGCGACGACTGGACCATGCTGCGTGCCCTTGGTGTCAGCCATTTGTTTGCCATTTCGGGGCTGCATATTGGTCTGGTAGCGGGACTGGGCTGGCTGGCCGGACGACTCACCGGCCATTACACCACGGGCCTGGTGGCTGCGTTGTTGCTGGCTGCCGGCTATGCCTGGCTGGCCGGGTTTGGGGTAGCCACCCAGCGGGCGCTGCTGATGCTGGCATTATGGCTGGGCTTGCTGTGGTGGGGCCGGTTCTGGAGCGGGCGGCGTATTTTGCTCAGCACCATGGCCTTGTTGCTGGCAGTCAACCCCTGGCTGGTGCTGAATCTGGGGTTCTGGATGTCAGTGCTGGCGGTCGCTGCCCTGCTGGCGCTGGCCGGCGGACGGCGCAGCCTGTGGCGTTTGCAGCTGGGGCTGGGACTGTTGTTATTGCCGCTGGTGATGCTGCTGTTTGGTGGTGTCAGCAGTTTATCGGTGCCGGTGAATCTGATACTGATCCCCTTGTTTTCCCTGCTGTTGATACCGCTGCTACTGGTGGCGTGCTGTTTGCTGCTGTTATGGCCGCCACTGGCTGCTCCGGTGTTTTCGCTGCTGAACAGTCTGTTTACGCCCTTGATGAGTGCGCTGCACTGGCTGGCGGCTTATCTCTCTCCCTGGGCAGAATTATCAGCCTTTGCTCAGGGTATGATACTACTGCTGATGTTGCTGTCGCTGGCACTGTTACTGCCCGCCGGGCGCTGGCTGGCGCTGCCGCTGGTGTGGCTGGCCGGATTGTTGTTATGGCCTGGTCCGTCCTGGCAGGTGCGGTTGCTGGATGTGGGGCAGGGGTTGTCGGTGCTGGTGACCCAGGGAGAACGGGCGCTGCTGTATGACACAGGTAACCGGTTTCCGTCGGGTTTTAATATGGCCGATGGCGTTATTTTGCCCTTGCTGGCCCGGCTGGGAATAAGCAAACTCGACTACCTGATAATAAGCCATGAAGACAGTGATCACAGTGCCAACCGCCACTATCTGGCCAGCCGGTTGCCGGTAGCAAAACGGTGGGGAGCCTGGCCTCACGGCATGCCCTGCCGGGCGGGGCAGCTGCGACAATGGGGCAGGCTGCAGCTGGAAATGCACTGGCCGGTCAGTCCAAGTGGCCATCGTAATAATGACTCCTGCGTATTGCGCATTACCGATGGCAGGCTGGCAGTCTTGCTGACCGGTGATATTGAACGCCGGGCTGAGCAGGTGCTGATCAGCCGGAAAACACGATTGCAGGCGCAGCTGCTGTTAAGTCCGCACCATGGCAGCGGCAGCTCTTCCAGTGCGGCGTTAATTGAAGCCGTATCACCGGCCTGGGTGGTACACACTGCCGGCTTTGGTAACCGCTGGGGTTTTCCTGCCGAGGAGGTGCTGGCCCGTTATCAGGCCGCCGGGGTGTATCAGTTGATCACAGGGCAAGACGGCATGATCCACTTTGCCGCCAGTGGTGATCAATGGCGCAGAGTGGGGCAAGGGCGGCCCGGCCCCTGGTATCAGCAGCTGGCCGCCTGGCGTGAAACTGGCAGAAATGCGGTGGGGCCGTTAGAATAGCGCCTCGTTTTCCACGGCAGAGTTTTTATGTCTACAGATGTACACTCCTCGTCCTGGCCTGTGCTCAAGCGCCTGCTGGCTTATGTAAAGGAGCGCAAGCTCGGCCTGGTGGCTGCCATTATTGGCATGGCTGGCTATGCCGCCGTTGACACTACCTTTGTGTATTCCATCAAACCGCTGATCGACGAAGGCCTGACCGGTGATAATCCTGCAGTGCTGAAGTGGATGCCGTTTTTTGTAATCGGTATCGTCTTTTTACGCGGCCTTTGTACCTTTTTGTCGGGTTACTGCATGGCCTGGGTGGGTAACCATGTGGTGATGTCGCTGCAGCAGCAGGTGTTTGACAAGCTGATGGCCATGCCGGTGGCATTTTTTGATAAACACAATACCGGTAATTTGCTGTCAAAGGTCACTTACGATGCGTCTCAGGTATCTTCTGCCGCCAGCTCCACCCTGGTCACCCTGGTGCGTGAAGGGGCTACCGTCATTGGCCTGCTGGGGCTGATGTTTTATCACTCCTGGCAGCTGTCACTGATTTTCTTTGTGGTGGGGCCGGTAGTAGGCATCATGATAGCGGTGATCAGCCGTCGTTTTCGCCGCATCAGCAAGGGTATGCAGGCAGCCATGGGCAACATCACCAGCAGCACCGAACAAATGCTCAAAGGCCATAAAGAAGTGCTGATGTTTAACGGCCAGAAGGTAGAAAGTGGTCGTTTCTTCAAGGTGAGCAACAAGGTTCGCCAGCAGAACATGAAAATGGTGGCCGCCGATGCGGTGGGCACGCCGCTGGTGCAGGTGATTGCTTCTACTGCACTGGCCATTCTGCTTTATGTGGCCAGCTTTGACGGTATGCAGGAGCAGCTGACTCCGGGTACCTTCACCGTGATAGTGACCTCTATGATGATGCTGATGCGCCCGCTGAAGAGTCTCACCCAGATCAATGGCCCTTATCAGCGCGGCATTGCCGCCTGTCAGAGCCTGTTTGAACTGCTCGACAGTGACGCCGAAACCGATAAAGGCACTCAGCCACTGGAACGGGCCGAAGGCCATATTGAGTTTGACAAGGTGACCTTCTGTTATCCCACCAAAGAAACGCCGGCTCTGAAAAACATGAGCTTTACCCTGGAGCCGGGCAAAACCGTTGCGCTGGTGGGCCGCTCCGGCTCGGGCAAAAGTACCATTGCCAGCCTGCTGACCCGTTTCTACGACATTAATGACGGCGAAATTCGTCTCGACGGCGTTAATATTCAGGATTATAAACTCAGCGATTTGCGCCGGCAGTTTGCGCTGGTGTCCCAGCACGTGCACCTGTTCAACGACACCATTGCCAACAACATTGCTTACGCTGCCGAAGGACGTTACAGCCGTGAGCAAATAGAAGCCGCCGCCAAACTGGCCTATGCCGATGAGTTTATCAATAAGCTGGATCAGGGTTACGACACCGTGATTGGTGAAAACGGGGCCAGTCTGTCCGGTGGTCAGCGTCAGCGTATTGCCATTGCCCGGGCCCTGCTGCGCAATGCGCCGCTGTTAATTCTGGATGAAGCCACCTCGGCGCTGGATACCGAGTCGGAGCGTCATATTCAGGCCGCTCTCGACGAGTTGCGTAAAGACAGAACCGCGCTGGTGATTGCGCACCGGTTGTCCACCATTGAAAATGCCGATGAAATTCTGGTGATTGATGAAGGCCGCATTGTAGAGCGTGGCAGCCATGCCGAACTGATGGCTCATCATGGCGCTTATGCCCAGCTCAGAACCATTCAGTTCGGCGAACACTGATGCGAGCCTGGTACCGGGGGGCGCGCTGGTTGTGGCTGCTGTGGCCACTGAGCCTGTTGTTCGCGCTGATAAGTCACCTGCGCCGGCAACTGTTTGCGCTTGGTCTTAAGCGAGTTTACCGTGCGCCGGTGCCGGTGCTGGTGGTGGGTAACCTCACCGTGGGTGGCAACGGCAAAACGCCTGTGGTGGTATGGCTGGTGGAATGGCTGCGTGCTCAGGGTTACCGCCCGGGCGTGATCAGCCGGGGCTATGGCGGCAAAAGCGAGCAATATCCGCTGGTGCTTAATGACAATACGCCAGCCGCTCAGGCCGGTGATGAGCCGGTATTGATTTACCGGCGCACCGGTTGTCCGGTGGTGGTGGGGCCAGGGCGGGCCGATGCTGCAGCACGGCTGGCGGCGCTGGGCGTCGACATTATTATCAGCGACGACGGCCTGCAGCACTATGCGCTGGCACGCGACCTGGAGCTGGTGGTGGTGGACGGCCAGCGCCGCTTTGGCAATGGCCGGCTGCTGCCCATGGGGCCGCTGCGGGAAGGCAAGTGGCGGCTTAATAGCGTTGATGCGGTGATCAATAATGGCGGCCCTGTCCAGTCCGGTGAATATCTGATGACGCTGGCACCCGGCGAGCTGCGGCCGGTAAGCGGCGAGGGTAAAACGCCGGCGTCCGGCACCACAGTGCATGCGCTGGCGGGCATCGGCCATCCGCCGCGGTTTTTTAACACCCTGCAGGGCCTTGGCTTTATACTGGATAAACAAATAGCACTGGCAGATCATGAGCCCATGCGGCCGGCTGAGCTGGTATCGCTTGCGGACAAGCCTTTGCTGATAACGGAAAAAGACGCGGTTAAATGGTCCGGCGGCCATGATGACTGCTGGTATTTGCCGGTGCAGGCCTGCCTGCCGGCGGAGTTTGAACAGATGCTGTCGAAACGACTAAAGGAGCTGAATCATGGCAATTGATGCCAAACTGGTGGAAATTATTGCCTGCCCGGTATGCAAGGGCAAGCTGCAACTGGACCGGGAGCACAATGAGCTGGTGTGTCGTTTTGACCGTCTGGCCTATCCTATTACCGAAAACATTCCGGTGCTGCTGGAAAGCCGGGCTCGCCGGCTCGATCTGGATGAGCTGCCGGGATGAGTTATACCGTTGTTATTCCTGCCCGCATGCAGTCTACCCGGCTGCCGGGCAAGCCCCTGGCAGATATTCACGGCAAACCCATGATCGAGCGGGTGGCAGAGCAGGCGCTGAAAAGCGGCGCGGGGCGGGTGGTGGTAGCCACCGACGACCAGCGTATTGCTGATGCTCTGGCCCATACCAGTGTTGAGATATGCCTGACCGGCAGCCATCATGAGTCCGGCACCGAGCGACTGGCAGAAGTCGTTGAACAGCTTCAGCTGGCCCCCGATGAAATAGTGGTGAATGTACAGGGCGATGAGCCCCTGCTGCCGCCGGTCCTGATAGATGAAGTGGCGGCACTGCTCGCCAATGACAATGCGCCTATGGCCACTTTGGCCACGCCACTGCTGCATACTGATGAACTTACCGATCCTAATGTAGTGAAGGTGGTACACAGCCTGCAGGGCAGGGCACTTTACTTCAGCCGCGCCGCCATTCCCTTTGACCGCGATAATACCAATGCCCGCCTGGATCATTGCCTGCGCCATATTGGTATCTATGCCTACCGTGCCGGTTTTATCAGCCGCTATGTGGCCCTGCCTGCCGGCCCTCTGGAACAACTGGAAAAGCTTGAGCAACTGCGCGTGCTCTGGCATGGCGAGCACATCGCGCTGGGAGTTGCCAGTGAAATACCCCCTGCTGGTGTGGACACACCCGCCGATCTGGAGACAGTACGCCGCTTGCTGGCCACTTGTACCCATAAGGTTTAATTCGTATCTGCCGGCAACAGCCGATGCTGCCGCATAATTTAAAGCAAATATCTGAGGACATTATGATTACCCTGGGTGAATACATAGTAAAAACACAGTCTGAATACCCCAGCGCCACCGGCGAGCTATCGTCGCTGCTGTCGTCCATTCGTCGTGCTGCCAAAATTGTAAACCGTGAAATTAACCGTGCCGGTCTGGCAACCGACATCATCGGTGGCAGCAATGGCAGCCAGAATGTACAGGGTGAGGTTCAGCAAAAACTGGATGTATTCGCCAATGACAAGTTCAAGGCGGCGCTGGAAGCCCGTGGCGAAGTGTGCGGCATTGCCTCCGAAGAAGAAGACTATTTCGTCTGTTTCGACAGCGCCAAGCGCAGCGACGCCAAATACGTGGTGCTGATGGATCCGCTGGACGGCTCCTCCAACATAGACGTGAACGTGTCTGTGGGCACTATCTTCTCCATTTACCGGCGGGTCAGTGAGCCGGGCACGCCGGTGGTGATGGAAGACTTTCTGCAGCCGGGCGTGAATCAGGTGGCCGCCGGCTATGTGGTATACGGCTCCTCCACCATGCTGGTGTACACCACCGGCAACGGCGTGCACGGCTTTACCTACGATCCGTCCCTGGGATCTTTCTGCCTGTCTCACGAAAACATTCGTATTCCCGAGCAGGGCACCATTTATTCCGTAAACGAAGGCAATTACATCAAGTTTCCGGAAGGCGTGAAGAAATACATCAAATACTGCCAGGAGCAGGACGAAACCACCAAACGCCCTTATACCTCCCGCTATATCGGTTCACTGGTATCCGATTTTCACCGCAACATGCTGAAAGGCGGTATTTACATTTACCCGTCCGGCACCAGCGCCCCCAACGGCAAGCTGCGCCTGCTCTATGAGTGCAACCCGCTGGCATTCCTGGCCGAGCAGGCCGGTGGCAAGGCATCTGACGGTTATCAGCGCATTATGGAAATCAAACCCACCGAGCTGCACCAGCGCACCCCTTACTTTGTGGGCTCCACCGCCATGGTGGAAAAAGCCGAAGGTTTTATGAGTGAGTTCTCAGCGGCCAAGTAAGCCCGAATTTATTCGTGCAAACCGGCCATCCTGCATCACGGTGCCCCGTTGAAACGGGGCCTACGGCAAAGGCCGGAATAACAAACACAAAAAAAGGCCGGCAAATTTGCCGGCCTTTTTATTGCTGTGCTGAAGTTACTTGTCGGTGACATCAGTCTTGAACTGACGCTCCGGCGCACCGGTATACAGCTGGCGCGGACGACCGATCTTCTGCTTGGGATCAGACATCATTTCGTTCCAGTGCGACATCCAGCCCACGGTGCGGGCCAGGGCAAAGATAACGGTGAACATGCTGGTAGGAATGCCAATGGCTTTCAGAATGATACCGGAGTAGAAGTCGACGTTCGGATACAGCTTACGCTCTACAAAGTATTCATCAGACAGCGCAATGCGCTCCAGCTCCATGGCCACGTCCAGCAGTGGATCTTCAATTTTCAGATCATCCAGTACTTCGTGACATGTTTCACGCATGACCTTGGCGCGGGGGTCAAAGTTTTTGTACACCCGGTGGCCAAAGCCCATCAGACGGAAAGGATCATCCTTGTCTTTGGCGCGGGCAATAAATTCCGGAATGCGGTCAACCGAGCCGATTTCTTCCAGCATCAGCAGGCAGGCCTCGTTGGCACCACCGTGAGCCGGTCCCCACAGAGAGGCAATGCCGGCGGCAATACAGGCGAAGGGGTTGGCACCACTGGAGCCGGCCAGGCGCACGGTAGATGTAGAGGCGTTCTGCTCATGATCCGCATGCAGGGTAAAGATGCGGTCCATGGCTTTTTCTACTACCGGGTTTACCTTGTAGTCTTCGCAGGGCACGGCAAACATCATTTGCAGGAAGTTGCCGGCATAGCCCAGGTCGTTGCGCGGGTAGACGAACGGCTGACCCACGGAATATTTATACGCCATGGCGGCAATGGTCGGCATTTTGGCGATCAGGCGCTGTGCGGCCAGTTCGCGATGCACGGGATCATTGATGTCCATGGGGTCATGATAGAAAGCAGACAGACCGGCGATCACACCACATACGATGGACATGGGGTGTGCGTCACGGCGGTAGCCCTTGAAGAAGGAAGACAGCTGCTCGTGCACCATGGTGTGGCGCATGATGTTCCGGCGGAATTGATCATACTGCTTGGCAGTGGGGGCCTCGCCGTACAACAGCAAATAACAGACTTCCAGGTAGCTGGCATCCTGAGCCAGTTGTTCAATGGGGTAACCGCGGTGCAGCAGAATCCCTTTGTCACCGTCAATGTAGGTGATATCGGACTGGCAGGATGCAGTTGCCAGGAAGCCGGGATCATAAGTGAAGTAGCCGTGTGAGCCGAGAGAACTGATATCGATCACATCATAGCCAGCGGTGCCAGAAGCAATCGGAAGCTCAACGGGTTCCTTGCCTGGCAGATGCAGAGTGGCCTTTTGGTCAGCCATAGCACGTCTCCTTTGCTTTTTATAATAGGTCCACGAGTAAGCGCATTTTCGCACAGAAAGCTTAAGTTTTTCAGCATTTCTGCTTCCCGTGGTGCCGGCATATTGAAAACAAAGCAGGGTTCAATGTCAATTTTACTGGAGGCTCGCAACAGCCTATTAACGCCGTTGTGCGATCAACTTTACAGAATTCGCAATTGATTCAGGTGCTTCGTTGTATTTGCCGATTCCCTCCTTATACTGTTTTTCCGAGGGTATAGGACGCAGTTGTGGCCATGCCGCAGTCACACTGCTTCTGCTATCTCAGCCAGTCTGGTGACATAGTAAAAGCAGCTTGTTCTCGGTAGGGTTCGCAGTCCATATATCCGGGTAATGTCTGTCAAAACAATAACTAACGTGCTCAATGGAGCTAGTGGGCAAGACCGTGACTAAAAAACAGAGACCTGTAAACCTCGACCTGCGGACTATTCGCCAGCCCGTCGCCGCCATTTCATCCATCCTGCACCGGATTTCCGGCGTGATCACCCTGTTCGCGCTGGCCATTCTGCTGTGGCTGCTCAGTGAATCCCTCGCTTCCGAGCAGGGCTTCAATGCAGTAGTGGATATTATGGATGGTTTTTTTGTCGGCCTCATCCTCTGGGGTGTGCTGACCGCACTGGCCTATCACATTGTAGGCGGCATTCGCCACCTCATCATGGATCTGGGCTATTGCGAAGAGATTGAATCCGGTGCCAAGAGTGCCAAGATAGCATTCGGCGTCACCATTGTTCTGTCACTGCTGGCGGGAGTACTGGTATGGTAAGCAATTCTGCAACATTTGGCCGCAGCGGTGTGCACGACTTTATGCTGCTTCGTGCAACGGCTGTCATTCTGACGCTTTATACCCTTTATCTGGTTGGCTTTATTGCCTTCAACGACATCACCTATCAGGTATGGACGGGCTTTTTTGATCGCACCTTTACCAAGGTGTTCACCCTGCTGGCGCTGTTCAGTGTGCTGATGCACGGCTGGATTGGTGCCTGGCAGGTACTGTCCGACTATGTAAAACCTGCGCTGTGGCGCGGCATTGCCCAGTTTGCCGTGGTAGTAATGCTGCTGTCCTATCTGCTGACCGGTATCGTTGTATTGTGGGGTGTTTAAGGTGACTATTGCTATTCGAGAATTCGACGCCGTGGTAATCGGCGCCGGCGGTGCCGGCATGCGTGCCGCCCTTCAGATTGCCGAGTCGGGCAAAAGCTGTGCGCTCTTGTCCAAGGTATTTCCAACCCGTTCTCATACCGTATCTGCTCAAGGAGGCATTACGGTCGCGCTGGGCAACGCCCACGACGATAACTGGGAATGGCACATGTATGACACCGTCAAGGGCTCCGACTATATCGGTGACCAGGACGCCATCGAGTTTATGTGTCAGACCGGTCCCGAGGCTATCCTTGAGCTGGAAAAAATGGGCCTGCCGTTCTCCCGCTTTGATAACGGCAAAGTCTATCAACGGCCTTTTGGCGGCCAGTCCAAGGCCTTTGGCGGCGAGCAGGCGGCCCGCACGGCGGCGGCGTCTGACCGTACCGGCCATGCGCTGCTGCATACCCTGTATCAGCAGAACGTTAAGCACAAAACCACTGTGTTCTCCGAGTGGTATGCGCTGGATCTGGTAAAAAACCAGGACGGTGACGTGGTAGGCTGTACTGCCATCGACATCGAAACCGGCGAAGTGGTTTACTTCAAGGCCAAAGCCACCGTGCTGGCCACCGGTGGTGCCGGCCGTATCTTCCAGTCCACTACCAACGCCCATATCAACACCGGTGACGGTGTCGGCATGGCGCTGCGTGCCGGTGTGCCGGTACAGGACATGGAAATGTGGCAGTTCCACCCCACAGGCATTGCCGGTGCCGGCACCCTGGTAACCGAAGGTTGCCGTGGTGAAGGTGGTTATCTGCTGAACAAGGACGGCGAACGCTTTATGGAGCGTTATGCTCCCAACGCCAAAGATCTGGCCGGCCGTGATGTGGTTGCCCGCTCCATGATGATCGAAATTCGTGAAGGTCGTGGCTGCGATGGTCCCTGGGGTCCGCACATTAAACTCAAGCTGGATCATCTGGGCAAAGAGGTGCTGGAAAGCCGTCTGCCGGGCATCTGTGAGCTGTCACGCACCTTTGCTCACGTGGATCCGGTAAAAGAGCCGATTCCGGTGATTCCTACCTGTCACTATATGATGGGTGGTATTCCCACCAACGTGAAAGGCCAGGCCCTGAAGCAGGATGCCAACGGCAACGACGTGCCGGTGAAAGGTCTGTTTGCGGTAGGTGAAATTGCCTGTGTATCGGTGCACGGTGCCAACCGTCTGGGCGGTAACTCGCTGCTGGACCTGGTGGTATTTGGCCGTGCTGTGGGTCGTCATCTGACCGAAGCCCTGAACGAGCTGGGTGACAGCCGTGCCGCTTCCGAGTCTGATCTTGAGGCGTCTCTGAGCCGCTATAACCGCTGGGAAAGCACCCGCAGTGGTGAAGATCCGGTTCAAATCAAGAAAGATCTGCAAAGCTGCATGCAAAACAACTTCTCGGTATTCCGGGAAGGCGACGCCATGGCTGCCGGTCTGGCTGAACTGAAGGAGATTCGTGAGCGACTGAAAAATGCCCGTCTGGACGACACCAGCCGCGATTTCAATACGCAGCGAATTGAATGTCTGGAACTGGACAACCTGATGGAAACGGCCTATGCCACTGCCGTGGCGGCCAACTTCCGTACTGAGTCACGGGGTGCTCATTCCCGCTTTGACTATCCGGAGCGTGATGACGAGAACTGGCTGTGCCACTCCTTGTACTGCCCCGAGTCAGAGTCCATGTCCCGTCGTTCCGTGAATATGTCACCGGTCACCCGTGACGCATTCCCGCCCAAAGCACGTACCTACTAAGGGGAGGCGATAATGCAAGTTACTATCTCTGTTTATCGGTATAACCCGGAAACCGATGCCAAGCCCTACATGAAAGACTATCAGCTGGACGTGGCTGAAGGCTCCGACATGATGGTGCTGGATGCTCTGCTGCAGCTGAAAGAAAAAGATCCGAGTCTGGCGTTTCGTCGTTCCTGTCGTGAAGGTGTATGCGGTTCCGACGGTGTAAACATGAACGGCAAGAACGGTCTGGCCTGTATCACACCGTTGTCTGATCTGCTGGGCAAGACCAACAAGCTGGTGGTTCGCCCGCTGCCCGGTCTGCCGGTGATCCGCGACCTGGTGGTCGACATGAGTCAGTTCTACACCCAGTGGGAGAAGATTAAGCCCTTCCTCATTGCCGACGACAAACAACCGCCGGCGCGTGAGCGCCTGCAGTCTCCGGAAGAGCGGTCCAAGCTGGATGGGCTGTATGAGTGCATTCTGTGCGCCTGCTGCTCCACCTCTTGTCCGTCTTTCTGGTGGAACCCGGACAAGTTCATTGGCCCGGCCGGCCTGCTGGCCGCCTATCGCTGGCTGGCTGACAGTCGCGATACTGCCACCGATGAGCGCTTGTCCAATCTGGACGATGCCTTCAGCGTATTCCGCTGTCACGGTATCATGAACTGTGTGAACGTGTGTCCCAAGGGCCTGAATCCCACCAAGGCCATTGGTAACATCAAGTCCATGCTGCTGAAACGGGCAGTGTAACCGTCCCGAATAATAAGCTGCCGCCCGTCAGGGCGGCATTGACTCGACGACCAAACGACAGTAGCCCTGTCGCGAAGTGACAAAGGGATAAAAATGCACAATGGCGTAATGCAAGCCTGGCTGGATTCTTCTCACCTCGCCGGTGCCAATGCGACCTATGTAGAAGACTTGTACGAAACCTATCTTGCTGATCCCGACTCTGTTCCCGAAGAATGGCGCACCGTGTTTGACGGCTTGCCCTCCGGCGAAGAGCCCGCGCAGGATCAGCCTCACTCTCAGGTGAGGGATTATTTCCGCCGCCTCGCCAAAGATACTTCACGCTATGCTACCCCGGTCAGCGATCCGCACACCGATGCCAAACAGGTAAAGGTGCTGCAGCTGATCAACGCGTATCGTTTCCGCGGTCACCAGAATGCCAACCTGGACCCGCTTAATTTATGGAACCGCAAAGAAGTTGCTGAACTTGATCCGGCCTTTCATAACCTGACCGGTGCTGATCTTGATGCCACTTTCAACGTGGGCTCCTATGCCATTGGCAGCGAGACCATGAAGCTGAAAGATCTGGTCTCAGCCCTGAAAAAAACCTATTGCGGCTCTGTGGGTGCAGAATATATGCACATCACCAGCACCCGCGAAAAACGCTGGATCCAGAGCCGGCTTGAGCCGGTGGTAGGCGCTCCCCAATACACCGATGAAGACAAGGTGCGCTTTCTTGACAGCCTGACCGCCGCCGAAGGCCTGGAAAAATACCTGGGTGCCAAATTCCCCGGTGCCAAGCGTTTCTCCCTGGAAGGGGGCGATGCCCTTATTCCCATGACCAAAGAGCTGATCCGCCGTTTTGGTGAAAAAGGTGGTCGTGAAGTGGTGATCGGCATGGCTCACCGTGGTCGTCTGAACATGCTGGTCAACGTGCTGGGCAAGCGCCCGCAAGACTTGTTTGACGCTTTTGCCGGCAAATACGACACTCAAAGCTCCGGTGACGTTAAATACCACATGGGCTTCAGCTCCGACTTTGACACTCCCGGTGGTCCGGTGCACCTGGCGCTGGCATTTAACCCGTCTCACCTGGAAATTGTTAACCCTGTGGTCATTGGCTCGGTCCGTGCCCGCATGGATCGTCTCGATAATCCCGACGGGCGTCAGGTGCTGCCGGTTACCATTCACGGTGACTCCGCCTTTGCCGGTCAGGGTGTGGTAGCCGAAACCTTTAACATGTCACTCACCCGGGGCTACGGGGTGGGCGGCACTGTGCGTATCGTGATCAACAACCAGGTTGGCTTTACTACCTCCAATCCGCGCGATACCCGCTCTACCGAATATTGCACCGACATTGCCAAAATGGTGCAGGCACCTATCTTCCACGTGAATGCCGATGATCCGGAAGCCGTGGTGCAGGTCACTCAGCTGGCGCTGGACTTCCGTAATGAGTTCGGCCGCGATGTGGTGATCGATCTGGTGTGCTACCGCCGCCATGGTCACAACGAAGCCGACGAGCCGAGTGCGACCCAGCCGCTGATGTATCAGAAGATCAAGAAGCACCCGACCCCGCGCAAGATCTACGCTGACCAGCTGATCGAGAACAAAACGGTCTCGGCGGAGCAGGTGACCACCATGATCAACGAATACCGCGATGCGTTGGATCAGGGTGAGTGTGTGGTTAAGGAATGGCGGCCGATGCAGAAGCACTCGGTAGACTGGTCCCCCTATCTGGGTCACGAGTGGGATATGCCATACGACTCCACTTATGATCTCGACCAGCTCAAGGAGCTGGCCGGGCGCATGATTCGCTATCCCGAGACCCATGAGCTGCAGCGTCAGGTGGCCAAGATTTATGCCGATCGCAAGCTGATGGCCGAGGGTGAAAAGCTCGTGGACTGGGGTTTTGCTGAGACCCTTGCCTATGCCACGCTGTGTGACAACGGCTATGAAGTGCGTCTGACCGGTCAGGATTCCGGCCGCGGCACCTTCTTCCACCGTCATGCGGTGCTGCACAACCAGAACGACGCCAGCATTTACACCCCGCTGTGCTACCTGTCTGAAGAGCAGGGCCAGTTCCAGGTGTATGACTCGGTACTGAGTGAAGAAGCGGTCATGGCCTTTGAATACGGCTATGCCACTGCCGAGCCTGTGGGCCTGACCATCTGGGAAGCCCAGTTCGGTGACTTTGCCAACGGCGCTCAGGTGGTGATTGACCAGTTCCTCAGCTCCGGTGAGCAGAAGTGGGGCCGTATGTGTGGTCTGACCCTGTTGTTACCCCATGGTTATGAAGGGCAGGGGCCCGAGCACTCCAGTGCCCGCCTTGAGCGTTATCTGCAGCTGTGCGCCGAGCACAATATGCAGGTGTGCGTGCCCACCACGCCGGCGCAGGTATTCCACATGCTGCGTCGTCAGGTGCTGCGTCCCATGCGTCGTCCGCTGGTAGTCATGACGCCCAAGTCACTGCTGCGCCATCCGCTGGCGGTTTCCGAGCTGGAAACCCTGGCCCAGGGCACATTCCAGAACGCGATTGGCGAAATTGATGATCTGGATCCCAAAGGCGTGACACGTGTGATTCTTTGTGCCGGCAAGGTGTATTACGATTTGCTCGAAGCCCGTCGCAAGAACGAACAAACAGATGTGGCCATTATTCGGATTGAGCAGCTTTACCCCTTCCCGCAGGAAGAAGTGGCCGCCATTCTGGCTGATTATCAGCACGTTACCGATTTTGTCTGGTGCCAGGAAGAGCCGCAAAACCAGGGTGCCTGGTACTGCAGCCAGCATCATTTCCGGGCCGCCATTCCGGATGGCGCCAAACTGAGCTACGCCGGCCGTGAAGCCTCGGCCTCACCGGCAGTGGGTTACACCTCGGTTCACTTACAACAACAAAAAGCGTTGGTGGAAGATGCACTGACGCCCAAAGCTTAACGCACTAAGGACATATTGATGAGCATCGAAATCAAGGTTCCCGACCTCCCAGAATCCGTTGCCGACGCCACCATCGCCACCTGGCACAAACAGCCCGGCGATCGCGTAGAGCGCGACGAAGTGATCGTCGATATTGAAACCGACAAGGTAGTGCTGGAAGTGCCGGCACCGGAAGCCGGCGTGCTGGAATCCATTGTTGAGGACGCCGGTGCCACCGTGCTGGGTCAGCAGGTCATTGGCAAGCTGAAAAAAGGTGCCGTGGCCGGTGAAGAAACCAAAGAAAAGCCGGCTTCCAGCGAGGATGCCAAAGCCGACGCCAAAGCAGAAAACGACGATCTGAGCCCGGCAGTTCGCCGGCTGGTTGCCGAGCACAATATTGACGTGAGCAAGGTCTCCGGCTCCGGCAAGGGCGGGCGCATTACCAAGGAAGACGTGGAAGCGGTTATCAAGGATGGTGGCAAGGCCAAAACCGCCGACAAGCCGGCCGCGGCCAAGACCCAGGATCTGGAGCTGGTTCGCCCCGACGAGCGTGATGAAAAGCGCGTGCCCATGACCCGTCTGCGCAAGCGTGTGGCCGAGCGTCTGCTGGAAGCGAAAAACACCACCGCCATGCTGACCACCTTCAACGAAGTCAACATGAAGCCGATCATGGAGCTGCGCAAGCAGTATCAGGACATTTTCGAGAAGCGTCACGGCATTCGCCTGGGCTTTATGTCCTTCTATGTGAAGGCGGTGGTGGAATCGCTCAAGCGTTTCCCGGAAGTCAACGCCTCCATCGACGGCGAAGACATTGTTTATCACAACTTCTTTGATGTCAGCATTGCCGTATCCACCCCCCGTGGTCTGGTCACCCCGGTGCTGCGCGACTGCGATCGCCTGAGCCTGGCCGACATCGAGAAGGGCATCAAAGAGCTGGCCATCAAGGGCCGTGACGGCAAGCTGACCGTGGACGAGCTGTCTGGCGGTAACTTCACCATCACCAATGGCGGCGTGTTCGGCTCCCTGATGTCTACCCCCATCATCAACCCGCCGCAGAGCGCTATTCTGGGTATGCACAAAATCCAGGACAGACCCATGGCGGTAGACGGCAAAGTAGAAATTTTGCCCATGATGTACTTGGCGCTGTCTTACGATCACCGTTTGATCGACGGCCGCGAATCGGTCAGCTTCCTGGTCTCCATCAAGGAGCTGCTGGAAGATCCGACTCGTCTGCTGCTGGACGTATAAGCCAACAATAACAAGAGGGCGGGCCCGATCCCGCCCCATGCCCTGAACCCTACAACAACGGAAACACAACATGAATTTGCATGAATATCAGGCAAAACAGCTGTTCGCCGAATACGGTCTGCCCGTATCCGAAGGCTACGCATGTGATAACCCGCAGGAAGCGGTAGAAGCGGCCAGTAAAATTGGCGGTGACATGTGGGTAGTAAAGTGTCAGGTCCACGCAGGTGGCCGTGGTAAAGCCGGCGGCGTCAAGCTTGCCAAAACCAAGGAAGAAATCCGGGAATTCGCCGAAAACTGGCTGGGCAAAAATCTGGTAACTTACCAGACTGATGCCAATGGTCAGCCGGTGGCCAAAATTCTGGTGGAGTCGTGCACCGACATCGACAAGGAACTTTACCTGGGCGCGGTAGTAGATCGTGCGACCCGTCGTGTAGTGTTCATGGCATCCACTGAAGGTGGTGTTGAGATTGAAAAGGTGGCGGAAGAGACCCCTGAACTCATTCACAAAGCTGCCATTGATCCGCTGGTGGGTCCGCAGGCCTATCAGGGGCGTGAACTGGCATTTAAACTGGGCCTGAAAGGCGACCAGATTAAGCAGTTCACCAAAATTTTTCTCGGTCTGGGACAAATGTTCCTGGACTATGATTTCGCCCTGCTCGAAATCAACCCCCTGGTGATCACCAGTGAAGGCAACCTGCACTGCCTGGACGGCAAGATCAACATTGACTCCAACGCCATGTACCGTCAGCCCAAGCTGCGCGACATGCACGATCCGTCTCAGGACGATGCCCGCGAAGCGCACGCAGCCAAGTGGGAGCTGAACTATGTGGCGCTGGATGGCAACATCGGCTGCATGGTGAACGGTGCCGGTCTGGCCATGGGCACCATGGACATCGTTAACCTGCACGGCGGCTCTCCCGCCAACTTCCTGGATGTGGGCGGTGGTGCCACCAAGGAGCGGGTGACCGAAGCGTTCAAGATTATTCTCTCCGACAGCAATGTAAAAGCGGTACTGGTAAACATTTTCGGCGGCATTGTGCGCTGTGACATGATTGCCGAAGGCATTATCGGTGCGGTGAAAGAAGTGGGCGTAAAAGTGCCCGTGGTGGTTCGTCTGGAAGGCAACAATGCCGAAGCCGGCACTGCCAAGCTGGATGAATCCGGCCTTAACATCATCGCCGCCACCAGCCTGACCGACGCTGCCGTTCAGGTCGTTAACGCCGCCAAGGGGAAATAACAGCATGAGCATTCTGATCAATAAAGACACCAAGGTTATCTGCCAGGGCTTCACCGGCGGCCAGGGTACCTTTCACTCCGAGCAAGCCATTGAATACGGCACCCAAATGGTAGGTGGCGTGTCTCCGGGCAAGGGCGGCACAACTCATCTGGGCCTGCCGGTGTTTAACACGGTACGTGAAGCGGTAGAAGCCACCGGTGCTACCGCCACCGTGATTTATGTGCCGGCTCCATTCTGTAAAGACGCCATTCTGGAAGCCATCGACGCCGGCATTGAGCTGATCGTGACCATCACTGAGGGCATTCCTACCCTCGACATGCTGGACGTAAAAGTGAAGCTGGATGAAACCGGCGTGCGCATGATTGGACCCAACTGCCCGGGCGTGATCACTCCCGACGAGTGCAAGATCGGCATTATGCCCGGTCATATTCACAAGAAGGGCAAGGTGGGCATCGTGTCCCGCTCCGGCACCCTGACCTATGAAGCGGTGAAGCAGACCACAGACGAAGGCTTTGGTCAGTCCAGCTGCATCGGTATTGGCGGTGACCCGATTCCCGGCTCCAACTTCATTGATATTCTGAAGCTGTTCCAGGACGATCCGGAAACCGAAGCCATTGTGATGATTGGTGAAATCGGCGGCACCGCCGAAGAAGAAGCCGCTGCTTTCATCAAGGAAAACGTCACCAAGCCAGTAGTGTCTTATATCGCTGGTGTGACTGCGCCTCCGGGCAAACGCATGGGCCATGCCGGTGCCATTATCTCCGGTGGCAAGGGCACTGCAGACGAGAAATTTGCCGCTCTGCAGGACGCCGGCGTGAAAACCGTACGCTCCCTGGCCGACATCGGCTCCGCCCTGCGGGAAGTGACCGGCTGGTAACGTAGAGCTGAAAGCTGGAAGAAGAAAGGAGCCGTAAGGCTCCTTTTTAATGACTAAAACAAACCTCACCCTGACCCTCCCCTTGAAAAGGGGAGGGAGCCGCTTTCTATCACAGTCCCTTAAGTATAGTGCTCATGGCTCAGCCGGCGCAGGACGTGACCTCTGCTCGAACTTGATCCAGATCAACGACAGCAGCGAATGACATTTCTTTACCGCGTTATTACTCTAGAATGGTCTTCTTTCGGACTCATTCAGAGGCCCACAAGGAATGCGCAATCTGTCTCTCAACTGGAAAATATTTTTACCGCTGCTGGTGATTTTTGTGTTGGTCTTTGCCCTCTGTTATGGCATTTCCACTCAGCTGCAACGCGGTCTGGCCCTGCATCTGGCCGAAGAGAAAATTGACACCACTGCCAACCTCTATATGGATCAGCTTAATGTGCTGATGGTAAACGGGGCCATTCATCAGCGTGGTCTGGTGCAAAGCAAAATTCAGGAAGAAAAAGGCATAGAGCAGGCACGGGTGATCCGTGCACCGGCGGTGACCAAACTATTTGGCCCGGGCGC
The DNA here is from genome assembly GCF_000381965.1 of Oceanimonas smirnovii ATCC BAA-899. Classification (GTDB taxonomy): domain Bacteria; phylum Pseudomonadota; class Gammaproteobacteria; order Enterobacterales; family Aeromonadaceae; genus Oceanimonas; species Oceanimonas smirnovii. The sequence continues at coordinate 95,028 of NZ_KB908465.1, forward strand.
ACCGGATCAGGCCATTCAGGATGAGCTGGACCGGCGTGCCATTGAGCAGGGTGAAACCGTGCTGGAAATGCACCTGGAAGACGACATTCCCAACCTGACACTGATCAAGCCGTTCAAAGCCTACAAGGAATATCGCGGCACCGCCTGTCTGCAATGTCATCAGGTGCCTGAAGGCACCGTGATGGGCGCGGTGCGCATCAGTTATGATCTGAGTGACACCTTCAGCCAGATCCAGCGCAATAACCTGCGTCTGGCGGCTGTGCTGATTGGCGTGTTTCTGGTGGCCTTTATTGTGCTCTGGCTGGTACAGAACCATTATCTCAAGCGGCCTATTCTCAATATCAGCCAGCGGGTACAGCGGGTGGCTGCCGAGCGGGATCTGTCTGTTCGTCTTGAGCCCATGGGCAATGACGAGCTGGGCGGCCTGACCAAGGCAGTTAACGGCCTGCTGAGCAGCTTTCAGAGCAGCCTGACAGAAGTGCGCCGGGTGACCGGGCATATTCATAATGCCGCCGGTGACATTCAGCACACCGCCCAGCAAACCGACAGCTCGGTAAAGGCGCAAGACAGCGAAACGGCCCTGATTGCCACTGCCATTAATGAAATGGAAGCCTCTGCCCGGGAAGTGCGGGAAAATGCCCGCCTGACTGCAGAAACCTCGGAGCAGAGCCACGCTTTTGCATTAACCGCCAACGATCAGGCCCGGGTAGCGGTGGAAGGCATACAGCTGTTAAACGGCGAGATAAACCGTATCGACAAAGTAATACGCGAGCTTGACGGCCGCTGTGATCAGGTCGACAAGGTGCTCGACATGATCAAGGGTATTGCCGAGCAGACCAATCTGCTGGCACTGAATGCCGCTATTGAAGCGGCCAGGGCAGGGGAGTCGGGCCGGGGCTTTGCGGTGGTGGCCGATGAAGTACGCACCCTGGCACTGCGCACGCAGCAGTCGGCAGAAGAAATTACCGGCATGATTCGGCTGTTGCAGAACGAGGCCAAGGATGCAGTGCAGGCCATTGAAAAAGCAGAAGGCCAGGCCGCCGACAGTGTGGCGCGCACTCAGGACGCCATGGACTCGCTGCAGGCCATTATTGACCAGGTGGCGCGCATTAATGAACTCAATGCTCAGGTGTCTGCTTCGGCCGACGAACAAAGTGCCGTTTGCTCCGAGGTGAGCCGCAACATTACCCGGGTGCGGGATGCATCGGGCGATACTCTGTCTCAGGCAGAAGCCGCCGCCACCGCCAGCCTGCAACTGGTGGAAGAGTGCAAGGTGCTGGAACAGATGATTGCTCATTACCGGCTGCAGCAGCCACACCGCCATGATGAGCTGCCAGCCGACACCGGCCTGGTGCCGGTGCGCTGACAACAAAAAAGGCTGCTTGCGCAGCCTTTTTTACTCTCCCAGACACTCAAGGAACAAGTGTTTAATCTGCTTGGTCTTACTCCTTGCCCAGATAAGAAGCGCGCACATCCGCCCAATTATCCGCTTCGGTCACTCTCAGCACCTGCTCCGAAATCGGCGCGCGCAGCGGGCTGCCGTCGGGCAGGGCCAGGGCATACAGCTGCTGGGCAAACACGCCGGGCAACACTGTCAGTTTTTGCTGGCCCAGCTGCAGATTGCGGTATTGCAGCAAAGCGCGGTCATACACAATGGCATCGGTCTCGCCGTTCAGCACCGACTCCATGGCCGCGGTCAGGTTTGGATAAGTCTGATAACGAATGCGTTCGTCTTCCAGATAACGCTGGCTGGCGGTGTTGTTAATGGTGGCCACCACCTTGCCGGGCAAGTCACTCACTCCCTGAATACCGGTACGCAGATTATTGACGGTGAGTGACGAGGTAATGGCGGCGGTAAAGCTGGCCACCATGATCATGCCGGCAAACATCCATATCAGACCCACCAGGCGACCGGCAAAGGTGACCGGTGCCTTGTCGCCATAACCCACGGTTGTCATGGTAACGGCAGCCCACCAGAAGCTGGCCCCAATGCCTTCTGCCGCCGAGCCGCCAAACTGCTCGGCATTGCGGCGACGTTCCACCAGCCAGAGCACAAAGCCCACCGCCAGCAGCAGCGCCGCCAGCCCCAGCACCACACTCAAAAACTGCCAGCTGAGCAATGCCTTCAGGCTGGCAAGCAGGCTCTGCTCCGGCACCAGCGGCACCGCAATGGACAATCCGGTCTGATAAAAAGGATGACTGAAGTCAAAGCGGGCATCACGGTCGGCGGTCATGGTCAGGGCACCCACGGCCACGTCTACATCACCGGCCTCTACCGCATCCAGCAGTTTACCAAATGGCATGGGTACCAGCTCATAGTCCTGCTCCATGCCGCCGGCAATGTCTTCCCACAAATCAATGCTAATGCCTTCCCAGCGGCCGTCTTCGGTTTCCATCACAAAGGGCGGTACCTGAGTTATGCCCACTTTCAATGTTTCCTGCTGGGCCTGTGCCAAGGGGCTGAGTAATAACAAACAAAACAAAAATTTTCTTAACATAACGTAATCCGGCCTTGCTGTGGCGTGGTTCCTTGTTGATGTGTAAGCAAACATTGTAGAGGCAAACGAAGCCGGGTGCGACCGGGCTACCGCAGGCCGTCTCGTTTAAGTGCTTTGCGTTGCTCGGCGTCTTGTTGATGAATAATACGCTCGTATTCTTCGTCGCTCATATCACGCCAATAGCGCTCGGGCCGGCCGGTGGCGGCATCATGGGCTTTAGTGGTGGGGTCCAGCTGCCGATAGGGCTCGAGAAACAGCATGTCGGGCAGGGGGCGGGTGACGTCCATATATTGCTGGATCATGGGCCAGAGGGTGTAGATGTTGTCTTCCCGATAAATGCGTGAGGTTAGATCGCTCAGACCACAGGCGCGGTCATATTGATGATAGCGGTGCACCAGGTTCATAAAGTAATGGGGAGAGCCCTGATGGTCGGCCAGGGTGCCGAGATAGGCATCAAACTCAACAAAAGGATGACTGTAATATAACTTTCCTTTACGGTACACAGTGACCATGCCGGTGCGGCGATTAAGTTCAAATATGGGGAATGCGTTGAGCTTTATATTTAATCGGGGAAGGACTTCGCCGATAATATAAGCAGGGAGTGCGCAAGTAAATGCTATTAAAATAAAAGTTATGGTAACTTGAAATGTTTTGATGGACAGAGTGTTATACTTGTCAACATTAGGAAGCATATTTAAAGAATATATTGTGGTTTCTACTAAGAACATAACAATTATTATTGGTCCAATACCCCAGCGAGCAAACTTTTCCAGAAAAATAATCAGCCTGAACCAGAAGGGCGGCTGTACGGTACTGATCCGCTCATGAGTACAGAAATTATCCAGCATGGATGAGGCAGGCTCTTGCTCCTGAGCCCTGATCTCGGACGGCTTCCAGCGCAGCGCCAGATCGGTCTGTAACACCTCCTTGTTGTTGTATTGAAGCTTGCGGCCTGCACGCAAGCCCATCTGGGCCCAGAAGCCGCTGTTACCGGCCGGTGGCGGGGGCAGGTCGGGAATATTATCGGAACGATAGGCGGTGTCTGAGTAATACATGGTGTTGCTACCTTAATAAATAAGTTGGTTATTAATTAGCTGTGTATTTTATGCTGCTTGAACTGAGAGAGACTGTCGTCTGTGCCATGGTTAATCTCGTCTGCCCAGTAAGGGGTTGGCTCTGTTGGTGTTTTAAACACCGGCTTGCTGAAGTCTTCAGGTTTATTTTTTGCTACTTCATGCAAGAGAGGCCGGGGCCAGACAAACTCACGATTACTTTTATCAGCCTGCAGGCTTACAGTGTCTGGTAACAGTCTAAGTTGGGCACGTACTGCGAGGTAATGAGTTCGTCTGGTCACAGCGCCATAATAAGATTGTTGCTGCTCTTTATGCTGCTTGCGACTGGTACGATAAAAAAACATTCTCCCTCCCGAGTGCTCTACAATGAATCCATTCTTCAGGTTGGGAGACTCCAGATTAAGCAGGGAGCTGGTGATTTCTGAGTTGCCATTGTTGAAGTTAGCGTAGTGGGTGCATTTTTTAATGGCTTCTCGTGCATATATTTTCACTGTGTCGATCCCTTCCAGGCCGAAAGGCAGGTTATATTCAACACTCACACAAGTATCCAGTCTTTTGTTATTGACAATCTTTTTATCCTTTGGCGTTAACCCCTGCAGTTGGTCGGTGGGGATCACGCGAATTCTCAGGTTTATCAGCAGGCCTGCAAGGTGGGCGTATGCCTGCTCGGGCTCATTGTGTAGCCAGTCATAGGCTTCGCCGTCCTCTTTAGGGTCGGTACCAAACACACCGTGCTTCAGCAGTTGCTCTATTTCTGCATCTTCGGTAAAGATAAGGGCAATGCCTCCGGCTACAGCAAGGGCAATGCCGGCGGTGAGCCAGGCGATGGGCCCCAGCCCAAGCAAGGTAGCGTTGGCGGCAATCAGGCTGCTGGTGGTCATCATGGTAGTGCCGGCGGCCAGCACGCCATAGGCAATGGCGGCGTCATGATCATTTCTGCGTAATGCATAATAAACATCCCATGCTGCGAGTGCGGTTGTTAGTGCACCGGCACTCACGGCGGCGAAATTTAACCGGCTCATGGTGGCTTTCATCCACTTCCGCTTGGGGTCAAACAGATCCACGGTTTTGGTATAGTCCTTCGTGTCTTTAGCAAAATACTTAGTAATAAAATTTTCCTGAATGCTAGAAAATTCATAAAGCTTAGCTAGAGCAACACTTAAATCAATGGTAGCGCTACCTATGCCTGCTACTGTTCTTGCTGCTCCCTTCTCATAAGCAGTTTTACTGAAATTTCTACGTTCCAGATCAAAGTTAATAAACTCAATAATTGGAATGACTAATGGCAACTTAAGTCGTTTTCCTGCTTCTGCCATTTTCTCCATGCGTACGATAAGGCGGACCAGTTTCGAGTTCTGCTTGTTATCTTCCAGTATGCCCAGCTTTACAAGAGAATAGGTTTTTTCAACTGGCTTATTTAAACGCTTTTTATTGGTGCTGTAGGGGGCTTCTGCTACTCCAGCGGGGATCACATCCCCATAACTGCTTTTGAAGTGATGATATTTTACTCTGGGAGTATCGGCAGTGGGCGCTGTGCCGGAGGTTTTTTTCACACTTGTGTCAGCAGGAGCATCGGTCTGAAGTTCTGCACCAGTCACAATATATCGGTTACTGTATTGCTTGCTTACCGCCTCAAAATTAAAAATCTTGAACTGCTCACCTACAGAACGGTTGATGAGATCACTAATACCATCGTTGATTGCGTGCAGTTTTTTTATTTCAAGGTTTTCACTTAAGGATGCCGCTTCTTGAGTGAGTGCAAGGGCACTGGCGCTTAAGTTGGAGATTAGACCATCAAAGTAATGTATCAGCCGGCGTGCGTTGGGGAATTGGCTGGATTCAACCTTACCGTTTTCCAACATTATGCCTAACTCGCTGTCGTCTGTTTTCAGCAGATTTTCCAGCATAAGCTTCAATTCAAGGCACTGAAGCTTGTCAGGATCAGGTAGCTTGTTGTTCGGTGCCCAGTCGCGAATACACGCTGGGGTAAGCTCTGTGATCAAACTTCCAGCATCAGGCTGGCTCTGCATGGACTCTGTCACAACGAACAGGCTGCTATAAAGTGGGTGTTTTGCATCTTTACTTAAGATGCTGGTCACATAGTTTTGCGCCTCGGCAGTGACCTCACTGTTTTTATCATGTGAGAGGTAGTCTATTTTCTTGCTCTCGATAAGTAATGCTGATGCTGTTTTTCCTACCAAAAGGTGTAGGCCCGCTTTATCCGGGCCGGTGAGGCCTGAAAAGTCTTTTAATGTGTTCGAGGTGGAGGTTTTCTGCAGTAAGGCTAATAATGATTTTTTTACTTTTTCAATGTGAGAGTGAATGTTGATTCTTTCAATTTCACGAATGGCTCGTTTGAATTTTCCGCCCAGGTAGCCATCAACGCAGGATGCAGCTTTGTAGAAGGGGTTTTCACTGCCGGCCAGTTGCTCCGGCATAATCACTTGCTGAATAAGAGTGGCATGTTTTCCATGTTTTTGACTGTTGGTCAGTTGCAATATCAACTTAAGGTAATGATAAAGATCATTCAGCTGTTGTACTGCATGCCGTATGCTGAAAACCGGATCCTGAAGAATCAAGGTAACAATTTTTCGCTCGCAGGGAGAAGCAATTAAATCCTTTGCGGCAAGATCTTTTGTAAAAGTGCCTTCGTCAGTTTTTGACTTGGTGCTCTGTGGAAGCAGCTCTTTTTCAAGGGCGTATTCTCTCAATGCGTCATGGCGGGCATTGCTATCCAGGCCCAGTTTGCTGAAGTCTTCATGTTGGCCAAACTCTTGTATGCTGGCACTGCCACCGGCCTCAAGATTGTTGCGCTCTTTGGTAGCCGCCTCCCTCAGTTCGGAGAGATAGGAACCACTCAAATCGCGGGCAAAGTAGAGGGGATCGGCCAGGTTTAATTCGCGAAGCGGCTCACGTTCGCGCAGCGGGAATAAGTGGGTGAGGGAGCGCATATTGCCCATTCGCTGAGAGAATGCCGGTTGCCATTTGCTTAGTTCAGCCACCGGCTCCAGGCGTTCGGCCGCCTTGCCCGCGTTATTTTCAAAATGAGCCAGATATGCCGCACTCCACTGCACTTCAGAGAATGCCACCAGCAGTTCACTGGCACTCCCCTTGCCGGTATCGGCTTTTGCAGGCAGCCAGACTTCTTCCAGCGCTTTACCACTGGCAGAACGGCGGCTTTCGGTAAAACCATCGCTGTTGCGAAAAGCGCTCAGGTCAACATCTGTAAACTCATAACCGTTTTCGCCGGTGTCTACCCGAATCTCTCGCCAGGCTTTACCCTGATAAAACAGATAAAGATAACCACTGCGGCAGGCACCAATGGCGTTATCCGCTTCGGCCTGACGATAGCAGGGCAGCCATGTCAGAGGAACAATGGGCACCACCAGGTTGTGCTGCGCTTGTTCGATGGGGCCAAGTTCACTGCCACGCAACCGCTGAAACAGCGGCAAGCTCAGGGAGCCACCGCCGGCCTCTATGCCAAGGGCAATATCATAAGTTCGATGGGGTTTGTATTCCCATGAGTAAATAACGCTGTCATCCAGGGTGCGCTTTTCCAGCGTGGCCTCTAGGTCGGTCAGGCGTTTGTCGGTGCCGGCCTCAAAAATCTGAAAGTGTTGCCCGGCGGGGTGGTTAAGGCCAGCCAGCTGAATATGCAGTTTGGGTTTTTCGCAGGCGGCGCCATTGTCCATTGAACGTGCTTTAGTATTCATGCTCAAACTCTTTTTCTTGCGTCATCAGCCAATGCTTCAGGCTGGTCAGTTTATTTTGTTCGTCGCCGTTAAGCTTCAGCCCGGCCTGGCTTGCTTGCTGCAGCGGCGCTTGCAGAGTGCTTCGCCGGCACAGGGCGAGGTAGTCAAGCAGGCCGGTTTCGCTATAAATGTTGTGTGCTTCGGCATGCTGAATGTGGGCATGCTGCTGTTGCCACCAGTGTAAAGGCTGAGGTGGCAGTTGCTGCTCATGAATAAAGCGGGTCAACAGCTTATCCAGCTGGCAGCGTTCAAGTGCCTGCTGCATGGAAGGCAACAACTGCTCGGTGCAAGCCGCGGTGTGGTCAGGTGTCTGGCGCGTGTGCCAGCCGGGGGCTTCATCCTGCCAGAAAGGAGTGCTGAACCAATATACGCGGTCAAAGTCGCCCATCCAGCTGGCAAAGTCGGCATCACTGCAGTAGCGAAACAGGTAGTCGCTGATGACGGGGGCGTAATAGCGCAATAGGCCTTTTCGGCCGCCGTTATATTGCACTTGCAGACGAGTGAATAATTGCTCTTGTGCGCGGTGTTCGGTAATGGGGCCGGCCAACAGACAAAAGTGCCAGCCACCCGCCTGTGCCGCCTGCCATAGTTGTTCAACATGAGTGTTGTCTGGCAGCAGAGTCAGGTGTGGCCCCTGATGCGCTACTGCTTCAAGCTCGCTGTTGAGCATTAACGGCCAGGTTTCGCAGTGAGGCAGCAGTCGATAAATATCTGCCAAAAACGACGCTTTATTTTCTGCCAGCAAGAAAAGTCGATGCTCAATGTGATGATGCTGACGAAGCAGCGTGTCTATTGTCTGCTGCATATCAATTTCCACCCTGATATTTTCCGCAAGGGCAGTCTGTGAGAGGGCAGGTCCCGTCGGTCTGCTCCTGGCAAAGCTGTACCATGGGCAGGTTCAGGGCGCTGGCTTCGTGCATTTTAAGCCCCAGCAGTTTTTGCAGAGGTCTGGCAGGGGGAGTTTGCTCGGCTCCACCTGGCAAGAGAGCAGACTTCACCGCAGCTCCTGCTCCTTGTCCCGGGCTGCCACCGGAATTCATCTTGATGCTGGGGCCGAGCAGGGTAATGCCGGACGGATCCAGTTTGATCATGCTGCCGCCGGCCTTGAGGGTGAGCTCGGCACCGGCGTCCAGCACTACCTTGTGGCCGGAGGAGAGGTGTATCTCTCTGCCGGCTTTCAGCAATTCCTGGCTGCCCAGCTCGGTGTGGCGGCTGCCGCCCACCTGCTCGTGGCGGTCGCCGTCGGTACGGCTGTGGTGAGTACCGTTCACCGTGTGGTGGTGGTCGCCCCGCGTGCGGCCGTAGTGAGTGCCGTGGGTGTCGGTGTGCCGGTCGTTGAGCACCTCGGTCTTTTTGTTGTGGTCGATGAGCTGGTCGTAGTCCTTGGCCGCATGCAGGTAAATTTGCTCCTGGCCGGCCTTGTCTTCAAAGCGCAGCTCGTTGGCGTTGGCGCTGCCGGGGCTGGAGGCGGTTTTAAAGGTGGAGCGGGTTTTGTGCTCGGGCAGCGCATAGGGCACCCGGTTGGCCCCGTTATACAAACAGCCGGTAATAATGGGCCGGTCCGGGTCACCGTCGATAAAGCTCACCAGCACTTCCATGCCCACTCGGGGCAGCATGAACTGGCCATAGCCGTTGCCGGCCCAGCCCTGACTGACCCGCAGCCAGGTGCTGGTGTTTTCATCACCCCGGCCCTGGCGGTCCCAGTAGAACTGCACTTTGACCCGGCCGTATTCATCACAGTAAATCTCTTCGCCTTGCGGGCCGGTGACCATGGCGCTTTGCTGGCCGGGCACCCGGGGTTTGGGTGGGCACGGGGGCCGATACACACTGGCTTCGGGCAGGGCGGTAAACTCACAGTGAAATTCACTCTGGCCGTCGGTCAGCTCGCCCAGCACCTGGGGTTGTTTGCCGTGGTAACGGAGTTGAGTAATCAGCCACAGCTGGTTGTGCTCGGGGTTGGGGTGGTCTTCCAGCGGCTGGTAGTGGCCGGCCATCAGTTGCGGGCTGTCGCTTTCGCCGGTCACTGTGATGTGGTTATGGCGGTGACGAGCCAGGCTCAGGTCGGTGAGTTGCTGGCCCCGGGCCTGGCTGAGAAAGGTGCCGGGCCAGCGGTAGTCTTCCAGCGGTTGCTCGTCGGCGTGGTCGGGCCCGGGCAGGTGCTGGCTGTGGGGCTGCAGTGGCAGCGCCGGACGGGTGAAGTCGTAGTCCCGCAGGCTGACCTTGCCGGTGCGCACCCCGGGGCCGGCGGTGAGGCGGGTAATGGCATGGGTGCGGTGTGCCATGCCGGTGTCGGCCTTGAACGGCAACGCCGGCAGCAGGTCCAGGCCTTCGGGGCCGTCGGCCAGCACCAGCAGGGTGTCTTCGGCCCGGTGCACAAAGTGGTAGTGAATGCCTTCTTCGGCCAGCAGGCGCTCAATAAAGGCCAGCTCGGTTTCGTTATATTGCACGCAGTAGTCACGGGGGGCGTAGTTGCGGTTCAGCCGCCATTCCCGGGTGTCGGCGCTGAGGCCGGCCTCGGTAAGCAGGCGCTCAACAATGTCGGGCACGGTCTGGCCCTGAAAGATGCGCACGCCCCGGCGCAGGTCAAGCAGCGCCAGCGGCGGCACCAGGGTGAGCCGGTAGCGCACATGGCGGGGGCTGCGGTCGAGCTCGGTGAGGTCAAACACCAGGCCGTGCACATAGCGCCGGGTACCTTTTGGGCTGTGCAGTTCCAGGGTGGCCGGTTGCTGCAGCAGGGTGGTCAGGGGCGGCAGCGGCGAACGGCACACCAGGGTGACCGAGAGCGAAAAGCAGCGGCTGAGGGCCTCTTTGCCGTGCCAGTCATACACCGGCTGCGGCCCCAGCTCTCCCAGCTGCAGCCGGGCCTG
>NZ_KB908466.1 GCF_000381965.1 Oceanimonas smirnovii ATCC BAA-899
GGAACCAGTGTGAATCGTCCAGGACGTTTGAGTAAAGCGGGTAACGCCTATCTGCGCTCAGCACTGTTTATGCCAGCGATGAGTGCAGTGAGACATGATGCACGCGCTAAGGCGTTTTATGAGGCCCTGATAGCCCGAGGAAAGAAAAAGATACAGGCCTTATGCGCAGTCATGAGGAAGTACCTCACCGGCTTGTGGGCCTGTATCAGAACGGGAACCATGTTTGATTCGACGTTGCTCTTCAGCGAAGAACACATTCAGGCTTGAATTTACGTCAAAACAGAGTATCTACGCAGCTTCCAGCTTTACTGTTGGGCGTCCAGGTAGCGTTCGGCGTCCAGGGCGGCCATGCAGCCGGTGCCGGCAGAAGTGATGGCCTGACGATAAACGTGATCCATTACATCACCGGCGGCAAACACGCCTTCAATGCTGGTTTGGGTGGCGTTGCCGTGCAGACCGGACTGTACCTTGAGGTAGCCGTTTTCCATCTCCAGCTGCCCGGCAAAAATGCCGGTGTTGGGCTGATGGCCAATAGCAATAAAGACGCCGGCCACCGCCAGTTCTTCGGTGGCATCGGACTGAGTGTCTTTCAGGCGCACACCGGTGACGCCCATGTCGTCGCCCAGCACTTCGTCCAGGGTGCGGTCGGTATGCAGAATAATGTTACCGTTGGCCACCTTGTCCATCAGCCGGTCGATCAGAATCTTCTCGGAACGGAACTGATCACGACGGTGAATAAGGTGCACCTCGGACGCAATGTTGGACAGATACAGGGCTTCTTCCACGGCGGTGTTGCCGCCGCCCACCACCGCGACTTTCTGGTTGCGGTAGAAAAAGCCGTCACAGGTCGCACAGGCCGACACGCCCCGGCCCTGAAATGCTTCTTCCGAAGGCAGTCCCAGATATTTGGCAGAGGCGCCGGTGGCAATGATCAGCGCATCACAGGTGTACTCACCACTGTCACCTTTCAGACGGAAGGGACGCTGGGTCAGCTCCACGCTGTTAATGTGGTCAAACACGATTTCTGTTTCAAAACGTTCGGCATGTTCTTTCATACGCTCCATCAATGCCGGACCTGTCAGGCCTTCGGCATCACCGGGCCAGTTTTCTACCTCTGTAGTAGTGGTCAGCTGGCCACCTTGCTGAATACCGGTAACCAGCACCGGGCTCAGGTTGGCCCGGGCGGCATAAACGGCAGCGGTATAGCCGGCAGGGCCTGAGCCCAGAATAAGCAGTTTGGCGTGTTTGGCTTGACTCATGATTTCTCCAACCAGTGGCAAATGGGCGATAATTTTGGTTAACGATTGTAGGGGATTGAGAAAGGGGAATAAAGAACTGCAACCGTCTTTGCCGGCCTGCTGAATGTAAAATCATGACGGCAGCAAGTATAACGAATAGTTATGCAATATAACTCCATTATATTGGAATCTTATTTCAATTCTGGTTCAGGCCGGACAATATGCTGTATATCAGGGCCAATACACGCACTCTGGCGGTGTGCGCACCATAGGTGTGGCGCTATTTCAGCAGTATCCATGGCTTTCTCTGAGCCGGGTATTCGGTTGTCTGATTCAGGCTAAATCCCTGCCGCCTTCACCTAAAGTTATAATTTGACGCTTTTTTGTCGTTCCAGACAAACACTTGTGCTACCGGTTTCCTTTTTATCATGTTAAGCTTCTGTTCATTGCATTTTGTATATGTAATCAATAATTTCAGATTTTTATTTTAGTAAGGCGGTATGCCGTTTTTCACGGCTGTGACAGCGGTAACCGTTACACCTTCTGAGTTTGCACTCGAGTGGTGCCGATGCAGAAGAAGCCCAGAATCCAAAGTGGAATGTACCTAAAATGAGCCAAAGGATGGATGAAGTGTTGGATGCGAACAACCGCCCCTTAAAGGAACTCGACCGGATTGACCGCAACATACTTAACGAACTGCAGCAAGATGGCCGCATCTCCAATGTGGAGTTGTCCAAGCGCGTTGGACTGAGCCCTACTCCTTGTCTGGAGCGAGTGCGCCGGCTGGAGCGTCAGGGATACATTGAAGGCTATACCGCCATTCTTAACCCGCAGTTTCTTGATGCATCACTGCTGGTATTCGTGGAAATTACCCTGAACCGCGGCACACCCGATGTGTTTGACGAGTTCAATGACGCCGTGCAGAAGCTGGAAGAAATTCAGGAGTGTCACCTGGTATCCGGTGACTTTGACTACCTGCTGAAAACCCGGGTGGCCGATATGTCTGCCTACCGCAAGTTACTGGGGGAAACCCTGCTGCGTTTGCCCGGGGTGAATGACACCCGCACCTATGTGGTGATGGAAGAGGTGAAGCAGAGCAACCGGCTGGTAATCAATACCCGTTAAGCTGTGCTAAAGTATGCCGCTCTGGTATTTTGATGCCGGCGGGACGGGAAGATTATCATTCAGCGAGCGGCCCCGGCCGCTCGTTTGTCGTTGTATTAACCATGGTGACGACTTTTTCCGTCGCATTCCCCTGATATTCTGAGCACAATCATCACAACGAGGAGCGGACGTTTGGCGGAGAAAAAGCTGTTTACTCCCATGTCTGGTTTGCAGCGTCTTTTTGAGGCTGGGCTGATAGCCATCATTCTACTGGCCGTATTTATGATGCTGTCACTGGTTTCCTATCACCCGTCGGATCCGGGCTGGTCACAGACTGCCCGTGGCGCAGACATCAGTAACGCAGCCGGCCCTGCGGGGGCCTGGCTGGCCGACATTCTGCAGTTTGTATTCGGGTTCTCAGCCTATCTGCTGCCACCTTTTATGGTGTTTGTGGGCTGGATTACCCTGTGGCGGCCCAAGGGACTGATCGACATCTGCTACCTGACCCTGAGCCTGCGTATCATCGGCTTTCTGATGGTGTTGCTCAGTTTGCTGGCGCTGGCCAGCATGAACATAGGTGACATCTATTATTTTTCAGCGGGTGGCCTGATAGGAGACATGCTGGCCGGTACCCTGAGCCCGGTATTTGGTACCCTGGGAACCACTCTGGTGTTGCTTTGTTGTCTGGCCACCGGCATTACTTTTTTTACCGGCTGGTCCTGGCTGCTGATTGTAGAGCGTCTGGGAGCCATGGTAATGGAAGCCCCCAACTGGCTGTCGACCTTGCCGGCACGCATCGCTGACTGGCAAACCCGCCGTCAGGGCGATGATGCGCCGGTGCCGGCCGCCGCAGTGCCTGCTGCTGCTCAGCTCCGTGAACCGGACGCTGCCAGGGCCGGCTTCAGTGGCTGGCAGCGCTTTCGTGAGCGCCTCGGCAAGCAGGACAGTGACAAGCATGATGACAATGAAGCCGGGCAGGATGATCCGCTGCTGGCTCCCATGCCTGAACCTTCCGCACGGCGCACTCTTATCAGTAAAAAAACGCCACCGCAGCGCCGGGAGCCGGTACTGCAGATGGCTGATGACGATGACAGCGAGCTGCCACTGGCCACGCTGGCCGAGAGCAACGGCTGGATGGATGATGACGACGATGACGAACTGGATTTGCCCTGGGCCGGTGAGGAAGACACACCAGCACCGGTTGCACAAAAGCCCGCCGCGGCACCGGTATCCAGGCCCCGCAACAGTGAACTGACGACCTTGCCGGATGTGACGCTGCTGGATCCGCCCAAGCCACGTCAGCATGAAGTGAGTGAAGAAGAGCTGGAGCGCATTGCCCGGCTGGTGGAAGCCAAACTGGCTGACTATAACGTGCAGGCTAATGTGGTGGGCGTGTATCCGGGGCCTGTGATCACCCGCTTTGAACTGGATCTGGCCCCCGGGGTCAAGGTCAGCAAAATTACCAACCTGGCCCGGGATCTGGCCCGCTCCCTGTCTGCCATCAGCGTGCGGGTGGTGGAAGTGATCCCCGGCAAGCCTTATGTGGGACTGGAGCTGCCCAATACCCGCCGTGAAACCGTCTATTTGCGGGAGGTGATTGACAGCGACCTGTTTCACAGCAGTAAGCACCCGCTTACCATGGTGCTGGGGCAGGACATAGCCGGCGATCCTGTGGTGGTGAATCTGGCCAAAATGCCTCACGTGCTGGTGGCCGGTACCACCGGCTCGGGCAAGTCGGTGGGGGTGAACGTCATGATACTGTCCATGCTGTTCAAGGCCACGCCGGAAGACGTGCGTTTTATCATGATCGACCCCAAAATGCTGGAGCTGTCGGTGTATGAGGGTATTCCGCACCTGCTCACCGAAGTGGTCACCGACATGAAGGAAGCGGCCAATGCCCTGCGCTGGTGCGTGGGCGAGATGGAACGCCGCTACAAGCTGATGTCGGCCATGGGAGTGCGTAACCTCAAGGGCTTCAACACCAAGGTACAGGACGCCATTGATGCCGGAGAACCTTTGCGGGATCCGCTGTGGCAGCCCACTCAGTCCATGGACACTTATCCGCCGGCGCTGGAAAAGCTGCCCCATATTGTGGTGGTGATCGACGAATTTGCCGACATGATGATGATAGTGGGCAAAAAGGTGGAAGAGCTGATTGCCCGTATCGCCCAGAAGGCCCGGGCGGCCGGTATTCATCTGGTGCTGGCCACTCAGCGCCCGTCGGTGGATGTGATCACCGGTCTTATCAAGGCCAACATACCCACCCGTATGTCGTTCCAGGTGTCGAGCAAAATTGACTCCCGCACCATTCTCGATCAGCAGGGGGCTGAGTCCTTGCTGGGCATGGGGGACATGCTCTATATGCCCGCCGGCGACAGCAACCCCACCCGGGTGCACGGTGCCTTTGTGGACGATCACGAGGTGCACAAGGTGGTAGCGGCCTGGAAGGAGCGGGGCGAGCCGGATTATATTGAAGATATTCTTAACGGCGATGTGGGGGCCGACGGCCTTCTGCCCGGTGAAGCGCCGGAAGGCGGTGATGGCGAACTGGACGAGTTATTTGATCATGCGGTGGCTTTTGTCGCTGAGACGCGCCGCGGCTCTACCTCCAGTGTGCAGCGCAAGTTCAAGATAGGCTATAACAGGGCTGCCCGCATTATCGAGCAGATGGAAGCCCAGGGCATTGTCAGCCCGGCGGGCAGCAACGGCCAACGAGAAGTGCTGGCACCACCGCCGGCCAGGGGATAACCAATGAAAAAAGTAATAATGGCAGGAATGATGCTGTGGTCTGCCAGCACTCAGGTGCTGGCGGACGCAGCGACGGATCTGCAACAGAAGCTGTCGGCGCTGGGGCGCTTTTCTGCCGATTTTACTCAGCAGGTCTACGATGAAAGCGGTGAGCCCATGCAGACCGCCGAGGGCAGCATGCAGCTGGCGCGGCCGGACCGCTTTCGCTGGCACACCACCTCGCCCGACGAGAGCCTGATTGTGTCTGACGGCACCGATGTGTGGATGTACGACCCCTTTGTGGAGCAGGTGAGCATAGTGCCTTTGGAGCAGGCGGTGCAGAATACGCCGTTTTTGCTGATCTCCGGTGGTGATAAGGCCCGCTGGCAGAACTATCGCATCAGCGAGCAGAATGACACTTATGTGGTGACCAGCAAGGATCCGGCGGAGCTTATTCAGCGCTTTACGCTGCGCTTTGATAATCAGGGCCGGCTGGCGCGTTTTACCGTGGTGGAGTCCGGCGGCCAGCGCAGCGAATTTACCCTGAGTGAATTTAATACCAGCCCTGAGCTTGCCGCCAACGCCTTTCGTTTTACCCCGCTGGCGGGCGTAATGGTGGACGATCAGCGCTGAGGTGGCATGAGCCCGGCATGCAAAGCGACAGCGGGGTTGCGCTACGCCGACACGCTTCAAGCCCCTCCATGGGACGCTCGGTAAATGCCTTCCCTGGCATTTGACGGTCGGCTTCGGCAATCCCCGTTGCCGCTTCGTGTCGCCGACGAAAGTGCACTATGCAGCAAACGGCACTTTGTTTTATGTGGATGAAATACCATGAGTACCCTGAGTCTGGACTTTGAGCAGGACGACTTTCGCCCGCTGGCGGCACGGATGCGCCCGGCGCGCATTGAGCAGTATCTCGGTCAGCAGCACATTCTGGGGCCGGGCAAGCCTCTGCGCCGGGCGCTTGAAAGCGGTCACTGTCATTCCATGATTTTGTGGGGGCCGCCGGGTACCGGTAAAACCACACTGGCGGAGCTGGTGGCCCACTACTGCGATGCCCAGGTGGAGCGGGTCTCGGCGGTGACCTCGGGGGTGAAGGACATTCGCGCCGCCATCGAGCGCGCCCGGGAGTACAAGCTGGCGGGCCGGCGTACTATTTTGTTTGTGGACGAGGTGCACCGCTTCAACAAGTCTCAGCAGGATGCTTTTCTGCCCCATATTGAAGACGGCACCGTCACCTTTATTGGTGCCACCACCGAAAACCCTTCTTTTGAACTGAACAATGCATTGCTGTCCCGGGCCCGGGTCTACTTGCTCAAGCGTCTGGAAACCGCCGATGTGGAAGCCATGATCGAGCAGGCGCTGAACGATGAACGCGGTCTGGCGGGACAGGGTATCAAGCTTGCCGACGGCGTTCAGCGGGCACTGGCAGAGCTGGTGGACGGCGACGGCCGCAAGGCGCTCAACTATCTGGAGCTGCTGGCGGACATGGCCGGGGAGCACAACGGTGAGCGCTGTATCGACAAGGCATTGCTGGCGGAAGTGACCGGCGAGCGGCTGGCCCGGTTCGATAATCAGGGCGACCTGTATTACGATCTGATCTCCGCCATTCACAAGTCCATTCGTGGCTCTAATCCCGATGCGGGTCTGTACTGGTATGCCCGCATGATCACGGCTGGCTGCGATCCGCTTTATATTGCCCGCCGGCTGCTGGCCATTGCTTCGGAAGATGTCGGCCTGGCTGATCCCAAGGCCATGGAGGTGGCGCTGGCTGCCTGGGACTGCTTTACCCGGGTGGGGCCGGCAGAAGGGGAGCGGGCCATTGCCCAGGCCATTGTTTATCTGGCCTGCGCGCCCAAGAGTAACGCCCTTTACACCGCCTGGAAGGCGGCGCTGCAGGATGCCCGCGAGCTGCCCGATTTTGAGGTGCCGGTGCATTTACGCAACGCCCCCACCAAACTGATGAAAGCGCTGGGCCATGGTGCCGAATACCGCTATGCCCATAACGAGCCGGGTGCTTATGCCGCCGGCGAAACCTATCTGCCCGAAGCCATGATGGGGCGGCGCTATTATATGCCCAACGAGCGGGGCTTTGAGCAGAAAATTCAGGCTAAGCTCGATTACCTCAGCCAGCTTGACCAACAGGCCAAAGGTGGTTCCTGAACAAAGCAGCTGCGCTCAGGATCTGCGTTCTTGGCCCGTTGCGGCCGATGCTGATAAACTGTAGCAGAACTCATTCAACCCCTTTGGCGTGCAAACGCATCACACGAATTTAAGGTAACTCATGCTGGATCCCAAATATCTGCGCGGCGATATCGACGACACGGCGGCGCGGCTGGCAAGCCGTGGTTTCACCCTTGATACGGCTCTGTTCAACCGGCTGGAAGAGCAGCGTAAAACCCTGCAGGCCCGTACTCAGGAGCTGCAGGCGGAGCGCAACGCCCGCTCCAAGGCCATTGGTCAGGCGGCCCGTAACGGCGAAGACATAGTGCCTCTGAAAGCCGCCGTGACTGCCATCAACGACGAGCTCGACAGCTGCAAGGTCACCCTGGATGAGCTGCTGAACGAGATTCAGGACTTTTGTGCCGCCATTCCCAACCTGCCTCACGAGTCGGTGCCGGTGGGCAAGAACGAAGACGACAACGTTACCGTGCGCAGCTGGGGCGAGCCCACACAACTGGGTTTTGAGCCCAAGGACCATGTGGCGCTGGGCGAAGCCCTGGCGGGGATTGATTTTGAAGGCGCGGTAAAACTGTCGGGCTCGCGCTTTGTGATCATGCAGGGCCAGATAGCCCGCATGCACCGAGCACTGGCCCAGTTTATGCTGGATCTGCATACCACAGAGCATGGCTACACCGAATGTTATGTACCTTATCTGGTCAATAGTGATAGCCTGTACGGCACCGGCCAGCTGCCCAAATTCTCGGCAGATCTGTTCCACACCGCCATTGAAGGCGAGGGCGATGACGAGGGCAAGGTACGCCGTTTCTCGCTGATCCCCACGTCTGAAGTGCCGCTGACCAATATGGCCCGCAACGAGATCTTCGAGGCGGCCCAGCTGCCCATGAAGCTCACCGCCCACACTCCCTGCTTCCGCTCTGAAGCCGGCTCCTACGGCCGTGATACCCGTGGGCTTATTCGCATGCACCAGTTCGACAAGGTGGAAATGGTGCAGCTGGTGCACCCCGACACCTCATGGGATGCGCTGGAAGAAATGACCGGCCACGCCGAAAAGGTGCTGCAGCGTCTGGAGCTGCCCTATCGGGTGATGGCGCTGTGCACTGGTGATATGGGCTTTGGTGCCGCCAAAACCTACGATCTGGAAGTCTGGCTGCCGGCCCAGAACACCTACCGTGAAATTTCGTCCGTATCCAACTGTGGTGACTTTCAGGCCCGTCGCATGCAGGCACGGGTGCGTGGTGCCGACGGCAAGCCGCAGCTGCTGCACACCCTGAACGGCTCCGGCCTGGCGGTGGGCCGCACCCTGGTGGCGGTGCTGGAAAACTACCAGCAGGCAGACGGCCGCATTCGTGTGCCGGACGTGCTCAAACCCTATATGGGCGGGCTGGAATTTATTGGCTGAGTTGGTTTTTCAGTTAACCAAGCCGGGGTCTGACCCCGGTTTTTTTATGCCTGAAAAATATAAATTCGTTTTAACTCGGTTTCTGATGATGTGATCTCACCGTGAAATGGCCGTATTGCAATGTATAAAACTGTTGGCTGACTAACCTTTGGCATCATATTTTGTTGAGTGTGTTAACGTCATGTGTATAATCCACCGGAATTTTTAACCTGGCCGGCATATACGGTTACTTATAACTTTTGTTATGAAGTATTGTGCTGTCGGTGCCTGCGTCTATCCCGATGGAGAATTTCGACATGACGTCATCCTCAACCCGCTGTGATGGTAATCAACGCCAGCAGCCAGCCCCTAACAAAGGCGGCTTCACCCGCTTTCTCGATACGGTAGAGTGGCTGGGTAACCTGTTACCCCATCCCATTACCCTGTTTGCCATCTTCTGTGCCGTCATTTTGCTGGCATCCGGTGTGGCTGGTTATTTTGAAGTGAGCGTGGCGGATCCCCGGCCGGAAGGTGCCCCGGGCCGGGCCGCCGATGGCATGATTACCGTGGTCAGCCTGCTTAACGGCGAAGGGCTGGCGCGCATTGTAGGCAGTCTGGTGAGCAACTTTACTGGTTTCGCTCCTCTTGGCACCGTGCTGGTGGCGCTGCTGGGCGTCGGTGTGGCCGAGCATTCCGGACTGCTGTCGGCAGCCATGCGGGCGTTGGTGATGAATGCTTCACGGCGTATGGTTACCGTGACCGTAGTATTTGCCGGTATTGTTTCCAATACTGCGGCTGAGCTTGGTTATGTCGTCTTGATCCCGCTGGCGGCCATGATCTTTCATTCTCTGGGGCGTCATCCTCTTGCCGGTCTGGCTGCGGCCTTTGCTGGTGTATCCGGCGGTTACAGTGCCAACCTCTTGTTGGGTACAGTCGATCCGCTGTTGTCAGGCATTACTCAAACTGCCGCTCGCATCATTGATCCTGTCTATGTGGTAGGGCCCGAAGTGAATTGGTATTTCATGTTTATCAGCACCTTTGTGATTTCCATTCTGGGTGCGCTGGTAACGGAAAAACTGGTGGAGCCCAAGCTGGGAGAGTATCGCAGTGAAGAGGCTGGGGATCTCAGTGAAAACCAGGACATGGGCAGGGTAACGTCAGCGGAAAAGCGCGCTCTCAAGGGAGCCGGTCTGGCGGCCCTGGCGGTGTGTGCTGTGCTGGCGTTGACCATAGTGCCCGAGAGCGGTGTATTACGGCATCCGGTGACCGGAGCCGTGGCCGGCTCGCCGTTCCTTAAAGGCATAGTGGTATTTATTTTTGTGTTTTTTGCCATTCCGGGCTTTGTGTACGGCCGCATGATGGGCACCATGAAAAGTGACCGGGACGTGATTGATGCCATGTCTAAAAGCATGAGCTCCATGGGCATGTACATAGTACTGGTGTTCTTTGCCGCCCAGTTTGTGGCTTTTTTCAGCTGGACCAACTTTGGTACTGTCATTGCGGTGCAGGGTGCTACTCTGCTGCAGAGCCTGGGACTGACCGGCCCTGTACTGTTGCTGTGCTTTATTGTTGTCTGTGGCTTTATCAATTTGATGATAGGCTCAGCCTCAGCTCAGTGGGCAGTAACGGCACCGATTTTTGTACCCATGCTGATGCTGGTGGGCTACTCGCCGGAGGTAGTACAGGCGGCCTATCGCATTGGTGACTCCACTACCAATATCATTACCCCCATGATGAGCTACTTCGGCTTGATCATGGCAGTGGCCACCCGTTACAAGAAAGACATGGGCATAGGCACCCTGATGGCCATGATGCTGCCTTACTCCATGGTATTTATTGTGGGCTGGTCTGTGCTCTTCTATCTGTGGGTATTTGTATTTGGTCTGCCGGTAGGGCCGGGAGCGGCTACCTATTACAACGGTCTTTAACATCGTATAAAGTGCCGGATCCGGTGCGATGTGTTTCGCACCGGTGCTCATCTTTGTTCAGCGGTTAGTTTGATATTGAATGAACTTTATCCGCTTTTTCGTCGCCTTTTACCAAACGTGTTTGATAGAATGCGCGGCAATCAGGAGGGCTTCGGCACTAACATGATGGTTTGGATAGATTTTGTAATACTCGGCATTATCGGCCTGTCGGCCCTCATCAGCCTGGTCCGCGGCTTCGTCAAGGAAGCCATGTCACTCGCCACCTGGGTGGCTGCCTTTTTTATTGCCAGTCGCTTTTATGCCGACCTGGCAGTATTTCTCGATATCAAAGACCCGCTTTTTCGCAATGGGGCTGCCATTGCCATTTTGTTTGTGCTTACCCTGATCCTGGGTGCTCTGGTCAACTACATTATCGGCGAGCTGGTCACCCGCACCGGCCTGTCGGGCACTGATCGAGTGCTGGGCGTCTGTTTTGGCGCCGTGCGTGGCGTTTTTATTGTGGCCGCGCTGCTGCTGTTAACCGATACCATGACTGCTTTTTCCCACAGCCCGTGGTGGAAGGAGTCGGTACTCATTCCCGAGTTTGGCATCGTTATTCAGTGGTTTTTTAATATGCTGCAGAATTCATCCAGCTTCTTACCCCCCAAGCTATAGTAATTCGAGGAAATTTTCACATGTGTGGGATAGTCGGTATACAAGGTACGACCCCGGTCAACCAGGCGCTTTACGACGCGCTCACAGTGCTTCAGCACAGAGGACAGGATGCCGCCGGCATCGTGACCATCTCCGGTAACAACTTCCGTCAGCGCAAGGCCAATGGGCTGGTCCGGGATGTGTTTGAAGAGCGTCACATGGAGCGTCTTATCGGAAACGTCGGCATTGGTCATGTGCGCTATCCCACCGCCGGCAGCAGCAGTGTGGCTCAGGCTCAGCCTTTTTATGTGAACTCTCCCTTTGGTATTGCGCTGGCCCACAACGGCAATCTGACCAATGCCGCCGAGCTGAAGGAAGAGCAGTTCCGGGTAGCCCGACGTCATATCAACACCACCTCTGATTCTGAGGTATTGATTAACGTACTGGCTCATGAGTTGGATCAGCAGACTCAAAAGCTGCACCTGGAGCCGGAGCATGTGTTTGCTGCGGTAGCCAAAATACATGAAAAGGTTCGCGGCGCGTATGCTGCCGTTGCAGTGATCATCGGCCACGGCATGGTGGCGTTCCGCGATCCCAACGGCATTCGTCCGCTGGTACTGGGTAAACGTGATGCTGAAGACGGCAGCACCGAGTATATGGTGGCCTCGGAAAGTGTGGCGCTGGATGCGGTAGGCTTTGAGCTGGTACGCGATGTAGCGCCTGGTGAAGCGGTTTATATTACCGAGCAGAATGAGCTCTTTACCGAGCAGTGCGCCGCTGAGCCCGAGCACAACTCCTGTATTTTTGAATATGTATACTTTGCCCGCCCGGACTCCTTTATTGATAAGGTCTCTGTCTATGCTGCCCGTGTGCGTATGGGGCAGAAGCTGGGTGCCAAAATTGCCCGTGAGTGGGAAGACCTGAACATTGATGTGGTGATTCCCATTCCGGAAACGTCCTGCGACATCGCCCTGGAAATTGCCCACAATCTTCAGCTGCCTTATCGCCAGGGTTTTGTGAAAAACCGCTATATCGGCCGTACCTTTATTATGCCCGGTCAGCAGCAGCGCCGGCAGTCGGTGCGCCGCAAGCTGAATGCCATTCCGTCGGAATTTGCCGGCAAGAATGTACTGCTGGTGGATGACTCCATCGTACGCGGCACTACCTCCGAGCAGATCATTGAAATGGCCCGGGATGCGGGAGCCAAGAAGGTGTATTTTGCTTCGGCTGCCCCGGAAATCCGTTTTCCCAACGTGTACGGCATCGATATGCCTTCCGTCAACGAGCTGATCGCTTATGGCCGCGAGTCGGATGAGATTTGCAAGCTGATTGGCGCCGACGGCCTGATTTTTCAGGATCTGGAAGACCTGGAAGATGCGGTGCGTTATTTCAATCCCGAGCTGCGCCGCTTTGAAACCTCCGTGTTTACCGGCGAATACGTGACTCAGGATGTTAACCAGGAATATCTGGATGCCCTGAACGCCTTGCGTAACGATACTGCCAAACAGCAGGACTGCATCGACAACAGTCATCTGGAAATATATAACGAAGGTCAGTCCTGACCATAAGAAAGCCGGGGAGTTCCCCGGCTTTTAATGCCATCAGCAGAGGGTCAGTGAGTATAGATGGGGCCCAGCCCCCAGCTCCATACAATGACCGAGCCCACCATAATACACACCAGCAAAACCAGCCCGCAGGTCACCACAGAGCTTGCATAGATAAAGCCCCGCTCCTCAGGAATGTGCATGATAATGGGGACGCCGGAATACAGCAGATAGACCGAGTAGGCCAGCCCGGCCAGGCCCACCAGCATCAGGAATATCGGCTCGGGATAAAGCACAGCCAGCCCTGTCATAAACAGGGGGGTGGCAGTGTAGGCAGCCAGCTCCAGACTTTGGGTAAAGGTAGGACTGGCGCCAAAGGTCTTGGCCATCCAGAAAGTGAGGTAGGCGAGCGCAAACACACCGGCAATTAAGGTGAAGTACATGCCCACTGACATGAACAGGGCGCTGCCCGTGGTCATCATGATGGTGTTCTGGGTGCCAAAGTGCCAGCCAATCAGGGTGGCAGAGATAAAAGTACAGACTGAAGGGATCAGGGCGATGAACGCCAGATGGGTCAGGCTGTAAGACAGGCTTTCATGGTGGTCGTCTATGGTATGCCACTCATCCTTGGGGTGGGCATACAAACCCCAGATGTGGTTCAAAATCATGGCTCTTTCCCCCAAATTCATTAAAGCCGGCTGGCTTGATAGCAGCGAGTGCAATGAGTTTGCGTTATCCCGCCTCTGATTAGTTATTGGTCACGCATTGACTGGCGTCAAGTTTTTCTACGTATAAACCACAATAATCAGTTTTCGCTAATTTAAAATCCCCGCCAGCAGAGAGGATTGCTTAGGGAGCGTCAGCCTTGTCTGATAAACTGCGTGTTTTGTGGCTTTGACCCGCAATATCAGCCGTAAGTGCTGGTGACTTTATGCGGTTCATACTATGTTTTTTCATCCTTTGTCACCGTTTGAGACACATGCTCATCACCGTTATGCAACAGGCCGTTATTCTGCTGGCCATGGGCTGGGCCCTGACGCTGAATATGCGCAAGGCTCGCCATCATCCTCATTTGCAAGTGTTTACTACCGGCTTCTGGTTCGGGCTGGCTGCGCTGGTATGTATGCTGCAGCCTTTTCATGTGGCCCCCGGCGTGTTGCTGGATGCGCGCAATGGCGTGCTGTTTGTGGCAGGCCTGTTTGGTGGTCCGGTATCAGCAGGCATGGCAGCCCTGATTGCCGGTCTGTTCCGGTATGGTATTGGCGGCGACGGTGCGTTCACCGGCACGGTGAATATCGTGCTGTCGGTGCTGCTGGGGCTTGGCTTTCGCTATGGTGTGAACCGTCAGTGGCTGAAGGTTAACATTTTTCATTTGTTGCCGGTGACGCTGCTGCTGCATACCAGTACGCTGGCAGTCATCGCCAGCCTGCTCAACGTGCAGGACAGGCTGACGTTGCTTGCCTACTTGTGGCCTTTTCTCGCAGTGATGGTGCCGTTGACGGTAATTCTTGCGCTTATTCTGCAAGATGCGGCTCTCAGGCAGCAGGAGCAGGACAGGCTCAAGAGCAGCGAGTCCCGGTTGCGGGCCATTACTTCCGCTTTGCCTGATTTGATGTTTGTGATGGATGAAGATGGTCGGTACCTGGAAGCCATGGCATCCAATGCGTCCCTGCTTTATCCGGTCAATGACAGTGTCATTGGCAGACGAGTACACGACTTGTTTGAGCCGGTGCAGGCAAACCGCTTTGTCGCCTTTATCCGTCAAACACTTAACAGCCAGAAAACTCAGCGGCTTGAATATGAGCTTAATACTCACGACGGAATGCGTATATTTGAAAGTCAGGCGCAGGTGATGGACAGGGGAGAGGGCAGTAAGCCCGCCGTCGTGATCCTTACCCGTGACATTACCCAGCGCCTGCAGAATGAAACGGAGCTGCGTATTGCCGCCACTGCTTTTGAGGGCTTTGAAGGCATGATGATTACCGATGCCGACAAAAAAATATTACGGGTAAACCGTGCCTTTACCGACATTACCGGTTTCAGCAGCGACGACGTAATTGGCAAAACGCCGTCCATTCTCAGCTCGGGCCAGCATAGCCGGGACTTTTATCAGCACATGTGGCAAAGCATTAACGAGCATAACCACTGGCAGGGCGAGATTATCAACAAGCGCAAGTCTGGCCAGGTTTATCCGCAGTGGCTGTCTGTAAGTGCGGTACGGGATAAACACCAGCATATTACCCATTATGTGGCGTCCATTACCGACATTACCCAACAGAAGAAAGACGCAGAACGTATCAACCATCTGGCCTTTTATGATGAAGTGACCGGCTTGCCCAACCGTCGTTTTTTACATGAACGTCTGCAGCACTACCTGTCCGGAGAGAGGCAGGAAAGTGCCGGCCTGATTTTTATTGATCTGGATAATTTCAAGGCCATTAATGATCTCTGGGGGCTGCCGGTGGGTGACGAACTGCTGCGCCAGGCTGCCCGCCGCCTGAGCCGGCCGTTGCGCCAGCAAGATATGGTTGCCCGCCTGGGCGGCGATGAGTTTGTGGTACTGCTATCCGGCTTACCCACTGAGCAAGCCGCCGCCGCCACCGAGCTGGAAGCAGTCGGGCTCAGGTTACTGACATTACTGGAGCAGGCCTACACTCATGAAGGTCATCAGCTCAAATGCAGTGCCAGCCTGGGGGTGGTACTGCTTAATGACTCAAGCGCGACCGCCGACGAGCTGGTACAGCAGGCAGAGCTGGCCATGTATGACGCCAAGTCTGGCGGCCGGGGCAAGCTGCGCTTTTTTGATCCGAAAATGCAGGAAGCGGTAGCCCAGCGTTTACTGCTACAGCAGGATATCAGTCGTGGTCTGGATCATGGTGAGTTTATTGCTTACTTTCAGCCTCAGTTTGACTATCAGGGGCATATCACCGGCGCTGAAGCGCTGGCCCGCTGGGAACACCCTGAGCAGGGCTTGCTGGCACCGGGGGCGTTTATTGAAGTAGCCGAGCAGGCCGGTCTGATGAACCGTATCGACAGAGAGGTATTGCACCACGCCTGCTCTTACATGGCTGCCTGGGCGGAGCTGTCTGCAGCAACCAGTTTTACCCTGTCGGTGAATATCAGTGCTGCCCGTTTGTATCAGCCAGAGTTTATTGATGATGTATTAGCCATATTCAGGCAAACCGGCGTCGATCCTGCACGGATAAAGCTGGAAATTACCGAGTCGATGTTGCTGAATGATATGCCGATGGCGATTGGGCGCATGCAGATACTGAAACAGCACGGCGTACGTTTTGCCATTGATGATTTTGGGACCGGCTATTCTTCGTTGCTGTATCTGCAGCAGTTGCCTCTGGATCAGCTGAAAATTGATCAGTCCTTTGTGCGGGCTCTGCCCGATAACAACAGCCTGAATATTATTAAAGCCATTATTGCACTGGCTCACAGCCTGAAACTGGAAGTCATCGCGGAAGGGGTGGAAACCGAAGCTCAGCGGCAGTTGCTCTATCAGCATGGCTGTGAACACTATCAGGGCTATCTGCTGGCCAGGCCCAAGCCGGCAGACCAGCTGGAAGCCCGGCTACAACAGCAGTTATGCACCCGGGTCAGCTAGCACGGCTCTGTTACGCCCCTGTTGTTTGGCCTGATACAAGGCCTTGTCGGCACGCTTGAGGGCGTCTGTTATGGAGTCTGCCGGATCACAATAAGTAACGCCCAGCGAAATGCTGATTTGACCTACCAGCTCAACTGAGGTCGCCTGCACCTGGTGCCGCAGCCGCTCTGCTACGTCCAGTGCATTGCTGGCGCTGGTACCTGGCAGAAATATCATAAACTCTTCGCCACCGCTGCGGCACAGCACATCATTGCGACGAGCCTGATGCTGCATAATGCCGGCCAGCTGTCTGATGACCTGGTCACCGCTGTCATGACCAAACCGATCATTCACACTCTTAAAGTGATCAATATCCAGTGCGATCAGAGAAAATGGCACCTGCTCTTTCTGAAAATGATCCAGCGCCTGCTGCATCCCCCTGCGGTTCAGCAAGCCGGTGAGGGCATCGGTATGGCTGTCGGTATGCAACTGGTGAATGCGCTCATTCAGCAGTCCGATGCCACGCAGTATGGCCTGTTTAAGCTGGGCCGCCTCAAAATACCAGGAAGACACACCGGTAATATCCGTTTGAGCGCTTTGTCGGTTCATCAGGCCGGCGGAGGTAGCCAGTTGCCGCAGTGGCTGTGAAATAAACAGGGCCGACAGCCAGATACCGGCCAGGGTCAGCAGCCCGACGGGGACGCTTTTCAGCACTACCTGTAACAGATGCTCTTTGATGCCCGCCAGAGTAGCGGCCTTTGGCCGCTGGGCCACTATGCCCCAGCCAGTGCTGTTAACCGGTGCAAAGCCGGCCAGCATATCGGTTCCTGCGGAATTTATCACCTGATGTGCATGTTCCTGTCCTTGCAGTACTTCATCTATGGCCGGATTACCGCTGACGCGTTCGCCAATACGGGCAGGATCAGGGTGATAAATCAGTGTTTTGTTACGATCAACCACATACAGGTAAGAGCCATCCTGGTAGTAATGCCTGCCGAGTAACTCTCCCAGCATATTGCTTTGTTTCAGGTAAATGGTGCCGGAAATATACCCGAGATACTCACCGCTGGCGGCAAACACCGGGTGTGACAGACTGACAATATAATTCCCTGACGGTGATACAAAGGGATCTGTAATGAGTGGTGCCCTGGCTTTTAAGGACTGCAGGGCACTGGCAGAGCTGAGCCTGAGCCCCTTAACCTGCAAGGTATCCGGTGAGGTGGCCACAATTACCCCTTTTGCATTAACCACAACCACCGAGTTAAAGGTATTTGTCTGCTCATGCAGCCGGCGCGCTTCCGCCATCAGGGCTGACTCATCGTTCATTCGGGTGACCAGCTCAGCAGCACTGTAAGCCAGCTGCTGCCGGGTGGAGTGAATCACACTGTCCGTCACTTCTGCCAGCTTGGCCGCATAGGCCCGGTTGGCCTCCAGCGTGTTGTTGATAAGCAGGGTACGCTGTACCTCGTAGGTGGCATAAAACGTATTGAACAGGGTGATCACTACGCTGAAGATAGCCATGGCCAGCATTAAATTACGAAGGTTTAGCCGGGGCAGGGGACGGAAGGACATTAATACTGAACCTATGAACGGGCGTTATTTGAGCCTGATGATAATCTGACAGGGATACTAATGAAATTTGCCCGCTGTGGCCACCCTGGCTGACCTTGTATAATAAATATTGGTATGACCAGCCTGCCGGCAACAGAAGAGAAAACCCGGATTACCAAAACAAAAAGGCCCCTTGCGGGGCCTTTCCAATCGATTGGTGGAGCTGGCGGGAGTTGAACCCGCGTCCGAAAAACCTACGTCGTCGGTACTACATGCTTAGTCAGTCATTAAATTCGCCAGCTGCTGCGGACTGACACGCCACAGACAGACTATCCTGAATTGGTTTTAACGCTTCAACCGTCAGGCACGGCATCCACGCGATCCTGTGAAGGATGACCTTCCGATTCCCTAAGTCACAGGCAAGCTAGGGCAGAAGGGCTCTCTGCAGGTTATTAAGCTGCGAGTGCGTAGTTTTCGTCGTTTGCGACTATTTTTTTGCGATTTTTTTACGAGGCCTATCGCACCTCGGCATGCACCTTGGAGTTCGAGAATCTCGTCGAATCCTGAATCAGCCCCAAGTACAGATTGATGATATTGCATATCATCGTTAAACACAAGAGGGGTCTAGCGGCCCTTGTGTTTCATCATACGTGCTTTTTCCCGCTTCCAGTCGCGCTCCTTCACGTCCTGGCGCTTGTCGTGGGCTTTTTTACCCTTTACCAGGCCTATCTCTGCCTTGACCCAGGATTTGGACCAGTACAGGGACAGCGGTACCAGGGTATAACCTTCCCGCTCAATCAGGCCGGTGAGACGGTCCAGTTCCCGTTTGTGCAGTAACAGTTTGCGGTTGCGCATGGGATCGCATACCACATGGGTTGATGCCATATTCAGCGGGTTGATGGTGGCGGCAAACAGAAAGGCCTCACCATTTCGCATAAATACATAGGCATCACCAATGTTGGCCTTGCCGGCCCGTAGCGCCTTGACTTCCCAACCCTGGAGCTCAAGCCCCGCCTCAAATTTTTCCTCAATGGAATATTCGTGCCGTGCCTTGCGGTTAACCGCAATGGTATTGGAGCCGGGTTTCTTTTTGGTTTTGTTTTTTGCCATAGTGAAATCATTATACGGTGACCAATGACGCTTTGGAATTAGTGAACTGGCGACCGGTTGTTTTTTGAACGATTGTCTCAGGTGAGCTTGCTGGCCAGAAGTGTTAAAATCACCGAGTCAGAATGCCAGGAGAGGTTATGCCAAGTATTACCCGAAGCGCACTGGTGATGTTCAGTGCCAAGCAAATGTATGAGCTGGTCAATAATGTCGATGATTATCCGCAGTTTTTGCCCGGATGTGTGGCCAGCCGGGTAGTGGAGCAGAGTGAGCACAGCATTACCGCCGCACTCGACGTGGCCAAGGCTGGCATTCGAAAAACGTTTACTACCCGCAATCGTCTCGAAAAAGACCATAAAATTAATGTGGAACTGGTAGACGGGCCTTTTAAATCCCTGAATGGTGGCTGGACTTTTATTCCGCTGGATGAAGATGCCTGCAAGGTTGAGCTGAAACTGCACTTCGAGTTCAAGTCACGACTGGTAGAGCTGGCGTTTGGCGGCATTTTCAAGGAGCTGGCCAATGCCATGGTGCATGCATTCAGTGAACGGGCTCGGGAGGTTTACGGCAGTGAATCTTATTCAGGTTGAGGTGGTTTATGCGCTGCCCGATAAACAAACGGTGCTGAGCCTGCGGGTCCCGCCAACGGCTACCGTGCAGGAGATCATTGAGCAGTCCGGTATTTTACGCCAGTTTCCCGACATTGATCTTGAGCGCAATGCGGTGGGCATTTTCAGTCGTCAGGTCAGGCTGGAGCAGAGCGTAAATGAAGGTGATCGCATAGAGATATATCGGCCTCTGCTGGCCGATCCAAAAGAAATCCGGCGTCGGCGCGCCGAACAGGCCAAGGAAGAAGGACGGGCTGATAAAGTGACCGGCGGCCGGCCAGATCCGAAGCGCCGCCAGTAACATGATAAAAAGAAGCCGTCAGGCTTCTTTTTCAGTTAAAGGCCCTGATGAAAGTCGTCGGGCAGTTCAAAGTCACCGCTCATGGTGGCCAGACCATCATTGATAAAGTCCAGCACCAGCCGCTTTTGCTCGGTGTCGCCCCGGCCAGGCTTGAAGTAATAAATGTAGACCCAGCGATCGTGATTAAAACCGTCGAGACTCATGGGGTTACCCAGCAGAAAACGCACCTGCTCTTTGGTCATGCCCTGACGAAGCTGGGCTACCTGCTTTTCTTCCAGGTAATTACCCTGGGGAATATCCACTTTGTAAACCAGACCACAGCCGGTGAGAGGAAGGGCGAGAAACAGAGGTAATATCAAGCTTTTGAGTTGCATAGGGAGTGTTGTCCTTAAAATTCTGAAAGCATCATAGCGGCTGCCGGTTTCGATGTAAAAGACAGACCGGTACCAAAGCCAATGGTTCCCTTTAGAGACATGGTTATTTACCCCCGGCTGTCTTACTATTTCAGGCTGATACACTGCTTCACTCTTTATGCTATGGGAGCTGGTTATGACTAAACACGTATTTCATCTGGGTATTACCGATGAGGATCTGCGGGGGGCTGCCGTGGCGATTATTCCCGGTGATCCTGAGCGGGTAGAGCGGATTGCCGGCTACCTTGCCAATCCGCACAAGCTGGCCAGTAAGCGGGAGTTTACTTCCTGGCTGGGGGAGCTTGACGGCAAGCCGGTAGTAGTGTGCTCCACCGGCATTGGCGGACCTTCTACTTCCATTGCGGTAGAAGAGCTGGCGCAGTTGGGCGTGCGTACCTTTTTGCGGGTGGGCACCACGGGTGCCATTCAGCCCAATGTGGAGGTGGGCGATACCATCGTCACCACCGGGGCCGTGCGTCTGGACGGTGCCAGCACACACTTTGCACCCATGGAATTTCCGGCGGTCGCCGATTTTGACTGCACCTGTGCCCTGGTGGATGCGGCCCGCGAGCTGGGCGTCACACCTCATGTGGGCATTACCGCCTCGTCCGATACCTTTTATCCCGGACAGGAACGTTACGACACTTACGCCGCCCATGTGGTACGCCGTTTTCAGGGCAGCATGAAAGAGTGGCAGTCCATGGGCGTACTGAACTATGAGATGGAATCAGCCACCCTGTTTACCATGTGTGCCAGCCAGGGGCTGAAAGCCGGCTGTGTGGCCGGCGTGATAGTTAACCGCACCAAGCAGGAGATTCCTGACGAAAATACCATGAAAAATACCGAGCAAAGGGCCATTGAAATTGTGGTGGGAGCCGCCCGCCGGCTGGTGTGATCAGCACACTAGCAGTTCCCGCGCGTTGGCCAACGTATTGTCGGTAATGCGGTTGCCGCCCAGCAGCCGGGCCAGTTCCTGCAGCCGGTGCTGCTCGTCCAGCTCCTGCATGCGGGTTTCAGTATGGTCGGCATCGCTGCTCTTGCTCACAAAAAAGTGCTGGTGGCCGTTGCCTGCTACCTGGGGCAGGTGTGTAATCACCAGTACCTGGGTAGACTCGCCCAGCTGGCGCAGCAGTTTGCCTACCACGGCGGCGGTGGGGCCGCTGACGCCCACATCCACCTCATCAAAAATCAGCGTCGGGGTTTCCACTTTCTGTGCGGTAATCACCTGAATTGCCAGGCTGATGCGTGACAGCTCACCGCCGGAGGCCACTTTGGCCAGCGGGCTCAGGGGCTGGCCCGGGTTGGTGCTCACCAGAAACTCGACCCTGTCGATGCCAAGGGGTGAAAAGCCCGCTGCTGCATCTGCGTGCACCTCTATTTCAAAACGGCCCTTTTCCATGCTGAGCTGGTGCAGGCTTTGGGTGATTTTCTTGTTCAGGGTAGCGGCGTAGCGCTGGCGGCTTTGGCTCAGGCGCTCGGCAGCCTGAATAAAACCGGCTTTGGCTTGCTCCACTTCCTCGTCAAGATGCTCCAGCCGATGGCTGCTTTCATCCATATTGGCCAGCCTGGCTTTCAGCTCCTGATGAAAACCATGGAGTTCAGCTGCAGGTACATGATGCTTGCGGGACAGCTCCATCAGTTTGCTCATGCGGCTTTCCACCTCATGCAGGCGCTCCGGATCCAGCTCCAGCCGATCCAGATAGCGGCTCAGCTCATTGTGACTTTCTTCCAGCTGGATCAAGCCGGCTTCTGCCATTTCCAGCACCGGTGCCAGCTGCGCATCCATAGTCACCAGCTCGTTCAGGGTTTTCAGGCCCTGACGTACCAGCTGCAGGGCATTGGTTTCATCGTTGTCGGCCAGCACATCCATCACCAGCTGGCAGTCGGTGACCAGCTCAGCCCCGTTGGACAGCCGCTTGTGCTCGGCTTCCAGCTCAGGAAATTCGTCTTCGGCCAGGGCCAGCTCGTCGAGCTCGGCCACCTGGTATTCCAGCAACTGGCGTTCTGCCTGCCATTTTTCCTGCTCTTCCTGCAGTCGTTTGCGTTCATTACTGAGCTGACGCCAGTGCTGATAATTGCGGCTGACGCCATTGACCAGTTGATGATGTCCGGCGTAGGCGTCGAGCAGGGCTCGCTGATGATCGGGCTTTTGCAGCTCCTGATGAGCATGCTGACCGTGAATATTGATAAGCAGGGCACCCAGTGCCTTGAGCTGCGACAAGGGCACGGGCGTGCCGTTAATGTAGCCGCGGGAGCGGCCTTCCCGGCTCAGAGTACGGCGCAGAATGCATTCATCCTGCTCGTCCAGCTCCTGCTCGCTAAGCCAGGCTTTTACCCGGGGAAGTTTGTCGATGCGAAAGCGGGCGCTGATGTCGGCCTTGTCGGCACCGGGGCGTACCGAGTCGGCGTCGGCCCGCTCTCCCAGGGCAAGGGCCAGGGCATCGATAGCAATGGATTTACCGGCACCGGTTTCACCGGTAATGCTGGTCATGCCCTGGCGCAAGTCCAGCTCAAGAAAGGAAACAATGGCAAAATTGCTGATGGTGAGCTGAAGCAACATGGAGATTCCCCTGCAACAAAAAGAATGCTGTATGGGAATACAGTATACTGTAGTTTTATACAGTGCAAGCTCAGAACAGTTTACTGCCCCAGCCCAGTTTGCTGCGCAGCACTTCAAAATAGCTGTGGCCACGGGGGTGCAACAGCTTCAGCCGGTGCGGGCTCTTGTTAATGTGAATTTCATCGCCGGGCTGCACTGCCAGTGAGACATGGCCGTCGCAGCTGACCAGCATGTGTTCGCTCTTGTTGGCGGGGGAGAGCACCATTTTGATCTGGGCGTCGGCGTCAATAACGATGGGCCGGCAGCTCAGGGTGTGCGGAAACATGGGCACCAGGGTAATGGCGTTGAGGTTGGGAGTGAGAATAGGGCCGCCCGCAGACAGCGAATAGGCGGTGGAGCCGGTGGGGGTGGCCACTATCATGCCGTCGGCACGCTGGCTGTACATAAAGTGGCCGTTAATATAGACCTCAAACTCTATCATGTGAGCAATTTTGCCCGGATGCAGCACGGCTTCGTTCATGGCAGTGTTGCTGGCCTTGAGCTGACCGTGACGGTGCACCTGCGCTTCCAGCAGAAAGCGATGTTCGGTTTGATAATCACCGGCCAGCAACCGCTCCAGCGGCTGTTCAAAACTGTCGGGAGACAAGTCGGTCAGAAAGCCCAGATTGCCCCGGTTAACCCCCACCACCGCAACATCAAAGCGTGACAGCACCCGGGCTGAACCCAGCATATTACCGTCGCCGCCCACTACAATGGCCAGATCGGCGCGTTCGCCCAGCTCCACCATTTCCAGCAGTTCAGCGTCATCCAGCCCCAGCTGTTCGCCTACCCGGCGCTCTATCACTACATTCAGGCCCAGTTGGTCGAGATAACGGTACAGTGCCACCAGCGTTTGGTTGGCCCCTTTATGATCCGGCTTGCCGATAAGAGCAATGGTATTGAAATCGGTATCCATTAATTGCGTTCCCGCTGGCCGTGTTGTTCGGTAAAAGTGAATATTCATCATTCTAATCAGAGTCTTGCCCTTGTACCAGCGCCGGTCTTGCAAGTCTGTCGGGTTTTCCCCCTTGAAAAGCATACTGACACCCCCATATAGGCTGCAGGCTAATTGATACTCACGGGAGACGAGATGAGCAGCAAGCAGAATCAGGTAGACCAGGAGCAGGAGCTTCAGACCGAACAGGAGCAGCACGCCGCCGCTGAGGCAGAGCTGCAGGAAGGTACTCAGGCCGATGCCGCCCTGGTAGCCGAGCTTGAGAAAAAGCTGGCCGAGGCAGAAGCCGCCGCCAAAACCGAAAAGGACACCGCCCTTCGTGCCGTGGCGGAAATGGAAAATATTCGTCGCCGTGCCGCTCAGGACGTCGAAAAAGCCCAGAAGTTTGCACTGGAAAAGTTTGTGAACGAGCTGCTGCCGGTGATCGACAGCCTGGAGCGGGCTATTGAGCACACCAGCGATGAAACTGATGCTTTTAAAGCGGTACACGAAGGGGTGGAGCTGACCCTGAAGTCGTTGATAAGTGCAGTAGAAAAATTTGGTGTCGCGCAAATCGATCCTCAGGGCCAGCCTTTTGATCCCAACAAGCATCAGGCCATGAGCATGGTGGAAAGTGACGAAGTGGCCCCCAATGCGGTGCTGGCCGTCATGATGAAAGGCTATGAGCTGAACGGTCGTGTGCTGCGCCCCGCCATGGTGATGGTGGCCAAGGGCCCGGCTATCGACACTCAGGCCTGAGCCGGTCTTCTGAACAAAAAAATGTGACTGTCGTCTTGAAAGCCGCGACCGGCAGCCACATATAGACGTTAACGCGAAATACCTAAAACGTTTGTTACCGAATTTGTAATATCAAGAGAGGATTCTATGGGTAAAATCATCGGCATCGATCTGGGTACCACCAACTCCTGCGTTGCGATCCTGGATGGGGATACTCCACGGGTCATTGAAAACGCCGAGGGTGCCCGCACCACTCCCTCCATCATTGCTTATACCGATGATGGCGAAACCCTGGTAGGTCAGCCGGCCAAGCGCCAGGCGGTGACCAACCCCAAAAACACTCTGTTTGCCATCAAGCGTCTGATTGGCCGTCGTTTTGAAGATGAAGAAGTGCAGCGTGACATCAAGATCATGCCCTTTAACATCGTGAACGCCGACAACGGTGACGCCTGGGTAGAAGCCAAAGACAAGAAAATGGCACCGCCTCAGGTGTCTGCCGAAGTGCTGAAAAAAATGAAGAAAACCGCCGAAGACTACCTCGGCGAGCCGGTGACCGAAGCCGTTATTACCGTGCCGGCTTACTTCAACGATGCCCAGCGTCAGGCCACCAAAGACGCCGGCCGCATTGCCGGTCTGGATGTAAAGCGCATCATTAACGAGCCGACCGCTGCTGCTTTTGCTTACGGTGTGAACAAGTCCAAGGGCGACCGCAAAGTCGCGGTGTACGACCTGGGCGGTGGTACCTTTGATATCTCCATCATCGAAATCGATGACATGGACGGTGAAAAGACCTTTGAAGTACTGGCTACCAACGGTGACACACACCTGGGTGGTGAAGACTTTGATAACCGTCTGATCAACTACCTGGTGGACGAGTTCAAACGTGAGCAGGGCTTTGATCTGCGTAACGACATGCTGGCGCTGCAGCGGCTGAAAGAAGCCGCCGAAAAAGCCAAGTGCGAGCTGTCTTCCGCGCAGCAGACTGAAGTAAACCTGCCTTACATCACGGCAGACGCTTCCGGTCCCAAGCACCTGAACATCAAGGTGACCCGTGCCAAGCTGGAGTCGCTGGTAGAAGACATGGTCAAGAAGTCTCTGGATCCGGTGCGTACCGCGCTGCAGGATGCGGGTCTGTCTGTGTCCGACATTGATGACGTGATCCTGGTGGGCGGTCAGACTCGTATGCCGTTGGTGCAAAAGGCCGTGAGCGACTTCTTCGGCAAAGAGCCGCGTAAAGACGTGAACCCCGATGAAGCCGTGGCTGTGGGTGCTGCCATTCAGGGTGCCGTATTGTCCGGTGACAAGAAAGACGTGCTGCTGCTCGACGTAACTCCGCTGTCTCTGGGTATCGAGACCATGGGCGGTGTGATGACGGCACTGATTGAGAAGAACACCACGATTCCGACCAAAAAGTCTCAGGTGTTCTCTACCGCTGACGACAACCAGTCTGCCGTGACCATTCACGTCATTCAGGGTGAGCGCAAGCGGGCTGCCGATAACAAATCGCTGGGTCAGTTTAATCTGGAAGGCATTCGTCCGGCGCCCCGTGGTCTGCCGCAAATCGAGGTCACCTTTGACATTGACGCCGACGGTATTCTGCACGTGTCCGCCAAAGACAAGGACACCGGCAAGGAGCAGAAGATCACCATTCAGGCCTCTTCCGGTCTGAGCGAGGAAGAGATCGAAGCCATGGTGCGTGCCGCCGAAGCCAACGCCGCCGACGACAAGAAGTTCGAGGAGCTGGTGACAGCACGCAACCAGGCTGACGGTCTGGCTCATGCTACCCGCAAGCAGCTGGAAGAAGCCGGTGATGCTCTGGCCGCCGACGACAAGAGCGCTATTGAGTCTGCTCTGAGCGACCTGGAAACCGCCGTTCGTGGTGAAGACAAGGCCGAGATTGAAGCCAAGCAACAGGCGCTGCTGGAAGCCTCCCAGAAGCTGATGGAGGCCGCTCAGGCCCAGGCGCAGTCTCAGGCTCAGGATGCGGGCACTCAGGATGCCGGTAACAAGAAAGCCGATGATGATGTTGTGGATGCCGAGTTCGAAGAAGTCAAAGACGACAAAAAATAAGGCAACCCCGGCGCACAGACGCTGACAGTGCGGGCGTTGGGATACCAACGCCCGCCTTTGTGTTAATCAGCAGGTAAACACGCAAGCTATGTCGAAACGAGATTATTATGAAGTGCTCGGGGTTTCCAAGGGAGCCGACGAGCGCGAAATCAAGAAAGCCTACAAGCGAATGGCGATGAAATATCATCCTGATCGCAACAAGGATGATGCCGACGCGGCCGATAAATTCAAGGAAGCCACGGAAGCCTATGAAGTGCTGACTGACGCCCAGAAGCGGGCCGCCTACGACCAGTTTGGCCACGATGCGGTTAATGGTCAGCACGGTGGTCAGGGTGGCTTTGGTGGCGGTGCCGATTTCAGTGATATTTTCGGTGACGTATTCGGCGACATCTTTGGCGGTGGCCGTGGCCGGCAGCAGCGCGCTGCCCGCGGGTCGGATCTGCGCTACAACATGGAGCTGACCCTGGAAGAGGCGGTCAGGGGCGTGACCAAAGAGATCAAGGTACCCACACTGGTGGGCTGTGATGTCTGTGACGGCAGCGGTGCCAAGCCCGGTACTCAGGCCAAAACCTGTCCCACCTGTCATGGTCACGGCCAGGTACAGATGCGCCAGGGTTTCTTCACCGTACAGCAGCCTTGCCCCCATTGTCGTGGCAAGGGCAAGGTGGTCAGTGACCCCTGCACCAAGTGTCATGGTGAAGGCCGCTATCAGAAAACCAAGACCCTGTCGGTGAAAATTCCGGCCGGTGTCGACACCGGTGATCGCATTCGTCTGTCCGGTGAAGGCGAAGCGGGTGAGTCTGGCGCCCCGGCAGGTGATCTGTATGTGCAGATGCACGTGCGCGATCACGATATCTTTGTGCGGGACGGCAACAACCTGTTCTGCGAGGTACCCATCAGCTATAGCGCGGCTGCGCTGGGGGGCGAGGTGGAAGTGCCGACCCTGGATGGCCGGGTTAAACTGAAGATTCCGGCTGAAACCCAGACCGGACGCATGTTCCGGCTCAAGGGCAAGGGCGTACGCTCAGCGCGTAACGGTCAGCTTGGCGATCTGGTGTGCAAGGTCTATATCGAAACGCCGGTAAACCTGACCGACGAGCAGAAAGAGCTGCTGCGTCAGCTGGAAGAATCCTGTGGTGGCTCTGCCGCCAAAAAGCACAGACCCAAGTCTGAAGGCTTTTTTGACGGGGTAAAGCGTTTCTTTGACGATTTGACCCGTTAAGCCTGCTGTATTAGGGTGGATAACTGACCACCGGCTTGCAGCCGCCAAACAATAAGCGATCTGAGCCCTGTTCCGGCAGGGCTCTTGTTATTTCAGTAGTTCGAAAGGAACCGGGTTTCCATTATGACACAAACACCGATGACCATTCGTGGTGCGCAAAAACTGCGTGAAGAGCTGGATCACCTCAAGTCCGTGCGTCGCCCGCAAATTATTGAAGCGATTGCCGAGGCCAGAGAGCATGGCGATCTGAAAGAGAATGCTGAATATCACGCCGCCCGTGAGCAGCAGGGATTTTGTGAAGGTCGCATTCAGGAAATTGAAGCCAAGCTGTCCAATGCCCAGATTATTGATGTAACCCGCATGCCCAAAAACGGCAAGGTCATCTTTGGTTCTACCGTGACGCTGTTCCGGGTGAATGACGAGCAGGAAATTACCTATCGCATCGTGGGAGACGACGAATCTGATATCAAAGCCAATCTGATTTCCGTCAATTCACCAATTGCCCGTGGTTTGATCGGCAAGGAAGAAGACGATGTGGCAGTGATCAAGACCCCTGCTGGTGAAGTGGAATACGAGATTATCAAGATCGAGTATCTGTAAGTAATTACGAAGCAGCCTCGTCAGGCTGCTTCGTTGTTTTGTTCAGCTCTCTGATAAACCCTCTGAAGACGAACTCCGACAATACCAGTCGCTCTGCCACTGCCAGTTCAAACGTCACACTGGTCAGCCAGAACTGATTCCCTCTGTGCTGGCGCACCAGCGTCATACTCAGTGGAATGGTCAGCTCCGTGTTCAGCTTCATCAGTACGTTGCGTGTTGCTCGATGAGCAAATAAACAGCGGCGTGACAAAAGCCTCATGCCATTGACCGATAAGTCCTGAATATCGGCCGCCACTCTTTTACCGTTCCGATAGACCAGGCTCAGGCCTTCCGGCGCAGGAAGCCGCCAGGCGCGGGGATGAAGACCGTCAGAGGTGATAAGCGGTGCTGTCAGTTGCGCTTCGTTTAACTGGGCGGGCAGCTGCACCGGAAAGTGCAGCACCTGATTATTCAGTTCCATGCGCAGCTCCAGTGCCGAGGCTTTTTCCAGCAGAGCACGCAGGCTGGCATCCATCGCTATCATTAAAGGTACATCTGTACGATCAGCCGAGTCGCGGAACAGCCCTGCCAGCATGGCAAGCTCGTCGTCATCGAGATATTTGTCAGACATGATAATGGCACCTGAAATACACTGTTAAAGCGTAGGTGCAATGGCGCGAAGAAAGAAAGGTAAAAACAGCAGTAACAGCAGGCGAAGCCTGACAAGGCCTCGCCATGGAGCAGGTTAGCCCCGGGGCAAAATAATTTTACGCTGCTCACTCTGACGATAGATGGTCAGCATATGGCCAATGCTCTGTACCTTGATGGCACCGGTTTCGCGTACAATGGCGTCCATGATCAGCTGTTTGACTTCCCTGTCTTCGGCGGCAACCTTTACCTTGATCAGTTCGTGATGGTTCAGGGCCAGGTCAATCTCGGCCAGAACACCTTCGGTCAGGCCATGCTGGCCAAGCAACACCACCGGCTTCAGGCTGTGAGCCAGTCCTTTCAGGTATTGTTTTTGCTTATTGTTCAGGGTCATTGCAAAATGCTTCAGTTAATCAGGTTGAAAGGGGGCTATTGTACCCCCATCTAGACACTAATGGTAATAGCAGAGCGACAAATTAATGGGCAAAAAGAAACGTTCGGCCAGCTCAACCCGCTGGCTGAAAGAGCACTTTGACGATAAATATGTACAACAGGCACAAAAGAAGGGCCTGCGCTCGCGTGCCGTATTCAAGCTGGAAGAGTTACAGGGGCGGGACAAACTGCTGCGTGCTGGCATGACGGTGGTGGATCTGGGGGCTGCTCCGGGCGGCTGGAGCCAGTATGCCACCGAACAGGTCGGTCAGAGCGGCAAAGTTATTGCCTGCGATATTCTGCCCATGGATCCCATTGCCGGTGTTGACTTTCTGCAGGGTGATTTTCGTGAAGAAGCGGTTCTCAATGCCTTGCTTGAACGGGTAGGGGACGATAAGGTCGACGTATTGCTGTCGGACATGGCACCGAACATGAGCGGCACGCCGGAAGTAGACCAGCCAAGAGCCATGTATCTGGTGGAGCTGGCACTGGATATGTGCCGTGAGGTGCTGGCGTCCAGAGGCAGCTTTGTGGTGAAAGTATTCCAGGGGGCCGGATTTGATGAATTTCTCAGCGAGGTACGCCGGTCTTTTGCTACGGTCAAGGTAAGAAAACCCGACTCTTCGCGGCCCAGATCCCGAGAAGTCTACATTGTGGCTACAGGTTTTAAACTGTAGTACCCTGTTTCTGTCATAAACTGTCAGCCGGTGAGGTTAGTAATTTGAGTGACATGGCGAAAAATTTGATCCTGTGGTTGGTCATTGCCGTGGTGTTGATGTCCGTATTTCAGAGCTTCAGCCCAGGTGAACCGTCCGGCCGCCAGACGGATTATTCCACTTTTGTACAGGAAGTGGCTCAGGGCCAGATCCGCGAAGTGCGGATGGATGGTCAGACCATCAACGGCGTTAAGCGAAGTGGTGATCGTTTTACCACCATAATGCCTTCTGAAGATCCTCAGCTGCTCAACGATCTGCTTAACAATAATGTGCGGGTAGTGGGTGAGAAGCCGGAAGAACCAAGCCTGCTGACGTCCATCTTTATTTCCTGGTTCCCCATGTTGCTGCTGATCGGCGTCTGGGTATTCTTTATGCGCCAGATGCAAGGTGGTGGCGGTAAGGGTGCCATGACCTTTGGCAAGAGCAAGGCGCGGCTGATGGGTGAAGATCAGGTGAAAACCACCTTCGCCGATGTGGCCGGCTGTGATGAAGCCAAGGAAGACGTAAAAGAGCTGGTGGATTATCTGCGTGATCCCAGTCGCTTTCAGAAGCTGGGTGGTCGCATTCCTACCGGTATTCTGCTGGTGGGCCCGCCCGGTACCGGTAAAACCCTGCTGGCCAAGGCCATTGCCGGTGAAGCCAAGGTGCCGTTCTTTACCATTTCCGGTTCTGACTTTGTTGAGATGTTCGTAGGTGTAGGTGCATCCCGTGTGCGCGACATGTTTGAACAGGCCAAAAAGTCGGCCCCCTGCATCATTTTTATCGATGAAATCGATGCGGTAGGCCGTCAGCGTGGTGCCGGTCTGGGTGGTGGTCACGATGAGCGTGAGCAGACCCTGAACCAGATGCTGGTTGAAATGGACGGCTTTGAAGGTAACGAAGGCGTGATTGTCATTGCCGCTACCAACCGTCCCGACGTGCTTGACCCGGCACTGCTGCGTCCGGGCCGTTTCGACCGCCAGGTAGTGGTAGGCCTGCCCGATGTGCGTGGCCGTGAGCAAATCCTTAAGGTGCATATGCGTCGCGTGCCCCTGGGTGATGACGTAGAGCCGTCACTGATTGCCCGTGGTACACCCGGCTTCAGTGGTGCAGATCTGGCCAACCTGGTGAACGAGGCTGCCCTGTTCGCTGCCCGTGGTGGTCGCCGTCTGGTGTCCATGGAAGAGTTTGAAAAAGCCAAAGACAAGATCATGATGGGTGCCGAGCGCCGCTCCATGGTGATGTCCGAGTCCGAGAAGGAAATGACGGCTTATCATGAAGCCGGCCATGCCATAGTGGGCCGCGTGGTGCCCGAGCACGATCCCGTGTACAAGGTGTCCATTATTCCCCGTGGCCGGGCTCTGGGTGTGACCATGTATTTGCCCGAGCAGGACAGATTCAGCTACAGCAAGCAGCATCTGGAGTCGATGATTTCCAGTCTGTATGGCGGTCGTCTGGCCGAAGAAATTATCTACGGCTTTGACAAGGTGACCACAGGGGCATCCAACGATATCGAGCGGGCCACTGAAATTGCCCACAAGATGGTAACTCAGTGGGGTCTGTCCGAGAAAATGGGTCCTTTGCTGTATGCAGAAGAAGAGGGTGAGGTGTTCCTCGGACGCAGTGCCGCCAAGAGCAAGCACATGTCTGATGAAACCGCCAAGCTGATTGATGCGGAAGTGAAAGAAGTGATTGAGCGTAATTTCCAGCGCGCCAAGCAAATTCTTCATGACAACATCGATATTCTGCATGCCATGAAAGATGCGCTGATGAAGTACGAGACCATTGACGCTCACCAGATCGATGATCTGATGGCGCGTCGGGATGTACGTCCGCCTGCCGACTGGAAAGACGAGCATGGCAACAAGCCTCAGGGGCCTGCCGCCGGGACCGGCGACAAAAAGGAAGAGGATGATGAGCAGAAAGTGTCGTCTCCCGACCTGAACAAGCCCGGTGATGCCACCAGCAATTAAACTTTTATGATAAATTAAGCCCCGGTCATGGTTACCGGGGCTTTTTATTTTCAGGACACTCTGCTTTATGTTGTTATCTTCTTCTACTCGTACGCTGGATCTTTCTACCCCACAGATTATGGGGGTGCTGAATATTACACCCGATTCTTTTTCTGATGGTGGCCGTTACCATGGTGAGGATGCCGCGTTGCGTCACGCCCTGCAGATGGTGACCGATGGTGCCACCATCATTGACGTAGGCGGAGAGTCAACCCGCCCCGGGGCCGATGAGGTGGCTGCACAGGAAGAGCTGGAGCGGGTGGTACCTGTGATTGAACGGCTGCGGGCCGAGCTGGATTGCTGGATATCCGTGGACACCAGTAAGGCGGCAGTGATGGGCGAGGCGGTAAACGCCGGCGCTGACTTGATCAACGACATTCGCGCCCTGCGTGAACCGGGCGCACTGGAAACCGCCGCTGCCAGTGGTGCGGCGGTTTGCCTGATGCATATGCAGGGCCAGCCTCGTACCATGCAACAGGCACCGGATTATGCCAATGTGATTGCCGAGGTGGCGGAGTTTCTGGCGGCACAGGTGGCCGCTTGCGAAGCCGCCGGCATTTCCCGGGAACGCATTTGCCTGGATCCCGGCTATGGCTTTGGCAAGTCTCTGGAGCATAACTATGAATTGCTGGGGCGGGTAGGTGAGCTGCACCGGCTGAGTCTGCCGCTGCTGGCAGGCATGTCCCGCAAATCCATGCTGGGGCAGCTGCTGAATCGGGAAGTCAACGAGCGTCTGGCCGGGACCCTGTCGGCCCACCTGTTTGCGGTGGCACAGGGAGTACAGATTGTGCGGGTACACGACGTTAAGGAAATGGCAGACGCCCTGCGCGTATGGCGTAAGGCAGCACATTATCAGGAACAGTTTTTATGAGCAGAAAATACTTTGGTACTGACGGCATTCGTGGCCGGGTAGGTGAATACCCCATTACGCCTGAATTCGTGATGAAGCTGGGCTGGGCTGCCGGTAAGGTGCTGTCGCAGACGGGTACCAAAAAGGTACTGATTGGCAAGGATACCCGTATTTCCGGCTATATGCTGGAGTCAGCGCTGGAAGCAGGCTTGTCTGCTGCCGGTCTGCAGGCAGCGCTGCTTGGCCCCATGCCGACTCCGGCCATTGCCTACCTCACCCGAACTTTCAGAGCCGAGGCGGGCATTGTGATCAGTGCTTCACACAATCCTTATTATGACAACGGCATCAAGTTCTTCTCTCACGATGGCACCAAGCTGCCCGACGAAGTAGAGCTTGCCATTGAAGCCATGCTCGATCAGCCCATGGACTGTGTGCCGTCGGATCAGCTGGGAAAAGCCAGCCGCATCAATGATGCGGCCGGCCGGTATATCGAATTTTGTAAAAGTACTTTTCCGTCCGGTCTGCATCTGGACGGCCTGACCATAGTGCTGGACTGTGCCCACGGTGCTACCTATCACATAGCACCGGCGGTATTTGAAGAGCTGGGGGCAAAGGTGATTCGTACCGGTGGCAACCCCAATGGCCTCAACATTAATGACGGTGTCGGCTCCACTGCACCGGCAGCGTTGCAGGCAGCGGTGCTGGCGCATAACGCGGATTTGGGTATTGCCTTTGACGGCGACGGCGATCGTCTGGCCATGGTGGATCATACCGGTGCCCTGATCGACGGTGATGAAATTCTTTACATTATCGCCCGGGATGCACAGCAGCGGGGCAAGCTGCAGGGCGGAGTGGTTGGCACCCTGATGACCAATATGGCGCTGGAGCTGGCCCTGGCCGATCTGAATATTCCCTTTGAACGGGCAAAAGTCGGGGATCGCTATGTAATGGAGTTGCTCAAGGAGCATGGCTGGAAACTGGGTGGCGAAAACTCCGGCCATATTATCAGCCTGGATCACAACAGCACCGGCGACGGCATTGTCGCGGCGCTGCAGGTCATGCGGGCGCTGCTGAACAGTGGCGGTAACCTGGCGCAACTGCGCAATGGTCTGACGCTGTTCCCGCAGGTACTGATCAATGTGCGCTATGCTGCCGGCACCGATCCGCTGGCCGATGCAGACGTAAAACAGCGGGTGGCCGCCGCGGAAGCCGAGCTGGCCGGCAATGGCCGGGTGCTGCTGAGAAAGTCGGGCACTGAGCCGCTCATTCGGGTGATGGCAGAAGGGGCTGACGAGTCGCAGGTGCGCCGCCTGGCGGAGCATATCGCCGAAGCGATACCGGCCTGACCGGCTTCGCCGGAGCTTTAACGGCTTCGCCGTAGCTGTAAGCTCGCCCGGCTGCGCCGAGGCTGGAAGCTGTCAGCTGTAAGCAACCCGACCGGGTTTTGGCATTCATACGGGCAACTGAGATATATAACCGTATGCGGAGCCTTTAAACCACTTCGGGCGGCTGAACGCTTACAGCTTATAGCTTACAGCTTGGGTTAAACGGTTGTTGAATCATCGCTTTGCCGGCTTTTTATGCAGTCGGCAGTTTTTTTTGAAATTGCGCTTGTATCCGGATGAGGGTATGGCTAGTATTAGCCCCGCTCCCAAGGGCAGAGTGGTCCGGGACGCAAGCGCCAACCAAAGGTAGCAACATGTA
Organism: Oceanimonas smirnovii ATCC BAA-899; assembly: GCF_000381965.1. Classification (GTDB taxonomy): domain Bacteria; phylum Pseudomonadota; class Gammaproteobacteria; order Enterobacterales; family Aeromonadaceae; genus Oceanimonas; species Oceanimonas smirnovii. The sequence goes on from NZ_KB908466.1 coordinate 34,792, forward strand.
CGAGATTCTTTTGGTGGTGTACCTGCTGATTTCACTGACCTTGATAGGTCTGGTGCTGATACAGCAAGGAAAAGGTGCAGACATGGGCGCCTCTTTCGGAGCAGGTGCATCCAATACAGTATTCGGATCCAGCGGTTCAGGTAACTTCCTGACCAAAACGACCACACTTCTGGCAGCTGGGTTCTTTGTGGTCAGCCTGGTGCTTGGTAACTTGTCTACCAACGCAGCCAAGCAAAGCAGTGAGTGGGAAGACCTGTCGGCTCCCGAAGTTATAGAAGCTCCTGCTCAGAACGACGTGCCTGTTACTGGTAACAGCAGCGACGTTCCGCAATAAAGTTTTAGCCGAGGTGGTGGAATTGGTAGACACGCTATCTTGAGGGGGTAGTGCCCGTATGGGCGTGCGGGTTCAAGTCCCGCTCTCGGCACCAATTTATAGACAGTTGAGAAGTTAGCTCAATTTGACTATAATCTCGCACGATTTCGGACGCGGGGTGGAGCAGCCTGGTAGCTCGTCGGGCTCATAACCCGAAGGTCGTCGGTTCAAATCCGGCCCCCGCAACCAATTTCACGTTCGTCGTCTGCTCACGATGAATGGTCGCTGCGAGGCGACAATCAGGGTACAGGTGAATAGCCCCGATTTGAAAATCGGGGCTTTTTGTTATCTGTATTCCGGCATTGGCAGGATCAATGCACTTTAAACTGGGCTGCGAGCCCTTTTTTTGTTTTTGAAGGGGGGTAGCTTTGGCTACATTGGAACAACGATTAACCGAAATGCTCAGTGAGCCGGTTGCGGCCCTGGGCTTTGAGCTGCTGGGGCTCGAGTATATTCGCGCCGGCCGGCATTCGACGCTGCGGCTGTACATCGACAGCGAGAAGGGCATCGATGTCAATGATTGTGCCGAAGTCAGCCGGCAGGTAAGCGCCGTGCTGGATGTGGAAGATCCCATTTCCACCGAGTATGATCTGGAAGTCTCATCCCCGGGGCTCGCACGACCCTTGTTCAAGCCGGCCCACTATCAGGCCATTATCGGTCAGGAAGCCGAACTGGCATTGCGTATGGCAGTGAATAATCGCCGTAAACTCAAGGGCACAGTGGTGTCTGCTGACGACACCATGGTCCGGCTCGAGGTGAATGGCCAGGAGTTTCCTGTGGCCTACGCCAACATTCAAAAAGCAAATCTGGTTCCGAATTTTGACTGACGAGGCCATCGGACATGAATAAAGAAATATTGCTGGTTGTAGACGCCGTTTCCAACGAAAAGGCGGTGCCTCGCGAAAAAATCTTTGAGGCGCTGGAAACCGCGCTGGCTACGGCCACCAAGAAAAAATATGACGGCGACATCGACGTTCGGGTTGCCATTGATCGTAAAAGCGGTGACTTCGACACTTTCCGCCGCTGGCAGGTAGTAGAAAATCAGGAAGCCCTGACTAACCCTTACCGGGAAATCACCCTGGAAGCGGCTCAGATTGATGAGCCGGAAATTGAAGTGGGTGATTATGTTGAAGATCAGATTGAATCTGTCGTCTTTGACCGCATTACTACTCAGACCGCCAAACAGGTTATCGTGCAGAAAGTACGTGAAGCCGAACGCATGCAGGTGGTGGAGCAGTTCCAGGATCAGGAAGGCGAAATCATTACCGGCGTGGTAAAAAAGGCCACCCGCGATAACGTGATTCTGGACCTGGGCAACAACGCCGAGGCAGTGATCTTCCGTGAAGATTTGCTGCCTCGTGAGTCGTTCCGCTCCGGTGACCGGGTGCGTGGTCTGCTCTATGCGGTTCGCCCCGAAGCCCGTGGTGCCCAGCTGTTTGTCAGCCGTTCCAGCCCGGACTTTCTGAAAGAGCTGTTCCGCATTGAAGTGCCGGAAATTGGCGAAGAAATCATTGAAATCATGGCCGCCGCCCGGGATCCGGGCAGCCGTGCCAAGATAGCGGTTAAAACCAACGATCGCCGTATCGATCCCATCGGTGCTTGTGTGGGCATGCGTGGTGCCCGGGTGCAGGCAGTATCCGGCGAGCTTGGCGGTGAGCGCGTAGACATAGTGCTGTGGGATGACAACCCGGCCCAGTTCGTGATCAATGCCATGGCTCCGGCGGATGTGGCGTCCATTATCGTGGACGAAGATGCCCACTCCATGGACATCGCCGTGGAAGCGGGCAACCTGGCTCAGGCAATTGGTCGTAATGGTCAGAACGTGCGTCTGGCGTCTCAGCTCACCGGCTGGGAGCTGAACGTGATGACCGATGAAGATCTGGCGCAAAAGCACCAGGCTGAAAACGACAAGACCATGAATTTGTTCGTGAACAACCTGGACATTGACGACGACTTCGCTGCTCTGCTGGTGGGTGAAGGTTTCTCCACTCTGGAGGAGATTGCCTATGTGCCTGTCAGTGAGCTGCTGAGCGTAGAAGGGCTGGATGAAGACACGGTTGAAGAGCTGCGTACTCGAGCCAAAGATGCACTGACTACCAAAGCACTGGCCCAGGAAGAATCTTTTGAAGGGGTAGAGCCGGCAGACGATCTGCTGGGGCTGCCTGGAATGACCCGCGAACTGGCTTATCAGCTGGCTGGCCGCGGTGTTGCGGATCTGGAAGAGCTGGCAGAGCAGGGCATTGATGACCTTGAAGGCATTGAAGGTCTGGACGAAGCCCAGGCGGGCGAACTCATCATGGCTGCCCGTAATATCTGCTGGTTCGGAGAACAGAACCAGGAATAAGATCATCGGAGGTAAATGAATGGCAGAAGTATCATTAACGCAACTTGCCAGTGACATCGACACGCCGGTTGATCGTCTGATCCAGCAGTTTCGTGAGGCGGGCATGGAGAAATCCGGTAACGATTCCGTTTCTGAAACTGAAAAAGCCGCTCTGCTTGCTCATCTTAAAAAGCAGCACGGTGGCAATGACGATAAAGAACCCAAACGGATGACCCTGCAGCGTAAAACCATCAGTACCCTCAGTGTTCAGGGTGCCGGTGGCAAGAACAAGGCAGTGCAGGTAGAAGTGCGCAAGAAGCGCACCTATGTAAGACGTGACGCGCTCGAAGAGCAGCGTCGTGAAGAGGAAGAAAAGGCGCGCCAGGAAGCCGAGGCTCAGGCGCGTCGTGAGGCCGAGGAAGCGGCCAAACGAGAAGCAGCCGAACAAGCCAAGCGTGCAGCCGAAGAAAAGGCCAAACGTGAAGCTGAAGAAAAAGCTCGTCAGGCTCAGCTGCAGGCTCAGAAAAACACCGAGCAGGGGGCAGCCCCGAAAAGCAAAGAGCAGAAAAAGGCGGACGACATGGCCAAGCGCGAAGAAGAAAAACTCAAACAGCAGCGCGAACAGGAAGCACTGCGCAAAGCCGAGCTGGAAGCCCAGCAAAAGGCAGAAGAAGTGCGCAAGCTAGCAGAAGAAAATGAAAAACGCTGGGCGGAAGAAGCGGCCAAAAAGCCGGAAGACGCCGACTATCATGTCACCACCAATCAGCACGCCCGTGCGGCTGAAGATGAGGCCGACAAGAGCGAAGAGCAGAAAGCCCGTCGCACCGGTGGCAAGAAACGCAAGGGTGGCAAGACCAAGGAAGACAGGGAAAACCGCGAAAGCCGCAATGAGCGTCAGCGCAAGGGCAAACGCGCCAAGGTAATGACGCCCAAGTCCATGAAGCACGGCTTCCAGAAACCGGCTCAGCCGGTAACCCGTGAAGTGGAAATTGGTGAAACCATCACTGTTGCCGAGCTGGCTAACCGCATGGCAGTAAAAGGTGCCGAAGTCATCAAAACCATGATGAAGATGGGTGCCATGGTGACCATCAACCAGGTGATCGATCAGGAAACTGCTCAGCTGGTGGCCGAAGAAATGGGTCACAAGGTGGTGCTGCGTCGTGAAAACGAGCTGGAAGAGCGGGTACTGTCTGATCGTGATACTGACGCTGAGCGTAAGACCCGTGCTCCTGTGGTGACCATTATGGGCCACGTTGACCACGGCAAAACCTCTACTCTCGACTACATTCGTCGTACCAAGGTAGCGTCTGGTGAGGCCGGTGGTATTACTCAGCATATCGGTGCCTATCATGTAGAAACCGAGAACGGCATGATCACCTTCCTGGATACCCCGGGACACGCGGCCTTTACCTCCATGCGGGCCCGCGGTGCCAAGGCTACCGATATCGTAGTGCTGGTGGTGGCGGCCGATGACGGTGTGATGCCGCAAACCATTGAAGCCATTCAGCACGCCAAGGCCGCTGAAGTGCCGCTGATTGTGGCGGTAAACAAGATGGACAAGCCGGAAGCCGATCCGGATCGAGTCAAGAGCGAACTGTCCCAGCACGGCGTTATGTCGGAAGAGTGGGGCGGCGAGAACATGTTTGTTCATATTTCTGCCAAGGCCGGTACCGGCATTGACGAGCTGCTGGAAGCCATTCTGCTGCAGGCCGAAGTACTGGAACTGACTGCAGTATATGACGCCATGGCCTCTGGCGTGGTGATTGAATCCCGTCTCGACAAGGGGCGTGGACCGGTTGCTACCGTGCTGGTACAAGACGGTACTCTGCATCAGGGCGACATCGTACTGTGTGGCCTGGAATATGGCCGGGTACGTGCCATGAAGGATGAGCTGGGCCGCGAAGTAAAATCCGCCGGTCCGTCCATTCCGGTGGAAATTCTGGGTCTGTCCGGCGTGCCCACTGCCGGTGATGAAGCCACTGTTGTGCGGGACGAGAAGAAAGCCCGTGAAGTGGCACTGTACCGCCAGGGCAAGTTCCGCGAAGTCAAGCTGGCCCGTCAGCAAAAAGCCAAGCTGGAGAACATGTTCGCCAACATGAACGAAGGCGAAGTGGCCGAGGTGAACCTGGTACTGAAAGCAGACGTACAGGGTTCTATCGAAGCTATTGCCGATTCGCTGATGAAACTGTCCACCGACGAAGTGAAGGTGAAGATAGTTGGCTCCGGCGTGGGTGGCATCACCGAAACCGACGCCAGCCTGGCTGCGGCGTCCAACGCCATCATTCTGGGCTTTAACGTGCGTGCCGATGCCTCTGCCCGCCGCATGATTGAAGCGGAAGAGATTGACCTGCGCTACTACAGCGTTATCTATGAGCTGCTGGATGAAGTGAAGCAGGCCATGACCGGCATGCTGGCTCCTGAGTTCAAGCAGGAAATCATCGGTCTGGCGGAAGTGCGGGACGTGTTCCGCTCACCCAAACTGGGTGCTATCGCCGGCTGTATGGTGACCGAAGGTAACGTCAAGCGCAGCAACCCGATCCGCGTGCTGCGTGACAACGTGGTGATTTACGAAGGCGAGCTGGAGTCTCTGCGTCGCTTCAAGGATGACGTTCAGGAAGTGCGTAACGGCATGGAATGCGGCATCGGCGTGAAGAACTACAATGACGTACGAGTAGGCGACCAGATCGAGGTTTATCAGATTGTGGAAGTACAGCGCACCCTGTAAGGTGGCGGTGAACCACGTCTGAACACAGTAATCAACGGGGGCCGGCAGGCCCCCTTTGTCTTGGAAGTAAAGTATGGCCAGAGAATTCAGCCGAACCCGCCGGGTAGGTCAGGAACTGCAAAAAGAAATTGCCGTTATCCTGCAGCGGGAAATCAAAGACGAGCGTCTGGGCATGGTCACCGTCTCCGGTGTGGAAGTGTCCCGTGATCTCAATTATGCAAAAGTGTTTGTGACCTTTCTCGACAACGATGCCGAGCGGGTAGAGCAGGGCATGGAAGTACTGAAAGAAGCCAGCGGTTATATTCGCAGCCTGGTGGCCAAGGCCATGCGCCTGCGGGTCACCCCCGAGCTGCGCTTCTCCTATGACCAGAGCCTGGTGGAAGGCATGCGTATCTCCACCCTGGTGTCGAGCACGGTGGAAGAAGACAAGCGCCGCAGTGCCGGCCGCAACGATGAAGACGAGAAGGAGCAGGACTGAGATGGGGCGTCAGCGACGTTTTCGCGGCCGTGAGGTAGACGGCATTTTGCTGCTCGACAAGCCGGCGGGCATCACATCCAACGATGCCCTGCAGCAGGTCAAGCGCATCTATGCCGCCGCCAAGGCCGGCCACACAGGAGCACTGGATCCGCTGGCTACCGGCATGCTGCCGATCTGTCTGGGTGAGGCCACCAAGTTTTCCCAGTTTTTGCTCGATGCCGACAAGCGCTACCGGGTGGTGGCAAAACTGGGCGAGCGGACCGACACCAGCGACGCCGACGGCGAAGTGGTTGAGACCCGTCCAGTCAATGTGTCCACCGGCGAGCTGATTGAAGCCCTGGATCATTTCCGCGGCGACATCATGCAGGTGCCGTCCATGTACTCAGCGCTCAAATATCAGGGCAAGCCCCTGTACCAGTACGCCCGGGAAGGCATAGAAGTACCCCGGGAAGCGCGCCCCATCACGGTATTTGAGCTCAAGCTCATTCGCTTTGAAGGGGACGAAGTGGAGCTGGAAGTACATTGCAGCAAGGGCACCTACATTCGTACCATAGTGGACGATCTGGGTGAGCGCCTGGGTTGCGGTGCCCACGTTGCCGTGCTGCGCCGGCTGGCGGTAGCCGGTTATCCGGCGGAGCGCATGCTGACCCTTGAGCAGCTGCAGTGCATTCTCGATAACTGCAAGGCCAATGACATTTCACCCCGGCTGGAGCTGGATCCGCTGCTGCTGCCCATGGATACCGCTGTGCAGAGTCTGCCGGAAGTGAACCTGTCCGAGCTGGTGGCGGGTTATCTGCTGCACGGCCAGGCGGTGCAGGTGTCCGGCGCGCCCCTCGACGGCTTTGTGCGCATGACGGTGGGCGATGACCGCCGCTTTGTCGGTGTCGGTGAAATCGACGATGACGGCAAGGTAGCGCCGCGCCGTCTGGTACGTTAATTGACGGTGATTTAAGGTTGCCAAGTGCGCCTTTGCTGGTAGAATGCCGTCCTTCCTTCCGGCTGAATTAGTGATCGGCTGGAATTCATTCATGCTTATTTTGGAGTAGACACAATGTCACTAAATGCTGAAACCAAAGCCCAGATCGTTGCCGAATTCGCCCGTGGCGAAGGCGACACCGGCTCTCCCGAAGTGCAGGTAGCTCTGCTGAGCGCCCAGATCAACCACCTGCAGGGCCACTTCAAGCAGCACATCCACGATCACCACAGCCGTCGCGGTCTGCTGCGCATGGTATCCCAGCGTCGTAACCTGCTGGACTACCTGAAGCGTAAAGACGTAGAGCGCTACCGTGACCTGATCAGCAAGCTGGGCCTGCGTCGTTAATCGACTCCAAAGCCTTGTTAAAAAGGGAGCCTCGGCTCCCTTTTTTAATGCCCGTAAAACATGGCTTGAAGCCATAAGCTGTCAGCTGTAAGTCAAACAAGTCTACCGCTTCCTGCTTCCCGCTGTTTTCTGTTTGTCATTCTGTCCTTTAAACAGGAATCAAGTATACTGTGCCGGCGTATTAAAGAATCAAACAATTAAAGGAATCTACCGCGTGAATCCTATCGTAAAGACCTTCCAGTACGGTCAGCATACCGTTACTCTTGAAACCGGCGTGATTGCCCGCCAGGCCACCGCCGCTGTCATGGCCAGCATCGACGACACTTCCGTGCTGGTGAGTGTGGTTGGCAAGCGTGAAGCCGACGAAAGCCGCGACTTCTTTCCGCTCACGGTGAACTACCAGGAGCGTACCTACGCCGCCGGCCGTATTCCCGGCAGCTTCTTCAAGCGTGAAGGCCGCCCCACCGAAGGCGAAACACTGACTGCGCGTCTGATTGACCGCCCCATTCGTCCGCTGTTTCCCGAAGGATTCAAAAACGAAGTTCAGGTGATTGCCACCGTGGTTTCCGCCAACCCGGAAATTGCCCCGGACATTATCTCCATGCTGGGCACCTCTGCGGCTCTTGCCATCTCCGGCATTCCCTTCGCCGGCCCCATCGGTGCCGCCCGCGTAGGTTACATGAACGGTGAATACGTGCTGAACCCCAGCATCAGCGAGCTGAAAGACAGCCAGCTGGATCTGGTGGTGGCCGGTACTGCCGGTGCCGTGCTGATGGTAGAGTCCGAAGCCTCCGTTCTGCCCGAAGATGTGATGCTGGGTGCCGTTATGTACGGTCACGAGCAGCTGCAAACCGCCGTGAACGCCATAAACGAATTTGCTGCCGAAGTGGGCACTCAGCCCTGGGACTGGCAGCCCAAAGCCGAAAACGAAGCGCTCAAGGCCAAAATTGCCGAGCTGGCCTCTGCCGAGCTGGGTGAAGCCTATCGCATCACCGACAAGACCGCCCGTCGTGACGCTATCTCCGACATCAAGGCCAAGGTTCAGGCTGCCATTCTGACCGACACCCCGGAAGCGGAAATCAAGGATATTCAGGAGCTGCTGGGCAAGCTGGAAAAAACCATTGTGCGTGGTCGTGTGGTACGCGGTGAGCCCCGCATCGACGGCCGTGAGCCCGATATGATCCGCGCCCTGAACGTGGCCACCGGCCTGCTGCCCCGTGCCCATGGCTCTGCCCTGTTTACCCGTGGTGAAACTCAGGCGCTGGTTGCCGCTACCCTGGGCACAGAGCGTGATGCTCAGCTGATTGACGAGCTGACCGGTGAGCGCGCCAACCGCTTTATGCTGCACTATAACTTCCCTCCCTACTGTGTGGGCGAGACCGGCATGGTCGGCAGCCCCAAGCGTCGTGAAATTGGTCATGGCCGTCTGGCCAAGCGCGGCGTTGCCGCCGTGATGCCGAGCCAGGAAGAGTTCCCGTACACAGTGCGTGTGGTGTCCGAGATCACCGAGTCCAACGGCTCTTCCTCCATGGCGTCTGTGTGTGGTACTTCACTGGCCCTGATGGACGCCGGTGTGCCGATCAAGGCGTCGGTGGCCGGTATCGCCATGGGTCTGGTAAAAGAAGAAGAAGGCTTTGTGGTACTGTCCGACATTCTGGGTGATGAAGACCACCTGGGCGACATGGACTTCAAGGTGGCCGGTACCAACGAGGGTGTGACTGCCCTGCAGATGGACATCAAGATCGAAGGCATCACCAAAGAGATCATGGAAGTGGCCCTGAAGCAGGCCCGCAATGCTCGTCTGCACATTCTGAAAGTGATGGATGAAGCCCTGCAGGCCCCCCGTGCCGATATCTCCGACTTTGCCCCGCGCATTCACACCATCAAGATCAACCCCGAGAAGATCCGTGATGTGATTGGCAAGGGCGGCGCTACCATTCGCGCCCTGACCGAAGAAACTGGCACCACCATTGAGCTGGATGACAACGGCATTGTGAAAATTGCCGCTGTTGACGGTGAAGCCGCCAAACTGGCCATTCACCGCATTGAGCAGCTGACCGCCGAAGTGGAAAGCGGCACCATCTATGAAGGTCAGGTGGTGCGTCTGGCCGACTTCGGTGCCTTTGTTAACATTCTGCCCGGCAAGGACGGTCTGGTACACATTTCCCAGATCACCGAAGAGCGGGTGAAAAATGTGTCCGATCACCTGAAAGTGGGTGACAAGGTCAAGGTGAAGGTACTGGAAGTGGACCGTCAGGGTCGCATTCGTCTGTCCATCAAGGAAGCCAACAAGCCGGAAGAGGCAGAAGCCGCGCCGGCCGCCGAGGCAACCGAAGAGCCCAAGACCGACAGCGCCGAATAAGCCTGAGCAATAACACCGAAAGCCGGGGAAATTTTCTCCGGCTTTTTTGTATCTGTTGCCTATGTAAAGCTGCTTGCCAATTGGCAGGCGGCTTTGCACAATGAAACCACTTTCAGCAAAAGGAACCCATTTTCATGGAGCTGGCAGATTACCGACGTGAATACCTGCAGGGCGGTCTGCGCCGCAATGACCTGCCCGACGCCCCCCTTGCCTTGTTTGAAACCTGGATGCAGCAGGCCATTGCTGCCGGTGTGCCCGATCCTACCGCCATGGTAGTGGGCACAGTAGACGAGCAGGGACAGCCTTATCAGCGTATTGTGCTGCTCAAGCAGGTGGATGAGCAGGGCTTTGTGTTTTACACCAATATGGGCAGCCGCAAGGCCGCACACCTGAACACGAATCCGCGTATCAGCCTGCTGTTTCCCTGGCACTCACTGGAGCGTCAGGTGCATGTCACCGGCCGGGTGGAAAAGCTCGCCGCCACCGAGGTGATGAAATATTTCTCCAGCCGGCCCAAAGACAGCCAGATTGGTGCCTGGGTGTCAAAGCAATCATCCCGCATTTCAGCCCGCGGTCTGCTGGAAGCCAAGTTTCTGGAAATGAAGCAGAAGTTTGCCAGCGGTGAAGTGCCACTGCCGAGCTTCTGGGGCGGTTTCAGAGTGAAGTTCGACTCGGTGGAATTCTGGCAGGGCGGAGCCAACCGGTTGCATGACCGCTTTATTTATCAGCGCGAACATGATGGTTGGGTCATTTCCCGCCTGGCACCCTGAATATGTGAGAGGCTGGCATGCTGATCTGCAGAACCGAGCGTCCCGGTGATGGCGACGAGATAGACGAGGTGGTGTTTGCCGCCTTTAACCGCCCTGACGAGGCGGATCTGGTGCTGTCCCTGCGCGAGCAGGGGGCCATTACCGTCAGTCAGGTAGCGGAATACGAGGGGGCCATTATCGGCCACCTGGCCATGAGTCCGGTGCTGGTAAACGGTGAAGACATCGGCTGGCTGGGGCTGGCGCCGGTGAGCGTGTGGCCCGACTGCCAGAATCAGGGGGTGGGCACCGAGATGATCCGCGAAGCCATTCAGGCCGCCAGCGACTTTGACTGGGCCGGCATAGTGGTGCTGGGCAATCCGGCCTATTATCAGCGTTTCGGCTTTCGTCCGGCCAGCGAGCTGGGGCTGAGCTGTCCTTATCCTGATGCCGGCGATGCCTTTATGGCACTGGCCTTAAAGCAGCCTGCACCCACCGGTCTGGTGACCTACCACCCAGCCTTTGAGCAGCTGTAAGAGCTGACAGGTATTTCCTGAGACACTCGAAGCTGGCTGACATAGCTTGCCGGCGAAGTGCAACAGCACTGATACTTCACATTGTGCCCCTTGCAGGGGCATAATACTCACCAACTTTATGCCCCCGTTGCGAGTTTTTCATGCACAGCCCACTCAACCTGGATATCGAGCACTTTCTGGCCCACGACTGGCAGCGCAAACCGTGTCTGTTCAAGGCCGCCCTGCCGGGCTTTGAAGACCCCTTAAGTCCCGACGAGCTGGCCGGCCTGGCGCTGGAGCCCCATATTGAGTCCCGCCGGGTGTGGCGTGAGCAGGAACTCTGGCAGGCGGAAACCGGGCCCTTTGACAGCTACGATCATCTGGGGGAAACCGACTGGACCCTGCTGGTGCAGGCGGTGAACCAGTGGCATCCGGGCGTACAGGACCTGGCCGAGCTGTTCCGGTTTATTCCCGGCTGGCGCTTTGATGATGTGATGGTGAGCTTCTCCACCCCCGGTGGCGGTGTGGGCCCCCATATCGACCAATACGGTGTTTTTATTCTGCAGGGCAGTGGCAGCCGTCGCTGGCGGGTAGGGGAGCGCCAGAGCCTGCGCGAATTTGCAGCCCACGGTGCTCTGCGCCACTGCGATGACTTTGAAGCAGTGATCGACGAAGTGCTGCAGCCCGGCGACATGATTTATATTCCGCCCGGCTGCCCCCACGAGGGCTATGCCGACACACCGGCCATGAACTACTCCATCGGATTTCGTGCCCCCGACGCCAAAGATCTGTTCTCCGGCTTTGCTGATCATCTGCTGGCTCATGTGGATATTACGCCGCGGTTTGATGATGCCGGCATGGCGGCCGCCAGCGCTCATGGCCGTCTCGATAGCAGCGTAATGACGCAGGTAAAAGGCCTGATGCAGGAGCTGCTGAACGACGACGCCCGCCTTAATGACTGGTTTGGCGAAATGATCTCGGAAGCCAGGCATGATCTCGATCTGGAAGTGGCCGAGCCGGCCTACAGTCTGGAAGAACTGGTGCTGCGGCTGGATCATGGTGACCATCTCTACCGCCTGGGCGGGGTGCGCTGTTTCTACCATGAAGGCAGCGAGAACGTCTTTTATCTTGACGGTGACCGTTATCAGCTGGCCGAGCCTGATACTGATGCCATTGCCCTGCTGTGCGATCAGGCTCGCATCTGCGGCCCGGAAGTGGCCTGCCTGAAAGAACCCCGTAATCTGCTCGACTGCCTGCTGCCGCTGGTGAACCAGGGCTACTGGTATTTTGAGGAAGACGAATAATGGCGGTGGAGCTTTACTTCGTGCTGGAATCGCCGGCGCGCCCCGAGAACGTGGGGGCTGCCGCCAGGGCCATGAAGACAATGGGCTTTGAGCGCATGCGGGTGATTAACAGCCGGGTGCATGAGCAGGATGAAGCGGGCTGGGTGGCCCACGGTGCGCAGGAGATTCTGGCGCAGGCCGAGCATTTTCCCTCCCTGGCCGAGGGGCTGGCCGACATGGATCTGGTGATTGCCACCACGGCCCGCCGGCGTGGCCGCTATCAGCACTATCTGACGCCCCGTGAGGCGGTGACCCAGATCAATAACAAAGTGGTACACAAGGTCGCCATACTGTTTGGCTGCGAGGAGTCGGGCCTCAGCAACGAGCATCTGGCCCAGGCCGATATCATCAGTTACCTGCCGCTCAAGGTGAGCTATCCGTCACTCAATCTGGGTCAGGCCATCATGCTCTATGCCTGGGAGCTGAGCCAGGGACTGACACCAGAAAGCGCGCAAAAAAACAACGGTCAGACCGAAAGCGCTCAGCTTCGTGTGTTGCAGCAAAAAACAGAGCAATTACTGAGTAAGGTGGGAGTTTCCCAGCAGGAAAAACTGGCTGAATGGGTTAAAGACCGGTTGCCTGTGCTGGAGCAGCGCGATCTGAACCTGCTGCACCTGCTCTGCAAGGACCTTGAGCGGGCCCTCAAACCCGGGGAGCCAGGTTGACAAGTCCGCAGCCACAGGGTATTGCTATGCCATTCGTTGTTACAGGTTGTATGTCATGCTGCACTCCATCCGCACCACCACCATTATTATTACCGGCACCACCATGAGTGGCACCGGGGCGGGCTGATGCGCTGACGACAAACAAAATTTGAATCGAAAAGCCCGTGTCCCCATCAGATACGGGCTTTTTTAGTTTTACACAGGGAGTAATGAATGCGAGTCCTGAAATTTGGCGGTACATCGCTGGCAAATGCCGAGCGGTTCGATACCGTGGCCGATATCGTGGTCAACAATCAGCGCCAGTCCCAGGTGGCACTGGTGTTGTCGGCCCCGGCCAAGGTTACCAATCATCTGGTGGCCGTGGTGGAGCAGACCATTCGCGGCCTGGAAGCGGCCCCGGTACTGAAAGACATAGAGCAGATCTTTCACGGCATTATCGACGGACTCAAGAGCAAGTACGCCGGTCTGGATGACGCTGCTCTCAAGATAACCGTAGAGCGGGAGCTGAACCAGCTGACCCGGCTACTGCAGGGTGTCAGCCTGCTGCAACAGTGCCCCGACAATATTCAGGCCCGCATTCTCAGCCGGGGCGAAGCCCTGTCCATCGCCACCATGAGCGAGCTGTTGCGCACCCGCGGTGAGCAGGTGGAAGTGATAGTGCCGCAGGACATGCTGCTGGGTGAAGGCAGTGTGCTGGAAGCGCAGGTTAATATTGAAGTCTCCCGTCAGCGGTTTATCGACAAGGGCCTGCGCAGCGACTGCGTCTACCTGATGCCGGGCTTTACCGCCGGTAACGAAAAGGGCGAGACCGTTATTCTCGGCCGTAACGGCTCCGATTATTCTGCCGCTGTCCTGGCTGCCTGTGTGGGCGCCGAGTGCTGCGAAATCTGGACCGATGTGGACGGCGTGTACAACTGCGATCCGCGCCTGGTGCCCGATGCCAAGCTGCTGCGCCAGCTGTCCTACAAGGAAGCCATGGAGCTGTCCTATTTCGGTGCCAAGGTACTGCATCCGAAAACCATAGCGCCCATCGCCCAGTTTCATATTCCCTGTCTTATCAAGAACACCGGCAATCCCCAGGGCGAAGGCTCGCTGATCGGCCCCGAATGCAGCGACGACGATCTGCAGGTAAAAGGTATTTCCGATCTGGCCGGCATGACCATGATCAACATCTCCGGCCCCGGCATGAAGGGCATGGTGGGCATGGCCGGCCGGCTGTTCTCCTGTATTTCCCGCGCCGGTGCCAGCATAGTGCTGATCACCCAGAGCTCCTCGGAATACAGTGTCAGCTTCTGTATTCACACCTTTGACAAGCAAAAGGTGCAAAAGGCCATTGCCAACGAATTTGCGCTGGAGTTCAAAAACAAGCTGCTGGAGCCGCTGGATGTCATCGACGATCTGGCCATTATCTCTCTGGTGGGGGATCGCATGCGTACCGTGCGGGGCGTGTCGGCCCGCTTCTTTAACTCCCTTGCCGAGGCTTCCATCAATATCGTGGCCATTGCGCAGGGCTCCAGCGAGCGTTCCATCTCGGCGGTGATTGGTAAAGAGAAGGTCACCGAAGCGATCAAGGCCTGTCACCAGAACTTTTTCTCCAGCCGCCAGTTTATTGATGTATTCCTGGTAGGCTGTGGCGGCGTGGGCGGCGCTTTGCTGGAGCAGATCCGCCGGCAGCAGCCGGTGCTGGAAGCGCAGGACATCGGCATTCGGGTAGTGGGTATTGCCAACTCCCGCAAGATGCTGCTGGATCGCAATGGCATCAGCCTGAATGACTGGCGTGATCAGCTGGAGCTGGCTCAGGAGAGTTTCAGTCTGGAGCGGGTTACCCGGCTGGTGGAAGACAGCCATCTGATCAACCCGGTACTGGTGGACTGCACCACCAGTGACGTTATTGCCGATCAGTATGCCGACTTTTTGTCCGCCGGCTTCCATGTGGTTACTCCGAACAAAAAGGCCAACACCGCCAGCCTGGACTACTACCGCGAGCTGCGCCGCTCGGCCCGCTCCACCCGCCGCAAGTTTCTGTATGAAACCAACGTGGGCGCGGGTTTGCCGGTGATTGAAAACCTGCAGAACCTGATCCGCGCCGGTGATCAGCTCAAGGCCTTTGGCGGCATTCTCTCCGGCTCCCTGTCTTACATCTTTGGCAAACTGGACGACGGCATGAGCTTTGCCGAAGCCACTCGTATTGCCCGGGAAAATGGCTTTACCGAGCCGGACCCACGGGATGACCTGAACGGCATGGACGTGGCCCGCAAGCTGCTGATCCTGGCCCGGGAAGCGGGCATGGAGCTGGATCTCGACGATATCGAGGTGGAGCAGGCGCTGCCGCCGGGCTTTGATGCCAGCGGCGATATCGAGACCTTTATGGCTCGTCTGCCACAAGCCGATGCCTGGTTTGCCGAGAAAACCGCCGAAGCGGGCGAGGGCAAAGTACTGCGCTATGTGGGTGCCATTGAGGACGGTAAATGCAAGGTTGTGATCAAGGCCGTGGACGGGGATGATCCCCTGTTCAAGGTGAAAGACGGCGAAAATGCCCTGGCGTTTTACACCCAGTATTACCAGCCCATTCCGCTGGTGCTGCGGGGCTATGGTGCCGGTGCCGATGTGACCGCAGCCGGCGTGTTCGCCGACCTGTTGCGCACCCATAACTGGAAGCAGGAGATTTAAATGAGTGTTGTAGCCTATGCGCCGGCCTCTACCGCCAACGTCAGTGTTGGGTTTGATGTGCTGGGGGCTGCGCTGGCCCCCCTCGACGGCTCCCTGCTGGGAGACCGCGTGCTGGTGGAAAATGCCAGCGGCGAATTTCAGCTCACCAACGCCGGCCCCTATGCCCAAAAGCTGCCGGAAGACCATACCCAGAACATCGTTTACGATTGCTGGCTGGCTTATGAACAGGCCCTCGACAAAAAGGGCCTGGCGCGCAAGCCGCTGACCATGACTCTGGAAAAGAACCTGCCGGTGGGCTCGGGGCTGGGCTCCAGTGCCACCAGCATTGTTGCCGCCTTTGTGGCGCTGAATGCCTTTTATGACAACGCCATGAGCGAGCATGAGCTGATGCTGCTGATGGGCGAGCTGGAAGGCCAGATTTCCGGTTCCATCCACTACGACAACGTGGCCCCCTGCCATCTGGGCGGCATGCAGCTGGTGCTGGACGAAGCCGGCGTGGTCAGCCAGACCCTGCCGTCCTTTGAGGAATGGTACTGGGTGGTGTGCTACCCGGGCATTGCCGTGTCTACCTCTGCCGCCCGGGAAATTCTGCCGGCCCAGTATCGTCGTCAGGACTGCCTGGAATACGGCCGCCGGCTGGCGGGTTTTGTGCACGCCAGCCACACCGGCCAGGAAAAACTGGCCGCCGCCATGTTGAAAGACGTGATTGCCGAGCCCTACCGCGCCCAGCTGATCCCGGGCTTTAATGCAGTGCGTGAGCATGCTGCCGCCATGGGCGCATTGGCCACCGGCATTTCCGGCAGTGGTCCCACCGTGTTTACGGTGATGAAGGATCTGCATCAGGCAGAGAAACTGCAGGCCTGGCTGGCCGACCACTTTATTCAGAATCAGGATGGCTTTTGCCACATTTGCAAACTCGACGCCGAAGGCGCACGAGTCACAGGAACCAGACTATGAAGTTGTACAACATCAAGGATAATGCAGAAACCATCAATTTTGCCGGGGCCGTCAAACAGGGTCTGGGCCGCGGCCAGGGCCTGTTCTTTCCGGAGCAGTTAAGCCCGCTGGCCAATGTGGATGCCTTGCTGGAGCAGCCATTGGTGCCGCGCTCCGTGGCCATTCTGCAGCATCTTATCGGTGACGAGATCCCACAAGACACCCTGACCGCCATGGTGGAGCAGGCCTTTACCTTCCCGGCACCGCTGGTGAAGGTGGACGATCACACCTACGCCCTGGAGCTGTTCCACGGCCCGACCCTGGCGTTCAAGGACTTCGGCGGCCGTTTTATGGCCCAGTGCCTGGCCACTTTGCGCAGCGACGGCAAGATCACCATTCTGACTGCCACCTCCGGCGACACCGGTGCCGCCGTGGCTCATGCTTTCTATGGTCTGCCCAATATCGACGTGGTTATTCTGTATCCCGAGGGCAAAATCAGCCCGTTGCAGGAAAAGCTGTTCACTACACTTGGGGGCAACATTCGCACCTTTGCGGTACAGGGCGACTTCGACGCCTGTCAGGCGCTGGTGAAGCAGGCTTTTGACGATGAAGAGCTGAAGGCCGCCGTGGGTCTGAACTCCGCCAACTCCATTAACATCAGCCGGCTGCTGGCCCAGGTGTGCTACTACTTTGAAGCCGTGGCCGAGCTGCCCGCCGAGCAACGTCACAAGGCAGTGATTTCCGTGCCGTCCGGCAACTTCGGTAACCTGACTGCCGGACTCATCGCCAAGGCCATCGGCCTGCCGGTGAAGCGCTTTGTGGCCGCCACCAACGCCAACGATACGGTGCCGCGCTATCTGCAAAGCGGGGACTGGGCACCCAACGCCACTGTGGCTACTTTGTCCAACGCCATGGACGTCAGTCGTCCCAACAACTGGCCGCGAGTGGAAGAGCTGTGCCGGGTCAAGGGCTGGGAGCTGTCTGATATCGCCTCCGGCATGCTCAACGACGAGCAGACCGAAGATGCGCTCAAACGTCTGTTTGCACAGGGTTACCTGTGCGAGCCCCACGGTGCCATCGCCTGGGATCTGCTTAACAAGGAGCGGGGCAAGGACGAAGTGGGCATTTTTCTGTGTACTGCCCATCCGGCCAAGTTCAAGGAAAGTGTTGACCGTATTCTGGAGCAGGATGTTGAACTGCCGGGACCACTGGCCAAGCATAATGCCATGGAGTCCCTGTCCGAGACCATTGCTGCCGATTTCGCCGTGCTGAAAGCGAAAATGATGGGCTGAGGCCAACACCTTTAGTCTGTAAAAATGCCGGGCAAGCCCGGCATTTTTTTGCTATTCCCTAATCCCCATTCCCTATTCCCCTTATTCTTTGTAAGCGATCTCTCAAAGCAGTCTGGGAAAAGGCGCTTTTGATATATGGTTTTAGCTGCATCTTTTTATAAGTATATGAATTTTAATGCTTTTAATTTTAAGGTTGAAATCTGAGCAGTCAGGTTCGTGCCTGGCCTGCATTGCTCCCGGAACAGGGTAAGGTATAGTTATTTCCAGAAGGAACACAGTGCTGGCAGGCAAGCCGGCAGCCAGGAACGGCAAAGGACAAGGTCCGGGAAGACCAAGGGGACAGGCAAGGGAACGCCAAGGGATACCTTCAGGACGAAGCGGTTGGTTGCAGGAGCGCAGCCATTCATGGAAGAGCCAGGGACAAGCCCGACGGAGCGGGAAAGGGGAAGACCCGGAGCGGTCAGGTCAGGGAATGCAGGGAGCAACTCAGGTTCAGGAAGGAGCCGACGACACCAAAAGGGGCAGCCACTGGCTGCCCCTTTTCTATGACGCTCACATGGCCGGCGGCTGAATATCCAGCTCGTCCACAAAGCGCTCTACCGTCAGCTCCGCCTGTTTGATCTCATCAAACAGGGCAATATGGCAGATGGCATCGCCTTCATTCACCAGCGGCATGGTCAGGCTGCCAATCACAATACCGCTGCGCGGAGCCACAATAAGACACTGCTCGGCTCCCAAAGGAGCGCTGATAGTCCCCAGAATATCCCCCTTGCGAATACGATCTCCCAGCCGTACCTTGAGGTGCAGCAGGCCGTCGTGCTCGGCCCGTATCCAGGTACTGCTACGGGCAATAATGGCCTCGCTGGCAGACTTGACCGTGCTGCTTTTCAGCATGCCCAGGCCACGCATCACGCGAATCACGCCACGCACGCCCGCCTTGATGGGCAAAGGGTCAAAGCGCAGTGCCTCACCGGCCTCATAGAGGATCACCGGCACCCCCTGAGCTTCTGCCACTGCCCTGAGTGAGCCATCGCGAATGCTGGCATCAAGAATAATGGGTGCACCAAAATTTTCTGCCATTTGCCGGGTTACCGGGCAGTCGAGCTGAGCCCGTATCTGGGGCAGATTGGCCCTGTGAATGGCCCCCGTGTGCAAGTCGATAATATGACTGCATTTGCTGACAATTTCATTGACAAAAAAGTGCGCCACCCGGGCCCCCAGCGAGCCTTTTTCCGAGCCGGGAAAACAGCGATTCAGATCGCGCCGATCCGGCAGATAGCGTGATTTGTGAATAAAACCAAATACGTTGACCACAGGCACGGCCACCAGAGTGCCTTTCAGCCGGGCCGGATTGATTTTCGCCAGCACCTGATTGACTACTTCAATACCGTTCAGTTCATCACCGTGAATGGCGGCACACAGCAACAACACCGGCCCCGGCTGCTTGCCGTTCACTACTTCCACCGGTACTGTCAGTGGCGACTGGGTATAAAGCTGGGCCAGCGCCAGCTGCATGGTCCGGCGCTGGCCTGCCGGCACTGACTGACCCGCCAGTTCAAAGTGATGGCTCATCAGCCTCGCTCCCGGCTGCGGGTTTTGCGGTGCAGATTTTTCTCAATATGCTCTACAATCAGCTCGGCCACATCTTTCCCGGTTGCCTTTTCAATGCCTTCCAGACCGGGAGAAGAGTTTACTTCCATCACCAGAGGGCCACGGCTGGATCGCAACAAGTCTACTCCGGCCACTTGCAGTCCCATGGCCTTGGCCGATGCTACCGCAGTTTTGCGTTCTTCGGGCGTAATACGCACCAGCCGGGCTTCCCCGCCTCTGTGCAGGTTTGAGCGAAATTCACCTTCCTGAGCCTGACGCTTCATGGCTGCAATGACTTTGTCGCCCAGCACAAAGCAGCGAATATCGGCACCTCCGGCTTCTTCAATAAATTCCTGCACCATGATATTGGCCTTGAGGCCCATAAAAGCTTCCAGCACGCTTTCTGCCGCCTTGCGGGTTTCTGCCAGCACCACACCAATACCCTGAGTGCCTTCCAGCAGTTTAATGACCAGAGGGGCACCGCCCACCATCTTGATAAGGTCGGGCACATCATCGGGTTTGCAGGCAAAGCCGGTGATTGGCATGCCTACGCCATGGCCCGACAGCACCTGCAGTGAACGCAGCTTGTCCCGGGAGCGGCTGATGGCGGCCGAATGATTGAGCGAATAGCAGCCCATCATTTCAAACTGGCGCAGCACGGCGGTGCCATAAAAGGTCACAGAGGCACCAATACGGGGAATGATGGCGTCAAACTGATCCAGATCCTGCCCTTTATAATGAATGGATGGCTTGTTATCGTTAATGTTCATATAACAGCGCAACACGTCGATCACAGTGACCTCGTGGCCGCGGGCCTCGGCGGCCTCACGCAGTCGGCGAGTGGAATATAAAGACGGATTACGGGACAGAATGGCAATTTTCATGGGTAGCGCGGTTCTCTTGACGTGATGTGCCTGACGGCGAAATTCGGCTCACTATCTACGCCAATGCAGCCTTGCATTCCAGCAAGAAAATCCGCAGTTCAGACACAAAAAATTTGTTTGCTTTGCCCGGCACCAGGCACAAGAGCAATTTCAGCGGTCAGTCATTGTCGCAGAGCAGATTGCCGGCCCTGCCACCATGAACCATACTCTAGTCCTAATTGTTTGATATTCCCAAAAAATATTCATAAAGCGGTACGCCGCGAGCAAAATAATGAGGAGGAGCCATGAGTTCCGATGCGAACAAAAGCAAGCAGTCATTGCAGGCCGGAAAACAGCAGTTTCATTATTTTTCCATTACTCCCTCACTGTCTCAGTTACCCAAGTCCCTTAAGGTACTGACCGAAAACCTGCTGCGTTATGGCGGTGACAGCCTGGCCGGCGATCTGCAGGCCATGGAGGACTGGCTGAAACAGGGCCGCTGCGAGCATGAAATCGCCTTTCGTCCGGTGCGGGTGCTGATGCAGGACTTTACCGGCGTGCCGGCGGTGGTGGATCTGGCGGCCATGCGCGAAGCGGTGAAGCGGCTGGGAGGAAAGGTAGAAAAGGTAAATCCTCAGTCGGCGGTAGATCTGGTAATAGATCATTCGGTGATGGTGGACGAGTTTGCGACTCCTGAGGCCTTTGCCGCCAACGTAGACATGGAAATGGCTCGTAACGGCGAACGTTACGCCTTTTTGCGCTGGGGCCAGCAAACCTTTGATAATTTCAGAGTGGTGCCCCCCGGCACCGGCATCTGTCATCAGGTTAACCTGGAATATCTGGGCCAGACGGTATGGCAGCAAAAAACAGACGACGGTACCCTGGCCTGTCCGGATACGCTGGTGGGTACCGACTCCCACACCACCATGATCAACGCCCTTGGCGTGCTGGGCTGGGGAGTGGGCGGCATTGAAGCTGAAGCTGCCATGCTGGGTCAGCCGGTGTCCATGCGCATTCCCGAGGTGGTGGGCTTTAAACTCACCGGTGCCCTGCGGGAAGGCATTACTGCCACGGATCTGGTATTAACCGTCACCGAAATGCTGCGTAACCACGGCGTGGTAGGCAAGTTTGTGGAATTTTACGGTGACGGTCTGGCCAGCCTGCCGCTGGCAGACAGAGCCACCATTGCCAATATGGCCCCGGAATACGGTGCCACCTGCGGCTTTTTCCCGGTGGATGAAGAAACCCTGCGCTATCTGCGCCTGACCGGCAGGGACGAAGACCATATCGAACTGGTTGAGGCGTACACCAAGGCGCAGGGCCTGTGGCGCAACCCGGGTGATGAGCCGGTCTTTACCGACACCCTTGAACTCGACATGGGCAAGGTGGAAGCCTGTCTGGCCGGTCCCAAGCGGCCTCAGGACAGAGTGGCCCTGGAGCAAGTGCCGGACGCCTTTACTCTGGCCCATGAGCAGACCGTCAGCCAGCAGGCCGAAAGCCGGCTGGAAGGTGAGGGCGGCCAGACCGCCGTAGGCTATGAGCAGGCACAGCAGGGCACCGCCTTTACCCTGAACGGCAACACCCATCACCTGCGCGACGGCGCTGTGGTGATTGCCGCCATTACTTCCTGTACCAACACCTCCAACCCCAGTGTGCTGATGGCCGCCGGCCTGATGGCCAAAGCGGCGGTAGCAAAAGGCCTCACCCGGGCCCCCTGGGTGAAAAGCTCACTGGCACCGGGCTCAAAGGTGGTTACCGACTATCTCAAGGCCGCCGGCATGATGCCGGCGCTGGAGCAGCTGGGCTTTCATCTGGTGGGTTATGGCTGCACCACCTGTATCGGCAACTCGGGGCCGCTGCCCGAGCCCATTGAAGCGGCCATTCGTCAGGACGATATCACAGTGGCATCTGTGCTGTCGGGCAACCGCAACTTTGAGGGCCGCATTCATCCGCTGGTGAAAACCAACTGGCTGGCGTCACCGCCTCTGGTAGTGGCTTATGCGCTTGCGGGCAACATGAAGGTGGATCTGACCAAAGACCCGCTCGGGCAAGACAAAAACGGCAAGCCGGTTTACCTGAAAGACATCTGGCCGTCACAACAGCAAGTGGCCGAGGCGGTGGCCAAGGTGAAAACCGAGATGTTCAGCAAGGAGTATGCCGCCGTGTTTGACGGCGACGAACGCTGGCAGGCCATTAAGGTAACCGGCAGTGCCACCTTTGACTGGCAGCAGGACTCTTCCTACATTCGTCATCCGCCGTTCTTCAGCGAGATGCAGGCCGAGCCCGAAGCGGTCACCGATATTGAGTCGGCCCGGGTGCTGGCACTGCTGGGGGACTCGGTGACCACGGATCACATTTCGCCGGCGGGCAGCATCAAGGCCGACAGCCCGGCGGGCCAGTACCTGCAGTCACTGGGCATAGCGCGCAAGGACTTCAACTCCTACGGCTCCCGGCGGGGCAACCATGAGGTGATGATGCGGGGCACCTTTGCCAATATCCGTATTCGCAACCTGATGCTGGACGGTGTGGAAGGCGGCGAAACCCGGCATTATCCCAGTGGTGAGCAGCTGTCCATTTATGATGCCGCCATGCGTTATCAGGACGAAGGCGTGCCCTTGGTGGTGGTGGCCGGCAAGGAGTACGGTACCGGCTCCAGCCGGGACTGGGCCGCCAAGGGCACCCGGCTGCTGGGGGTACGGGCGGTCATTGCCCGCTCTTATGAGCGGATTCACCGCTCCAACCTGATCGGTATGGGGGTATTGCCGCTGGAGTTTACCGGCAACGACCATGCTGAAAGCCTGGGCCTGACCGGCGAAGAGCAATTGTCCATTCGTGGCCTGAGCCAGCTTGAGCCCGGTTGTACACTGACGGTGGCCATTACCGGTGCCGATGGCAAGGAGCGGGAAATAGAGGCGCTGTGCCGTATCGATACGCAGGACGAAATGACCTACTATCGCCACGGCGGCATACTGCACTATGTGATCCGCAATATGCTGTAGGCCCCAATTTATTGGGGCAATAGTGTCGCGTGTTTGCTGATTTGCCCGGCTGAAGCCGGGCCTACATCAAGTTAGTTCAGTTTTCCAGCGTGGCCAGAATAACCTGATCCGGACTGAAGCAAGCGGTGGCGTGCTCGCCTTCAGCAGGCAATGGCTCGTCAACAGGGCGCAGGGCGCAGATGTCGCCGCCCTGATCCAGAGTGAGTATTACTTCATTAAACCGGTCACCGGCAATCACCTGCTGCACTACACCCGACAGGCTGTTACTGCTGTGCACCGGATCCCTTTCAATGCTGACCCAGGGCGCCTTGATCAGCGCCAGCACCTCCTTGCCCGGCGCCAGCCCCAGACGCTGGCAACTGCGCTCGGTAATATCGGCCAGAATATGTGCACCGCCATTCAGCGTCAGGCTCACTTGATGGCTGAGGTCGTCTCGTCCCACCGACTGCACATAAGCAAAAAACTGGTTGCGGGCACTGGTTTGCAGGCCAAAGCGGGACACCACCGCCAGCAGGCTGTCGAGAGACGCATTTTCATCCTGCAGGGCATCCACCGCCATGCGTTCAATGCGGTTCAGCAGTCCGTAGATTTTCAGAACACGGTT
Organism: Oceanimonas smirnovii ATCC BAA-899; assembly: GCF_000381965.1. GTDB lineage: Bacteria > Pseudomonadota > Gammaproteobacteria > Enterobacterales > Aeromonadaceae > Oceanimonas > Oceanimonas smirnovii. The sequence continues at coordinate 58,597 of NZ_KB908466.1, forward strand.
GCCATAATCGGTTAACCGGGCACCACCGCCGCCCTTGCCGCCGGCCCCACTGGTTACCAGAGGCTGATCTGCCAGCTCGTTCATCTCTTTAACCGCATCCCAGGCGGTTTTATAGCTGATGCCAGCCGCTTTGGCCCCTTTGCTGATAGAGCCTTCCCGCTGAATTTCTTCCAGCAGGCGTACTCGTCTTGGAGTAATAAACAGGCGGCCCTGCTGTTGCAGGCTCAGCAATATATCCAGTTCCACGGTGCTCCTCGTGTTGTTCGGCTGACGAGTGGCCATGATACTCCAATACCGTTGTATTTTTGATTATATAGCGATACATTTATATCGCTGTATAACAAATTACATAACCCTGAAGGACCAAACCTTATGTCAACGCTTCGTACCGCATCTGTGCTGATGTGCACCCTGGGCGCGTCCATGCCGGCTCTGGCCGATGAAATCAAGGTAGCGGTGGCCGCCAACTTTCTCGATGCCATTACCACCCTGGGAGAGCAGTTTGAGCAAACGTCCGGTCACAAGGTGTTGATCTCGTCCGGCTCTACCGGCAAGCTGTATGCCCAGATCCAGAACGAAGCGCCCTTTGATGTGTTTTTTGCCGCCGACGACAAGCGTCCCGAGCTGCTGGAGCAGGAGAACGCCATTGTGCCCGGCTCGCGCTTTACCTATGCCATGGGCACCCTGGTGCTGTGGAGCCCCGATGACAAGCTGATCGATAATGATCTGACGGTGCTGAAAAACGGTGATTTCAGGTTTCTGGCGGTGGCCAACCCGGTGACCGCCCCTTATGGACGCGCCGCGCAGCAAGTGCTCACCGGTATGGGGCTGTGGCAAGACTTCAGCAAAAAAATGGTACGGGGCGAAAACATCGGTCAGACCTACCAGTATGTCTACAGCCGCAATGCCGATCTGGGCTTTGTGGCCAAGTCTCAGGTATTCAGCCAGGACGAATATGCCGACGGCTCCTGGTGGGAAGTGCCGGCAGAGCTGTATTCACCCATAGTACAGCAGGCGGTACAGCTGACCGACTCTGCCGCGGCCACCGAGCTGCTGGAGTTTGTGCGTTCCGAACAAGGCCTCAAGGTGATCCACGCCTACGGCTACGGCACCGAAGCGGCCAACTGAGATGCTGGCCCCTCAGGATATGGCAGCGTTGACTCTGACGCTGCGGCTGGCAGGCGTCACTGTGCTGGTGTTGCTGGCGCTGGGCACGCCGCTGGCCTGGTGGCTGAGCCAGACCCAAAGCCGGCTGAAAACCGCCATTGAGGCGGTGGTGGCACTGCCGCTGGTATTGCCGCCCACCGTGCTGGGGTTTTATCTGTTATTGTCACTCGGCCCCCATGGAGTGATTGGCGGTTTGTCCAAAGCCATGGGGGGCAGCAGTCTGGCCTTTACCTTTACCGGCCTGGTGATTGGCTCGGCGTTTTATTCACTGCCCTTTGTGGTGCAGCCGCTGCAGGGGGCTTTTGAGTCGTTGGGGCGGCGACCGCTGGAAGTGGCCGCCACCCTGGGTGCTTCGCCGCTCAATCGGTTTGTGACCGTGGCCATGCCGCTGGCCCGCCGTGGGTTTCTTACCGCCATTGTGCTGGGTTTTGCCCACACATTGGGGGAATTTGGCGTGGTGCTGATGTTGGGGGGCAATATTCCCGGTGCCACTCAGGTGATCTCCATCGCCATTTATGATCACGTTGAAATGCTGCAATACAGCCAGGCGCATTTGCTGTCGGGGCTGCTGCTGGTGCTGTCATTCAGTATTCTGATGGCGGTATATATGCTTAATCGTCGCTTTTCGGTGGTACACCCATGATCAAGGCGCAGTTTCAGCTTATGCGGCCAGGGTTTCGCCTGGATGCCGCCTTTGCACAGCCGGCCACTGGCGTGACTGCGCTGTTTGGCCCTTCTGGCTGCGGCAAAACCACGCTGCTGCGCTGCCTTGCCGGGCTGGAAAAAGCCGAGGGCGAGCTGTGGCTGGGGGAGCAGTGCATACAGCAAGGCAGGCGGTCGGTGCCGGTGCATCAGCGTCGTTTTGGCTATGTGTTTCAGGAGGCCAGCCTGTTTGCCCATCTGTCGGTGCGCAACAATCTGGCTTATGGCTGGCGGCGTTTACCCAAGGGACAGCCGCGACCGGACTTTGATGAAGTGGTGGGCTGGCTGGGACTGGAGCACTTGCTTGACCAGAGTGCCGCCTCGCTTTCTGGCGGTCAGCGTCAGCGGGTGGCCATTGGCCGGGCTTTGCTGACGGCACCGCGCTTGCTGCTGCTCGATGAGCCGCTGTCGGCGCTGGATACGCAGGCCAAGCGGGAGATACTGCCCTGGATTGAAGGTCTGGCAGAGCGCGCCGGTGTGCCGGTATTTTATGTCACTCATGCGCCGGAAGAGGTGGAGCGACTGGCTGACAGGGTGATTTTTATGCAGGACGGACGCACCACCCGCATGGAGTCATTGCAGCAGGCCATGGCACGGCCCGATTCACCGCTGTTTGTGGAGCAGGGCGCGGCCAGCATGATTGACGGCCATCTGAACGACGAGCTGGCCGATGGCCGTACGCCTTTTGTGTTCAACGATCAGACCCTGTGGCTGGTGCATGCACGCAAGCCCGGCGGCAAGGGGGCCAGAGTCAGGGTGCTGGCGTCGGATGTGAGCCTGGCGCTGGTGCCGGTAGCAGGTATTTCTGTGCTGAACCAGTTGCCGGTGACTTTGCGGGCACTGCACAGTGTGCAAGAGGGCAGGGTACTGGCCGACTGTGAGCTGAACGGCGGCCAGCGGCTGCTGGCCGAGGTATCTGCCTGGTCGGCAAATCAGCTGGGCCTGCATCAGGGCATGAGATGTTATGCCCTGATAAAAGCCGTGGCGCTGGTGAACTGATCTTAAGCGCTCTTGCGCACTACGCCGTCGGCGGTGCCGATCAGCAGCACATCGGCACCGCGCTCTGCAAACAGGCCGTTGGTGACCACACCCACAATGCCATTGATGCGGGTTTCGAGTTCACGGGGCGCGGTAATGCGCAGACCATGCACATCCAGAATATGGTTGCCGTTATCGGTTACTACGCCTTGCCGGTAAACCGGGGTGCCCCCGAGGCGGGCGAGTTCCCGGGCCACATATTCCCGGGCCATGGGGATCACTTCCACCGGCAGGGGGAATGTTCCCAGCACGTCCACGGTTTTGGTGCCGTCCACAATGCATACGAACTTGCCGGCCACAGCGGCCACAATTTTTTCCCGGGTCAGGGCCGCACCGCCGCCCTTGATCATGGCCATGGAGCCGTCGATTTCATCGGCACCATCCACATAGACGTCGAGCTCGCTGATGTCGTTGAGATCAAATACCGGAATGCCCAGATCTTTCAGGCGCAGGGTGGAAGCCTCTGAGCTGGAAACGGCACCCTTGATTTGATCCTTGATGGAGCCGAGGGCATCGATAAAGTGATTTACGGTAGAGCCGGTGCCCACACCAACAATGCTGCCCGGGGTTACGAACTCGAGTGCCGCCCAGCCGGCGGCTTTTTTCATTTCGTCTTGTGTCATGGCTGTGCTGTTCTCCTGCATAAGTGGCGCGCATTATAGCAAAGCCGGCCCCGCTTGCATGGGGCTTTTACCAGCGCCAGTGCCGGCCTGGAGTCAGCAGCTCGGGCAGGGGCACGTCCCAGTGGTCGACAGGAATGGCGGGCAACTGCTGGCAGTCGTGGGCCAGGCCCACCGGGCGCGGGCCTGTGCCCTGATGCCAGCCGGCCAGGGTGCGGTCATAAAAACCGCCGCCCATGCCAATGCGGTTGCCGGCAGCGTCAAAGGCCACCAGGGGGGTGTAAATCACATCAAGCTGCTGCTTGGGCAACAGCAGGCGAATATCGAGGCGGGGCTCGGGAATGCCAAAGCGATTGGCGATCAGCTGAGCGTCCGGATCGTAACGCAAAAACATCAGATGCCCGGGGCTGAAGTGATGCAGCACCGGCAGGTACACCTGAGCGCCCTGAGACCAGTACCAGTTGATTAAAGGATGAGGGTCGAGCTCACCGTCATTGGCCAGATACAGCGCCACCTTGCCGGCCTGTGCCAGGTGTGGCGTGGCGGCAACTCTGTCTTTGATGGCATGAGCAGCAGCTTGTTGTTCGGTGCGGCTCAGCCGGCGGCGGGCTTCCCGAATCTGCTGGCGAATATGGTGGCGTTCAGTCACTGGCTCACTCCAATATATCAACGGTTCCAGGGGCTGTTTTTAAGATGAAGATACAGGGTTTCCACCTGAGTGCGGGCCCAGGGCGTGCGGCGCAAAAATTTCAGGCTCGACTTGATGCTGGGATCGTTTTTAAAACAGTTGATATTGACCCGGCGGGCCAGCTCGTCCCAGCCGTATTTTTCTACCAGCTCTGTCAGCAGGCGTTCAAGGGTAATGCCGTGCAGGGGGTTGTTGGGTTGTTGGTTCATGGCCGCGGCCCTGTTGATAAACATAAACAAAAAGACCGGCAAGCCGGTCTTTTTAAATAGGGTCCCAGGGTGCCGTTGCGAGTGTTAGTCCTTGAACCCGTCGGTTCAAGGCGGAACTCCGGTATCCGCCGCAGGCGTCTCGGTCGGGCCGAGCATGCTCAATAGCGAATAACACGGCGTTCCTGTGCTGTTGATATCGGCTCAGGGACACCACTCACTGACGCACACCCCAGGGAAAACAAATTGTACGGACCTCAGCCAACCTTACTGGCCAGTGCCTCTTCAATAGTATGCTGAAGCATCTTGATGCGTTTGTCCATGGCGTCAGCATATTGGTGGTTTTTGTCTTTTTCAAGCTCAAGCTCGTGGCAGACATTCAGTGCCAGCATAATGGCAATTTGTTCATTGGATGCCGGCTTGCCGCTTTCACGGAATTTGCGAATACGCTCGTTGAGCATATCAGCTGCCCGGTGCAGTGAATCTTCCTGCCCGGCAGGACAGGCCACCTTATAAGGGCGCCCGAGAATAACGATGTCGATTGCCGCTGTGGTCATGTGGTCCTCAGGTGGCTTGCAATGAGCAAAATAATGTCCCGCGAATATATAGTGGCACACCAGAACTTTCAAGGGGTTGCTGGTCTGCATCCGGTGACGGTGCTAGGATCTGCATTAATTCTAGTACTTATGGTCGAGTAAACAATGAACAATAGCGCCCGCCTTAATTATGATGCCTTTACCACTCTGCTGGAGCAGCACAATATGGTGGTGACCGCCGCCGAAGTGCATGGCGTCATTTGCGGCCTTATCGGGGGAGGCATGGCACGGGACGATGTGCGCTGGCAACAGCATTTCAACGACCTGCTCAATGACGGCTTCGGCCTGCCCGCCGAGCTGAAAAAAGCCGTTAACCTGCTGTTTAACCGGGTTTATGATGATCTGCTTGATCAAACCCGCTTTGAACTGCTGCTGCCCGACGATGAAGAGCCGCTGGATGATCGCCTTGATGCCATGATGGAATGGGCCGGTGCCTTTCTGGCCGGTTTTGGCGTGGTGCAGCAGGAGCTGAACAAGGCTTCTGCCGAACTGCAGGAAATGATCCAGGATATCAGCAGCATTACTCAGGTATCCGGCGAATTTGAACAGGAAGATGAAGAAAGCGAGGCGGCTTTTGTGGTTCTGTATGAGCACCTCAAGCTGGGCGCTACGCTGGCCTTTGAAGAGTTTGGCAAAGGCAGCCCCAAGCCTGAGCAACCCACACTGCACTGATTTGTTCAATATGGCACACCCATGACTCATTATGATGTAGTAATCAATGGTGCCGGCATGGCCGGTGCTGTGCTGGCGTTAAGCCTGTCCGGGCTGCGCCGGCCCGATGGCCGCCGGCTCGATATTGCAATAGTTGAGGCACAGGTGCCTGACCATGGGCAGCATCCCGGCTTTGATGCCCGCAGCATAGCGCTGGCCTGGCACAGCTGTGAGCAGCTCGACCGGCTGGGGATCTGGCCGGCACTGGCACCCCTTGTTACTCCCATTACTCAGGTTCAGGTCTCCGATCAGGGGCATATTGGCCGGGTTGAAATGAACGCGGCCGAATATGGCGTGCCGGCCCTGGGCAATGTGCTAGAACTTCATCTGGCCGGCCGGGAGCTACATCGCCGTCTGGCAGAGTGCGACAATATACGGCTGTTTTGTCCCGATCAAATTGCAGACATTGAGCAGCAACTGTATCAGGTGATGGTAAAGCTGGACTCGGGCACAACACTGACGGCGGCTTTACTGGTGGCTGCCGATGGCAGCCGCTCTCCCGTCAGCCGGCAGCTTGGGCTGCCCCGTCAGCAGCTGGATTATGGCCAGAGCGCCATTATTACCAATATTGTCACTGCCATACCCCATGCCGGCCGGGCTTTTGAGCGTTTTACGCCTCAGGGGCCGCTGGCGCTGCTGCCCATGAGTGAAGGCCGCAGCTCGCTGGTGTGGTGTGTGACGCCAGCGCGGGCAGAAACATTAATGGCAATGGACGATACCGGCTTTCTGGCAGCACTGCAGCGGGAATTCGGCTACCGGCTGGGCAAAATGCAGCGCTGTGGTGAACGCTTTCGTTATCCGCTGGTGTTGGACCAGGTGTGTAAACCCTGGCATCACAGGGTGGTGTTACTGGGTAATGCGGCACACTTGCTGCATCCTATTGCCGGCCAGGGCTTTAATCTGGGGCTCAGGGATGTGGCAGCACTCACCCGGCACATTCAGGCGGCGCTGCTGGCTGAACAGGATATTGGCAGCCACAAGGTGCTCAGTGGTTATGGCCGCTCGCGGCAGCCGGATCAGAGTGGCATTGTTGGCCTGACCACGGCGCTGGCACTGCTGTTTTCCAATGATAACCCGGCGCTGGCAGCCGGGCGAAATCTGGGGCTGTCGGTAATGGCGGCCTGCGCGCCGCTGAAGAGTCAACTGGCCTGGCGGGCCATGGGCAAGAGGTAAGCAATGCAAGCAGCAGATGTGATTATTATTGGCGGCGGCATGGTGGGGCTGACCCTGGCACTGGCACTGAAGCCCAGCGGCCTGAAAGTGGCCGTGGTGGAAGGCAAGGTACCGGACGATACCTTTAATGAGGTGGCCGACAACCGGGTCAGTGCCATCAACCTGGCCTCTCAGACTTTGCTGGAGCGGCTGAATGCCTGGCCTGCGCACAGCAACCGGCTGGGGCCCTACACCAGCATGGAAGTATGGGAAGCCCAGAGCCGTGGGCGCATAGGCTTTTCTGCCGGGCTGATGCACCAGTCCCACTTGGGTCATATCGTGGAAAACCGCCTGCTGCAGCACCATCTGCTGGAGCAGGCGCGGCAATGTCCGCACATCAGTCTGCACATGCCGGTCCGGGCGGCGAGCGTGTCGGCCAGTGACAGCGGTGCTTTTGTGCTGCTGGATAACGGCACTCCCATTACCGGCCGGCTGCTGGTGGGCGCCGATGGTGCCCGCTCCTGGCTGCGCGGCCAGATGCAGCCGGGCATGGTTGAATGGGACTACGACCACAATGCGCTGGTGGCCACCATCGAAACCGATGAGCCCCATGAGCAGTGTGCCCGTCAGATATTCAGCGGCAATAATATTATCGCCTTTTTGCCCCTGGCCGGTGCGCACCGCTGCTCACTGGTCTGGTCCTGTACGCCGGAACGGGCTCAGGAGCTGCTGGCACTCAGTGACGACGACTTTAACAAGCAACTGGCCACTGCCTTTGATCTGCGCATGGGCCTGTGCCGGGTGCTGGGGCCGCGCATGGCTGTTCCGCTCAGGGCCCGCTACAGCCAGCAGTTCTGTGGTAAACGCTGGGCACTGATTGGCGATGCGGCTCATACCATACATCCGCTGGCAGGGCAGGGAGTAAACCTGGGCCTTCAGGATGCTGCCGCCCTGGCTGATACCCTGATGACCCGCCATGCCGAAGGTCAGGATATTGGCGAGCTGGCGGGGCTGCGTCGTTTTGAACGCTGGCGCAAGGCCGAAGCCACCACCATGCTGGCAGGCATGGAAGGGCTCAAGCGGCTGTTTGGCAGTGAGCTGGGGCCGGTTAAAGGCCTGCGTGCGTTTGGACTTGGGCTGACTGACCGGCTGACTCCGCTCAAGCGCCGGCTGGCCGCTCATGCCCTGGGCGTGGGTGGCTTGCAGCCGGCCTTGTCGCGCCTTCATGAAAATGAATGAGAAAAACTAATGCGATCAGGTTTTGTGATTAGTTTTTTTAAGTGATGCGAAAGAGGCTGAAAAGCCTCTTTTTTTCGCTTGTACTGAAATGAGCGCATATTATCGCAGCATTGTTTAAATTATTGTTAATTTTTGGTTTTAATTGCAGTGTTTGTTGCTTTCTTTACGTTGAAAAAGCTGTCGTGGTACAGCTCACATTTTGCACTGAAAGGTTTACGGATTAGTTTTTTTTAACAGCTGCGCTGTGTTATCCCAACACCGCATGAGTATAATCGAACGGCACTACCGGATTATCGCTCGCTGGCCGGGCTCGCAATATTAAGGAAGCGTCATGACTCAGCAAACAGTTTTGCATCCGCAGCACCTGGAAGCCGGTGCCAAAATGGTGGATTTTCACGGTTGGCATATGCCCATCAACTATGGCTCCCAGCTGGAGGAGCATCACGCCGTGCGTCAGGACGCCGGCATGTTCGATGTGTCGCACATGACCATTGTTGATGTGAAGGGTGCCGGGGCCAAGGCCTTTCTGCAGCGCCTGCTGGCCAACGACATTGCCCGTGTCACTCAGCCGGGCAAGGCCATCTACAGCGGCATGCTGAACGAGCAGGGCGGTGTGATTGACGATCTCATCACCTATTATTTTGCCGAAGACGATTACCGCATGATCGTCAACTCTGCTACCCGCGAAAAAGATCTGGCGTGGATGGCCAAACAATCCGCAGGGTTTGATGTGACCCTCACCGAACGCCCCGAGCTGGCCATGATCGCGGTACAGGGCCCCAACGCCAAGGCCAAAGCCGCTGCCGTATTTACTCCAGAGCAAAACGCTGCCGTGGAAGGCATGAAGCCCTTTTTTGGCGTGCAGTCAGGCGATTTGTTTATTGCCACCACCGGCTACACCGGTGAAGACGGCTATGAAATTGTGGTGCCAGCCGAGCAGGCGGCCGCCCTGTGGAATGCCCTGAAAGACGCCGGTGTGCGCCCTTGCGGCCTGGGTGCCCGTGACACCCTGCGCCTGGAAGCGGGCATGAACCTCTATAGCCAGGACATGGATGAAGACACCTCGCCGCTGGCCGCCAACATGGCCTGGACCATTGCCTGGGAGCCGGCAAATCGTGACTTTATCGGCCGTGCCGCCCTTGAAGCCCAGCGTGAAGCGGGCGATCAGCCCAAGCAGGTAGGACTGGTGATGAAGGCGAAAGGTGTGCTTCGCGCCGGTACCCCGGTACGTTTTACCGATGCCGATGGCAATGAGCAGCAGGGAGTGATCACATCCGGTACCTTCTCACCTACACTGGGCTTCAGCATTGCCCTGGCGCGGGTGCCGCGCTCCATTGGCGACAATGCCGAAGTGGAACTGCGCAAAAAATGGATGCCGGTGTCCGTGGTAAAACCGACTTTTGTACGTTTCGGCAAAGCGGTCGCCGAGTTTTAAGAACCAAGAGGAACAACAAAATGAGCAATATCCCCAGTGAACTGAAATATGCCCGTACTCACGAATGGGTCCGGATTGAAGAAAACGGTGAAGCGGTGATCGGTATTACCGAACATGCGCAGGATCTGTTGGGTGATATGGTGTTTGTTGAGCTGCCCGAAACCGGTCGCACCGTAGATGCCAATGAAGAGTGCTGTGTGGCCGAGTCGGTCAAGGCCGCTTCAGACATCTATGCCCCGGTCAGTGGTGAAATCATTGCGGTAAACGACGATCTGGAAGACAGCCCCGAGCTGGTGAACTCAGACCCTTACGGTGATGGCTGGCTGTTCCGCATCAAGCTGACCGATGAATCCGAACTGGATGAGTTGCTTGATGCCGAAGGCTATGAAAACAGCATCGACGAAGACTAAGTTCATCTGTGCCCCCTGCGGGGGGCATTGCCGTTGACGTGCCATTTCACCGCCAGACTTTAGCCGGCCAGTACCCCCCATTTGCCGGTCGTCTGTTCACCCTCGGGCCAGCCCCGAAGAAGGAAGTAAGAAAAATGACCCAGTCTTTGTTTGAACTTGAGCAGAATAACGCCTTTACCGGCCGTCATATCGGACCTTCCGAGCAGGAAGTGGCTGCCATGCTGGCAGCAGTCGGGGCCGAGAGCCTGGACGACCTGATTAAACAGACGGTACCGGCGAGCATTCTTAATGACCAGCCCCTTGGCATTGGCGCTCCGCGCACTGAGCAGGAAGCCCTTCGCTACCTGAAGTCGCTGGCCAGCCAGAACAAGGTGTGCAAGAGCTATATCGGCATGGGCTATCACGATACCCATGTGCCCCTGGTGATTCAGCGTAATGTGCTGGAAAACCCGGGCTGGTATACCGCCTATACCCCGTATCAGCCGGAGATCGCTCAGGGTCGTCTAGAAGCCCTGCTCAACTTTCAGCAAATGACCCAGGATCTGACCGGTCTGCCCCTGGCCAGCGCCTCGCTGCTGGATGAGGCTACCGCTGCTGCCGAGGCCATGGCCCTGGCCCGCCGCGTCAGCAAGAACAAAAAAGCCAATATTTTCTTTATTGCCGACGACGTGCACCCCCAGACCATCGACGTGGTGCGTGAGCGCGCCGAGCACTACGGCTTTGATATCAAGGTGGCTCCCGCCGAAGCAGTGGTGGAGCACGACGTCTTTGGTGCTCTGTTCCAGTATCCGTCCACCACCGGTCAAATTCGTGATCTCAAGGATTTGATTGCTCAGGTTCAAAGTGGCAAGGGCATTGCCTGTGTGGCCGCCGATATTCTTTCTCTGGTGTTGCTCAAGGCCCCGGGCGAGCTGGGCGCCGACGTGGTACTGGGCAACGCCCAGCGCTTTGGTGTGCCCATGGGCTACGGTGGCCCCCACGCTGCTTTCTTTGCTACCCGCGATGAGCATAAACGCTCCCTGCCGGGCCGCATTATTGGTGTGTCCAAAGACACCCGTGGCAAGCCGGCCCTGCGCATGGCCATGCAGACCCGCGAGCAACACATTCGCCGTGAAAAAGCCAACTCCAACATCTGTACCGCCCAGGTGCTGCTGGCCAACATGTCCAGCTTCTACGCCGTGTATCACGGCCCGGAAGGCCTGAAGCGCATTGCCGACCGGGTTCACCGCCTGACCGACATTCTGGCCCTGGGCCTCAAGAGCAAGGGTGTGGCACTCAAGCACGACACCTGGTTCGACACCCTCACCATTGAGACCGCCGACAAGGACGCCATTATCGCCCGCGCCCTGGCCAAAGGTGCCAACCTGCGCACCGATCTGGCCGGTGCCCTTGGGGTATCCTTGTCCGAAACCACCACCCGGGGTGACGTGGCCGAGCTGTTCGACATCTTCCTCGGTGACGGCCATGGCCTGACCGTGGACGCGCTGGATGCCAAGGCTGCCGCCGGCACCGATTCCATTCCCGCCGGGCTGGTGCGCGACAGCGCCATCCTCAGCCACGAGGTGTTCAACAGCTACCACTCGGAAACCGAGATGCTGCGCTACATCCACAAGCTGGAGATGAAGGATCTGGCCCTGAACTACGGCATGATTTCGCTGGGCTCCTGCACCATGAAGCTGAACGCCACCGCTGAAATGATGCCGGTGAGCTGGCCCGAGTTTGCACAAATTCACCCCTTTGCGCCGCTGGATCAGACTCAGGGCTATCAGGCCATGATTGGCGAGCTGGAAAACTGGCTGGTCAAGGTCACCGGTTACGACGCCGTGTGCATGCAGCCCAATTCCGGTGCGCAGGGGGAATACGCCGGTCTGCTGGCCATTAAAAAGTACCATGAGTCCCGCGGCGACGGTCATCGCGACATCTGTCTGATCCCAAGCTCCGCTCACGGCACCAACCCGGCCTCGGCCCAGATGGCCAACATGAAGGTGGTGGTAGTGGCCTGCGACAAGCAGGGCAACATCGACATGGCCGATCTCAAGGCCAAGGCCGAGGAAGCGGGTGAGAACCTGTCCTGCATCATGGTGACTTATCCGTCCACCCATGGCGTGTATGAAGAGAATATTCGCGAAGTATGCGAAATCGTGCACAGCGTTGGCGGTCAGGTTTATATGGACGGTGCCAACATGAACGCTCAGGTGGGCATTACCTCACCGGGCTTTATCGGCTCCGACGTGTCGCACCTTAACTTGCACAAGACCTTTGCCATTCCTCATGGCGGCGGCGGTCCGGGCATGGGGCCCATTGGCGTAAAAGCGCACCTGGCACCTTTTGTGGCCGGCCACAGTGTGGTGAAAACCGACAAGGAAAGCCGTAACAACGGCGCCGTGTCGGCCGCTCCGTTCGGCTCAGCCAGCATTCTGCCGATCAGCTGGATGTACATTGCCATGCTGGGCGACGAAGGCCTCAAGCGTTCCACCCAGCTGGCCATTCTGAATGCCAACTACCTGATGCGCAGCCTGGCAGAGGATTATCCCATTCTCTACACCGGCCGTAACGACCGGGTAGCCCATGAGTGCATTGTGGATATTCGCCCGCTGAAAGAGTCCAGCGGCATCAGCGAAATGGACGTGGCCAAGCGTCTGAATGACTTTGGCTTCCATGCGCCGACCATGAGCTTTCCGGTAGCGGGTACCCTGATGATTGAACCCACAGAGTCCGAGTCCAAGGCCGAGATCGACCGCTTTATTCACGCCATGAAGCAAATTCGTGCCGAAATGCGCAAGGTAGAAAGTGGCGAGTGGACCCTGGAGGACAACCCGCTGGTGCATGCGCCCCACACTCAGGACGACATCATGGATGCCGAGTGGAACCGCGCCTACAGCCGCGAGCTGGCGGTGTTCCCGTCGAGCGAGGTACGCCGCAGCAAGTTCTGGCCTACCGTCAACCGCATCGACGATGTTTACGGTGACCGCAACCTGTTCTGCAGCTGCCTGCCCACCGAAGCCTACGGCGAGTAACGTAAAAGCCCTGCTGAAAAGCGGGGCTTTTTTGTGGTGCCATTCAGCCCCATGCAAATTGTCAGAAATCGACAATACTTAGACTATTCACCAACTTGTTTGGCCTTTCACCATCAAAGGAGGTTTGCTATGCCATTGCCAGACTGGATTGTGGTTGCCGATGCCGCCAAGGCGGTTGTATACAAGCAGGACTGGGTAGAAAACACAGGAGAGGAAGTGCTGGATCTTGCTCACCCGGAAGCAAGGCTGAAGGCCAGTGATCTGACAACGGATGTTTCAGCCATGCCCGAGAGAACCGAGCCCGGCCACACTGAAAATCAGCGCTTTGCCCGCGATATCATGGCAAGAGTGCGTCATGCCCTGGATCATAATGAAATTGGCGGTTTTTATATGGCGGCCCCGCCCCAGTTTCTTGGCCTGCTGCGTGAGGCCATGGATGACAGGCTGCGCAAGGCACTGCAAAAGGATCTGGATAAAAACCTCAGTGGCGCATCTCACAGCGAGGTGCTGGCAGCCTTTAAAAATGGCAAATAAGCCCGCTGAGTCAATGAAAACCAGCAGCCGCAGTTTATCACTGCGGCTTTTTACTATTGCTTGTTCAGACTCAGCACAAAGTTCACCGGCACGGCGCGGGTAATGGAAGGCAGCCCCGCCAATTCCTGCAGTTTGTCGATGCCTGCTGTCAGGGCAAAGTCCTGCTGATGCACTATGACCGGATCCCAGCTGGATACCAGCAAATCGCCATTGCTTTTGCGACTGACCAATACAGTAACCGGCATGACTTTGTCCTGGCCGTGCAGGCTGAGGGTGGCGCTGGTTTCAACCAGGCTGTCGTTGCTGCTGTTAATGGTATCCAGGTGTTCAGACAAGTCGGCGCTTAACCTCAGCTCGGGATAGGTTCCGGTTTCAAACAAAAACTCACCCAAACGTTCATTACGAATGGGAATACCGGTTTCCACACTGGCCAGATCTATGCTCAGCGTAAACTGGCCATCGTCGGTCAGATTGCCGGATACTCGCTGAAAATGGTTGGGCTCACCCACACTTTCATTTTTAATCGTGACAAAGCTGACCCGGCTGAGCTCGTTGTTCAGCTGCCAGTCGGCCAGCGCCGAGGTGCTGGCAACGCAGAGTGAGGTGAGTAACAGTTTCTTTATCATGGCGTTCTCCTTTATTCATGAATAAAACGAGTATAGAGCAGCAGTCTGCGTGATAAATACGACAGTTCCGTTCGCAACTGTTTATTTAATGCATAGGATCACTGGCCAATGACCATGCAAGGGAATAAGGTAGTAAAGCAAGTGTTGAGTTTTATTCTTATTAAATGAAACAAGGAGGCACTATGGCCGCTAAATATGAAGCAGAACGCGCAGCCCTGATGAAGGATGTAAAACAACTGCTGAAAGACGCAGAGGCCCTTTATCATGCTGCTGCTGATGACGGCACTAAAGAAGGCAAGGCGTTAAAAGAAAAACTGAAATCCCAGCTCGACAAGGCTCAGCAGCAATACGCCGAGATGGAAGACTCGGTGATTGAGCGTACTCGCCAGGCTGCCAGCCAGACCAATGATCTGGTGCACAGCAAACCTTATCATGCCATGGGGGTGGCGGCGGTAGTGGGTCTGCTGCTGGGTGCCCTGCTGTGCCGGGGCCGTTAATTCCATGAGCGGCAAACCACCCCTGAGAGACGTGCTCGATACTATTATTGAACTCTTGTTTGTGCGCTTCAGGCTGGCGCGCATTGAATTCATTGCCCAGAAAGAACGTATGGTGCGCCTGGGTGTGCTGGCGCTGGCCATGGTGGCGCTGTTCTTTATGGCCTTTATCAGCCTGTTGTTTGGCCTGAATGAAGTGCTGTCGCCGGCGGCCAGAATATGGGTGTTCTTCGGGCTGGGGGTGGTCTTGCTGGTGTTAATGGCAGTGGCGTGTGTGGCCATGGTACGCAACCTGGCCGGACAACGCCGCTTTCTGGAGCAGACCCTGAAAGATGTGCAGGAAGACGTGGCCTATCTGCGTGGCCGGCGCGATATGGACGACTGGTCCAACAAAGGCTGAGGAGAACAAATGCACAGAAACCTGCAGGAAGAGCAGCAGATGCTGCAACTCAAGGCCGAAGCACTGCGGCTGAAACTGTTAACCCAGCAGGCCCAGCGCCGTCAGCACAGCCAGGTAGACTGGCTGGCACTGGCCGAGCAGGTGCCTAAAGTAAGCCTGGCCTGGCGACTGGCCAGCAGCCCGAAGCGCTTGCGCAACAAGTTGCTGCTGGGAGCGGGATTACTGGCGCTGGTGTGGTGGCGGCTTTAACTGTGATAGTCACCAATGTCCGGCCGGCGGCTGGGGCCGCGCAGGGCAATGTCTACCGGATGAAATGCCTTAATGGCCTCAAAGCAGAAATCACCCACCGCTCTGTGCAGTGACTGGGGATCATGATTACTGATAATAACAATGCTTTTTGACAGGTTGCGCCGGCGACGCAGCAGGTGCCCAAGAAAACTGGACTGGCTTTCTGCCAGCCGGCTGCGGTTGGCAGCCACTTCATCCAGCACCAGCAAGTCCACTTCTTCCAGGGCGCGGCGATACTGATTGCGGCTGTCCTGATCTTCTATTACGCCAAAAAACAGCCGGTCTACCACTGACGCCCACTGCTGAAAGATCACTGACTTCTGGTGCTTGTGGATCAGCTCATGGGCAATGGCACCGGCCAGGGTGGATTTGCCAGTACCAAAATCGCCATACAGCAAAATACCGGTCCCCCCTTTTTGCTCCCAGTGATCAAACGCATTAATAAAATGGTGGGCGGTTTCAATATGATGAGCCAGCGCCGGATCATTGACGTCCATCTTGTCAAAGGTCCAGTCGGCGTTTAAGTCCGCCTGGGCCAGCAGTTTTTCGGTGCGATGTATTTTGGCTTCCTGCTGCAGCTGCTTTACATCGGCATTGGCCTGCTGCTCATACTGACGGCGTAGTGTTTCGTAGTCGTAGTGGGGCAGTTTGCCGCCGGCCCGCAATTGCTGCAGTTGCTGCAACACATGCTGTACATCACCTTTGGCGGCGGCCGGGCTGGTATCTTTTTGCGGGCGCTGCTGCTGACGACGACGGCGGGCAATATCAGCCATGTCGGCGGCAATTTCTTCAGGTGTTTTCTTCATCATGGCTCTCCTGTTGCTTGTCGCGCAGGCGGCGCGCCTCTTCCATCATTTCCTGTGCCCGTTTGCTGGGGCTGCCATCGGCTTTGGCCGGCGCCGCCGCTTGCTGATAACCGGTTACCGGCGCCGTTGGATCGCGGCGCAGGGCACGGCGATTTTTCAGCTGGCGCACAAAACGCAGCATCCACTGATGCTGATTTTCAAATACTTCCGGCCGGCCCAGCCAGTAGGCAATGAACTCGCCCAATTCGGTTTCATCAAAATGGCTGTCGAGCAGACCACACAAGCGGGCCAGGCTGTCCAGCTGTTCATCGGGCCGCCATTCGGGATACATGGCAAACTGACGGGCAGGCAGGGGAGCCAGCCCTTGCAGATTTTTTAATGCCAGCCTAAAGCGGGCACCATGATAATTCTGCGGATGAGTGCGCTCCGTCAGACTCAGCAGTCCGGCTTGCTGCAGCTCGTCTATCAGGGCGGTCAGTTCAGCGGGAGTAACCCGGTAGCGGTAGTCACCTTTTCCCTGCACAGCCAGTGCCCGGCCCAGCTCAGGGTAATCCAGCGGTTGGGTCAAGTCGGCTCTGGCCTGATATCTGAGGTACAACAGATAAAGGCTGCGGGCGGGGTGCGACAGTTTTGAAGAGGTCAGCGCCTGATATTCTGCGGGAGTCATGGTGCCTGAATGCTGAAATGGTGTGGGCATTATCCAATAAAGTGCCGGCAGAATACAGCCATGCCCTGCTGCCGGGTGAAAATCAGCTAGGCTCAATTTAAGTATGACTATCCTGCGGAACCATCCATGTATATTAGACACTCAAACATTTTGCTAATAGATGACGACAGCCTGTTCCGCCGGCAATTACTGGCATGGCTGGAGTTGTGGGGGGCTCAGGTTCAGGAAACTGACAGTGCTGACGAAGCCCTGCTGCTGGCAGCGAAAAAACCGCCTGATCTGGTGCTGGGTAACCTGATGATGCAAACCGCCCGGTCTGTTGCTGTACTGAGCGTTTTTCGCCGGCAGTTTCCTGCTTTGCCTTTTGTGGTGACATCCAGTGCCAGCAATATGGCCGAGGTGGCAGCGGCATTGCGTGCCGGGGCTGTGGATTACCTGATAAAGCCGGTTAGTGACTGGATTGGTCTTAAACACCGGCTGGCAGCCAGTTTGCTGCCTTCCGGTTATCGCACTCAGCAGGAGCTGGCGGAGTTTCACTCCCACCTGGCTTTTTTCCGGCGTCAGGACATGGCCGCCTCTCGTCTGTTGCGGGATCTGGTCATGTCAGGAGACAGGCAGCTGGGCAGCTGGCGGCTTAGTCTGAAACACAGCACCCCCTGGGTGCTGACCCAGTCGGTGCGACTTGAGCAGGATTTGCTGTTACTGGTGGCCGAGTTTGATCCGCTGCACCCGGATACCCCCATGTTGATGGTGCTGGTGGCGTTTTTGCTGAATGAGCCATTGCGGCGCTTCAGGCAAGGACAAGACAGTCTGTTGAACCATCCTGCGCGTACTCTCGAATATATCAATCAGCAGCTCTATGAAGCCGGACTTAACGCCAGAGTAAGCCTGATGTTGCTGCGGCTGAACGCTGACAACAACATGGTGGAGGTGGCCAATGGTGGCATGACGGGATGCGACTGGCTATGCAGCTGTAATGCCGGGCCTCTGGGGCAAGCCCTGTTCAGAGCCAGCCCCAGGCGGCAACCCTGTCGTTTTCCATTACAGCTGCAGCTTTGCGGCAGCCATGGCGGGCGCATTGAACTGACCGCCAGCCGCGAAGCATGATCAGGGCTTTAGTTGTTTCAGGTAGCGGCTAAAGTCATTACCCAGCTCACTGTGGCGCAGGCCATATTCCACGTTGGCCATCAAATAACCCAGCTTGCTGCCGCAGTCGTGGCTTTTGCCGGTAATATGGTGCGCATCTACCGGCTCCCGCTCCATCAGCATGGCAATGGTATCGGTCAGCTGAACCTCATCGCCTTTGCCCAGCGGGGTTTTTTGCAGCAGTGGCCAGATGCTGGCGGGCAGCACATAGCGGCCCACCACCGATAAATTGGACGGCGCTTCATTCCGGGCCGGCTTTTCCACCATGGCAGTAATGGGAGCAGACTCGCCCTGAGCCAGGCTGTTGTCACCCAGATCTACAATCCCGAACTGGTCCACCAGCTCCTGTGCCACCGGCTCTACCAGGATCTGGCTGTGGCCGGTTTCGGCAAAGGCGCTGATCATGGCGGCCAGGTTGTCTTTGCCCAGGTCACAGGCAGCGTCGTCAATCAGCACATCGGGCAGCAAAATGGCAAAGGGGGCATCGCCTACCAGTGGTCTGGCGCATAAAATCGCGTGTCCCAGACCGCGGGCTTCACCCTGACGCACATGCATAATGGTGACATCGGGCGGACAGATTTTCTGAACTTCATTCAGTAGCTGGCGCTTGACCCGCTTCTCCAGCGTCGCCTCCAGTTCAAAACTGGTATCAAAGTGGTTTTCAATCGAGTTTTTACTGGCATGAGTGACCAGCACAATTTCCTTGATGCCTGCCTGCACGGCCTCATTCACTACATACTGAATAAGCGGCTTGTCGACCACAGGCAGCATTTCTTTGGGAATGGCCTTGGTGGCGGGCAGCATGCGGGTGCCCAGACCGGCAACGGGGATCACGGCTTTACGAATGGAGGCTTGATGTGACATTAAAAAACCAGTGGCTTGTAAAAAGGAGGATTATCATAACCAAAGCTGCCCCGAACGACCATGGGCCAAACGGGGCAGAAGAGGATACAGAGTGCGCATTAATTGCTTAGCAAGTGACGGTTTTTTTCTACCGTTGCCTCACCAATCCCCCTTACCTGCATCAGATCGTCAACGGATTTAAAGGGGCCGTTTTCATTCCGATACTGCACGATGGCATCTGCCTTTGCCGGCCCGACGCCAGACAATTGGGCCAGTTGATCGGCATTGGCAGTATTGATGTTAATGCTGGTAACCACCGCACTTTGTGCTTCTGCGTTTTCCTCGTTGGCAAACGCCGGTGCACCGGTGGCTATCAGCAATGACAGCAAAACAGGGGTAAGCAGTTTTTTCATGCCGTGTCTCCTTCTTTACATTGATATTCAGATAACTCCCGCACTGCAGGGGCATCTAAAGGGTTGGCCAGGAGACCGGTTAAAGCAAATTTTTGATGAAAAATTAATCAGGGAAGCACTTTCTTGAAAGGTTTAACAATCACATTGGCATAGACACCAGCAGCCACGTAAGGATCGGCATCAGCCCAGGTTTGTGCTGCCTCCAGTGAGTCGAACTCGGCAATCACGGTACTGCCGGTAAAGCCGGCATCGGCCGGGTCATCTGCATCGATAGCCGGGTTGGGACCGGCCACCAGCAGGCGGCCTTCGTCTGCCAGTGCCTGCAGGCGGGCCAGGTGGGCGGGGCGGGCTTCCTTGCGCAGGGGCAGGCTGTTGGCGTTATCTTCACTAAAAATTACATACCACATTTTGTTTTTCCTTAATCGGTATTATTTGGTGGATTGTGCCGGTTGCTGGCGATAAAGATAAAGTACGGTGGCCAGAGTAAACAGCAGGGTCATGCCAAGCAGGCCAAACACCTTGAAATTCACCCACCAGGCTTCGGGCAGACTGAACGCCACATACACATTGAGCGCACCACAAAAGGCAAAAAAACCGGCCCAGGCGAGATTTGCCTTGTCCCAGACGGCATCGGGCAGCGTCAGCTCCTTGCCCAGCATCTGCTGAATGAGATTTTTGCCAAAGCCGTAGCGGCTGACCAGCAGGCCCAGGGCAAACAAACCGTTCACTGCCGTAACCTTCCATTTGATAAAGGCATCGTCATGAAAAAACAACGTCATGCCGCCAAAACCCAGCACCAGCACCAGAGTAACAAGGTGCATTTTTTCCAGGGTTTTATGGCGAACCCACTGCACCAGCATCTGCACACAGGTAGCGGCCATCAGAGCACCGGTAGCGGCATAGATATCTACGGTTTTGTACACCACAAAAAAAATGATGAGGGGAATAAACTCGGCAAATTGCTTCATCGTTGTTACCTGTTGGGGCTAGTGTTGCAAGTTTACCCGCCATGCCGGCAGCGGGTAAAGTAAAGGGCGCTCAGCAGGACGTTTCCGGTGTCTGAAACTGCCGCACTTGCTGCCGCTGTTTACGGCGATCAATAGCACTTTTCACTACCATGGCCAGCAGCACAATGGCTCCGCCCAGCAAGCCCAGGTTGCCTGGCCGCTCGCTTAAGAATAGCCACACCAGCAGGGTACCGAACACGGTTTCCAGCAGCATCAGCAGGCTCACTTCCGCCGAGGGCAGATAGAGCGGCCCGCGTTGTATCAGCGTAAAGCCAATGGGCAGTAATATCAGGCACAGTAATATCAGCCAGCCCATGTCAACGGCTCCGGGTAGCATGACCCGGCCGCTCCAGGCAAAGGTCAGTAAAAAGGTGAACAGGCCGCTGAGCGCCAGCATGGGACTCATGTCTGTGCCGGGTTTACTGCGGGCCAGAGTCAGGTTGCCGGCCAGCCCGACGGCGGCCATCAGTGCCAGCAGGTTGCCGGTGGTGGAGCCGGATCCGGCATCGTCCAGCACAATCAGACTGATGCCAAACAGGCAGGCGATAATGGCCAGCCAGGTGTGCAGCGGCAGTCGTTCACCTAAAAATACCCGGCTCAGCAGGGCAGCAATCAGCGGTGAGCTGGCCAGGATCACCAGCACATTGCCGGCCTTGGTAAAATGATTGCCCAGCACAAAGCCCAGGGTACTGAAGGTAAACAGCAAGGCGCAGCCCAGGCCGGTCTTGCCACAGGCCAGATAGGCGCGAAACCAGTGGCGGCGGTAGCGTGCCACTACAATCAGCCAGAAGCCGATGATATTCAGCAGCCCCCGCCACAACACCAGCTGCTCCGGCGGTATATCAATCAGCCGCAGCAGCAGGGCATCGGGAGAGATAATTAACACGCCAAGGGCGGTGAGCAAAAATCCTTTCTGTCGTGCGTCCATCGTTCACCAGTTTAACGGCAAAACCCAGAGGCTAACGCTACGGGGATTAAATGGCCAGTCTGGCAGTACTTTCCCGTGCAACCAGAGCTGGTGCCAGGGGCAGTACCCGTCTGGGCACCTCGGGATGATGAATGCGTTCCAGCAGTGTATCTACCGCCAGTGCACCAAGGGCAGCTTTGGGCTGCTCTATGCTGCTGAGCCGGGGTACCAGAAAGCCGGCCAGTTCAATATTGTCATAACCGATCACCGACATGTGTTCCGGCACCCTGATACCGGCATCGGCCAGCGCCCGCAGGGCACCGGCAGCCATCATGTCGTTGCAGGCAAAAATGGCGCTGGGGCGGTTGGCTTGCTGCAGAATACGTCCCATGGCCTGCTCACCGCCTTCCAGCTCAAAACCACCCTGCTGAACCCAGTCGGGGTTAACAGCCAGGCCGGCTGCGGCCATGGCGGCATAAAAGCCGGCCAGTCGTTCATCACTGGCACGCTGACCGGACGGGCCAGTGATGCAGCCAATGTGGCGATGGCCCAGTGCCAGCAAGTGTTCGGTAGCCAGCCGGCCGCCTTCGTGACCCGAGTCTTTGATTAAGTCGGCATTCAGTTGTGCCGGCCCCCAGTCTGCCATCACCATGGGCATGCCGGCGCGATGTTCAAAGGCGCTCTCATCCGGGCTTGCCTGAGTACACATCACTATTATGCCGTCTACCCGTTTTTGCTGCAGCATATCGAGGCCGGCCTGCAGGCGGCTGACATCACCGCCAGTGTTGCACAGCACCAGACTGTAGCCCAGCTCATAGCAGCGCTGCTCCACACCCTGTACCACTTCGGCGAAAAACGGGTTGGTGCTGGACGTGACCAGCATGCCCAGTGTGCGGGTATGATTGACTTTAAGACTGCGCGCCAGTGCCGAAGGCGTATAGTGCAGCTCATGAATGGCCTGCTGCACCCGCTGCGTGATTTCTGTACTGACAAAACGGGTTTTATTCAGCACGTGGCTGACAGTGGAAGTAGACACCTGTGCCCGTTTGGCCACGTCCTTGATGGTGGCCATTAATTACTGCTCCAGCATGGCGTCGATGTCGGCCTTGTAAGGAATGGAGGTCTGAGCGCCGGGGCGGGTCACGGAAATGGCCGCGGCGGCCTGGGCAAAGCGGACTGCCTCGGGCAGCGGCAGCCGCTGCTGCAGCGCGGCCATCAGGGCACCATTAAAGGTATCGCCGGCGGCAGTGGTATCCACAGCCTTGACGGCAAAACCGGGAATGCGCCGGCCATGGCCCTGCTCACTCAGCCAGACGCCGCGGGCCCCCAGCGTAATCATCACGGTGGCAATGCCCCGGTCGTGCAGCGCCCTGGCGGCGGCCCCGGCACCTGCCTCGTCGCTGACCGCTATGCCAGTGAGGCGCTCGGCTTCGGTTTCGTTGGGGGTAATGATGTCTACCAGGTTCAGCAGCTCGTCAGGCAGTGCCTGAGCGGGGGCAGGGTTAAGAATCACCTGCGCACCCTGGTCGCGGGCGGTTTTGGCTGCGGCCAGATTGGTTTCCAGCGGAATTTCCAGCTGCAACAATAGTTGCCGGCAGTGCAGGGCGCTGCTGTGGCGTTGCAGCTGTGCTGGAGTCAGTCCGGCATTGGCACCGGGAGCCAGGGCAATGGTATTTTCACCATTGTTGTTAACCTGAATAAGGGCAACGCCTGTGTTGACACCCGTTATGGTATCTATGGCCGTTATGTCTATGCCATCCTCAGCAAAGCCCTGTATCAGGCTGGCAGCGAGGGCATCCTCGCCCACACAGGCCACCAGCCGGGTGCGGGCACCCGCTCTGGCGGCAGCAACCGCCTGGTTGGCTCCTTTGCCGCCGGGCACAATGCGATAGTCACTGCCGGTGAGCGTTTCCCCGGGGCGGGGAAACTCGGGCAGGCGGATCACATGATCGATATTAATACTGCCGGTTACGGTTAACGTCATGATATCAGTTCCTGAATTACTTGCTGATCACCTGCAGTGGCACCGGAATATGGTCGGCCACGGTATCGCCTTTCAGTATTTTGTCGGCGGTTTCAATTGCAATGGCACCAATTTCACCAGGCTGCTGAGCAATGGTCGCTGCCAGCCGGCCGCCCTGCACGGCCTTGATGCCGTCTTCGGTGCCGTCAAAGCCTACAATCAGCACGTCTTGCTTGTTGGCGGCCTGCAGCGCACGCAGAGCACCCAAAGCCATTTCGTCATTCTGGGCGAATACCGCCTGTACATTCGGGTTACCGGTCAGCAGGTTTTCCATCACGTTCAGACCTTTGGTGCGGTCAAAGTCGGCAGGCTGGCTGGCCAGCAGCTGAAAGTTGTGCTCGCTGACGGCCTGAGCAAAGCCAGCCCCGCGTTCCCGGGCGGCACTGGTGCCGGCAATGCCTTCCAGCTGAATGATTCTGGCGCTATCGCCGATTTGCCCGGCAATAAAGTCACCGGCCATTTTGCCGCCGGCCACGTTGTCGGAAGCAATATGAGAGACCACATCCCCCCGGTTGGCGGCGCGGTCCAGCGTCAGCACCGGCAGGCTGGCGCGGTTGGCCAGACGAATGGCGTTGGCCACGGCATCGGAGTCGGTGGGGTTGATCAGCAGCACTTTGGCACCGCGCACATTGAGATCTTCCACATTGGCCAGCTCTTTGGCCGGATCGTTCTGGGAGTCGAGCACAATCAGGTTATAACCCAGCTCGGCTGCCTTCTTTTCCGCCCCTTCCTTCATGGTCACAAAAAAGGGATTATTAAGAGTGGAGATCACCAGCGCCAGGGTATCCTGGGCGTAGGCACCGGCGGTCATGGTGGCGCTTACCAGGGCGGCGGACAGCAGTGTGGTCAGTTTTTTCATGATGACGTTCCTTTTCAGTGTGTGAGTTACTTGTTTTTGGTGTCGACCAGTACCGCCAGCAGGATCACCGATGCCTTGGCGATCATCTGATAGTAGGAGGAGACATCAAGCAGGTTCAGCGCATTGTTAAGAAAACCGATAATGAGTGCACCAATCAGGGTGCCCATAATGGCACCCCGGCCACCGGCCAGACTGGTGCCGCCCAGCACCACGGCAGCAATGGCGTCCAGCTCATAGGAGGTGCCGGCAGTAGGCTGAGCCGATGACAGCCGGCTGGTGACGATAATGGCAGCCAGCGCCGACAGCATGCCGCAGATGGCATAAACCCCCATTTTGACTCTGTCCACATTAATGCCCGACAGCCGGGCTGCCGCTTCATTACCGCCTACGGCATAAATATAGCGACCAAAGCGGGTGTGATTAAGCAGGTACCAGGCACCCAGAAACGTGATGGCCATCAGCCATACCGGCACCGGAATACCAAATACATAACCGGTGCCAAACCAGGCAAAGAGATCGCCGGCATCAGTGAAGCCGGTGGAAATGGGGCGGCCGTCGGTATACACCATGGTTATGCCGCGCAACAGGGTCATGGTGACCAGGGTAGCAATAAAAGCCTGAACCCGGCCCTTGGCAACAATGACACCACTTACGCCCCCCAGGGCAAAACCTGCCAGCAGCACGGCCGGCAGCGTCACAAAAACAGGCAGTTCCATGGCCACCATACTGGCAGCAAATGCACCGCACAGGGCCAGCACCGAGCCCACACTGAGATCGATGCCGGCGGTCAGGATGACCAGGGTCATGCCCACGGCAATAATGGCGTTCACCGAGGTCTGGCGCAAAATATTAAGCATATTGTCCAGGGTGAAAAAATGCGGATTGATCAGTGATACCACCCCAATCAGCAGGATCAGGGCAATCAGCGACTTCTGGGCAATCAGCCATTCCTTGCTGAACCAGCGACGGCCGGGGTTGAGAGTGGAGTTCATGCCTTTTCCTCTTGTTGCGTCTGGCCCACGGCGGCGGCCAGCAGTTGTTCCTGAGTGGCCTCGGCGGCCTTGAATTCACCGGTGACACGGCCTTCGTGCATCACCAGAATGCGATCACTGATGCCCAGTACTTCCGGCATGTCGGACGACAGCAGCAAAATGGCCATGCCCTGTTGCTTGAAGCGATTGAT
Organism: Oceanimonas smirnovii ATCC BAA-899; assembly: GCF_000381965.1. Taxonomy (GTDB): domain Bacteria; phylum Pseudomonadota; class Gammaproteobacteria; order Enterobacterales; family Aeromonadaceae; genus Oceanimonas; species Oceanimonas smirnovii. Next base: position 83,774 of record NZ_KB908466.1, read on the forward strand.
AAGCTGATAAATTTCTTTTTTGGCACCCACATCCACTCCTCGGGTGGGTTCGTCCAGGATCAGTACGCGGGGATGGGTCATCAGCCCCTTGGCAATGGCTACTTTTTGCTGGTTACCTCCGGAAAGATGACCAATCAGCTGCTCCCGGCCCGGTGTTTTGATATTGAACAGACCGATAAACTCGTCTACTGCCTCGCGCTCGGCTCCGTGCAGCAGCTGTGGTCCCTTACTGAACTCTCCCAGCGCCGACAGGCTCATATTGGCCAGTACCGACAAACCCAGCACCAGGCCATCGCCCTTGCGGTCTTCGGAAATATAGGCAATACCGGCATTCAGGCCCTGATGGGGCGTGCCGGCCCGATAGGGCTGGCCGGCCAGTTGGGTCCGGCCGCCGGTGCGGGGCACAGCACCATAAAGAATGCGGGCAAGCTCGGTACGGCCGGCACCCATCAGGCCGGAAAAGCCGACAATTTCACCTTCATGCAGCGTAAAACTCACGTCACTGACGCCGGGGCCGCTGAGTTTTTCCACTCGCAGTACTTCCTTGCCGGCCGGCTGCACCAGACGCGGATATTGCTCGTCAAGGCGGCGGCCCACCATCATTTCAATCAAGGTATCTTCATCGATTTCGGCCACCGCTTTTTCACCAATCCATTTGCCGTCACGCAGCACGGTAATGCGATCGCAGATTTCAAAGATTTCAGCCAGCCGGTGAGAGATGTAAACAATGCCACAGCCATCCTGACGCAGCTCTTCAATCACTCGAAACAGAGCGCGGGTTTCCGTGTCGGTGAGAGCGTCAGTTGGCTCGTCCATAATGATGACATCGGCGTTAAACGACAGTGCTTTGGCAATTTCCACCATTTGCTGGGCTCCGATGCTCAGATCGCCAACCCGGGTTTTGGGGGAGTGTTTTATTTGCAGCCGGTCCAGCAGGGCCTGAGCATCGGCATACAGTTTGCGCCAGTTAATTCGACCCAACGCTGCTGTGGGCTCGCGCCCCAGAAAGATATTTTCGGCAATGGTGAGGTGAGGCAGCAGGTTCAGCTCCTGATGAATAATGCCGATGCCTGCTTCCTGAGACTCACGAGGCCCCTTGAAATGACAGTGCTGGCCCCGGTATTCAATGGTGCCGGCGTCGGCCTGATAAATACCGGTCAGCACCTTCATCAGGGTGGACTTGCCGGCGCCGTTTTCTCCCATCAGCGCCATGACCTGACCGGAATAAACATTTAAACCGGCCTGATCCAGTGCCTTGACGCCGGGAAAGGCTTTATCAATGCCGGAAAGGGACAATATCGGATTCATAATTTTCCTCAGAAGGGGACACCGGCGCACAAAATAAGGTTAGCGTAGGGGGTGCACTCGCCGGTGCGAACCACTGCCCGGCTATGGCCGGTGCGCTGCTTGAATTCAGTATGGCTGATGTAGCTCACAGTAATATCGCGACCCTGCGCAGAGGCGGCGGTGGCAATGTGAGCTAACAGACGCTGATGCAACTCGGGGCTGACGGATTTTATTTCTGTGGCCAGCACCACGGCTTCCAGCTGCAGCTCGGTGAGCAGGGCCGTCAGAGTGTCTTCAATACCCGGCAGGCCGGGGCAGATAGCCAGATCAATGCGTGGCACATCGGCAGGCACCGGCAGGCCGGCATCGCCCAGCGTTACTTCATCGGTATGGCCAAGGCTGGCCACCAGGGCAGAGAGCTGACTATTCAGCAGAGTGGTCTTTTTCACGACTGGGCCTTTTCTGGGAAATTATTCGGCGAATCGGTTACGCAAACGATTCGATGGCTGAATTTTAGGTAAAACCCAAAATAATGTTAGGCGAAAAATCATGTTTCGCTAAAAAATGTGATCAAGATCAAATTTTTTTGGCTGTGCCGGAAGACTAAAAAATCCGGTATCGGGCTGCCTTGAGAAAAGTGAATTGGTACACTGCGGGCCGCCGTGTATTGCACTTAACAGGTAACATAGTGAACGCCAGATCAGTTAATGCCGAATACAGCCAGTTACTGGCCCCCATTGATGACTTTCTGCATTGCGCCACCCCCAAAGCCTGGCTGGATGAAGCCCGAAAGCCGGAACGGTTACCGGTGTTGCTGGTGGATCATGCCAACTGTGAAATGAAAGCGGCCATGAGTGCCCACAGCCTGGTGAGACGCTATTGTCTGCCCAGGGAGCAGCGCAAGTTATTGCCTAACCTGGATTTTTATAAGTCACTGGATGCGCTGCCGGAAAAGGGAGAGGTGCTGGGCAAACAAACTCAAACAGCGGATAACCGCCGGGTGTTTGACGAGCTGGCCAAAAACGACCTGCTGGTAAAAATGGTGCGGTTAATTCAGGAAGAACTACACCATTTTGAGCAGGTACTGGAGATAATGGAGTCTCGTCATGTGCCTTACAGTACGCTGTCAGCGTCTCGCTATGCCAGGGGTATGCTGGCGCATGTGCGAACCTTTGAGCCGGCAGCGATTGTAGACCGCCTGATCATAGGCGCTTATATAGAAGCGCGCTCCTGTGAGCGTTTTGCCCGGCTGGCACCTTTTCTGGATGAAGAGCTGAGCCGCTTTTATGTGTCATTGCTGCGCTCTGAAGCTCGCCACTATCAGGACTATCTCACACTGGCCCGGGACTATGCCGGAGCATGCATAGCGGATCGAATCGCCTTTTTTGGCGAGCAGGAAGCGGCGCTGATTCAATCGCCTGATCCCCTGTTTCGTTTTCACAGTGGTGTGCCAGGTTCAAGCGCACAGGGCCGCCGCTGATCGAATGTTAAAGACTATCGTCTGCACACTCTGAATCATGCCGGCAAACCAGTACCTGAATAACGCCTTGTATCCGACCAAGGTTTAATACTGTTGGCAGATGTCTTCTGATAAGGTCGCCCGCTTTGCTGTGCGGCGAAATCATGTTTTACTCTTTTGCCCATTAGTGTTGTTGTATTTTGGTTAAAGAAGGGACAGGCAGACGATCATGTGGAATATCATCAAAATCGCCAGTGCATTTATTGGCATCATTGTGGGAGCAGGGTTTGCTTCCGGGCAGGAAGTGCTGCAGTACTTCACCAGCTTCGGTTACCTGGGAACAGCCGCGGCCGTGGTAGCCACTGCTCTGTTTGCCTATCTTGGCATGATGCTCACCTGGCTGGGCAGCCGCACTCAAACCCGCTCTCATAAAACCGTGGTATATCAGATTAGTGGCCGCTATCTGGGCGTGATTGTGGATGGCGTTATCATCTTTACCCTGTTTGGAGTGGGTGTGGTCATGATTGCCGGTGCCGGCTCCACACTCAATCAGCAATTTGGCTTGTCACCTGTGGTGGGCAGTGTGCTGATGACACTGATGATGGGGGCTACCCTGATGCTGAATGTAAAACGGGTAGTGGGTCTGATTGGCAGCATTACGCCGTTTTTGGTGCTGGCGCTGATCCTTATCTGTATTTACAGCCTGTTTACCATGGAGCGCAGCTTTGAAGAGCTGGCCCCCATTGCCGAAGGCATTGAGTCGACTCTGCCGCACTGGCTGGTGTCGGCGGTGAACTATGTGTCGTTCAATATTGCCGTGGGTGCAGCCATGTCACTGGTTATGGGCGGTGCCGAGCCCAATGCCCGTATCGCCCGCTGGGGCGGTCTGCTGGGGGGAGCCGGTGTGGGCGTGATGATCATGATCAGCCATTTGGCCATGTTCTCGCAAATTGATGTGGTGGCAGGCTATCCGTTACCGCTGCTCAAAATTATAGACGGCATTTCACCCTGGCTGGCCAAGGCCATGGCCTTTGTACTGTTTGGCATGATTTTCAGTACGGGTGCCAGCATGTTCTATGCCTTTGTTGCCCGTTTTGTAGAAATGCGTACGCCGGCGGCAAACCGTTTCAGCATGGTAACCATGGTGGTGGGCTTTGTGGCCAGTTTTGCCGGCTTTACTCAGCTGGTGGCGTTTTTCTATCCGCTAATCGGCTATCTTGGCCTCTTTCTGGTGGGCGCACTTATCTATGCGCCACTGCGACTGAAGCGTGCCGGTGACAAAATATTGCAGCCGGTCTCCGACACCCAATAAGCAGATAAAAGGCCCGGTTTTACCGGGCCTTTTTATTGTATTGCTTCCGGTGACTCGGGGAGTATCTGTCCACCATCCACAATCAGGGTTTGACCGGTAATATACCGAGCTTCTCTTGATGCCAGAAAACAGGCGGCATGGCCAATGTCGTCAGGCGTGCCCAGAGTATGAGAGGGAATGGCCGCCCTCATTTGCGCTAGGTAGTCCTCACCCTGGGCCTGCAGTCCTTCGGTGAGAATATTACCGGGCATCACAGCATTGATGGTAATACCGTCACGGGCACACTCCAGCGCCGCGCTGCGCATAAAACCCAGCTGGCCGGCCTTGCTGGCGGCATAATGACTCCAGCCGGGAAAGCCGGTTACCGGTCCGGTAATGGAAGAGGTGATCACAATGCGGCCGTAGCCCCGGGTACGCATCACCTCCAGTGCTGCCTGCACCATAAAGAAAGTACCCTTGAGGTTGATATTGTGCATTTCATCCCAGTGCTGCTCTGTCATGGTGGCCAGGTCGCACTGAGGAAAGATCCCGGTGTTGGAGCACAGAATATCAAGTTGCCCAAAGTCCCGCTTAACCGCAGCAACAACCTGTTTGCAGCTTTCCTGGTTGGATACATCCAGATAAAAATAATGCGCACCCAGCTTCTTGGCGCTGGTCTTGCCGGCGGCCTCATCAATATCGGCGATCACCACGGTGGCACCAGCGTTGACCAGTACTTGTGCAATCCCCCTGCCTATACCTTTAGCTCCGCCCGTGACCAGGGCGACCTGTCCGGTTAAATCAAACATTTGCTCTCCTTGATTTGTTTGAAACATAAACAGCCATGCAAGCATAAACCGAAAATAAAAGGGGTGAGGCTGATCGACTTTTAAATTTTTAATTTCTTCAGTACCTTGAATAGCAGACTCATAAATTACTGCGAGGAGGTAAGCATGACCATATTCGAACAGGATCTGCGCCATTTGCGTCGTTGTGTGGAGCTGGCCAAAGAGGCCCTGAGTGAAGGTGATATGGCCTTTGGCTCTGTGCTGGTATCCGCCGAGGGGAAAGTACTGGCGGAAGACCGCAATCGCATTCATACCTGTGAGCCCACCTGGCACCCCGAAATTGCCCTGGCCCGCTGGGCTGCGGAAAACCTGAGCGAAACCGAACGAGCCCGCGCTACGCTTTATACCTCAGGGGAGCACTGCCCCATGTGCTCCGCCGCTCATGCCTGGGCAGGTCTTGGGCGCATTGTATTTGCCAGCTCCGCCGGCCAGTTTGCAGCCTGGTGCGAGCAATGGGGCCAGGGTGCCTCACCGGTAAAGGCGCTGACCATTAACGACGTGGCCCCCGACATTCCCGTGGCCGGTCCGGTACCCGAGCTGGCCGAACAAATCCGCGAGCTGCACCGGCAGTATTTTGGGATTGAGAGCAAGGACTGAACACGATCGTAATGCGAAGCAGCAGCGCGGTTGTACTCCGCCGACACGCTTCAAGCACCTCCCTGTGCCGGTCGGCTGCGGCAATCCCCGCTGCTGCTTCGTGATGTGACGGTGTTGCTTGAACAGTGGAGCGGCAGGCTGCCAGCCTGCATCAGCGGCCGTCAGGGCGCTTTTTTTACCCCTTCAATACACTAAATTCCCTGAACAACCGCACCGGCAGCGGGTGCTCCAGTTGCCAGTAAATGTTCATCGGTTTGCTGCCGTGGTAGCGCAAAAAACGTACCGGGCCGCAGGCACGATAGGGTGATTGTTTATTGGTGCGCACAAACAGCTGAAAGCGCCAGCCGTTCTCATTGCTTTCGAGGTAGCGCCTGCCGCCGGGAGTATCCGGGCCGGCGCTGTTCTGGGATTGCCAGTGAAACTCATGCTGGCTAATGGCGTAGTCGTGATAGGCCACGCCTTCATGTTGCGCCGTGCTTTTATCGAGAGTGACAAATAAAAGTTCGGTTTTTAGTTCCCTTAACGCCAGCACGCCGGCCTGAAAAGGTGTGCGCTTCTGCTCGGTTAGAAAGCCAACCGCTGTAAGAATTTCCCGACTTTGGTAGGCGGCATGCAGCTTTAGTGGCGTATGTTCCAGGCCTGGCAGGGGAGAATAGGCATAGCGAGTGCGGGCATCCAGATAATCGCTGAGCTCGGCCAGCTCAGTGCAGGCGGCCGGGGTTTGTGCCAGGCGGTCGAGAAAGGCTTGCGCCGAGCCGGTTTGCTTATGTTCGCCGTCTATCTGATAGGCCAGCATTTGTAGCCGTTGCCGTTCGCTGTTATTGGAGATCGAGTAGCGGGCATTTTGCTCGGCTACCTCTCGGGTCAGCTGCAATTGCTCGGCATCATCGATATGCAGCAGGCTGCCCATACGACGACTGAAATATCGCTCTTGCTCGTCGGGCTCGCCATCCAGCAGTCCTGCATCCCTTTTTAAGTTGGCCCAGCCGCTGTTTTGACCGGAGCGGTAAATATCTTCCAGCTCCAGTTGCTGCTCGTTTAGAAACTCGCTGAGGGTCACTTGCTGATTATTGGTGAGGCTGACATAGGCATGCAGCTCTTGTTGCAGACGACGCCAGTTCTGATTAATGGCCTGGCGTAGGCTGTCAAGAATATGCTCGCGGGCCTGCTTTTGTAGCTGAAGGTGGCAACCGCTGGGCAGACGACCAAAGCCCTTATCAACGCTTTCCACCACTTCTCGGCGAGTGAGCCCGGTAATGGCGCTGTAGAGCAGGTCGAAGCGAAAGCCTTGTTTATGTTGGCCGACAAAATCTAGGATCAGGCAGCTTTCCTTGCCCTCATGCAGTCGCAATCCACGACCGATTTGTTGCTGAAACAGAGTGGCACTTTGAGTCGGGCGCAGCAGCAACAGGGTATCAACAAAGGGCAAATCGACGCCCTCGTTATAGAGATCGACGGTGATCAGGGCATGAATATCGCCGTTCTTGAGCTGTTTGGGTAGTTCGTGTCGCTCTTGTGACGAGCTATTGCCGGTAATTATACGGGCAATAATGCCTGCTCTTTCAAACTGATCCGCCATAAAATCAGCATGGGGAATGCTGACGCAAAACACCAGGGTCTTGCACTGACGTGGGTCATTCACCAGCTGCTGCCAGGCACGAATAACGGCGGCGGCCCGCACATGATTGCCGGTCAGCAGCGTGTTCAGCTCCTTTCGCTCGTTAGCCTGCTGCCAGGGAATGCTGCGGTAGTCGGTATCATCGTCGCAGGCGTAATATTCAAAGGGTGCCAGCAGTTGCAGATCCAATGCCTGCCACAGGCGTAACTGGGCCGCTGGAGAGCCATCGGGCCGATTATCGAAATGGCGCAGAATGTTCTTGCCGTCGGTGCGTTCCGGAGTGGCGGTCAGCCCCAGCAAACAGGCGGGTTTTAAGATGGTTAGCAGTTGTTCAAAGCTGTTGGCTTCAATATGGTGGCATTCGTCAATGATCACCATATGCCAATGGTCTGCCTTGGCCTGTGAAACTAATTTGCGCGCGTTCAGACTTTGAATAGTGGCGAACAGGTGGTTATCTTGCGGCGGTTGATGCTCACTGGTAAAGAGATCGCCAAATTCTGGCTCGCGTAACACCAGCCGAAAGGTGCGCATGGCCTGTATCAGTAGTTCCTTGCGGTGTGCGACAAACAACAATCGGGGCAGGCCACCTTGCTGGCGGGCCAGATTACGATAATCAAAGGCCGCCATCACGGTTTTGCCGGTGCCGGTGGCCGCCACCAGCAAATTACGCATGCGGCCATGGGCTCGCTCGTTGGCCAGCTGCTCCAGAATATCCTGCTGAAAGGGCTTGGGCTCAATATCGAAAAAGGTAGGGGTGGCAATAAAATCCCGACCCGACTCGCGCTTGATGGCTCTGGCGAGCTCTTGGCGGTGGGTGTGATCATTCGGGTTATAAGGCTGAAACTCTCCATCATTCCAAAGGGTTTCAAAATGGGCCTGGGCCCGTTGATACAGCTGATTTTGGCCCTTTTCGGTGAATTTTACGGTCCACTCCAGGCCGCCCATCAGCGCGGAGCTGGATAAATTGGCACTGCCGACATAGGCGGAGCCAAAGCCGCTGTGGCGCTCAAAAATCCAGGCTTTGGCATGCAGGCGAGTACGTCGGCCATCCAGGGATACACGCACGGCGCAGTTGGGCAGTTGAGCCAGCATATCCAATGCTTTTTGTTCTGTGGCACCAATGTAAGTGGTGGTGATAATGCGCACTCTGGCCTGGCTTTGACCCTGAGCATTGGTACTGGTGATGTGTTTGAGTACATCTATGATTTTGCGTACACCGGAGACGGTAATAAAGCTCATCAAAATATCGACGCCGTTGCACGAAGCCAGCTCGGCTTGTAACTCGTGAAACAGGGCGGGAGAGTCTTTACCGGCGGTAAATAACCAGGGCTGGGATAACCCAATGACCGGCATGTCTGGGACCTTGGTGGAATACAGAGCCCTTACTACTTGAGGTGGGGTGGCAAGCAGCTCAGCTTCGTCGTTTTTTTCAAGCCGGCGGCGGGAATAGCGCAGAATATCATTAACCAGGTGGGCTTGTGCCTCGATCTTGTCTTTGCCTTTGATACCGGCCAGCAATTGAGAAAGCTGCTCCGCCAGCGCATCAGCCAGCCGCTCATGACTGAACTCCGGATTGAGTTCCTCGGCATGAATGGTTAATCCGGCTTGTGCTAATGCCTCGGCTGTGTCGGTAAAGTCCTGAGTGGTAAGCAGATCATATAGCCCTTGCAGCAATGGCGTTGTCATCCCGTGTCCTTGTTATTTTTGATTTTTATCGGACCAGGTTAGCACGTTGGGAATGATGAGGAGAGTGGATAAATGTTTGCTTTGTGGCTGAATTTGTTGGGATTCGCTTCGCTCATCACAACCTTCGAGCGGGATTAAAAAACGGCGCCAAGAGTGAACTCTGGCACCGTTTTTATGGCCCCCCTGCCTTCGCGGGGGTGACGGAAGCGTGGCTTACTTCCTGGTCGCGGCCTTCATCTCTTTTACAAAGGCGGTAAGGGCGTCTGTCATGGCCTGGGGCTGGTCCAGGTGCTGCTCAATGATCTTCACCACGGCGGAGCCGGAGATGGCACCGGCAGCACCGGCGGCAATGGCGTCGCGCACCTGCTCGGGGCTGGAGATCCCAAAGCCGAGCAGCGACGGCGGCGCGTCGTACTTGGCCAGGGTGGCCAACAGGGTGTTCACCGGCGCGCCGGCCCTGGTTTCGGTGCCGGTGACACCGGCGCGGCTCAGCAGATAGGTATAGCCGGAGCCAGCCTGTGCAATCGCCTTGAGAGTAGCTTCACTGCCGTTGGGCGGGGCGATATAAATACTTTCAATACCGGCCTTGTCGGCGGCAGCCTTGAAGGGGCCGGCCATTTCCAGTGGCACGTCGGCCACCAGCACAGAGTCTACCCCGGCGTCGGCGGCGCGGGAGTAGAAGCTGTCCATGCCCGGTGCGTATACCAGGTTGGCATACACCAGCAGGCCAATAGGCAGCTCGGGGTATTTTTCCCGCACCTGTCTGAGCATGTCAAAGCAGGTTTGTGTGCGGGTGCCGGCTTCCCGGGCGCGCAGGGTGGCAGCCTGAATGGTGGGGCCGTCGGCCACCGGATCGGAGAAGGGAATGCCCAGCTCCAGCGCATCGGCACCGCCGGCCACCAGGGCGTCAATCACCTTGAGCGACTGCTCAGGCGTGGGGTCACCCAGGGTTACGAAGGGCACAAAGGCCCCTTCATTGGCGGTGTTCAGGCGCTGGAACAGTTGCTGGTAGCGGCTCATTTCATTTCTCCTTTTTGCTCCAGAATATCGGCCACGGTAAAGATGTCCTTGTCGCCACGGCCGGACAGGTTAACCACCAGGACTTGTTCTTTTTCCGGCTCGGCTTCGGCCAGTTTCAATGCATAGGCCAGGGCGTGGGACGACTCCAGCGCCGGAATAATACCTTCGTTACGGGCCAGGGCCTGAAAAGCATCCAGAGCTTCATCATCGGTCACCGACACATACTGAGCCCGGCCGGTAGTGGCCAGGTAGGCATGTTGCGGGCCAACCGAGGGAAAATCGAGGCCGGCAGAGACGGAGTAGGACTCTTCCACCTGACCGTCGGTGTCGTGCATCATCAGGGAGAGCATGCCAAAGAACACGCCCTTGGTGCCTTCACCCAAAGTGGCACCGTGTTCGCCGGTTTCAATACCCTTGCCCGCCGGCTCCACGCCAATGAGTTTGACGTTTTCTTCTTCAATAAAGTCGGCAAACATGCCAATGGCGTTGGAGCCGCCGCCCACGCAGGCGATGACTGCATCGGGCAGGCGCGCTTCGTGCTCTACAATTTGCACCTTGGCTTCTTCGCCAATCATGCGCTGAAATTCCCGCACTATGGTGGGGAAGGGATGGGGGCCGGCGGCGGTGCCCAGCATATAGTGGGTGGTGTCATAGTTGGCGGTCCAGTCGCGCAGCGCCTCGTTACAGGCGTCTTTCAGGGTAGCGGAGCCGGCATGCACCGGTATTACCTTGGCACCCATCAGCTGCATACGAAAGACGTTGGGCTTTTGCCGCTCGCAGTCTTTGGCACCCATATAGACGATGCATTCCATGTCCATCAGCGCGCAGGCCAGCGCCGTGGCCACGCCGTGCTGGCCGGCACCGGTTTCGGCAATAATGCGTTTTTTGCCCATGCGCTTGGCCAGCAGCGCCTGGCCCAGTACCTGATTGGTTTTGTGGGCACCGCCGTGCAGCAAATCTTCCCGCTTGAGATAGATGCGGGTCTTGGTGTTGCTGGCTAGATTACGCACCCGGGTGAGCGGGGTAGGGCGGCCGGCATATTCCGCCAGCAGCTCGCGAAACTCGCGGTCAAATTCCGGATCCTGCTGGGCATCCACAAAGGCCTGCTCCAGTTGCAGCAGCGCCGGCATCAGGATCTGCGGCACATACATGCCGCCAAAATCACCAAAAAAGGGGTTAAGTAAGCTCATTTTTGTGTCCTGTGTCCGTAATGTCTGATGGTGGCAAAGGCCGCCTTGAGTTTGGTAGCGTCTTTTTGGCCGGGGGCGCTTTCTACGCCGGAGTTAAAGTCCAGGCCAAGGTAGCCCTGGCTTGCTGCGGTGGCGGCGTTGTCGGGGGTGAGGCCCCCGGCCAGCATGGCAGTGGCCTTGTCGATGTCGTTCAAAAGCGCCCAGTCAAAGGCCAGGCCGGTGCCGCCGCTTTGGTTGCCGACTTTGGTGTCGAACAGCAGCCGGTCGGCGTGCTCGGGCAGAGCCGGCAGCGCATCGCTGACTGCCACCGCTTTCCAGATGGCCACGCCGGGTAGCCGGGCTTTCAGCGCATCTATAATGGCGTCGTTCTCATCGCCGTGCAGTTGCACCGCAGAAAGGTTCAGCTCCTGCGCGGTAGCAACCACCTCGTCTATGGGATGATTCTGAAATACGCCCACATAGTGAAGCGGGGCACCGGCCATTACGCGGCGGGCCTGATCAAGGCTTACGCAGCGGGGGCTTTTGGCCACAAAAATCAGGCCGCCATACACGGCACCGGCATCAAACGCGGCGGCGGCGTCTTCGGGCTGAGTCAGGCCGCAGACCTTGTTGTCACCCAGGATCAGCCGGCGCACCGCCAGTTCCAGATCGTCTTCGGCCATCAGCGAGCTGCCCACCAGAAAGCCGTCGGCATGGGCCGACAGGGCCTTGGTCTGGCCGTGGTGATAAATGCCCGATTCGGAAATCACGATACGGTCGTCGGGGATCAGTGCCGCCAGCCGTTTGGTGCGGTCGAGATCGATGCTGAGGTCCCGCAGATCCCGGTTGTTGATGCCAATGACCCTGGCGCCCAACTTCAGGGCGCGGGCCACTTCATCTTCGTCGATCACTTCGGTGAGCACACCCATGTTGAGGGACTCGGCCACGGCGGCAAGGGATGCATATTCTTCGTCATTCAGTACCGACAACATCAGCAGAATGGCGTCGGCCTGGTAATGTCGGGCCAGCTTGATCTGGTAAGGGTCGATAATAAAGTCCTTGCAGATCACCGGCTGGGTGACCTGGTTGCGCACTTGCGTGACAAACTCAAAACGACCCTGAAAGTATTTCTCGTCGGTGAGCACCGAAATGGCCGAGGCGTAGCGGCCATAGACGCCGGCAATGGCGTCCAGGTCGAACACTTCGCGAATCAGGCCTTTGGACGGCGAGGCTTTTTTGCACTCCAGAATAAAGGCCGGCTTGCCGGCGGCCAGGGCCTCGGCAAAGGGGCGATCACTGGGGGTGAGGCCGGCTTCAAAGCTTGCCAGCGGCTGGCTTTGCTTGCGCGCTTCCACCCAGATTTTTTTGTCGGCAACGATTTTGCCGAGCACTGTATTCAGCATTGACTCAACTCCGCCAGTTGTTTGGCTACATCCATGGCACGGCCGGATCTTAACACGGACAGCGCCCGCTCCACGCCCTGCTTGAGGTTTTCCACCTGACCGCTCATTACCAGCAGCGGTGCTACGTTCATGGCAATCACGCTCTGCTGCGCCAGGGTGCCTTCGCCGGCCAGCAGTGCCTCGGTGATCAGGCGGTTTTCTGCCGGTTCACCGCCTTCAATGGCGCTGATATCATGACGCTCCAGCCCCAGCGCTTCCGGGGTGATGTCATATTCGGTGATGTCACCCTTATTGATCTCGGCAATGTGAGTGCTGCCGTGAATGGCAATTTCATCCAGACCACTGCCGTGCACCACCATGCCGCGCTCAAGGCCCATGGCCACCAGGGTGTCGGCAATGGGGCGCACCAGTGCCGGGCTGTAGACGCCAAGCAGCATAAAGCCGGGGCGGGCCGGGTTAATGAGCGGGCCCAGCACGTTAAAGATGGTGCGGGTTTTCAGGGCCTGGCGCACCGGCATGGCATGGCGAATGCCGCCGTGGTAGTGAGGCGCAAACAAAAAGCACACATTGGTGTCGTCCAGGCAGCGACGGGCCTGTTCCGGATTTAAGTCCAGGCGAATGCCGAGCTGCTCCAGCAGATCGGACGAGCCGGATTTGGACGACACGCCCCGGTTGCCGTGCTTGGCCACCTTGATGCCGCAGGCGGCGGCCACCAGCGCCGAGGTAGTGGAGACGTTAATGGTGTTCATGCCGTCGCCGCCGGTGCCCACTATGTCACAAAAGGCATAGTCGGGGCGCGGAAAGGGTTTGGCAGCGGCCAGCAGAGCGCTGGCGGCACCGGCGATCTCGTCGGAGGTTTCACCTTTCATTTTTAATGCGGTCAGCAGGGAAGACAGCACTATCGGATCCATATCGCCGCTCATCACTTGCTCAAACAGGGCGTGGGCCTGTTCCCGGCTGATGTTTTCGCCCCGGTAAAGTTGCTCCATGGCCTGGCTCATGCGGCATTCTCCTTGTTGCTGATAAATGTCAGGCTCTGGGCCAGCAGGCGAGCCCCGTCCGTGGTCATAATGGATTCGGGATGAAACTGAAAGCCCAGCACCCGGTTGGCCTTGTCCTGTACCGCCATGGTCATGCCGTGAAAGTCGGCAATCACTTCCAGGCCGGCGGGAATATCGGTGCCCACCAAAGAGTGGTAACGGGCCACCGGCAGCGGATTGGCAAGGCCGGCAAAGGCACCGTCACCGCTGTGGCTGATCATGGAGCTTTTGCCATGTTTGATTTCACCTGCGCTGGTTACTTTGCCGCCGTAATGCTCTACCAGCGCCTGATGGCCAAGGCAGATGCCGAGAATGGGAACATGACCCAGACATTCCTTGATGAGTATCGGCATATTGCCGGCGTCACTGGGCTTGCCCGGACCGGGGGAGAGCACCAGCACCGGGTTGTCGGCCTGCTCCATGGCGGTCAGCAGCTGGGCCACCGGCACTGTGTTGCGGTAAATGTTGACGGTGGCACCCAGCGAGCGGAACTGATCCACCAGGTTGTAGGTAAAGGAGTCGTAGTTGTCGAGCAGGAAAATGGTCTGGCTCATGGGCTCACCTCCGCCAGTGTGGTGCCGTGGGAAAGAGCGATGGCATTGAGCACTGCCGCCGCCTTGTTGCGGGTTTCGTCGGCTTCTGCCTGCGGATCCGAGTCATACACCACGCCGGCACCGGCCTGCACGTGGGCCTGACCAGCGCTTACAAAGGCGGAGCGAATAACAATACAGGTGTCCATGTCGCCCAGGCCGTTGACATAACCCACGGCACCGCCGTAGCTGCCCCGGCGCTGGCCTTCTACCTCGCGAATAAGCTCACTGGCGCGAATTTTGGGCGCGCCGGTCAGGGTGCCCATGTTCATACAGGCCTGATAGCCGTGCAGGGCGTCGAGATCGGCACGCAGAGTCCCTACTACCCGGGACACCAGATGCATCACATGGCTGTAGCGATCCACGCTCAGCAGATCTTTTACATAGCGGCTGCCGGGCTCGCTGATGCGGGCAATGTCGTTGCGGGCCAGATCCACCAGCATCAGATGCTCGGCGGTTTCCTTTGCGTCCTGGCGCAGGTCCAGCTCAATGCGGCCGTCCAGATCCAGGTTGATGCTGCCATCGGGGTTGAAGCCCCGGCGGCGGGTGCCGGCAATGGGATACATTTCCACCTGACGGCTGGCATGGTCAAACTTTACCGAGCTTTCGGGGCTGGCACCAAACAGAATAAAGTCTTCATCGTTCACATAGAACATGTAGGGGCTGGGGTTGGTCTGCTTGAGCGTGCCGTAGGCCGCCAGCGGGCTGGGGCAGGGCAGGGTAAAGCAGCGCGAGGGCACTACCTGAAAAATGTCGCCGGCCACTATATTGCCCTTGAGCCGCTCCACATCGGCGCGGAATTCGGCGTCGCTTTTGCTGGCTTTCACCTTGCCGGTTAAGGTTGTATTGGCTGCAGGGCGGCTGTGGCGCTCGGCGCAGGCAGCAGCCAGTTTGTTCAGACGTTCCTGCAGGCGCGTTTGTTCGCCGGCATCAAAGGCGCAGGCGGCCAGATGGCATTGCTCGTTGACGTGATCCAGGGTGATCAGGGTTTCCGCCAGATAAAAACAAAAGTCGGGGCAGTGGTTAATGCCCTCGGTCACGTCGGGCAGACGCTCGGTGGCGGCAATCAGATCGTAGGCAAAGGTGCCGGCCATAAACAGATGCTGCTGGCCGCGGTCGGCGTCAAAGCGGGTAAGAATAAGACGTATGGTTTCCAGCACTGAAGGCGCTTTCAGGCGGCTGTCTTCGTCCAGGTTGGCATCGGCTTGTGTCAGGGGCACGGTAAGCCGGGTGTCGCTGCGTTCGCCGCCCAGTTCGCTGTGAACCAGCGCCAGTGCCGGCAGGCCGTTGGCATTCAGGGCAGTGAGCGTGACGGTGCGGCCGTGGCATACCAGACGCACACAGGCGTCGAGCATCAGTAAACTTTGGGTGCCGGCCTTGGTGTCAATTTCGGCAGACTCAAACAGCAGGCTGTTATCGCCGGGCTGGCTGAGGGCGGCGTATAACGCCAGAGGATCATCGGTATAGGGTGCATCGTGCAATAAAACGTGGAGCTGACCTTGCGCCATTGGGTGTTCCTTTTTAGTTAATGCTGATCATCAGGAATCTGTCTGATGACCTGGCTGGCAATGTCGTCGTCGGTAACAGACGCGAATGCCGGTAGTGGTTCAGACCGGTTGTCGGATTGCCATCGCCAAAAATTCATAAAGGTCGGTTTCATCGCGTTACCTTTTGCTGGATAATAAAAAAGCCCGCATAGTTGCGGGCTTTCATGTTTCGCTGAGACTGTTAAGCGCACACAGCAAATCACACCCGCGTCAGGGAGTGTGCCACCACCAAATGGTAATAGTGGAAATTTGCTGAAACATGCCGCTCATCTCGCTAATCGAAAAACTGGATATAGTTAAACGATTTTTGCGGGTTCAAGTCAAGTCTGAACACAGGATTTTTTATGCGTATCGATCTGCACAGCCATTCTACTGCCTCTGACGGCAGCCTCACGCCGGCTGCACTACTGGCCCGGGCTGCCGAAAAAGAGGTGAATGTGCTGGCGCTGACCGACCACGACAGTACCGCCGGGCTGGCGGAGGCGCAGGCCGCGGCCAACGAGCACGGCATACGCCTGATAACCGGGGTGGAAATCTCGGCGCTGTGGGAGCACAAGGAAATTCATGTGGTAGGTCTGAACCTGGATCCGGGCCATGCCGGTCTGGTGCGATTGCTGGGCGAACAGGCAGCACGCCGTGATGCCCGGGCCCGGTTAATGGGGGAACGGCTGGAAAAGGCCCGCTATCCGGGTGCCTATGAGGGGGCCAAAGCCCTGGCCGGTGACGCCGCCATTACTCGCACCCACATGGCACGCTGGCTGCTGGAGCAGGGCGCGGCCGACTCCATGGCCAAGGTGTTTAAGAAATTTATCAGCCGGGGTAACACCGGCTATGCGCCACCGGACTGGTGCTCATTGCATGAAGCCATCGGTGCCATTCAGGCGGCGGGGGGCGTGGCGGTGCTGGCCCATCCCACCCGTTACGACTTGTCCAACAAGTGGATAAGAAAAATGTTAACCGCCTTTGCCGAGGCCGGCGGTGATGCCATGGAAGTGTCTATGGCGCAGCAAAGTCCGCACGAACGTGCCACGCTGGGTAAGTGGAGCCGGGAATATGGCCTGGATGCATCCGTGGGCTCCGACTTTCATTTTCCCAGTCAGTGGCGGGAGCTGGGCCGCCAGTTGTGGCTGCCCAAAGAAGCCACTCCTGTATGGGAACGCTTTTTATAAATCATTCCGGGAGGAATCATGAGTCAGTTTTTTGAAATTCATCCAGAAAATCCTCAGCCACGGCTGATCAATCAGGCGGTGGCCATAGTGCGCCAGGGCGGTGTGCTGGTGTATCCCACCGACTCGGGCTATGCCATCGGTTGTCTGGTAGGCGACAAGAACGCCATGGAGCGTATCTGCCGCATTCGCCAGATCGACAAGGATCATAATTTCACCCTGGTGTGCCGCGATTTGTCCGAGCTGTCGGCCTACGCCCGGGTAGACAATACTGCATTCCGGCTGATGAAAAATAACACGCCGGGTGCCTACACCTTTATTTTGCGGGCCACCAAGGAAGTGCCCAAGCGGCTGCAGAATCCCAAGCGCAAAACCATAGGTCTGCGGGTGCCGAATCATGCTATCAGCCTGGCCCTGCTGGAGGCGCTGGGTGAGCCACTGATGTCCTGCAGCCTGATATTGCCCGGTGAAAGCGAGGCAGAATATGATCCCTTTGAAATCCGTAACCGGCTGGAAAAGGTAGTAGATTTGATTATTGATGGCGGTGTGATCGATTCACGGCCCACCACAGTGGTGGATCTTTACGATGACACTCCGGTGATCGTGCGCGAAGGTGCCGGCGATATCACCCCTTTTGAATAAGTGAACAAAATGACTGAAAAATTGCAAAAAGTGCTGGCCCGCGCCGGCAAGGGCTCGCGCCGGGAAATTGAAGCCATGATCAGCCAAGGCCGGGTGAGCGTGGACGGCAAGATAGCGGTGCTGGGCGACCGGGTCACCGGCAGCGAGAACATTCGTCTGGACGGTCATGTGGTGGAAACCCAGGCCGAAAGCGATATCGTGTGCCGGGTGCTGGCCTACCACAAGCCGGAAGGTGAGGTAAGCACGCGCAAGGATCCGGAAGGCCGCCCTACTGTATTTGATCGTCTGCCGCGGCTGCAGGGCGCCCGCTGGGTGGCGGTGGGCCGGCTGGATGTGAACACCTCCGGTTTGTTGCTGTTCACCACAGACGGCGAGCTGGCCAACCGGCTGATGCACCCGCGCCATGAAATTGACCGTGAATACGCGGTGCGGGTGTTTGGTGAAGTGGACGAAGCCATGCTGCAGCGGCTGCGCAAGGGCGTGATGCTGGAAGACGGCGAGGCCCGCTTTGACACTCTGAAATACACCGGCGGCGAGGGCATGAACCTCTGGTTCCACGTTACCCTGAAGGAAGGCCGCAACCGGGAAGTGCGCCGGCTGTGGGAGTCTCAGGGCATGCAGGTAAGCCGGCTGATGCGGGTACGTTACGGCAAGATTGAAATGCCCAAAAACCTGCCCCGGGGCGGCTGGGCCGAGCTGGCGCTGGATCAGGTGAACTACCTGCGCAAGGAAGTGGGACTGCCGCCGGAGCAGGAAAGCAAGGTGGATGTCAACGCGCCAGACCGTTTCAAGCAGGTAGCCCGCATTCGCAAGGCGGTGCGCAAGCACAACACCCGTGTTAAAGGGGCCGGCACCGGCGCAGCCCCTAAAAAACCGGCTCCCACCGGTGCCCGTGGCCCCAAGCCGGGCCAGCGGCAAAAGCAGAAGCGCAAAACGCGGATGTAATCTTCGAACCCCACCCTGACCCTCCCCTTGCCAAGGGGAGGGAACCTGGCCGCGGTTGTGATTCGCTACGCTCATCGCCAACCTTGTATGTTGAACGCACAGGAATTGATAGAGTTAAAACCAGTTACCGGGGAGGCCGTCCCAACCTGGAGGCAGTGTTTACTGACCTCGTGCGTAGATTGGCCCCCCGCCTCATTGCCTATCTCGAAGAGTATCAGGAAGCCATCAAGATGGACTTCGCATCACAAGGTTGAGACTGCATGAAGTGCGAGGTCGGGGAACCGGTGATAATTGTGAACCATAGCGAGGCGAGAGGAAAGGGAATGAGTGTATTTGTCGGCATTGATATTGCTGCTCAAACGTTT
>NZ_KB908467.1 GCF_000381965.1 Oceanimonas smirnovii ATCC BAA-899
TTACCGCTCGACTTGCATGTGTTAGGCCTGCCGCCAGCGTTCAATCTGAGCCATGATCAAACTCTTCAATTAAAGATTTGATGCTCAATGAATATCTGAATTGCTGCTATTGCTAGTGCACTTCACAAATCATTGAAAAACAATATTTTTTGTTTCTCAATCGACTGCGAGTGCCCACACAGTTTGCTTGATAAGTTGTTAAAGAGCGTTGACCGCTTTCGCTGGTCAGGGCTGCGTATTCTACGCAACTCTTGGTGTTCGTCAAGCGTTGATTTGAACTTTGTTTGGTTCGCTTTCAACCCTTGTGACCGTTGGTGTGTTGCCCCGTGTCAGTGGATGCGCATTATAGGGACCGGCCGATTTTGCGCAAGGGCTTTTTTGACATTTTCATTAAAAAAAGCGACTTCGTATAAAAAACATACCAAAACCGCTTTTTACTGTATTTTTACTGCGCTATATCAGCCCCGGCCGGCGATTTTCCTGGCGAATTCGCTGACTTTGTCCCAGTCAGTGAACTCCAGATCCTGGCTGGTATCGGTGCTGCCGCCGGTGATTTTCATGATCAGCTGAATGATGCGGGTCTGCCACCAGTTGTATTCGCTGTATTTCAGCGCACCGGCAAATACGCCTATGGTTCGCGGTCGCCAGGGAGACTGAGCCAGAAATTTCTTGATATAGGCGTTGTTTTCAGGAACGGCTTTCTCTGGCTTACGTGCAGTGAGACAAACGCAAAAAAAAGTCGAGTCTGCTACGGCCAGCTGCTCACTATGGTGCTGAATAAAGTTATGAACACTATCGTGGAAACGACCGTAGCGAATAGAGGCCCCTATCAGCACCTTATCGTATTTGCTGAGGTTTTTTCTGGGATTGGTGTGCAAATCCACCAGTTCCACATCATAACCACTGAATTCACACCGCATCGCCTCAATGATCTTGTGGGTCTGACCATTACGGGATGAATAAAGTACCAACAGTTTTTCCATAGACTCCTCAATCAGCTGCGCCAGAACGCTGGCGTGAACAGCACCAACAGGGTAAATATTTCAAGACGACCAAACAGCATGGACAACACCAAAATCCACTTGGCGCTGTCTGTTGTGCTGCCAAAGTTGGCGGCAACTTCGCCCAGACCCGGGCCCAGGTTATTCAGGGTAGCAACCACAGCAGTAAAAGCGGTAAGTTCGTTCATGCCGGTCGCCAGCAGCGCCAGCATGCAAATAACAAATACCAATGCATAAGCGGCAAAAAAGCCCCACACTGCCTCAACCACTTTATCAGCTAACGCTTTGTTGCCAAGTTTTATTCGATACACAGCTCTGGGATGAATGAGCCGCTTGAGCTCACGCATCCCCTGCAGATTGAGCAGCATAATTCGCACTACTTTAATGCCTCCGCCGGTACTGCCGGCGCAACCTCCAATACAGGAGGCAAACATCAGCAATACCGGCAGAAACAAAGGCCATTCGGCAAATCCTGTAGTACTGAAACCGGCAGTAGTAGCGATGGATACCGACTGAAACAGTGCCTGATCCAATGCCTGCCAGGGATCGCTGTATACCTGATGAACCAGTAACATGGCCATGCAGATAAGAGTCAGTACCAGCTGCACACCAATAAAGACTTTCAGCTCAGGATCCAGCCGGTACACCGACAGCCGCATGCCACGGTTAGAAAAAGCAGCGAAATGCAGGCTGAAGTTAACACCGGCAATAATCAGAAACACCACGATAATAAGGTTGATTGTGGGGCTGTTAAAATAGCCCACACTGGCGTCGTAGGTAGAAAAGCCGCCGATAGCAATAGTAGAGAAGGAGTGACAGATGGCATCAAACAGGTTCATGCCTGCCAGCCACAGTAACAGGGCACAGACAATCGTCAGCACCAGATAGATGTACCAGAGCGCCTTGGCGGTTTCGGCAATACGCGGAGCGACCTTATTGTCTTTCACCGGCCCGGGAATTTCAGCCCGAAACAGCTGCATACCACCAATACCCAGAATGGGCAGAATCGCCACCGCCAGCACAATGATCCCCATCCCCCCGAGCCATTGCAGCATCTGACGATAAAACAGTATGGCCTTGGGCAGGTTGTCCAGACCACTGATAACAGTGGCCCCCGTGGTGGTGAGGCCGGAAAAGGACTCAAAAAATGCTTCAGCCACTGTCATATCCGGCACTTCACTGAGCAGGAAAGGAATGGCCCCAACACTGCCCAGCACTGTCCAGAACAGCACTACGATAAGAAAACCTTCCTTGGCCCGCAGATCTTTATGGTGATTACGGTTAGGAAACCACAGCACCAACCCCAGTACCAGGCAGATAATAAAGGCACTGAAGAAGTCGAGACCGGCACCGTCCCGATAGATATAGGCCACCAGTGCCGGTGCCAACATGGTGACGCTGAATAACGCCACCAGAATACCTACAATACGGATAATAGAACGAATATGCATGAAGGGCTTCCGGCCTGTGTATTAATCGGTTAGCGGGCGGGCAATCACCCTTCCCTGAGTTCTGTCTTTAATTTGCTGCGCCAGGCTGTTAAGCAGGCGAATATCGACCCGCAGCACTCCGGAAACCATAACGCCATAATCCAGCTGCTCCCAACGAGCACCACTCTGAGTAAACAGATTTTCCAGCTGAGCCATGTCGCTATAGTCGGCAGAAAGTGCAAGCCGACCTTCTATTATCTTTTCCGTGGTGCTCAGTTCAGCCAGGGCACCGTTTACCGAACTGCCATAAGCCCGCACCAGCCCGCCTGTGCCCAGTTTGATACCACCAAAATAGCGCACCACCACAGCTGTTATTTCACCGATACCCGCTCCCTGCAAGACGGCCAGCATGGGTTTTCCTGCCGTGCCGGTGGGCTCGCCGTCATCACTGAAACCCAGTGCCTGAGAGTCGTTGGGGGCACCTGCCACAAACGCGGAACAATGATGACGGGCATCGGGATATTCGGCCCGTACTTGCTCAATAAAGACTTTGGCTGCATCAGCATCCGGCGTATGGGCCAGATAGGTAATGAAACGGCTTTTTTTGATTTCCTGCTCCCACACCACAGAAGCGGCTGGAACCAGATACGGAGTGAAGGTCATGAATCATCCCTGTACATCTGAGACTGGCCATCATATCACAGCTGAAAAGTGCCCTGGACGGACAAAAAACACACAAACGCTTTTTAAACAAGCGTTTTAAAATACATTGAAAAGTGTCTATTTACTGTCCATAGTGATTTGACTGTGCTTGGTTGTTAACGGCGCTGCCTCAGGGAATTCAAGGAGATATTTATATGATCTACCAAGGTGAAACCCTATCGGTCACCCTTATGGACAATGGTATTGCCGAGCTGTGCTTTAATGCGCCCGGCAGTGTGAATAAACTGGACGGTGCAGCTCTGCTGACACTGGAAGCAGCCATTACCGCTCTGGAAAAAACAGAGAGCATTAAAGGACTGCTGGTCACCAGTGCTAAAGACGCCTTTATTGTGGGTGCCGACATTACCGAGTTCCTCGACAAGTTTGCGTTACCTGACAGTGAGCTGGCAAGCTGGCTGGGCCGAGCCAATTCCATTTTCAATCGTATGGAAGACCTGCCTTTTCCCACCGTGAGCCTGATTCGCGGCTACGCCCTTGGCGGTGGCTGTGAATGTATTCTGGCAACCGACTTCCGTTTGGGCGATGTCAGTGCCCGCATTGGCCTGCCGGAAACCAAGCTGGGCATTATGCCGGGCTTTGGCGGCACAGTTCGCCTGCCCAGGCTGCTGGGTGCCGACACCGCCATGGAGTGGATTACCACTGGCCGGGATCATAAAGCCGATGAGTGCCTGAAGTTGGGCATACTGGATGGTATAGTCGATACCACCAAACTGCGTGATGCCGGTATTAAATTGCTGCAGGATGCCGGCTTGCACCACTGGCAAGGCCGCCGCCGGCAAAAAACCTCTCCCCTAACCCTGAGCAAAACCGAAGCCGCCATGAGCTTTGCCACCGCAAAAGGCATGGTAGCTGCCAAGGCCGGCCCTCACTACCCAGCCCCCATAATGGCGGTAAACACCATTGAAGCCGCCGCCGGCATGAGCCGTGACGCTGCCCTGCTGGTAGAGCAGGAAAACTTTATTACGCTCACTCGCACCACTGCAGCCCGCGCCCTGGTCGGACTTTTTCTGAATGATCAGCTGGTGAAAAGCAAGGCCAAAAAGGCAGCAAAAAGCGCCACTGCCACAGAGCGCATGGCGGTGTTGGGTGCCGGCATTATGGGTGGCGGCATCGCCTGCCAGGCAGCCGTAAAAGGCATTTCTGCGGTGATGAAAGACATTAACAACGAAGCGCTGCAACTGGGCATGGATGAGGCCGGCAAGCGGCTTAACCAGCAGCTGGAGCGGAACAAAATAGACGGCAAGCAACTGGCACGGGTACTGTCTGATATTCGCCCTGCTCTCAGTTATGACGAACTGGGCAACGTGGATCTGGTAGTGGAAGCCGTAGTGGAAAACCCCGGCATCAAGACGAAGGTACTGGCAGAAACAGAGCAAAAGGTGGATGAAAATACCGTTATTGCCTCCAACACCTCTACCATTCCTATTTCTGAGCTGGCGAAAAGCCTCACGCATCCTGAACGTTTCTGCGGCATGCACTTTTTTAATCCGGTGCACCGCATGCCGCTGGTGGAAGTGATTCGCGGAGAGCACACCAGTGATGACACCATCAACCAGGTGGTGGCCTGCGCGGCAGCCATGGGCAAGACTCCCATAGTGGTCAACGACTGCCCGGGATTTTTTGTAAACCGGGTGCTGTTCCCCTATTTCTTTGGCTTTAACCGGCTGCTGGCCGACGGCGCTGATATTGCCGAAATAGACAAGATCATGGAACGCCGCTTTGGCTGGCCCATGGGGCCGGCACAATTACTCGATGTGGTGGGCATGGATACCGCCCATCATGCCGCCGACGTAATGGCACAGGGGTTTCCTGATCGCATGCAGCAAAGCGGCAGCACCGCCATCGACCTGCTGTTTAAGCAAAAACTACTGGGCCAGAAAAACGGTCATGGCTTTTACTGCTGGCAGCAGGACAAAAAAGGCCGGCTGCAAAAAACCGACAACCCTCAGGCTCAGGCGCTGTTGCAGCAGGCCTTTGGCCAGACAAATTCATTTGAAGCCGATGACATCATTACCCGCATGATGGTGCCCATGGTGAATGAAGTGGTGCGTTGCCTGGAAGAAAACATTATTGCCTCTCCCGCCGAAGCCGATATGGCGCTGATCTATGGCCTTGGTTTTCCGCCGTTCCGTGGCGGTGTATTCCGCTGGCTCGACACCATAGGACTAAACGAATATCTGGCCATGGCGGATAACCATGCCGGCCTGGGTCCGTTGTATCAGGTCAGTGACCGGCTGCGCCACATGGCTCAACACAACCAAACCTTTTACTGAGCGCCCGCAGGAGACAAATCATGAAAGACGTGGTGATTGTAGATTGCATTCGTACCCCCATGGGCCGCTCAAAAGGCGGTGCATTCCGTCATGTGCGTGCCGAAGACTTATCAGCGCACTTGATGCAAGGGCTACTGGCCCGCAACCCGGCACTGAAGGCGGCAGAGATAGAAGACATTGTCTGGGGCTGCGTGCAGCAAACTCTGGAGCAGGGCTTTAACGTAGCCCGCAACGCCTCCCTGCTCGCCGGCCTGCCCAAGTCGGTAAGTGCGGTGACCGTAAACCGGCTGTGTGGCAGCTCCATGCAGGCACTGCACGATGCCAGCCGGGCCATTATGACCGGTGACAGCGACATCTTTATGGTGGGAGGCGTGGAGCATATGGGGCACGTGCCCATGACCCATGGTGTGGACTTTCATCCAAGGCTAGGGCTGAATGTGGCCAAAGCCGCCGGCATGATGGGCCTGACCGCCGAAATGCTGGCAAAGACATATCAGATAAGCCGTAAAGACCAAGATGCCTTTGCACTGCGCTCGCACCAGCGCGCCCATGAGGCTACGGTGGAGGGTCGCTTCAACCGGGAAATTCTGGCCACTGCCGGCCACGATGCCGACGGCGTGCCCTTTTTGCTGGAAAGCGATGAAGTGATCCGGCCCGACACCAGCCTGGACTCCCTCGCCAGCCTGAAGCCGGTGTTTGATCCTGCCAACGGCAGCGTGACTGCCGGCAGCTCATCGGCTCTGTCGGACGGGGCCGCCGCCATGCTGGTGATGTCTGCCGATCGCGCCGCTGCCCTGGGTCTTAAGCCCAGAGCCCGCGTGCGCGCCATGGCGGTGGCCGGCTGTGAGCCCTCTGTTATGGGCATAGGGCCGGTGCCGGCGGTGCACAAGGCACTGAAACGCGCCGGGCTTACTCTTGAAGACATCGATGTGTTTGAGCTGAACGAGGCCTTTGCCGCCCAGTCGCTGGCAGTACTGAAAGAGCTGAAACTGCTCGATATCATGGACGAAAGAGTAAACCTCAATGGCGGTGCCATTGCTCTTGGGCATCCGCTGGGCTGCTCGGGCGCACGCATCTGCACCACCCTTATTAATGTCATGGAGCATAACGGTGCAACCCTGGGTGTGGCCACCATGTGTATTGGCATGGGCCAGGGCATTGCCACCGTGCTTGAGCGGCTCTGATGTAACGATGAAAGGGTTGACCATTTTTTCGGCAGCATTAAGATAAGCGGGTTTTCAGAAAAAGTAGACTGATATGACCGTTTCTCTTACCGATGCTCATCACCAGCTGGACGCTACCGGCCTGCGCTGCCCGGAGCCGGTGATGATGGTGCGCAAACAGGTGCGCACCATGGCTGCCGGCGAAACCCTGCTGATCACTGCCGACGATCCGTCCACCAGCCGGGATATTCCCAGCTTCTGCCGCTTTATGGATCACCAGTTATTGTCCAGCCAGACAGACGAACTGCCCTACCGCTTTCTGATCCGGAAAGGGAACTGACAGCTTTAAGCGGTCAGCTATAAGCTGTCAGTTGTTCCGCGTTGTTTTTTCTTACAGCTTACGGCTGATAGCTTACAGCTGCTTTTACGTAAAAATGCCCGCATTTGCGGGCATTTTTTATCAGGTTACAGATAAATTAGCTTAACCCATAGGGCTCAGGGTGATTTCTACCCGGCGGTTCTGGGCGCGGCCCTGCTCGGTGGCGTTGCTGGCCACAGGCTGACTGAAGCCTACACCACGAATGTTAAAGCGGTTGGCAGCGGCACCCTGACTGATCAGGAACTGACCCACGGTGGCGGCACGACGCTCGGACAAACTCTGGTTATAGCTGGCAGAGCCGGTATTATCAGTATGGCCAACCACATTTACCCAGGTCTTGTCGTATTCTTTCAATACCATGGCAACACCGCTCAGGGTGTTGTAGAAGCTGGGAGACAACTCGGCACTGTCTACAGAGAAGGTGACATTACTGGGCATGTTCAGAATAATCTGGTCACCGTTACGGGTAACACTGACACCGGTACCCTGCATACGGTCACGCAGTTTGGCTTCCTGCACATCCATATAATAACCCACACCACCACCCAGAGCAGCGCCACTGGCAGCACCGATAAGGATTCCTTTTTTGCGGTCACTGGAACTGGCAGACGCACCACCGATGACGGCACCAGCCAGCGCACCAATACCACTGCCAATGGCTGCATTGGAAGTCTGACGTTCGCCGGTATAAGGGTTGGTAGTACAGGCGGAAAGAGCCAGAGTCGCCGCCGCGGCCAGACAAATCTTTTTCATGGTAATTCCCGTTAACAAAGCACAAGTAATCGACAATATAGCGCCCTGTCAGGTAAAAAACCAAGCGCTGCATAAGACTGAAGGTCAGCTACTGACGTGATCAGGATGGCAGTGGCAACTGAGCAGATGATCGTTCACCATGCCGGTGGCCTGCATAAAGGCATAACAACTGGTGCTGCCCACAAAAGCGAAGCCCCGCTGCTTGAGCGCTTTGGCCATGTTATCGGATTCGGGCGTGGTCACCGGCACAGCACTCGCATCGGGCCATCGGTTGGTCACAGGGGTACCCCCAACAAAATCCCAGAGCCACTGACTGAAGTCGAGACCCGCTTCCTGCATGGCCTGGTATGCCCGCGCATTGGTAATAATGGACTCAATCTTGCGGCGGTTGCGTACTATGCCGGGATTTTGCATCAGCCGCTCCACATCATCCGATGTAAAGCGCACCAGCTGTGCAGGCTTAAAGCCGGCAAAAGCATCACGGTAGGCCGGTATCTTGCACAAAATAGTAAACCAGCTCAGCCCGGCCTGCTGGCCGTCAAGACACAGCTTCTCAAACAACGCCCGGCTGTCGTACTCGGGCACGCCCCACTCATGATCGTGATAAGCAATATAACGAGGGTCCTGATTGACCCAGGCACAGCGTTGCACCATGGTGCCTCCCTAATTCAGCCTATATTCACACCGGACCAGCGGGTATACTCGGTAACCTAGTTTCACTCAGCAAACGCACCTATATCAAGGCGCTATCATCATGCAAAAATTCGATATCAATACCTTTCAGGGTCTGATCCTCACCTTGCAGGATTATTGGGCCCGTCAGGGCTGCACCGTAGTGCAGCCGCTCGACATGGAAGTGGGTGCCGGCACCTCACACCCCATGACCTGCCTGCGTGCCATCGGCCCTGAGCCCATGGCTGCGGCTTATGTACAACCATCACGCCGCCCCACCGACGGCCGCTATGGCGAAAACCCCAACCGTCTGCAGCACTATTACCAGTTTCAGGTAGTGATCAAACCATCGCCTGATAATATTCAGGAGTTGTATCTGGGCTCGCTTGAGGCACTGGGCCTGGACCCTCAGGTACATGACATTCGCTTTGTGGAAGACAACTGGGAAAACCCCACTCTGGGCGCCTGGGGTCTGGGCTGGGAAGTGTGGCTCAACGGCATGGAAGTAACCCAGTTTACCTACTTCCAGCAGGTAGGCGGCCTGGAATGCAAGCCGGTAACCGGCGAGATCACCTATGGTCTGGAGCGTCTGGCCATGTACATTCAGGGCGTGGACTCGGTTTATGACCTGGTATGGTGTGACGGCCCCCTGGGCAAAACCACCTACGGCGATATCTTCCATCAGAACGAGGTGGAGCAGTCTACCTACAACTTTGAGCACGCTGATGTGGACTTCCTGTTTGGCTTTTTTGAGCAATGTGAAAAGGAATGTCAGTACTTACTTGAGCTGGAAAAACCTCTGCCTCTGCCCGCCTATGAGCGTATTCTCAAGGCCGGCCATGCCTTTAACCTGCTGGATGCCCGCAAGGCCATTTCGGTCACCGAACGTCAGCGCTACATACTGCGTATTCGTACCCTGACCAAGGCGGTAGCCGAAGCCTATTACGCGTCCCGCGAGGCTCTCGGTTTCCCCATGTGTAAAAAAGAAGGATAAGGCCATGGCTGAACAGAACTTTCTGGCAGAAATCGGCACCGAAGAGCTGCCGCCCAAGGCCCTGCGCAGCCTGGGTGAAGCTTTTGCCAACAACCTGCAAAACGAACTCAACAGTGCTGATTTAGCCTTTAACAGCATTCGCTGGTTTGCCGCTCCCCGCCGGCTGGCCGTTCAGGTCACCGGTCTGGCGGCCGCTCAGGCCGACAAGCAGGTAGAGAAGCGTGGCCCTGCCGTGCAGGCCGCCTTTGACGCCGACGGTAACCCCACCAAGGCTGCCATGGGCTGGGCCCGGGGCAACGGCATAGAGGTGGCCGAGGCCGGTCGTCTGAAAACCGACAAGGGCGAGTGGCTGGTGCATGTGGCCGACATTAAAGGCAAACCGGCTGCCGAGCTGCTGCCCGCCATGGTAGAGCAGGCACTGAGCAAGCTGCCCATTCCAAAGGCCATGCGCTGGGGTGACAAAACCACTCAGTTTATTCGCCCGGTACACACTCTTACCCTGCTGTTGGGCGAACAACTGCTACCCGCCACCATTCTGGGTGTAAACTCCGCCCGTACCATTCGTGGCCATCGCTTTATGGGCGAAAAAGAATTCCAGCTTGATCACGCCGATAACTACCTGGAGCAGCTTGAGACCCGTGGCAAAGTGCTGGCCGATTTTGAGCGCCGCAAAGCTATTATTGAAGCCGGCGTAAAAGAAGCCGCCGCCGCCGTGGGTGGTGAAGCAGATCTTGAAGCTGAACTGCTGGAAGAAGTGACTTCTCTGGTAGAGTGGCCCGTAGTGCTGACTGCCTCTTTTGAAGAAACCTTTCTCAAGGTGCCTGCCGAAGCGCTGGTGTACACCATGAAGGGCGACCAGAAGTATTTTCCGGTATACAGCGCCGATGGCAAGCTGCTGCCCAGGTTCATCTTTGTGACCAATATCGAGTCCAAGGATCCAAGCCAGATTATTCAGGGTAACGAGAAAGTCGTGCGCCCCCGCCTGGCCGACGCCGAGTTCTTCTTTAATAACGACCGTAAGGCCACCCTGGCCTCCCGTCTGGATCAGCTCGACAATGTGCTGTTCCAGAAACAACTAGGCACGGTAAAAGAAAAATCCGAGCGCATCAGCGCCCTGGCCAGCTATGTGGCGGCCGCCATTGGTGCCGATCAGGCGCTGGCCGAACGGGCTGGCTTGCTGTCCAAGTGTGATCTGGTCACCGATATGGTGTTTGAGTTCACCGACACTCAGGGGGTAATGGGCATGCACTATGCCCGCCACGACGGTGAGCCGGAAGCTGTGGCACTGGCCCTGAAAGAGCAATATCAGCCCCGCTTTGCCGGTGACTCGCTGCCTGCTCAGGATGTATCTGCCGCCGTGGCACTGGCCGACAAGCTGGATACTCTGGTAGGTATCTTCGGCATTGGTCAGGCGCCCAAGGGCGACAAAGATCCCTTTGCTCTGCGTCGTGCCGCTCTGGGTGCCCTGCGCATTATTGTAGAAAAAGGCTACCAGATCGATCTGCTGATGCTGATCGATCAGGCCCGCGCGCTCTACGGCAACAAGGTATCCAACCAGAATGTTGCCGACGAGGTACTGGAGTTTATGCTGGGCCGCTTCCGCGCCTGGTATCAGGATGCCGGCTACAGCGTAGACGTGATCCAATCCGTGCTGGCCCGTCGCCCTACCCGCCCCGCCGACTTTGACGCCAGAGTAAAAGCCGTCAGCGCCTTCCGCGAGCTGGATGCCGCCATCGCCCTGGCTGCGGCCAACAAACGGGTAGGCAACATTCTGGCCAAGGTTGAGGGTGATATACCTGCCGAGGTAAACACGACTTTGCTGCAGGATAATGCCGAGAAAATCCTGGCCACTCAGGTTGCCGAGCTGACTGAACGGCTGGCACCCCTGTTTGCCGCCGGTGATTACAGCAAGGCACTGGCCGAGCTGGCAGCGCTGCGCGAAAACGTAGATGCTTTCTTTGATCAGGTGATGGTAATGGCCGACGACGAGGCCGTGCGTCTGAATCGTCTGGCACTACTTAACCAGCTGCGCAACCTGTTCCTGCGGGTGGCGGATATCTCGCTGCTGCAGTAAATCTGAAAGTAACACAGTAATGACAGCCCCGTTTACGCGGGGCTTTTTATTGCCTGTTTCACGTGAAACACAAATAACAGGTACAGACCATAGTCCGGTCGACACCCATGGCAATATCAGATAACGTCAATCTTTTGCAACTCACTGTAATTGGTAGCTCGAACATGGAATTTTCAGCATTCGGACAGAAGTTTACCCGCCATTCCGGCATCACTCAGCTGATGGATGATCTCAACCAGGGTCTGACCGCCGCCAACACCATTATGCTGGGTGGTGGTAATCCGGCAGCCATTCCTGAGGTGATGGCCTACCTGGATCAGCAGGCCCAGGAGCTGCTGAAAACCGGAGACCTGCTAAAAGCGGTTGCCAATTACGATGGCCCTCAGGGCAAAGACAGCTTTATTCAGGCCCTGGCGGAGTTACTGTCCAATGAGCTGGGCTGGCAGGTTGCTCCTGAAAACATTGCCCTGACCAATGGCAGCCAGACCGCCTTCTTCTATCTGTTTAATCTGCTGGCCGGCGACTTTAAGGGAGGCCGTAAGAAAAAAGTACTGTTTCCGCTGGCACCGGAATACATTGGCTATGGCGACAGCGCCCTGGACGAAGACCATTTTGTGGCCTGCAAGCCGGAGATCCGCCAGTTCGATAACGGTATGTTCAAATATTATGTCGATTTCGATAGCCTGGAAGTGGGTGACGATATTGGCCTGATTTGTGTGTCACGCCCCACCAACCCCACCGGCAACGTGCTGACCGATGAAGAAATTCGCCATCTGGACCAGATTGCCCGGGACAAAGGCATTCCGCTGCTGATCGACAATGCCTACGGCACGCCCTTTCCCAATATCATTTTCAGTGACGCCACGCCCTTCTGGAACGACAACACCATTTTGTGCATGAGCCTGTCGAAGCTGGGCCTGCCCGGTGTGCGCTGCGGCATAGTGATTGCCAACCCCACCATCGTAAAAGCCATTACCAATATCAGCGGCATTGTGAACCTGGCACCGGGCAGCATGGGCCCGGCACTGACTCTGCCCATGATTAAAAATGGCGACATCATTAATCTGAGCAACCATGTCATCAAGCCTTTCTACCAGAATAAAGCCGAGCAGGCAGTGGAATGGCTGCAGCAGGCGATACCCCTGCCCCAGTTTCATATTCATAAACCGGAAGGTGCTCTGTTTTTGTGGCTGTGGTTTGAAGACCTGCCCATCCACTGCCAGGAGCTGTATCAGCGCCTGAAGCAAAAGGGCCTGCTGGTGGTGCCGGGCCATTACTTTTTCCCGGGCATTGAAGACGACGACTGGGCTCACAGCAAGCAATGCATTCGACTGAACTACGCTCAGCCGGAAGCCGACGTAAAAGCCGGTATCGAGATACTGGCGAAGGAAGTGCTGGCGATTTACGCTGAGGCCTGAGTCAAACGCGTTTGCAATACCTGAGCAAGGTCGATCACAGCGCCCACTGCTGTGGCTTCGTTTCTCCACTCTCACATACAACAACGCCGGCTAAAGCCGGCGTTGTGTTTATCGAGCTACTGATTATTCGCTTTTGTGCTCCAGAGTGCGGCCCTCGCCAATTTCAATACGGCGGGGCTTGAGTGCCTCCGGCACTTCCCGCAGCAGGCTGATTTGCAGCAGACCGTGCTCCAGTTTGGCACCCTTCACCTGCACATGGTCTGCCAGCCGGAATTTCAGTTCAAAGTCACGGTTACTGATGCCCTGATACAGGTAACGGCTTTCACTATTGGACTGCTCATGCTTACCTTTTACCAGCAAGGTGTTCTGCTCCACTGACAGCTCAAGCTCGCTCTCGGCAAAGCCGGCCACCGCCACCGTGATCAGATAACTGTCTTCGTCCTGTTTTTCGATATTGTAAGGCGGCTGATCACCACTTTTGCCATGCAGCAGGTGCTCAAGATCCCCTACCAGACGATCAAATCCAATGGCAGAACGGTACAACGGGCTCATATCAAAACGACTCATCATCCTATCCTCCAATCGTAAGCAATAGGTCAGACGCTCAGCCGATGCTGATGGTTCTGGGCTTGGCCGCTTCCGGCACTTCCCGTACCAGGTCAATGTGCAGCAAACCATTTTCCAGGTCGGCACCGGTCACTTTTATATGATCGGCCAGCTGAAACCGGCGCTCAAAGCCACGCTCGGCAATGCCCTGATACAGATAGTTGCGGCCGCCCTGCTGTTCCGGGGTCTTGTGGCCTTTTATCATCAGGGTGTTTTCGTGGCTGGTGATTTCCAGCTCGTCCCGGGCAAAACCGGCCACCGCCATGGAAATACGGTACTGGTTCTCGCTGAGCAACTCGATATTGTAAGGGGGATAACCGCTGTTGCCGTTGCTGCCATTGTTGGCGGCATTTTCCATCAGGGATGCCAGACGATCAAAACCGATGGCGGAGCGGTACAGGGGTGAAAAATCAAAGCGTGACATACATCTATCCTCCAGTGAGCGATATTGATTTGCCCTCCAACCGGACGGGCATTGCGGGCCCTCAACCGAGCGACCCGCCTTGTTCACTATCAGATATAAGGATGGTATTTTTTGCTTTCAAGTATTGGCATGACAAATTTTACGCTATTTTTTTCCGTTATCATGGCCATCGGTTACGGCACCGTATGATGCCGAGCCCACTGTGCTGGCATATTTGGCCAGTACTCCCCGGTGATAACGGGGCTCAGGCGGCTGCCAGCGGGCCAGCCGTTCGGCAATGACACTGTCGGTCAGCTCCATTTCCAGCCGGTTATGTTCGGCATCAATGGTAATGATGTCACCATCTTGCACTATAGCCAGCGGACCGCCCTGACGCGCTTCCGGCGTAATGTGTCCCACCACAAAACCATGACTCCCACCAGAAAAACGGCCGTCAGTGATCAGGGCTACGCTCTTACCCAGACCTCTGCCCATAATGGCTGAGGTAGGGCTCAGCATCTCCCGCATGCCGGGCCCTCCTCTGGGGCCTTCATAACGGATCACGATGACATCACCTTTTTGTACTGTGCCATCAAGAATACGCTCCAGCGTTTCTTCTTCAGAGTCAAACACCCGGGCCGGGCCGGTAAAACTCAAGCCTTCCTTGCCGGTGATTTTGGCCACGGCACCGCCCGGTGCCAGATTGCCGTATAGAATACGCAGATGACTGTCTGCCTTGATGGGGTTATCAAGAGGACGAATAATCTTCTGTCCGTCTGGATATGGCGGCACTTTTGCCAGATTTTCTGCCAGTGTTTTACCGGTTACTGTGAGGCAGTCACCGTGCAGCAGACCCGCATCAAGCAACATTTTCATCAGCGGTAATATGCCACCAATCTCCACCAGCTCAGACATCATGTAATGCCCGCTGGGGCGCAGATCGGCCAGCACAGGAACCCGTTTTCCGATGCGGGTGAAGTCATCCAGAGTCAGCTCTACATCTATTGCATGGGCCATGGCCAGCAGGTGCAGTACCGCATTGGTAGAGCCCCCAAGCGCAATCACCAGCGTAATGGCATTTTCAAAAGCTTCCCGGGTCATAATGTCTGAAGGGCGAATATCCTGCTGCAGCAACTCCAGCACCGCCTCACCTGCCCGCTGGCAATCCTGTACCTTGGTGTCAGAAATGGCAATCTGCGCCGAGCTGCCGGGCAGACTCATGCCCATTACCTCTATCGCTGAGGCCATGGTATTGGCGGTATACATGCCGCCGCAGGATCCCGGGCCGGGAATAGCGGTGTCTTCTATCTGCTTTACTTCAATCGCATTTATATCACCCTTGGCATGAGCCCCCACCGCCTCAAACACAGAGATAATATCGGTATGGTTTTCACCGGGCAGTATGGTGCCGCCGTAGACAAAGATGGAGGGCCGGTTCAGCCGGGCCAGACCAATCAGACAACCGGGCATATTTTTGTCACAGCCGCCAATAGCCACCAGACCATCAAAGCCTTCGCAGCCAGCAACAGCCTCAATGGAGTCAGCAATAATCTCCCGGGATACCAGCGAATATTTCATCCCCTCGGTGCCGTTGGCGATGCCGTCGGAAATGGTGATGGTGTTAAATATAATGCTCTTGCCACCGGCACCATCTGTGCCCCAGGCCGCTTCCTGTGCTAACGCATTAATATGCATGTTGCAGGGGGTAAGGTTGCTCCAGGTAGATACAATACCAACCTGAGGCTTATAAAAATCATCGTCGTTAAAGCCGGTACCTCGCAGCATGGCCCGGGCCGGTGCTCTGGATATACCATCTACTATTTGGCTGGAATATTTGCGACTGTTGTTACTCATTATGCTCCCCTTGATGAATGACCAACGTCTCTTCCAGTCTAGTCTGCTTATCAGTGTACCGATGGAAGCAATGAAACCAGCGAGCAGCCATAAAAAAGGCAGCCTGCAGGCTGCCTTTGAGTTCACCGGATAAACCGAAGATCAGATATCCAGGTTGGCTACCCGCAGAGCGTTGGTCTCGATAAAGTCGCGGCGCGGCTCTACATGATCGCCCATCAGGGTGGAGAACAGCTGATCGGCGGCCACGGCGTCTTCAATGGTCACCTGCAGCATGCGGCGGGTTTCCGGATCCATGGTGGTTTCCCACAACTGTTCCGGGTTCATCTCGCCCAGCCCTTTATAACGCTGCACCGACAGGCCACGCTTACTTTCATTCATCAGCCAGTCCAGGGCCTCAGAAAAACTGGAAACCGCCTTGGTCTTCTCGCCGCGCTTCACATAACCACCCTCTTCAATCAGGTTGGCTATACCCTTGCCCAGGGCCACTATGCTGCGATATTCACCGGAGGCAAAAAAGTCGTAGCTGATCGGAAATTCACGCTCAATGCCGTGCTGACGTACCTTGACCCGGGGCAGATGGCAGTTGCGCTCTTCCGAGTAAACCGCATCCAGCACGTATTCGGTGCCGTTGGTGTTATTGTCCTGCAGGGATTCGTTAATGGCCGCCAGCCAGGCATTCACTTTGGCTTCATCGGTCAGATCGTCCAGGCTCAGCTCGGGCTGATAGATCAGCTCGTTCAGTACAATTTCCGGTGCCCGGCGTGACAGCCGCTCAATCAGCTCCTGTACCTTGCGGTAATCATTCACCAGTTTTTCCAGCTGCTCACCGCCAATGGCGGGTGCCGACTCGTTGACATGCAGGGTGGCGTTATCCAGCGCCAGGCTGGTCTGATACTGCAGCATGGCGGGCTCGTCTTTCAGGTATTGCTCCTGCTTGCCCTTTTTCACTTTATACAGGGGAGGCTGAGCAATATAGACATAGCCGCGCTCGATAATCTCCGGCATCTGCCGGTAGAAGAAGGTCAGCAGCAAAGTACGAATGTGAGCACCGTCCACGTCCGCATCGGTCATGATGATGATGTAGTGGTAGCGCATCTTGTCGGGGTTATATTCGTCCCGGCCAATGCCGCAACCCAGCGCCGTGATCAGGGTGGCCACTTCCTGGGACGACAGCATCTTGTCGAAACGGGCTTTTTCCACGTTCAGGATTTTACCCTTGAGCGGCAGAATGGCCTGATACTTACGGTTACGCCCCTGCTTGGCTGAGCCCCCCGCCGAGTCACCCTCCACTATGTAGAGTTCAGACATGGCCGGGTCTTTTTCCTGACAGTCAGCCAGCTTACCGGGCAGACCGGCCAGATCCAGCGCGCCTTTGCGCCGGGTCATTTCCCGCGCCTTGCGCGCTGCTTCCCGGGCCCGGGCGGCGTCAATGATCTTGTTCACCACAATTTTGGCGTCGTTGGGGTTTTCCAGCAGGAATTCCTGCAGACGCTCGGCCATGGTCTGCTCTACCGCAGTTTTCACCTCGGACGACACCAGCTTGTCTTTGGTCTGGGAAGAGAACTTAGGGTCAGGCACCTTGACCGAAATCACCGCCGTCAGGCCTTCCCGGGCGTCATCACCGGAGGCGGAAGTCTTGGCCTTTTTGCTGAAACCTTCCTTGTCCATATAGCCGTTCAGGGTACGGGTCAGGGCGGCACGGAAGCCGGCCAGGTGAGTACCACCATCACGCTGGGGAATATTGTTGGTAAAGCAGAAGATGTTTTCCTGGTAGGAATCGTTCCACTGCATGGAGACTTCTACCGAAATACCGTCTTCACGCTCTGTAGAAAAGTGGAACGCCTTGGGATGAATCGGCGTTTTGTTGCGGTTCAGGTATTCCACAAAGGCCTGAATGCCACCTTCATATTCAAAGTGCACTTCCTTACCGTCGCGCTCGTCCAGCAGCTTGATGGACACGCCAGAGTTCAGAAACGACAGCTCACGCAGGCGCTTGGCCAGAATGTCGTAATGGAAGTTGGTATCGGTAAAGGTTTCATGGCTGGGCCAGAACCGAATTTGGGTGCCAGTGCGGGTGGTATCGCCCACGGCAGTCAGCGGTGCCTGAGGCTCACCATGATGATAGGTTTGCTCATGCACCTTGTTCTTGCGCCAGATGGTCAGCTGCAGCTTTTCCGACAGGGCGTTCACCACCGACACCCCTACGCCGTGCAGACCGCCGGATACCTTGTAGGAGTTATCATCAAATTTACCGCCGGCGTGCAGTACGGTCAGAATCACTTCCGCCGCTGAACGGCCTTCTTCTTCATGAATATCGGTGGGAATACCACGGCCGTCATCAGACACAGATACAGAGCCATCGGCATGAATGGTAACAATAATGTCTTTACAGTGGCCGGCCAGGGCTTCATCGATTGAGTTGTCCACCACCTCAAACACCATGTGGTGCAGGCCAGTGCCATCGTCCGTGTCGCCGATATACATGCCCGGACGTTTGCGGACCGCATCCAGACCTTTCAATACCTTGATACTCGAAGAGTCGTAAGTGTGTTCACTCATTGGCTTGCTTGCACTCCTGGGTTTCGGTGATTTCACCCTGTTTCACGTGGAACAGCTTACTGTTATCCCGTGTGATCATGTTACCGAGCTGGTTTGTGTCGATAGCAGAAATAAATACCTGAGCCTGCAGCTCGTTCAGCCGCGCAGCCAGTAACTCCCGCTTGTGTTGGTCCAGCTCGGACGCAAAGTCGTCGATCAAAAATATACAGTCCTGTCCGGACTGCTGCTTTAAATACAGCCCCTGGGCCAGCCGCATGGCACACACCAGCAGCTTGAGCTGGCCACGGGACAACAAGTCCTGCACCGGCATGCCCTGAGCTTTTATTCTTATCTCGGCCTTGTGCGGGCCCGACTGGGTGTAGCCCAGGCTGGCATCCCGCTCAATGCCCTGCTCCAGCACTTGTGCCAGCTCGGTCTGCCGGTCCCAGCCACGAAAAAAATCAAAGCTGAATTCAAATTCCGGCAGAAAATCGGCGGCAATGGCGGCAATAACCGGGGCGATGGCATCGGCATAATCCTGCCGGTAGGCACTTAACGCCTCACCTGCCGCCACCAGTTGCGGATCCCAATAGCTCAGCTCACGCCAGGGCCGCTGTTGCCGAAGCAACGCATTACGCTGTTTGAGCAAACGCCGGTAGCGACCCCAGGCGGAAAAAAACTCAGGCCGGGAATAAAACAACCCCCAGTCCAGATAAGCCCGCCGCAACTTAGGGCCGCCAGTCAGCAGATTATACCCTTCCGGGTGGATCAACTGAATGGGCAGAATGTGAGCGAGATCAGCCAGCCGCTCTGCAGCCCGACCTGCCACCTTGAGCCGGGTGTCACCACTACGGGTTTTGGACAGACCTACCGGCAGTCCTTCGCCTTCGCTTTGCTGCACCCGGGCAAACAAAGTAAAAGCCTGCTCCCCCTGCTGTATTACTCTGCCGGTAAGGTGAGTACGAAAGGAGCGGCCCACGCCAAGATAATGAATGGCTTCCAGAATGCTGGTTTTGCCACTGCCATTGGGCCCAACCAGCACATTGATACCCGATGCCGGCACCAGCCGGGCATGAGGAATATTGCGAAAGTCTTTTAACTGAAGGTTAAGCAGGGCCATATTACAGCCGCATGGGCATCACCACGTAGAGGGCGTCGCCATTATCTTCGGCTTCAATCAGGCCGCTGCTGCTGGCGTCTTTCAGGCTGATTTTCACCTGTTCCGACTTAAGGGTACCCAGCACATCCAGGACATAGGAAACATTAAAGCCAATTTCCAGATCACTACCTTCAAAATGAACATCCAGCACTTCCTCGGCCTCTTCCTGCTCCGGATTATTGGCAGTGATCTTCAGCGTCTGCCCCTGCACATTCAGGCGCACACCGCGGAATTTTTCGTTAGACAGAATGGCCGCCCGGGTAAAGGCCTGCTTGAGCCCTTCCCGATCGCAGATCAGGGTTTTGTCGCTTTCCCGGGGCAGTACCCGGCGGTAATCAGGAAAGCGCCCGTCTACCAGCTTGGAAGTAAAGGTAAACCCTTGTGTCACGGCGCGCAGGTTGTTTTTGCCCACCTGCAGCCGCACATCCTGATCCTCGTGTTCCAGCAGCTTGGCAAGCTCCAGCACCCCTTTGCGCGGCACTATCACCTGCTGAGCCGGCAGCGCCTGCTCCAGCTCACGCTGACAGGTGGCCAGACGGTGACCATCGGTGGCCACGGTACGCAGGCTGTTACCGTCGGTTTCAAACAGCATGCCGTTCAGGTAATAACGAACATCCTGAATGGCCATGGAAAACTGGGTGGCTTCTATCAGCTTTTTCAGTGCCAGCTGATTGATGTCGAACTCCAGCTCGGAAGACCATTCCTCAATATTGGGAAAGTCTTCCGCCGGCAGGGTAGACAGGTTAAAACGGCTGCGACCGGAGCGCAGCAGCAGACGGTCGTCCTGCTGACTGAAGCTCAGCTCGGCACCGTCGGGCAGGCCCCGGCAAATATCGAGCATTTTGCGTGCCGGAACAGTCGTGCGACCAGCGGTGACGCTGCCTTCCAGGGGCACCCGGGCTACCATTTCCACTTCGGTATCGGTGCCGGTCATCGACAGGGCATCGTTATCCACACTCAGCAGAATATTGTTGAGAATGGGCAGGTTGGGCCGGCCTCCCAGGGCACTGGATACCAGTTGCAGGGGGCGCAACAGGGCTTCGCGGCTGATGGTAAACTGCATGGGACTCTCCGATCAGGAAGACAGGGTTCGAATCAGGTTGGAATAATCTTCCTTTATATCATGACTCTCTTCCCGCAGCTGGCCAATTTTACGGCAGGCATGCAGCACGGTAGTGTGATCCCGGCCACCAAAGGCGTCTCCGATTTCCGGCAGCGAATGGTTGGTCAGCTCCTTGGCCAGCGCCATGGCCAGCTGGCGGGGCCGGGCTACAGAACGGGAGCGCCGCTTGGACAAGAGATCTGCCACCTTGATCTTGTAGTACTCGGCCACCGTCTTCTGAATGTTGTCGATGGTCACCAGCTTTTCCTGCAGTGCCAGCAAATCCCGCAACGCTTCGCGCACAAAGTCAATATTGATGGAGCGGCCGGTAAAGTTGGCGTTGGCAATCACCCGGTTCAGCGCACCTTCCAGTTCACGCACATTCGAGCGCAGCCGCTTGGCAATAAAGAAAGCGACTTCATCAGGCAGATGAATTTTGTTTTCAGCCGCTTTGCGCATCAGAATGGCCACCCGGGTTTCCAGCTCGGGTGGTTCGATCGCCACCGTCAGACCCCAGCCAAATCGGGATTTGAGCCTGTCTTCCACGCCGTCTATTTCTTTCGGATAACGATCCGAGGTCAGAATGATCTGCTGGTTACCTTCCAGCAGCGCATTAAAGGTATGGAAAAATTCTTCCTGAGAACGCTCTTTGTTGGCGAAGAACTGAATATCGTCGATCAGCAAAGCGTCCACACTGCGGTAGTAGCGCTTGAACTCTTCAATGGCATTGTTCTGCAGCGCCTTTACCATGTCCTGCACAAAGCGCTCGGAGTGCATGTAAATGACCCGGGCGTCGGCCTTGCGCTCACGAATGCCGTTGCCCACCGCATGCAGCAGGTGGGTTTTGCCGAGACCGGTGCCGCCATAGAGAAACAACGGATTATAGGCACCGCCCGGATTGTCGGCCACCTGGCGGGCGGCAGCCCGGGCCAGCTGGTTCGACTTACCTTCAACAAAGTTGTCAAAGGTATAGTTGGTATTCATGTTGCTCTTGTGATTGATCCGCGGCTGCTGTGCTTCCTGCTCGCTCCAGGAGGGCAATACCTGAGGCTGGGGCTGAGGCTTGCTGTTGCGTTGCGCCTGGCTGCTGCTGCCGGCCATCAGATTCACCTGAGCGCGCTTGTTACCCACCTCAAACTTGAGCTGCGGGCACTGGTTGCCGCAGAACTCACCCAGCAAACCATTAATACGGATCAGATATTTGTCACGCACCCAGTCCAGCACAAAGCGGTTGGGCGCAAACAGGGTCAGGGTCTCATCGCCCTGCTCTGCCTGCAGCGGCCGGATCCACATGCTGAATTCCGCGGAAGGCAATTCGTCCTGTAGCCGGGCAAGACACTGCTGCCAAAGCATAGCGCTCATTGGAACTCCTGAAGTAAGGGATCAATCAAGGGGGCAGTCATTCTACTTGTGCGCCTTCAGGATCTCTAGCCGGATCAGGCCGATCCTGAAAAATATGATCCTTGACATCTGTGAATAAACCACACCTTAATCACAGGATCTTCAACTTTATGAACAAGCTACACACATATTGTGTTCACTCACCGATACCAATGATCCGGACTTGTGTCTGGATCCTTGATGTAATGTATTGATGATAATGACTGTCTTGTGTCATGGTTATATCTTGTGCACCCTTTGTGGGCACTACTGGTACTTCCCCAAACCGAGGAGTTCTTGATATGAAAGTAGTAAAGTCTCTGGCCGGCCTGGTACTGCTGTCTGCGGCCCTGCCCGCCATGGCAGACGATTGCTCCCTGACCATTGAAGGCAACGATGCCATGCAATTTAATCAGCAGGAGCTGAGCGTACCTGCCAGCTGCAAGGAAGTAACGCTGACACTGAATCACACCGGTAGCCTGGCTAAAAACGTCATGGGCCATAACTGGGTACTGAGTGAAACCGCCGATATGCAGGAAATCGCCAACGGCGCTATCAGTGCCGGCGCCGATAACGACTATCTCGACACCAGCGACGAACGTATTATTGCTCACACCGATCTGATCGGCGGTGGCGAAAGCAGCTCCGTGACCTTCAGCACCGAAGGCATGACTGCCGGTGGTGACTACAGCTACTTCTGCTCCTTCCCCGGCCACATCGGCATGATGAAAGGCAAGTTCGTTATTACCGAGTAAGCTCAGCACTGCATGCTGTGTGATCAATGCCGGCTGTTGCCGGCATTTTTATTGCCGTCTGGCCGGCGGATCTGTTTGGCTTCATGGCCCGGCTGGTATAAAAAGGTCTCCGTCATTTATGCTGTAATGATGCCGGGTACAATGATTTCCGCCCGGGTTCATAATAAGGAGAGTTATATGTTTGCATCCCTTCGCCGTGCAGGTGCTGCTCTGGCCCTGTCAGCAGCCCTCATTACCCCGGCCATGGCGGCCGATCCGGTCAAGGTGGGTATGTCCGGCCGCTACTTCCCCTTTACCTTCGTCAAACAGGATGAGCTGCAGGGTTTTGAAGTAGACGTATGGAATGAAATTGGCAAGCGCATCGGCCGGGATGTGGAGTTTGTTACCACCAACTTCTCCGGTCTGTTCGGCATGCTCGATACCGGCCGCATCGACACCATTTCCAACCAGATCACGGTAACCCCCGAACGACTGGAAAAATACGATTTTGCCGATCCCTATGTCTATGACGGCGTGCAGATAGTGGTGCGTAAAGGTAATGACAGCATTCAGGGCCTGGACGATCTCAAGGGCAAGAAGGTGGCGGTCAACCTGGGCTCCAACTTTGAGCAGCTGATGCGCAAGCACGACACCAACAACGAGATCAATATCATCACCTACGAGACCAATCTGGAGCAGGACGTGGCCCTGGGCCGGATTGACGCCTTTGTAATGGACAGAGTGGGTTCGGTGCAGCTGATCAACGAAGCCGGCCTGCCACTGCAGCTGGCGGGCAAGCCCTTTGAAACCATGGAAAACGCCTTTCCCTTTGTGAAAAGCCCCGAGCAGCAGGCGCTGCTGGCCGAGGTGAACCAGGCGCTGGCCGACATGCGTGCCGACGGTACCCTGAAAGCGATTTCCGAGAAATGGCTGAACGCCGACATTACCAGTAATTAAGCATGCAGTTCGATCTCGACTACACCCTGGCGCTGTTTCCTATCCTGTTTAAATATCTGGGAACCACCATGGAAATGGCGCTGCTGGGCTTTGTTCTCGCGCTGATCATCGCCGGCACCCTGGCGGTGATCAGAACCTTTGCGCTGCCGGGGCTGAACGCCCTGGCCCGGCTGTTTATTTCGTTTTTCCGCGGCACGCCGCTGCTGGTCCAGCTGTTTTTGCTGTATTACGGCCTGCCCCAGATTTTTCCTGTTTTTATTGGCATGAATGCCTTTACCGCTGCGGTCATTGGCCTGACCCTGCACTTTTCTGCCTATATGGCCGAGTCGATTCGCGCCGCCATTCTGGGTATTCACAAAAGCCAGATGGAAGCGGCCATGAGCATCGGCATGACCCGGGGTCAGGCGATGAAGCGCATTATTCTGCCTCAGGCGGCGCGTATCGCTACACCCTCGCTGATGAACTACTTTATCGACATGATCAAAAGCACCTCACTGGCCTTTACCCTGGGGGTGGCGGAGATCATGGCCACGGCCCAGAAAGAAGCCTCAAGCAGCTTCAAGTTTTTTGAGTCCTTTATTGCCGTGGCGCTGATCTACTGGGCAGTGGTGGTGTTCTTTACTTATCTGCAGGGCCGGCTGGAACGCCGCCTGAACGCGGCTTATTAACCAGAGGCAGCATGATCAAGTTACGCAATCTGACCAAGGTCTATGACGGCCAGACAGTACTGAACGACATCAGCCTGGATATTGGCAAAGGTGAAATTGTGGTGATTCTGGGGCCGTCGGGCACCGGAAAATCCACCCTGCTGCGCTGCCTCAACCTGCTGGAAACGCCGGAAGCGGGCAGTCTGGAGATTGACGGCTTTACCATTGATCTGGCTAAACACAATGGCAAACAGGCCATAGCGCTGCGCAAGCGCACCTCCTTTGTGTTTCAGAACTATGCCCTGTTCGCCAACAAGACCGCCCGGGACAACATCGCCGAAGGCCTGATCACCGTCTGGAAAAAGCCGAAGGCCGAGGCTCAGGCCGAAGCTCTGCGTATTCTTGGCGACATTGGTCTGGAAGATAAAGCCAACGCCTATCCCTCGTCACTGTCCGGCGGTCAGCAGCAGCGGGTAGGCATTGGTCGGGCCATGGCCAGCCACGCCAACGTCATGCTGTTTGACGAGCCCACCTCGGCACTGGATCCGGAATGGGTAGACGAAGTGCTGGGGCTGATGAAAAAACTGGCGCTGGCGCACCAGACCATGGTGGTGGTGACCCACGAAATCGGCTTTGCCCGGGACGTGGCCGACCGCGTTATCTTTATGGATGGCGGCCGCATTGTGGAACAGGGGCCGCCCGGCGAGCTGCTCACCAGACCACAGGATCCGCGCACCCGCACCTTTTTGCGCAAGGTGTTGCCTGCCGGCTGATTTACAGCTCTCGATATAGTTGCCAAGTACAGTGGTGTGCGTATAATGCCAGCCCCGCGATCCTTTAGGATCCGGAATCGATCCGGTCTGCCATGCATGCAACGGCACCGGGTCGGTATTCAATGCCATGTGATTGACGCCGTGCGCGTAACTGTTTAGAATTCGCCCTCTTTTATGGGTCGTCTCGGCAGATGCACGGCATTTATGCCATGGCGGTCAAACTGTACAGTTAACTGAAGCGGTAATAACAATGAAACGCACTTTTCAACCTTCAAATCT
This sequence comes from Oceanimonas smirnovii ATCC BAA-899, assembly GCF_000381965.1. Classification (GTDB taxonomy): domain Bacteria; phylum Pseudomonadota; class Gammaproteobacteria; order Enterobacterales; family Aeromonadaceae; genus Oceanimonas; species Oceanimonas smirnovii. The sequence continues at coordinate 25,313 of NZ_KB908467.1, forward strand.
GAAGCGCAAGCGCAGCCACGGTTTCCGTGCTCGCAAGGCCACTGTTGGTGGTCGCAAGGTACTGCGTGCTCGTCGCGCCAAAGGTCGTGCCCGTCTGAGCGCCTAATGGCCAGGCATGCCTTTTCACGGGAGTTACGTCTGTTAACTCCCGCTCAATTCAAAAACGTCTTCGACAACCCCGTCAGAGCCGCCTCCCCTCATATCACTTTGCTTGCCAAACCCAATGGTCTGGAACAACCGAGACTTGGCCTTGCCGTGCCCAAAAAAGCACTCAAGCGCGCTGTGTGGCGTAACAGAGTCAAGCGAGTAGCGCGGGAGTCATTCCGGCTTAAACAGCACAAACTGCCTGCGGTCGATATTGTGGTCATCGCCAAAAAAGGCATCGGAGACGTGCCCAACGACGAACTGTTCGAGCTGATGGAAAAGCTATGGCGCACTCTCTCTCGCCGCTGCAAAAGCTCGGCATAGGCCTGATCCGGCTTTATCAGCTGGTTATCAGCCCTCTGCTCGGCCCCAGGTGCCGCTTCACTCCCACCTGCTCCCAATACGCGATTGAAGCCATTCGACTCCACGGTTTTGTAAAAGGCGGTTGGTTAACTATCAAACGTCTATTAAAATGCCATCCTTTAGGTCCAAGCGGCCACGATCCGGTCCCGACAAAGCGAAGAAACTGACACTATGGAATCCCAACGCAACATACTTGTTATTGCGCTGCTGCTGGTGAGTTTTCTCATCTGGCAACAGTGGCAAACGGATAAAGCGCCACAGCCAGAAACGGCGCAACAGAGCACTCAAACCAGCACAGGCGACGACAGTTTTGTTCCCGAGTCGGACCAGGCCGGTGGCGAAGTGCCTGCCGATGCTCCCACTACCGCCAGCCGTCAGCTGGTCACCATTACTTCCGACACCCTTGAGCTGACTATCGACACCCAGGGTGGCGACATAGTGCGCGCCGAGCTGCTGGAGCACAACGACGAGCTCAATTCCGACGACAAGTTCGTGCTGCTGAGCCAGGGTGCCAACTTCGTCAACGTGGCTCAGAGCGGTCTGATTGGCCGTGACGGTCCGGACGCCAGCGCCAATGGCCGGCCTCTGTATCAGGCTGAACAAAAGCGCTATCAGCTGGCCGAAGGCGAAAGCAGCCTGAGCGTGCCGCTGACGTTTACCAACGAAGCCGGTGTCACCTTTACCAAAACCTTTACCCTGGAGCGTGGCCGCTACGTAGTGGGTGTTAACTACGACATCAACAACCCAAGCAGCCAGCCGGTACAGGCCCAGCTCTACGCCCAGCTCAAGCAAAGCGAAAGCAAGCCCGGTGACGACGGCGGCAGCATGCTGATGGCTTCTGCCTATCGCGGTCCGGCCTATTCCACCAGCGAAACCCGCTACAGCAAGTACGATTTCAAGGATGTGCGTGAAGCCAACCTTAACCGTACTACCGAAGGCGGCTGGGTTGGTATGCTGCAGCACTACTTTGTGTCTGCCTGGGTCGCACCGGAAAATGGTGAGAATCAGCTTTATACCCGCTTCCTGAACAATCAGGGGCAGGGCATTATTGGCTTTAAAGCGCCGGTTACCACAGTGCCTGCAGGCTCAGAGCAAAGCATCTCCGCCAAGCTGTGGCTGGGTCCCAAGCTGCAGGATGAAATGGCCGAAGTGGCTCCTAACCTGGATCTGACTGTGGATTACGGCTGGCTGTGGTTTATTGCCCAGCCGCTGTTCAAGCTGCTGCAATTCCTGCAAAGCTTTGCGGTTAACTGGGGTATGGCCATTATTCTGACCACCTTTGTGGTACGCGGCATCATGTATCCGCTGACCAAGGCTCAATACACCTCCATGGCCAAGATGCGCATGCTGCAGCCCAAGCTGATGGCACTGCGTGAGCGCTATGGCGACGATCGCCAGAAGATGTCTCAGGGCATGATGGAGCTGTACAAGAAAGAGAAGGTCAACCCGCTCGGCGGCTGCCTGCCCATCCTGATCCAGATGCCTATTTTTATCTCCCTGTATTGGGTACTGATGGAGTCGGTAGAGCTGCGTCATGCGCCCTTTATGCTGTGGATTGACGATCTGTCGGTGCGGGATCCTTACTTTGTGCTGCCCATTCTGATGGGTGCCAGCATGTATGTGATTCAGAAAATGAGTCCGACCACGGTCACCGATCCGATGCAGCAGAAGGTAATGCAGTTTATGCCCATCATTTTTACCTTCTTCTTCCTGTGGTTCCCTGCCGGTCTGACCCTGTACTGGCTGGTGAGCAACGTGGTCACCATCTCCCAGCAGTGGTACATTTTCCGCCAGCTGGAGAAGAAAGGCCTGCACGGCAAGGCTGCCTCATAAGGCCTCTGGCCTGAGCAGCAATAACGCAATACACTGGGCGGCCTGAGGGCCGCCTTTTTTATTGGCGGATATCTCCGTCATACTGAACCGCTAACTCCGGAGTAACAGAACCCATGTCCAACGACACCATCGTCGCTCAGGCCACCGCCCCCGGACGCGGCGGCGTCGGCATTATTCGCGTCTCAGGCCCCCGGGCCGAGGCCGTGGCTCAGGCCGTGCTGGGCAAAGTGCCCAGAGTGCGCTATGCCGACTATCTGCCGTTTAAAGACGAACAGGGCATGATTCTGGATCAGGGCATTGCCCTGCTGTTCAAGGGCCCCAACAGCTTTACCGGCGAAGACGTGCTCGAGCTGCAGGGCCACGGCGGCCCCGTGGTGCTGGACATGCTGGTACGCCGCATACTGGCTCTGCCCGGCCTGCGTCCGGCGCGGGCCGGCGAATTCAGCGAACGCGCCTTTCTCAACGACAAGCTGGATCTGGCCCAGGCCGAGGCCATTGCTGACCTGATTGAAGCGTCCAGCGAGCAGGCCGCCCGCTCGGCGCTGCAGTCGCTGCAGGGAGAGTTTTCTACCCGTGTACACGGTCTGGTGGAAGCACTCACTCACCTGCGGATTTATGTGGAAGCAGCCATCGATTTTCCCGACGAGGAAGTGGACTTTCTCTCCGACGGCAAAATCGCCGGCGAGCTCTACGGCATTATGGACCGGCTCACCGAGGTGCAGCGCGAAGCCCGCCAGGGTGCCATTATGCGCGAGGGCATGAAGGTGGTGATCGCCGGCCGCCCCAACGCCGGCAAGTCCAGCCTGCTTAACGCCCTGGCCGGCAAGGAATCCGCCATTGTCACCGACATTGCCGGCACCACCCGGGACGTGCTGCGGGAATACATTCATCTGGACGGCATGCCGCTGCACATCATCGACACCGCCGGCCTGCGCGAGGCCAGCGATGCGGTGGAACGCATTGGCATTGAGCGGGCCTGGGCCGAAATTGAACAGGCCGATCGCATTCTGTTTATGGTGGACGGCACCACCACCTCGGCCCAGCACCCAAAAGACATCTGGCCCGACTTTGTCGACCGGCTGCCGGCCCATATTGGCCTCACTGTGGTGCGTAACAAGGCGGATTTAACCGGTGAGCCGCTCACCGTGAGCAGCGACGGCGAACACCCTGTGTATCCCATCTCCGCCCGCACCGGCGAAGGAGTAGAAGCGCTCAAAGAGCACCTCAAGGCCTGCATGGGCTTTCAGGGCGGCGGCGAAGGCGGCTTCAGCGCCCGCCAGCGCCACCTGGACGCTCTGCACCACGCCAACCAGCATCTGATCATGGCCAGGGAACAGCTGGAGGTGTACATGGCCGGCGAACTGGTGGCGGAAGAACTGCGCCTGGCCCAGGAGCAGCTCAGCCAGATCACCGGCGAATTCACCTCTGATGATTTGTTAGGCAGGATTTTCTCTTCGTTTTGTATCGGGAAATAAGCCTGCAGAAAGCATCGGCGGGACTCATCGTTATAAGCAATCAATTCCAAAGGTTATATGAGTTTAAGCTTTAAATAACCTTTACTTATACTCCCGAAACCACCACTTCGGGAGTCAAGGACATGCTCGCTCGTTTATCCATCAAGACACTGCTTACCGCCTCGTTTGGTGCCATGCTGCTGGCGGTATTGGCCTTCAGCCTGTATATCTACCTGTCCATGCAGGGCATACAGCGGCAAATGGAAAGCATAGTGGAACGCAATATCAGCCTGCTGCAGACTATTTCCAACCTGCGTTACAGCACCGTCACCTACCGCCGTTTCGCCCTTGACTACGGTCTCACCACCGACCGGCGCGAGCACGCCGACATCCTGGCCAAGATCAACCACAACGACCAGCAGGTGGAACGTTACCTGGAGGCCATGCAGCGCCAGGCCAACAGCCCCGAGGTGCGTGCCTTTATCAACGACTTCCGCCGCCGCATCACCGCCTACAAGGGCATGCAGGGCGATTACCTGCGGCTGATCGACGCGGGCAACATAGACGCGGCCCGGGTAAAAATGCTCACCGATATGCTGGCCCCCTTTGATGCCATCGTTGCCCTGCTGGGCGAAACTCAGCAGCAGATCGCCGCAGAAGCAAAAGCCATCAAGGATCAGGAATCAGCGGTGATCGATAACATCAGCACACTGGTCATTATTCTGTGCCTGCTGCTGGCTGGCTTTATGCTGATCATGGGCATCATTATCAACCGCCGTATACGTCTGCCTCTTGCCCGGCTCAACGCTCAGATGGACAGAGTGAGGAACGGCATGCTCGACCAGGATCTCGATCGTCGTTATTTCTCTCAGGATGAACTGGGAAAGGCGGCCGATAGCTTTATTTCCATGCAGGCCGGCATTCGCAATCTGGTGCAGGAGATCTCCGCCAGCCTGGACGGAGTGGGAGGAGCCACCATAAAACTACGGCAAATGTCGGCACAGTCATCCACGGCGCTGGATAGCCAACAGCAGGAAATCGCCCGTATTGCCAGTGCCATGCATCAGCTCGAAGCCACCTTCCGCGATGTGGCACTTAATACCCAAAACGCTGCCGGTGCCGCCCGTGAGGCGGCAGAGCAAACCGAACAAAGCAACCGGGTAGTAATAAACTCCAGCCGCCAGGTGGAAATGGCAGCCAGAGAAATTGGGCAGGCCGGCGCACTGGCTCTGGCTCTTAAGGAAGACAGCGCCCGCATCGGCGTGGTGTCCCGGGTCATCAGCGACATTGCCGAGCAGACTAACCTGCTGGCACTCAATGCCGCCATTGAAGCGGCGCGGGCCGGTGATTCGGGGCGGGGCTTTGCGGTGGTGGCCGAGGAAGTACGCAACCTGGCGCAACGGACCCAGCAGTCCATTGAAGAAATCAACCAGACCATCGCCAGTCTACAACAACAGGCAGAAGCGGTGACCCAGGCCATGGACAACAGCCAGCAGATCATCGAGGGGGGTGCTAAAGAAGCCCGCCACGCGGCCGACTCCCTGCAACATATCAGCACGGCGGTAGCCAGCATGACGGAAATGAACCTGCAGATCGCCACCGCCACCGAGCAGCAAAGTGCGGTGGCGGCGGAGCTTAACGGCAGCCTGGCCGGCATTGACCGTATGTCGGATGAAGTGGCCGGCAGTGCCCGTCATACCTCATCAGCTTCGCAGGATCTGGAGCGTCTGGCAGACAGCCTGCATCAACTGGTGCGAAAGTTCAGTCTGGGCCAAGCGTAGTATCAGCCCCAAACCATGACTAGACGATCGGTCTAGTCATGGAGTAGTATTCACTCCATGAACACTAAACATCAAGATACTCGCCAGCATCTGCTGAATACCGGCCGCGAGATCCTCGCCGCCCGGGGCTTCAGCTCGGTGGGGCTCAGTACCCTGCTGCAACAGGCCGGCGTGCCAAAGGGATCCTTCTACCACTATTTCAAATCCAAGGAGCAGTTTGGCCAGGCCTTGCTGGAGGACTATTTCAGCCAGTACCTGATCGAGCTGGAAGCACTGTTCAGCCAGCCGAAGCTGAATGGTCGCGAACGGCTGATAAGCTACTGGAATGAGTGGCAGCATCGCTATTGCAGCCCGCAGGGCCGCAGCGACTGCCTGGTGGTCAAGTTGAGTGCCGAAGTGGCCGACCTGTCCGAAGCCATGCGTCTGACCCTGAAAGCCGGCACCGACAAGGTTATAGGCCGTATTCAGGGCTGCATTGCCGCCGGTGTTACCGATGGCTCGCTGCCGGCAGAGAGCAAGCCGGCCCTGCTGGCCACCAGCCTGTATCAGCTGTGGTTGGGTGCCAGCCTGCTGACCAAGCTGCACAGAGACGAACAGCACATGAACCAGGCCATGGCCATGACCCGGCAGCTGCTGATGCATCACTGATACTGGCTCATTCAGCCCGCCATAACAGCGGGCTTTTTCAGACCAATCAACTAGACGACTGGTCTACTCAGATGTTTTTTATTGCAAGTAAACGAGGAAAAACCATGCAGGATTTCAGCTTTTACAATCCGACCCGTATCGAATTTGGTGCCGGCAAAATTGCCAGCCTTGATCAGTTGGTGCCGGCGAATGCGCACGTTCTGGTGCTGTTTGGTGGCGAAAGTGCCCGCCGCACCGGCACCCTGGATGAAGTAACCGCCGCCCTGGGCAAGCGTGAAGTACAGCTGTTCGGCGGCATTGAGCCCAATCCCAGCTTTGAAACCCTGATGGAAGCAGTGGCACTGGTACGCCGTCATAATATCGACTTTCTGCTGGCCGTTGGCGGCGGATCCGTGATCGACGGTACCAAATTCGTGGCCGCTGCCGCCCTGTTTGAAGGTGATGCCTGGGAAATCCTGACCAGCATGGGCCAGAGCATCGAACGGGCCCTGCCCTTTGGCACCGTACTGACCCTGCCGGCTACCGGATCCGAGATGAACCAGGGCTCGGTGATCACCCGCAAGGCACTGCAGGCCAAGCTGCCCTTCAAAAACGAGCTGGTGTATCCGCGCTTTTCGGTACTGGATCCGGTCAAAACCTATACTCTGCCCACCCGCCAGGTGGCCAATGGCGTGGTTGACGCCTTTGTGCACGTAATGGAGCAATACCTCACCTACCCCGCTCAGGCCCCGGTGCAGGACCGCTTTGCCGAAGGTCTGCTGCAAACCCTGATTGAAATTGGCCCCAACGCTCTGGCCGAGCCGCAAGATTACCCGACCCGCGCCAGCCTGATGTGGACCGCCACCCTGGCGCTGAACGGCCTGATTGGTGCCGGCGTACCTCAGGACTGGGCTTCCCATATGCTGGGTCATGAGCTGACCGCCCTGCACAACCTGGATCATGCCCAGACCCTGGCGGTGGTGTTGCCGGAAATGCTGCGTCAGCGCAAGGCCAGCAAACTCGGCAAGCTGGTGCAGTATGCCGAGCGGGTCTGGAATATTCATGAAGGCAGCGACGACGACAAGGCCGAGGCCGCCATCGAGCATACTCGTGATTTCTTTGAAGCGGTGGGCGTTAAAACCCGTCTTGGCGACTATGGTCTGGGTGCTGAACACATCGATGGCATCATCAGCAGCCTGGAACAGCACGGCATGGTGGCCCTGGGCGAACACGGCGATGTCACTCCCGCGCACTGCCGCCAAATACTGCTGGCCAGTCTGTAAGCGTTAACTCACAGTTTAAGGAGCACACCATGAAGCAAACAGCCAACCGCAACCGCCAGATCACTCTGGCTTCACGCCCGGTGGGCCTGCCCACCGCCGGCAACTTCGCCCTGAAAGAAACCGCCATTCCCGAGCCCGCCGAAGGCCAGCTGCTGCTGCGCACCCTTTACCTGAGCCTGGACCCTTATATGCGGGGCCGCATGAGCGACGCCAAATCCTACGCCGAGCCGGTGGCGGTGGGGGATCCCATGGTCGGAGGCACCGTCTGCCGGGTGCATGCCAGCCGGCACTCAGGTTATCAGCCCGGTGACTGGGTGCTGAGCTACAGCGGCTGGCAGGACTATGCGCTGTCTGACGGTGAAGGACTGATAAAACTGGATCCTGCCCACATGTCTCCTTCCTGGGCACTGGGTGTGCTCGGCATGCCCGGCTTCACCGCCTATATGGGCCTGCTGGATATCGGCAGGCCGCAAGCCGGAGAAACCCTAGTCGTCGCCGCCGCCACCGGTGCCGTTGGCTCCATGGTGGCGCAAATCGGCAAGCTCAAAGGCTGCCGGGTGGTGGCCGTGGCCGGTGGTGAAGAGAAATGCCGCTATGCGCTGGAAACCCTGGGCGTGGACGTCTGCCTTGATCACAAGGCCGGTGACTTTGCCGAACAACTGGCCGGTGCCTGCCCCGATGGCATCGATATCTACTACGAGAATGTGGGCGGCAAAGTGCTGGACGCTGTGCTGCCCTTGCTCAACACCGGTGCCCGCATTCCGGTGTGCGGCCTTATCTCGCAATATAACGCCACCACGCTGCCGGACGGGCCGGATCGCCTGGGTCAGCTGATGGCTACCATTTTGATCAAACGCATGACGGTAAAGGGCTTTATCATCTTTGATGACTATGCTCACCGTTATGATGAATTTGTACAAGACATGAGCCAGTGGCTGAGGGAAGGCAAAATTCACTATCGCGAGCAGATAGTGGAAGAGCTGGAACACGCACCAGAGGCCTTTATCGGCCTGCTGCAGGGCCAAAACTTCGGCAAACTGGTGGTGCGCGTTGGAAATGACGAGCTGAACTGACATGCCTTGGGGCAGCCTTGGCTGCCCCAAGGCCTGAGTTACTCAGTGAGTATGTTTTTTTTACGGTGCGCCAGCACAAAGGCGATGACAAAAAACACCGTCATCAGCAGCACTATGGTAGGTGCCGGAGCGCTGTCGAGGTAAAAAGCGATATACACCCCAAAAAAGCCGCCGGTAATGCCAATGGCCACCGACAGCAGCAGCATATGAATAAAGCGCCGGGTCAGCAGAAAGGCGGTGGCCCCGGGGGCAATCAGCAGGGCAATGGCCAGCAGCAGGCCCACAGAAGTGAGCGCCGCCACTATGCTGAGGGTGATCAAACACAGCAGGCCATAGTGCAGCCAGCCCACCTTGAGCCCTACCGCCCGGGCCTGTACCGGATCAAAGGCGTGCAGCAAAAAGTCTTTCCACTTGGTGCCCAGCACCAGCACCGTCAGCAGGGCCACGGCAGCGGTTTCCAGAATATCTCTTGGGCTTACCCCCAGCAAATCGCCAAACAGAATATGATCCAGGTGCACCTCAGCGCTAATCTGCACATAAATCAGCAAACCAAAGCCAAACATGCCGGAAAACACTATGCCCATCACGGTGTCCTGCTTGATACGGCTGTTGGTGGCGAGAAAGCCAATGCTGAGCGCACAGGCCATGCCGGTACCAAAGGCTCCCAGCGCCAGCGGTATGCCTGCCATATAAGCCAGCACCACACCGGGAAACACCGCATGACTCATGGCATCCCCCATCAGCGCCCAGCCTTTAAGCACCAAAAAACAGGACAGCAGCGCCGCCGGCACCGAAATCACCACGGCCATGATCAGGGCGCGCACCATAAAGTCGAACTGAAAAGGCAACAGCAAGGCATCTGTCATGGCTGCGCCTCCCGGGCTTCGGCTGCGCGCCGGCGGGCGGCCAGATAGCCATGCTTGGGCGCAAATACAAAGGCCAGCAAAAATACCAGGGTCTGCATCACCACTATCAGGGCTCCGGTGGCCCCGTTGAGAAAATAGCTGATATAAGCTCCCAGGGCGCTGGTAACGGCCCCCAGCGCAACGGCAATCACCAGCAGTACCGGAAAGCGATCACTGAGCAGATAAGCAGTGGCTCCGGGCGTGACCACCATGCAGATCACCAGAAAGGCACCCACTGTTTGCATGGCGGCCACTGTGCAGGCCGCCAGCAAAGTAAAAAAAACCAGCTTCAGCAGACCAGGACTCAGCCCCAGGGTATGAGCATGGTTTTCATCAAAAAATACCACCAGCAGATCTTTCCATTTGCACAGCAGCACCGCCAGCGACACCAGGCTGATAATAACCAGCTGCAGGATGTCGGCAGGATCGATGGCCAGAATATTGCCCAGCACTATGGTGCGAATATTCACTGCCATGGGCTGCAATGACACCATAAACAGCCCCAGAGCAAAAAAAGCCGAGAAAATCAGGCCGATAATCACGTCTTCTTTCAGCTTGCTACGCTGGTTCAGCAGCATCATGGCACCGGCGGCCAGGCCACCGGCCAGAAAGGCACCGAGAGAAAACGGCAGCCCCAGCATATAGGCACCGGCTACGCCGGGCACAATGGAATGAGAAAGGGCATCGCCAATCAGCGACCAGCCTTTGAGCATCAGATAACAGGATAAAAACGCACACACGCTGCCCACCAGCGCAGATACCCAGATGGCATTCACCATATAGCCATAGGTAAAGGGCTCAAGGAGAAGTGTCATCGTTCCCCTCGTCTTTACCTCTGGCATGACTGTCACGGCTTTGTATCCGGCCGCCTTCGATGATCAGCGGTCGTTCATCATCACTGATCACCCCAATCGGTAGTACGCCGCCGTTCAGCATAAAGTGACGCAGCACACCACCGAAGGCCAGCTCCAGATTGGCCTGATTAAAGGTCTCTTCTGTTGTGCCGTGAGCCAGAACCGTGCCTTTGATCATAATGGTACGGTCGCAGAACTCGGGCACAGACCCCAGGTTGTGAGTGGACACCAGCATGACCCGGCCTTCGTTTCGCAGCTCCTGCAGCAAGGCAATTATCTGCTCTTCGGTATTCACATCCACACCGGTAAAAGGCTCGTCGAGCAGAATAACCCGGCAGTTCTGGGCCAGCGCCCGGGCCAGAAACACCCGTTTTTTCTGGCCGCCGGAGAGCTCGCCAATCTGACGACGGCGAAACTCGGTCATATTGACCCGCACCAGGGCTTGCTCCACCGCTTCATGATCGGCAGCCTCGGGACGGCGCAGCCATCCCATATGGCCATAGCGGCCCATCATGACCACATCTTCTACCAGTACCGGAAAATTCCAGTCCACTTCTTCAGCCTGAGGTACATAAGCCACCAGGTTTTGCTTCAGCGCCCGGCTTACCGGCATGCCCAGTAACCGGATATTGCCGGCATCGGGCTGTAAAAAGCCCATAATGGCCTTGAACAACGTAGACTTGCCGGAGCCGTTCACGCCTACCAGCGCAGCTATGGTTCCCACCGGCAGATGAAAGCTGGCATCGCGCAATGCAGTGTGGCCATTACGATAGGTAACGGTTACGCCAGCAACTGCCATGCCAGCTCCTTCCGGGGAAGCCGCCAGTGTGTTGATATCTCTGCAGGCAATCATTTGTCAGCGTCCTTGCTGGCAGCGTTTGTCAGGCCATTAACAATGGTGCTGGACGTGACCTTAAGCAATTCCAGGTAAGTGGGTACCGGGCCGCCGGCCTCGCTCAGTGAATCTACATACAGCACACCGCCATAATCAGCTCCGGTTTCACGGGCCACCTGCCGGGCCGGCTTGTCGGAGACGGTGCTTTCACTGAATACCACCGGAATATCATGCCGGCGCACCGTATCGATCACATGACGCACCTGCTGGGGAGTACCCTGCTGATCGGCGTTGATCGGCCATAAGTACAACTCGTTCAGGCCATAATCCCGGGCAAGGTAAGAAAAAGCACCTTCACTGGTCACCAGCCAGCGCTGCTGTTCGGGAATTTGCTCAAATGCTTTGCGAACAGGCGTGGTTGCTTCGGCAATTTGCTGCTTGTAGGCAGCAGCGTTGACCCGGTACACCTCGGCATTGTCCGGATCGTACTTTTCAAAAGCGGCCACAATATTATCGACGTAAATATAAGCATTTTCCGGCGACATCCAGGCATGGGGGTTGGGTTTGCCTTTATAGGGGCCATCATTGATACCCATGGGCTCTATGCCATCGCTCACCACTACTTCGGGTACGCCTTTCAGATTCTGATAGAACTTTTCAAACCAGAGTTCCAGATTAAGGCCATTGGCAAGGATCAGCTGAGCATCATGAGCGCGAATAATATCACCGGGTGTAGGCTGATATTCATGGATCTCGGCACCGGGTCTGGTAATGGACTCCACCACAGCAGCCTCACCCGCCACATTGCGGGCCATATCAGCAATGATAGTAAAGGTGGTGATCGCCTTGAATTTGTTCCCGGCACTTGCCGGAAGCGCTGTCAGTACCAGTAATGCCGCCAGCACAACACCATTTGTACCGTGTCTTCTCCTGCCTGCATACATCATCGCCACCTCCTTTTTTATTATGATAGGACCCTCTGTATGATTCATTTCACACAATAAATAAATGATAACTATTTTCAATAAAAATCTAGCCTGGTGCTGCTTCCCGACACACATCCACAAACCGGCGCAACAGCGCAGAGTGATATTTTTTGCGATGCCATACCAACTGCAGGGTACGAGACAGCGTTAACCCCACATCCAGTACCGCCAGCCGCCTTAATTCCAGCCGGTCAGCCACCGCCAGCCGGGAAATCAGCGCCAGCCCCAGGCCCTGCTCCACCGCCTGCATCACGGCTTCGGGTGTGCTCAGCTCCAGTGTGCGTCCCATGCCATTAAGATAAGGGGCCAGCTGGTGATCAAACTGCTCACGGCTGCCGGAGCGAGGCTCACGTAACACCCAGTTACAACCGGCAAGGCTGGCTGGAGTTAACCGGCCCTGCCCCGCCAGAGGATGATCTCTGGCTGCCACAATGCACATTTCATCGGTCAGCCAGGCCTGAGCTTCAAGATCAGCGTGACGGTTCTCTCCTTCTATCAGTGCCATATCCAGCTCAAAACGAGCCACCATATCGCACAGATTGCGGGTATTGGTGATGGTCACTGCCGCCTGCAGCCAGGGCTGACGTGCCAGCAAGGCGGGTAAAAGATAGTTGCCAATGGTCTGACTGGCTCCAATATGCAGGCTGCCTGCCAGCATCTCACCTTGAGAGCCTTGTTCAAACTGCTGTTCTATGTCTGCCACCCGGCCAAGAATGTCTTCCGCCACAGGCTGCAGCCGCCGGCCCTGATCGTTCAGCTGCAGCCTGGGATGAACCCGGTCAAACAGCGGGCTGCCCAGCTGCTGCTCCAGCTGGCTTAACGACTGCGACACAGCCCCCCGGCTCAGGCAGACTTCATCGGCGGCTCCGCCCAGATTGCCATGGCGGGCAATGCTGGTGAACACTCGTAGTTGCTTCAGGGTTATCATTTAGTTTTTCCAAACAATAGCTTTAAATCATTTGGATATTATAAATGAAAAGTTGTTTTTATCATGACGGCAGTCACTGAGGAGAGCCGTTATGCTGCACAACACCCGTCATCGTCTGGCTGCCGCCCCCACGCCCATGGCCGGACTGGCCCTGGGCGTTGCCAGTCTGGGCTGGAGCTGGGAAAACACCGGCCTGTTCAACGGACAGGCTCAGAACCTGGGAGCCGCCATCGCTGCCCTGCTGCTGATTATTCTGACCGCCAAGTTTTTGCTGCACCCACGCCTGCTGGCGCAAGATCTGGCTCACCCTGTGGTGGGCAGTGTGTTACCTACCTATGCCATGGCTACCATGGTGGTATCTGCTGCGCTGCCTGAGCCGGCCCGCCACCTGTTGTGGCTGCTGGCCACCGGTTTGCATCTGGCGTTCTTACTGGTGTTTATTTGCCACCGGGTAAAGGAATTTCGCCTGCACCATATGGTGCCCAGCTGGTTTGTGCCGCCGGTAGGTATTATTGTGGCTGCCGTCGCCAGCCCGGGTGGTGTGTTTGATCCGCTGGCGCAGGGTCTGATGTGGTTTGGTCTGAGCTGCTATGGTCTGCTGCTGCCGCTGATGCTGTACCGGTTGATTTTTTGCCCTGTAGTGCCCGATGCTGCCAAGCCGACCATTGCCATTATGGCGGCCCCGGCCAGCCTGAGCCTGGCCGGTTACCTGACAGTGATGCCACAGCCTGATTTGCTGCTTGTGGCCATTCTGCTGGGCATAGCAGTGCTGATGACCGCATTAATTTACGTGGCTTTTTTTCATCTGCTCCGGCTGCCGTTCAGCCCGGGCTATGCCGCCTTTACCTTTCCGCTGGTAATAGGTGCTACCGCCCTGTTCAAGGTGTCTGACCTGCTGGGTACACTGGATCTGCAGGGGGCGGACCTTAACAGCCTGCGCCATCTGGCTCAGTTCGAGCTGGTAGTGGCCACCCTGGTGGTGGCCTATGTAGCCCTGCGCTATGTTATGCACCTCACCCTGCTGAGCCGTTTGCTCACACCAACACGGCAGCCGGCTCAGTAATTCACATCGGGCACCGGCAGGGTTTTTCCCTCCCGGCTGCTCTTTTCCGCCAGCATGATAATATTCAGCCCGTTGAGCGCATCACGAATGGTGACCGGCAACGGGCCTTCACCGCGAATGGCTCTGGCGGTTTCTTCATAAAAATGCCGGTAGCCTCCCACCTCTGACACGATCACTTCCGGATCGTCCTCGGAATAGAAAATGCCATAATCACTTTCTGCTTCCTTGGCCAGGTAAGGCGAGTCGGGCACTATACCGTCCCGCAGGCGCTCTTCCTGTGGATCAAAACCCAGCTTGATATAGCAGCCCCGCTCGCCCTGCAACTTGAAGCGCAAGGTGGGTCCGGGATGATAAGAGCTGGAATGCAGCACCACTTCCTTGCTGGCGTAATGCAGCTGAACATGAAAGTAATCGGTTACATCAGAGCCCGGGCGCTGAGACAAACAGCGACCGGTCACCGCCAGAGGCTTGCCAAACAGCTCCAGCGCCTGGTCTACCAGATGGCCGCCCAGATCAAACCAGGATCCTGCGGCTACACCGGGTTTGTCTTGCTGCCCTTTGGGAGTGGGCCGAAAGCGATCGAAGTGCGATTCAAAAGCATGCACCGGGCCCACCTTGCCATCGGCCAGCAAGCGCTTGATGGTAAGAAAATCACTGTCCCAACGGCGATTGTGAAAAGGTATCAGACACAGCCGGCTGGCTTCCGCCAGGCGCATCAGCTCACTGCCCTGGTGCAGCTGAGTGACCGCCGGATTTTCCATCACTACATGCAGTCCCATACTCAGTGCCTTACGGCCCAGCTCATAATGCACCTCGTTCGGTGCCGTGATCACTACCAGCCGGGCACCGGACTCCTTGAGCATTTCATCCACATCGGTATACACCTTCACCTCAGGCCAGTCCCGCTCCACCCGCTCCGGCCGCGAGGTACTGATAGCCACCAGCTCGAACTCCGGCAGGCTGTCGATAAAGGGCAGATGATAAATACTGGCCGTTGGGCCATAGCCGATTACGGCGGTTTTGATCATGATAAACCTCATCCCGAACCAATGAACACATTGCACACCGGCCAGATAATCAAACATTTAGCCATACAACAAACCACAGCTTATGTTGGTGGGTCAAGGCTATGTCACGGGAACATTCACTTCCGGCTGACTGAAGACATACTCAGAAATAATGCCTGATCTCCATATAGCGGGCGCGAATATGTTCAATCAGCAGTTTTATCTTGCGGGGCGGCTGGCGGTTGTAGGGATATACAGCATAAATGCCCAATACCTTGCCCACCCGGCTGGGCAGCAGCTCCACCAGCCGCCCCGCCTGCAGATCCGGATAGACCAGGCAACGGGGCACATAGGCCAGGCCATGGCCGGCCAGGGCCGCCTTGCGCAGGGCGGCGGCGTTGTTGGTGGAAAAGTTGCCGCTCACCCGCAGCGAATAGGTCTCACCATGGCGACTGAACAGCCAGTCCCGGGCGCCGCTTTCCTGATAGCTGTAAATCAGGCAGTTATGTTGCAGCAGATCTTCCGGCACCTGAGGCTTGCCGTGGCGGCTGAGGTAGGCAGGGGCGGCACAGATGGTCCAGCGCGAGTCCAGAATATGGCGGGCGATCAGGCTGGAGTCTTCCAGATGACCGGTGCGGATCACCAGGTCATAACCCTCACCCACCAGATCCACAAAGCGGTTGTCCAGGGACATGTCGACGCTGATAGCCGGATGCAGTTCACAAAATTGCGCCACCGCCTCCGCCAGCAGCAACTCCCCGGAAATGGTAGGTACCGACATGCGAATGTGCCCCTGAAGGGTGTCGCTGTAGCCGGTCACCGCATCAAAGGCCTCCTGAGCCGTTTGTGCTACCGCCTGCGCATGCTCAAACAATACCCGGCCCGCTTCGGTCAGGGTCAGACGCCGCGTGGTGCGGTGAATCAGGGTGCTGCCCAGCTCGGCTTCCAGCCGGGCAATGCGCTTGCTCACCACCGAATTGGTCAGACCATGGGCGTCGGCGGCCTTGCTGAAGGAGCCCAGCTCAATGACCTGGGCAAACAGAATGAGATCGTCGGTTCTCGGCATCATTTAACCAGTTTTGGAAACAATGGATTTCATTAAGTCTATATATCCACAAAAAACAAGGGATTAAAGTTTACATTCGTTTAACACCCCTGGTGCCATCGTACTCTACATTATTAAGGATACGGGTGGAGAGGCTGCCGCCCAAGACAAGGTGACAAGGATAAACACTCATGATGAATGATACTCTGCTGGCATTGCTGGCCTTTTCGCCCATACTGCTCGCCGCCGTGCTGCTGGTGGGCCTGCAGTGGCCCGCCAAGCGCGCTATGCCGCTGGCCTTTATTCTGACCGTGGTGGTGGCGCTGTGGATCTGGGACATGACCGGCACCCGTGTGCTGGCCTCCACCCTGCAGGGGCTGGTGATTTCCGTCTCGCTGCTGTGGATTATCTTTGGCGCCATTTTGTTGCTCAACACCCTCAAGCACACCGGCGCCATTACCACCATTCGCAACGGCTTTACCGCCATCAGCCCGGATCGGCGCATTCAGGCTATTATTGTGGCCTGGTGCTTTGGCTGCTTTATTGAAGGCGCCTCCGGCTTCGGCACCCCCGCCGCCGTGGCGGCACCCCTGATGGTGGCGCTGGGCTTTCCGGCCCTGGGCGCTGTGCTGATGGGCATGATGATCCAGAGCACCCCGGTGTCCTTCGGCGCCGTGGGCACCCCCATTATTGTGGGCGTGACCACCGGCCTCGACAATGCCGCCATCAACACCACCCTGACCGCCGCCGGCTCCGGCTGGCCGGCTTACCTGCAAACGGTCACCAGCAACGTGGCCATTACCCACGCCATTGTCGGCATTCTGATGCCGCTGTTTATGTGCATGATGCTGACCCGCTTTTTCGGCAAGGAAAAAAGCTGGAAGCAGGGTATGGAAATTCTGCCCTTTGCCATTTTCGCGGGTCTCGCCTTTACCATTCCCTATGCCTTCACCGGTGTGTTGCTCGGCCCCGAATTTCCGTCCCTGATCGGCGGCCTGGTAGGGCTGGCCATTGTTGTTACCGCCGTCCGCAAGGGGTTCCTGGTGCCCAAACACACCTTTGACTTCCCCGAGGAAAAAGACTGGCCGGCGGAGTGGCTGGGGTCACTGGCCATTCACAAGGAAGACCTGCAGAAAAAGCCCATCGGCCTGGCCCTGGCCTGGTTCCCCTACCTGCTGCTGCCGGTACTGCTGGTGCTGAGCCGCACCAGTGACAGCTTCAAGGGCCTGCTCACCGGCTGGAACATTGCCTTCAACAACCTGCTGGGCGAGGCAGGGATCAGCGCCGGCATTCAGCCCCTGTACCTGCCCGGCGGCATTCTGGTGTTCGTGTCGCTGGTGGCAGTACTGAGCCAGACCCGTTCGCTCAAGGATCTGGGCCCGGCCATTCACGAGTCGAGCAAGACCCTGATCGGCGCCGGTTTTGTGTTGATGTTCACCGTGCCCATGGTACGGATCTTCATCAACTCCGGCGTCAACGAAGCGGATCTGGCCAGCATGCCGGTCATGGCGGCCCGGGTGGCCGCAGATCAGGTGGGTGACTTTTTCCCGGCCATCAGCGGCGTGATCGGTGCCCTGGGCGCCTTTATTGCCGGCTCCAACACCGTGTCCAACATGATGTTTTCCCAGTTCCAGTTCGAGGTGGCCCAGACTCTTGGGGTGTCCACCGCCATGGTGGTGGCGCTGCAGGCAGTGGGGGCTGCCGCCGGCAACATGATCGCCATTCACAACGTGGTGGCGGCCTCGGCCACCGTCGGCCTGATGGGCCGGGAAGGCACCACGCTGCGCAAGACCGCCCTGCCCACCCTTTACTATCTGGTGGCCATCGGCGTGATTGGCATGATCGCCATCTACGGAATGGGCATCTCGGATCCGCTGTTACAGCTGTCCTGATGCCCTGCCGCCGCCGGTGCCCGCCGGCGGCGTTGTTGTAACCCTGACAGGAATTGCCTATGTCATCCGCTATTCGTCTCTATCCGTCCAGGCCCGACAAGGTCTATGTCTACGCCACCTGCCTGGTGGATTTGTTTTCGCCCCAAAGCGGGCTGGATGCCATTCGTCTGCTGGAGCTGGCCGGGGTCGAGGTGATCTACGTGCCCAAGCAAAGCTGCTGCGGCCAGCCCGCCTATTCCTCCGGTTACGATGACGATGCCCGCACCACGGCACTCAGCCAGATGGCCCTGTTTCCCGAGCCCTGGCCGGTGATCGTGCTGTCCGGCTCCTGCGGCGGCATGATGCACCATCACTATCGCCGGCTGTTCGCCGGCAGCGAGCACGAATCCCGCGTCAATGAATTCTGTGATCGGGTCTTTGAACTCACCGAGTTTCTGGTGCACGTCTGCCGCATTCGGCTGGAAGACAAGGGCCGCGGCACGTCGGTGGTGCTGCACACCTCCTGCGCCGCCCGCCGGGAAATGAAGGTACACGTCACCGCCCGCCAGCTGCTGGGCCAGCTGGACCAGGTGGAGCTGCGCGAGCAGGCCTACGAAAGCGAATGCTGTGGCTTTGGCGGCACCTTTGCGGTGCGCCACCCGGCCATCAGCGAGGCCATGGTGCAGGACAAGACTCAGCACCTGAGCGACACCCGGGCCGACCAGCTGATCAGCGCCGACTGGGGCTGCCTGCTCAATATCAACGGCGCCCTGGAATACCAGGGCCGCACCCTCAAGGGCATGCACCTGGCCAGCTTTCTGCTGAGCCGGCTGGAGGGACGTCATGCATAATCAGCCCCAACACTTTCACGCCCAGGCCGAAGCGGCCCTGGCCGACCCCGAGCTGCGCGCCAACTTTCGCGGCGCCATGGATTACCTGCGCGACAAGCGCAAAACCGCCTTTGCCGACGCCGCTGAAGAAAGCGCCATTCGCGACAGGGCCGAAGCCATTCGCCAGCGCTGCCTGAGCAAGCTGCCCGAGCTGCTGGAACGGCTGAAAAGCAACTGCATCGCCAACGGCATTCGCGTGCACTGGGCAGAGAACGCCGAGCAGGCCAACGCCATTTTCACCGACATCATTCAGTCTCATGGCGGCACCCTGGCGGTGAAGGGCAAGTCAATGGTGAGTGAGGAAATCGAGCTCAACGACGCTATGGCGAAAGAAGGCATCACCTGCCTGGAAAGCGACATGGGCGAATATATCGTCCAGCTTGGCCGGGAAACACCGTCCCACATCATCATGCCCGCCATTCACAAGAACAAACAGCAGGTGGCCGATCTGTTCGCCGAGCATGTACCCGGCTTTGAACACACCCTGGACGTGGACACCCTGATCCAGACCGGCCGCCGGGTGTTGCGGGAAAAATACCGCACCGCCGACGTGGGCGTGTCCGGGGTCAACTTCGCGGTGGCGGAAACCGGCACCCTCTGCCTGGTGGAAAACGAAGGCAACGGCCGCATGTGCACTACCGTGCCCGAGGTGCATATCGCCATTACCGGCATTGAAAAGGTGGTGGAATATCTGGCCGATGTGCCGCCACTGTTCAGCGCCCTCACCCGCTCCGCCACCGGACAGCTGATCACCACCTACTTCAACATGATTAGCGGCCCGCGCAAGGACGACGAGCTGGACGGCCCCAAGGAAGTGCACCTGGTGCTGCTCGACAACGGCCGCAGCCAGGCCTTTGCCGACGAGGAGCTGCGCAAGACCCTGCAGTGCATTCGCTGCGGCGCCTGCATGAACCACTGCCCGGTCTACACCCGCATCGGCGGCCACGCCTACGGCACCGTCTACCCGGGCCCCATCGGCAAGATCATCTCGCCCCATCTGATGGGCCTGGACGCCACGCAGGACTTGCCCACAGCCTCCAGCCTGTGCGGCGCCTGCGGCGAGGTGTGCCCGGTGCGCATTCCCATTCCCGAGCTGCTGCAGCGGCTGCGCCACGAAGCCAAGCAGGATCCGCGCCCCGGTGCCCTGCCCCTGCGCGGCCAGCAGGCGGCGGCCAGCAACACCGAGGCCTTTATCTGGCGCAGCTTTGCCCTGGCCACCCGCCAGCCGGCGCTGTACCGTATGATAACCTGGTGCGCGACCCGGCTGCGGCGGCTGATCCCGCGCAAACTTGGCCCCTGGACCCGTTGCCGCACCGCCCCCAGACCCGCCGCCCGCACCCTGCGTGAACTTATGGCCGAGAGGAACAAATAATGTCAACCGCCCGAACCGCCATTCTCGACCGGCTGCGCCGGGTCAATGCGCTGCCACTCAACGCCCCGGAGCCGGACTACCCCATCTGGAACGACACCGACGCCGACACCATGCTGGCCCGGCTCACCGGCCTGCTGGAACAAAACCATGCCGAGGTGCTGCGCCTGCCCCGCACCGCCCTGGTGACCACACTGCGGGAGCGGCTGGCGCAGGCCGGCATCAAACGGGTGGCCACCGGCACCGGCGGCGAATTTTTTGACGAGATCACGCTAGCATTGAACGGCACCGCCGAGCGGGTGTGCTTTGATCGCCCGCTGGAAGAGTGGAAGGACGAGCTGTTCAATACCATTGATGCCGGCATCACCGGCTGCCACGGCGCCATTGCCGCCAGCGGCAGCCTGGTGCTGTGGCCGGGGCCGGAGGAGCCGCGCACCCTGTCGCTGGTACCGCCCCATCACATTGCCATTCTGAAGGCGTCCACCCTGCACCCCAACCTGCCGGCCATGATGACGGATGAGGGCTGGAGCCGGGGCATGCCCACCAACCTGCTGCTGGTATCGGGCCCGTCCAAGACCGCCGACATCCAGCAAACCCTGGCCTACGGTGCCCACGGCCCCAGCGCCCTGACGGTACTGATCCTGGAGGATGCCTGATGGAGGCCCGCTACCAGCGGCTGGCCGACGAGCTGGCCACCTTTCTGCCCAGTGAGCGCATCATCAGCGATCCGTCCCTGTGCCTGGCCTATGGCACCGACGCCAGCTTTTACCGGCTGCTGCCCAAACTGGTGCTGCGGCTGGCAAGCCAAGACGAAGTGGTGCGCGTGCTGGCGGCCTGCCGGCAACACCGCCTTCACTGCACCTTTCGCGCCGCCGGCACCAGTCTGTCGGGCCAGGCGGTGTCCGATTCGGTGCTGATCACCCTCACCGACGACTGGCGCGGCCACCGCATCGAGGACGAGGGCGGGCGCATTGCCCTGCAGCCCGGGGTGATCGGTGCCGACGCCAACCGCTACCTGACGCCCTACGGCCGTAAAATCGGCCCGGATCCGGCCTCCATCAACAGCTGCAAGATCGGCGGCATCGCCGCCAACAATGCCTCCGGCATGTGCTGCGGTACGGCCCAGAACTCCTACCGCACCCTGCACGGCCTTAAGCTGATACTGGCCGACGGCACGCAACTGGACACCGTGAATGCCGACAGCCGGGCCCGCTTTGCCGAGCAGAAACCCGAGCTGCTGGCCGGCCTCAAGCAGCTGAGCGAGGAGGTGAAGGCCAATCCTGAGCTGAGCGAGCGCATTCGCCACAAGTACCGGCTGAAAAACACCACCGGCTACAGCCTGAACGCCCTGGTCGACTTTGACGACCCGTTCGACATGCTGGCCCACCTGATGATTGGCTCGGAAGGCACCCTCGGCTTTATGGCCGAGGTCAGCTATCACACAGTGCCGGATCATCCCTTCAAGGCGTCCTGCCTGCTGGTGTATGCGGACATCGAAACCACCTGCCGGGCGGTGACCGCCCTGGCCGAGACCCAGGTGGCGGCGGTGGAGCTGATGGACGGCCGGGCCCTGGCCTCCATCGCCGACAAGCCGGGCATGCCCGGGTTTGTGGCCGAGCTGGATGGGGAAGCCGCCGCCCTGCTGGTGGAGGTGCACGGCACCAGCGAGGCGGAGCTGCTGGACAAATGCGTGCAGGCCATGGCCGCGGTCACCCCCTTTGCACGCTGCAACGAAGTCGCCTTCACCCAGGATAAGGCCACCTGCGCCACCCTCTGGGGCATGCGCAAGGGCATGTTTCCGGCGGTGGGCGCGGTGCGGGAAACCGGCACCACCGTCATCATCGAGGACGTGGCCTTTCCGGTGGAAGAGCTGGCCCCGGCGGTGCGCAAGCTCACCGCCCTGTTTGAGCGCTTTGGCTACCATGAGGCCATCATCTTCGGCCATGCCCTGGCCGGCAACCTGCACTTTGTGTTCACCCAGGGGTTTGATTCCCAGGCCGAGCTGGACCGTTACGGCGGCTTTATGGACGCCGTGGCCCAGCTGGTGGCGGTGGACTACGGCGGCTCGCTCAAGGCCGAGCACGGCACCGGCCGCAACATGGCTCCCTATGTGGAGCTGGAATGGGGCAAGGACGGCTACGCCCTGATGCAGCGCATCAAGGCGTTGTTCGACCCGGAGGGCCTGCTCAACCCCGGCGTTATCCTCAACGACGACCACCAGGCCCACCTGAAGGATCTCAAACCCCTGCCCGCCGCCGACGAGCTGGTCGACAAATGCATTGAATGCGGCTTTTGCGAGGCGGTGTGTCCGTCCCGGGATCTCAGCCTGACTCCGCGCCAGCGCATCGTGCTGTTTCGCGAGCTGAGCCGCCGGGCCGCCACCGGTGAGCAACTCACCGACTCACTGCAAACCGTGTTCGATAAACAGGGGGTGGACACCTGCGCCGCCACCGGTCTGTGCGCCCAGCGCTGCCCGGTGGGCATCAATACCGGCGATCTGGTGCGCCAGCTGCGCACCGCCCGTTACCAGAAATTCGAGCCCATCGCCCGCTGGACCGCCGGCCACTTCACCGCCACCACCAAAGCCGTGACGCTGGGGCTGAACGCCGCCAGCCTGAGCCGCAAACTGCTGGGTGCAAACACCCTGACCCGGCTGAATGCCGGATTACGCAAGGCGAGCAAAAACCGGGTACCGCTGTGGCTGCCGGAAACCCCGGCCGCCAATCCGCACCGGCCCAGGGCAGGCGGCACAGGTCCGGACAAGGTGGTGTATTTTCCGTCCTGCGCCAGCCGCACGCTGGGGCAGTCACCGGGCGCGAAAGACACCCGCTCCCTTACCGAAGTCACCCTAGCGGTGCTGGAGAAGGCAGGTTTTGAAGTGATCCTGCCCGACTCGCTGAACAACCTGTGCTGCGGCATGCCTTATCAAAGCAAGGGCATGGCGGCACTGGCCGACAACAAGGCCGCCGAGCTGGAGGCCCGCTTGTGGCAGGCCAGCGAACAGGGCCGCTGGCCGGTGCTGATGGACACCAGCCCCTGCGCCAAACGCAGCCAGGAAACCGGCCGCCTGCCGCTGCAGGTGTTTGAGCCGGTGCAGTTTGTGCTGGAGCACGCCCTGGAGCGGATGGCGATCAAGCCGGTGGAGGAAACCGTGATGCTGCACATTACCTGCAGCAGCCGGCGCATGGGGCTGGCCGATGCCATGCTGGCGCTGGTCCGGCGCTGCGCCAGGGAGGTGGTGGTGCCGGAGCACATCGAATGCTGCGGCTTTGCCGGCGACAAGGGCTTTACCACGCCGGAGCTGAACGCCGCCGCCCTCAGGCCGCTGCGGCAACAGGTGCCTGCCGGCTGCACCCGGGGCGTGAGCAACAGCCGCACCTGCGAGCTGGGCCTCAGCCATCACAGTGGCATTCACTACGAGTCCATTCTCTATCTGGTGGACGAAGCCAGTTGTAGCAAAAACCTGAGTGATCCGGCCCGGATTATTTCGGAATAACAAAAATAAGCGGTTTACAAAATCAAGACAGACGGTAATGTCTGGTTTTTAACACTCAGCTGAACTGGAAAGGAAGTATAAATGACTATTGAACGTCAGCAGGTTGGCCAGCGCATGAGCCGCATCGTCAAGCATAACGGCATCATCTATCTGTGCGGCCAGGTATGCAAGGATGCCACTCAGGATATTACCGGCCAGACAACCACCATGCTGGAAAAAGTGGACGAGCTGCTGAAAGAAGCCGGATCCGACCGCGAACATATGCTCTCTGCCACTATTTATGTAAAAACCATGGCCGACTTTGCCGGCATGAACGCAGTGTGGGATGCCTGGGTGCCGGAAGGTCATGCACCTGCCCGGGCCTGCGTGGAAGCCGCCATGGCCCGCCCCGAGCTGCTGGTGGAAATATCGGTAGTGGCTACCGAAATCTGAGACAGACTGAATAGCATATACTCAAAGGCCTGCCATTAACCGGCAGGCCTTAAATCCATGCAGCTATTTTGCCTGATTACTGTACATCTCCTTGGTACTTACTCCCTGTCCTTGCCTGGACTGGAGGCTGATTTTCCTACCTGCGGAAATGAGATGCCGATACGTCTTGTCAGCGGAGTGTCGGCTGATGACCCGCCTACAAATACCTGATAGGGACCATTAACCTCCCTCCAGTTACCATAAGCCCATTTAGTCAACTCTGCGGGATAGTCCGGCTCAAAGTAGGAAAAGGGGTGGTTGGAGGCACCAGCGTCCACCATGATACTGACACGCTCACTTTCACCCGGTTCCAGAAATACTTTTTTGAAGCCTACCAACCGCTTGGACGGCTGCTGAGCCTGTTTGGGCAACTTGAGATATACCTGGGATGCCTCACCACCAAACCGGCTTCCTGTGTTGGTCACGGTATATTCCACCGTCAGTACCGGTATCAGCCCGGAGAGCTTTTGCATGGCAGAGGCTGGTTTGCCCTGGCCCTGAGGCATCAAAGGACCGTACTCACGCCGGAATGCCTTGCTCAAAGTCAGATCACTGTATTCAAACCGGGTATAGGATAGGCCATGTCCAAAAGGAAATACCGGGGTCACACCATTAGCCTCATACCAGCGGTAGCCCATTTCCAGCCCCTCGGTGTAATGACTCACCAACTGGTCACTGCCATCACCAAAGACGCCATTTTGCGGAAAGCCCTTGCCGCCGGGCAAACCGTTTTCTTCCCGCAAACCGGGATACTGTGCCTCAGTGGCAAAGGCGGCTTCACGCGCACTGTTAGGAAAGGTTACCGGCAGCTTGCCTGACGGATTGAGTGCGCCAAACAGCATGTCGGCCATAATGTCACCGTCTTCCTGACCGGGAAACCAGGCAGCAAACAGGGCAGGTACATTATCCAGCCAGTCCATCAGAATGCCGGAAGCGCTATACAGCACCACCACATTATTGGGATTAACGGCTGATACACGGCGTACCAGTTCATCCTGCCGTACCTGGTCGCCGTTGCATTCGGGCTCTTCCACCGGCGGAGGCGGCACAACCGCCAGCAGCCTCAGACCCGAATCGGACGGCTCTTCCGGATCGCCGCCGCCATTGCCATCGTCACCACTTACACACAGAGTGGGCAGTATCAGGCTTTGCAGATCACGGGTTTCCCGTGGGTTGGTACCCACCATCAACACGACTATGTCTGACTCCTGGGCCAGCGCCACCGCTGCATCAATATCGACCCCATTGTGGTAGCTCACACTGGAAACGTATTTTTCCAGCCCGGTTTGGGGAGAGATTGTAAAGAACGGCACTACTGTCGTCAGCCCCTGCCGGCTCAGGTTGCGCGGCGGCATGGTGGCCCGGCCGGCAAACCAGGGATGGCCGATAAGGGCGATGGCAGGATCACTGGCAGCATTTAGCGGCAGAAAGTTTCCCTCGTTTTTCAACAGAGTAATCCCCCCTTCTGCCAGCGCCCTGGCTTTGGCAGCATTAACGCTTAAATCTGGTTCCAGAAACACATCAAAAGGGTTATCAAACTGGCCAAACTCAGACATTTTTACATAACGGGGCCGCAGGGCCGCGTCGATGTCCGCCTCAGTGATCTCGCCTTTTTCAATGGCAGCCTTGATACTGGCCTCGGAATAAAACAGCGGTTCTGAATCCAGCTCATAGCCCACCCCGGCCTTCAGCGCCTTGACCGTACTGTGCATGGCACGACGATCACTTTCTACCCAGCCGTCAAAACCCCAGCGCTGGCGCAGGGTCTTGACCAGCACATCGTGGCTGTCGCAGATATAGTCGGAATCATTCAGGTAGGGAAAGGCGCACATGATGGATGCCGGCCTGGCATCGCGCACAGCCATTTCAAAAGGCAGAAAGTACAGCTCGTGCATGGCCCGGCTGGGAATTCGTACCCCTGCGGTCCAGCGCTCAAAGTCGTATTCATGCTCATTACCCATAAAATGCTTGGGCTGGGCCTGCACCCCCTGATCCTGAATGCCTCGAATCTGGGCAGAGCCAATCACTCCTGCCAGAAAGGGATCCTCTCCGGGATACTCTTGCCCACGGCCTGCATAAGGAGAACGAATAAGGTTCAGGCCGGGTCCCAGCAGTACCTGACTGGCAAAAGTGTAAGCTTCATCGCCCACCACTTCGCCCCAGCCATACACCAGCTCTGGATCAAAGCTGGCGGCCGCCAGGGTCATGGACGGGCCCGCTGTTCTGACCGGCTCAGGCACACAGGAACCGCCACGAATACCGTTACCACCGTTGATTTCCCGAAAATTGGGAATACCCAGCTCCGGAATACCGGTGATATGCCGGCCCAGGGAAGTAAAACCACAGGTGGCAGCGCTATTGCCCTGGCCCTGATAGATACCTGACGGCAGAGCGTTTTCATCTGGCTTATTGGATATCTGCTGAATTTTCTGCTCGAGCGTCATATCTGCGAGCAAGGCATCCGCAAAAACTT
Organism: Oceanimonas smirnovii ATCC BAA-899; assembly: GCF_000381965.1. Classification (GTDB taxonomy): domain Bacteria; phylum Pseudomonadota; class Gammaproteobacteria; order Enterobacterales; family Aeromonadaceae; genus Oceanimonas; species Oceanimonas smirnovii. Next base: position 52,064 of record NZ_KB908467.1, read on the forward strand.
CGTGAGGGTTGGGTTCGGCTGCAACGCCGCAGGAAAGCAGGATGGCGGCCAGCACAGATAATCTGATTCTGGTGTCGCCACAATAATGTGAAGAAACAATCATGGTCATGTCTCCCATCTACCACTTGGGACATATGCGGACCATTCCCTGTCCAGACAAACAAAGAAACATTGCTTCAAAGGCGAGTGCGGCGCATCGCACTAATAAGATAAGTAATATCGCAACATCAAAAAGGCCCGGCCTTTCTGATTCTCGAAGCAAAACCGGCAGGCCGAAAGCGGGCATACCGAACTACAGAGCTCGATTAAAAAGCATAGTCGCCGCACAAGGCAGCGTGCAAAAAACAGAGAAAAAATAAAAGCCCGGTCTGCCGGGCCTTTAGACGTTACGCTGGTGAGGGGGGGTCGTGTTACACCACGCCCTGCTCAATCATGGCATCGGCTACCTTGCGGAAACCGGCAATGTTGGCACCCAGCACCAGGTTGTGGGGCTCACCGAATTCAGCAGCCGTTTCGCTGGCGTTCAGGAAGATGTTCTTCATGATCACTTTCAGCTTCTCGTCCACTTCTTCAAAGCTCCAGCGCTGCATGCTGGCGTTCTGCGCCATTTCCAGCTGACTGGTGGCCACACCACCGGCGTTGGCAGCTTTGCCCGGGCCGTAGCTGATTTTGGCATCCAGGAACACTTCTACCGCATCCTGAGTGGATGGCATATTGGCGCCTTCAGATACTCCAATCACACCGTTGGCAACCAGTGCCTTGGCGTCGGCTTCAGACAGCTCATTCTGGGTGGCACAGGGGAAGGCCAGCTGAGCCGGTATACGCCATACTGCATTACCATCGGCCGGATAGTCGGCGGCAGGAATGAACTTGGCTTCCGGGTGAGCAGCAACGTATTCGTTCAGACGAACCTTGCGTACTTCCTTCAGTTCTTTCAGCGTATCCAGGTTGATACCGGTTTCGTGATATACGGTACCACTGGAGTCTGAACAGGTCACCGGAACAGCACCCAGCTGATACAGCTTCTCAATGGTGTAAATGGCTACGTTACCGGCACCGGACACCAGACAGCGCTTGCCGGCCAGAGTGTCGCCTTTGGCTTCGAGCATATACTGAGCGAAGTACACACAACCGTAACCGGTGGCTTCCTTACGCACCAGAGAACCGCCCCACAGCAGGCTCTTGCCGGTGAACACGCCGTCGTAGTTGCCGGTCAGGCGCTTGTACTGGCCGAACATATAGCCAATTTCACGGGCACCCACGCCGATATCGCCGGCGGGCACGTCAGTGGTCGGGCCGATGTGGCGGTACAGTTCATTGATGAAGGACTGGCAGAAGCGCATGATTTCGCCGTCGGATTTGCCCTTGGGATCAAAGTTGGCACCACCTTTACCACCACCGATGGGCAGACCGGTAAGGGCATTTTTGAAAATCTGTTCAAAGCCCAGGAACTTGATAATGCCGGCGTTTACGCTGGGGTGGAAACGCAGACCGCCCTTGTACGGGCCAAGCGCCGAGTTGAACTCGATGCGGTAACCTTTGTTAACCTGCACGTTGCCCTGATCGTCAACCCAGGGAACCCGGAACATGATCTGGCGCTCAGGCTCAACCATGCGCTCAATGATGGCGTGTTTCTGGTACTTCTCGTTGGTTTCGAGAATGGGCTGCAGGGAGTCGAGCACTTCCTCTACGGCTTGATAAAACTCTGCTTGTGCCGGGCTGGTCTTCTGCAGTCTGACAATGGTGTCATGAATATACGTCACGATGTCTTCCTTGTTATTGTTTCTAAACCTCTATCGGGGTTGCATCTTTACGAGACCCCGTACTATTGAAATATGGCTCCGCTCTCGGGTCAATGACTAATTTTCAAATACATATACTAAAAAGAAGAATATTTATGCTCTCTTAGAACTTTGAGGCAGATCACACCCTGCTGACACCGCTCTGACAAGCGGTCTATGCTTGTACAAGCATACCAAGAGGCAAACGATATGGATGTCTGTGAATCGCTGCCGGAGCGGGATCAGGCTCTTGGCGTTAAACTCGTGGAACAGGGGCTGATAACCGACAAAGAACTGAGCCGGCTGGCACGCATGCAGGAAGGACAAGCTGATGCGGTTTCTCTTATTCGTTTATTGCTTAACCTGGGCATGATATCGGAACGGGAGCTGGCGCGGACACTGGCTGAACAGCACGACTTACCCCTTACCGATAACAGCCAATACCCTCTTTCTCCTCCTCTCGACAAGCCCCTGCCCTACCGCTTTCTTAAAGAACACCATCTGGTGCCCTTGCATCAGCACGACAATACCCTGGTGCTGGCCATGGTTGATCCGGGAGACCATTTTTCTCTGCAGGCCATGACCATGCTCTGCGGTCAGGCAGTGCGAGCTCAGGTGGGTATCAATTCGGAAATTGATGCGGCCATTGAGCGGCTTTATGGCGAAGGCCAGAGCAAAATAGGAGATATTCTGTCGGCAGTACAGGAAGAGGAAGAAACCGAAGAACACATCGCCCAGCTGAAAGACATGGCCAGCGAGGCCCCGGTGATCCGGCTGGTTAACCAGCTGGTTCAAAAAGCCGTTGAGCTGAGAGCATCGGATATTCACGTTGAGCCGTTTGAACACCGGCTCAACATTCGTTACCGCATCGACGGTGTGCTGCAACAAGGCGAGGCACCGCCGGTAACCATGACTCCCGCCATCATCTCCCGCATCAAGATACTTGCCCGGCTCAATATTGCCGAGCGCCGTCTGCCTCAGGACGGCCGCATTGAGCTGCGGGTGCAGGGCCAGGATCTCGATATTCGTGTCTCCACCGTGCCTACCATGCATGGTGAAAGCCTGGTCATGCGTCTGCTTAACCGGGAAAGCGTAGTGCTCGACTTCGACGCTTTGGGTTTTGCCGGTGATACCCGCTCCAGGCTGCAGCAGGTGCTGGCCATTCCTCACGGTGTCTTGCTGGTAACCGGCCCCACCGGCAGCGGTAAAACCACCACCCTGTACACGGCTCTGAACCGGCTTAACACCACCGAACGCAAGCTGATCACGGTAGAAGACCCGGTCGAATATCAGATGGAAGGAATCAACCAGATCCATGTTAAACCGGCTATTGGTCTGACCTTTGCCAGCGCCCTGCGTGCCATTGTGCGGCAGGATCCGGATGTCATTATGGTGGGGGAAATGCGGGATCTGGAAACTGCCCGCATCTGTGTGCAGTCGGCCCTTACCGGCCACCTGGTGCTGTCGACACTGCACACCAACGATGCAGCCAGCAGCGTCACCCGCTTACTGGAAATGGGAGTAGAAGACTACCTGCTTACCTCGACCCTCAACGGGGTAGTAGGACAACGTCTGATCCGGGTGCTGTGTCCTCACTGCAAAGAGCGCTATGAGCCACTGCCGGAACTTGTTCGCGAGCTGAAACTGGAGCCGCTGAATCCCGGCGAGCCGGTATGGCTGTATCAGCCTGTGGGCTGCGAGCACTGCGCGCGGACCGGTTACCACGGCAGGCTGGCCATTCAGGAACTGCTGGTGATGAACGACGATATTCGCAAGCTGGTGCTCAGTCATGCCGATGCCGGTCAGATCCAGCGGGCTGCGGTAGCGGCGGGCATGCGTACCATGTATGGCGATGGCCTGCTCAAAGTCCGGCAAGGGATCACCAATGTGGAAGAGGTGATTCGGGTCACCCAGGAGGCCTGAAATGGCGCTGTTTCACTTTAAGGCCGTCAGCCAGAGCGGTGAAGAGCAGGAAGGCCGGCTGGAAGGGGCCGATCAGCAGGCGATTGTGTTGCAACTGCAGCAACGGGGGTTGATCCCCATCAGGGTAGAGCCCGCCGGTGAGCACAGCACCGGGCTGCTGGGCAAAAAAATAAGCCTGGGGCGCAGCCACATCGGTGAACGCCATATACAGGCTCTGACGCAAGATCTGGCTGCCCTGCTGAAGGCCGGGGTTCCGCTGGAGCGGGCTCTCGCTATCATGATCCAGGTGCGCAGCCACCATGATGATACCCGCCTGCTCAGCCGGATTCGTGAAGGCATACAGCGAGGCCAGGCACTGTCGGTGGTGCTGGCAGAGCAGAACGCCGGCTTCTCGCCGTTTTATCTCAACATGATCCGGGCTGCCGAAATTTCGGGCAATCTGGATCAGGGACTGGCCGATCTTGCGCAATACCTTGAACGCAGCCGGCTGCTCAGGGAAAAGGCGCTTTCAGCACTGATTTATCCGCTGATCCTGCTGCTGGTCTCCGGTGCCTCGCTGCTGATCATTCTGACTTATGTGATTCCTCAGTTTCAGCAGCTTTTCGCCGACATGGGCCAGGCCATGCCTCTGCCTACCCGCATCGTCATCAGCAGTGCCGACTTTATTAAACGCTTTGGCCTCTGGCTGCTGCTGGGTCTGCTGCTGGTGCTGCTTTACGCCCGCCGCCGGCTGCACGAGCCGGGTGTGCGTCTGGCCTGGCACCGGCTGCTGTTGCGGCTGCCGCTGGCCGGACCGCTGATCCAACGACTGGAGGTAGCACGCTTTACCCGCAGCCTGGGTACGCTGATGAAAGGCGGCGTGCCTCTGCTTGGAGCGCTCGATATTGCCCGTCAGACCCTGAGCAACCAGCTGCTGATGGAAGTGCTGGCGAAAGCTGCCAGCGAGCTGAAAGAAGGCAAGCGTCTGGCAGAGCCGCTGCAGGCTTCAGGCCAGTTTCCACCACTGGCAATACAGATGATTCGGGTTGGCGAAGAAACCGGCCAGCTTGAAGACATGTTGCTCAAGGTAGCCGACACCTATGACCGGGAAGTAGAAAACACAATTCAGCGCTTACTGACCATACTCGAGCCGGTGCTGATTCTGGGGCTGGGGGTACTGATTGCCGGCATTATTATTTCCATGCTGGTCGCCATTCTCAGCATTAACGAATTGCCTGTATAGGGAGGCAGACGTGCGTTACTTACATCAACCTTACAAATCTGGTTTTACTCTGCTTGAGTTGTTGGTCGTGCTGGTCATACTTGGCTTGCTGGCAAGCCTGGCCGGCCCTCAGGTATTACGCCAGCTGGGCGGATCCAAGACCAAAACGGCTTCGCTGCAAATCAAGGAACTGAGCACTGCGCTGGACTTATACCGGCTGGAAGTAGGCCGCCATCCCAGTACGGGGGAAGGCCTTGAGGCACTGATCAGTGCGCCTGCCGGAGCCAAGGGCTGGAATGGCCCCTATCTCAACAAAAAATCCATACCGCAGGATCCCTGGGGCAACGATTATCAGTATCGGGCTCCCGGCCAGCATGGCGAGTTTGATCTGTTCAGCCTGGGTTCTGATAACCAGCAGGGAGGCTCTGGTGAGGCACAGGACGTGGTCAGCTGGGAATAATGCCGGCTTTACCCTGCTGGAACTGCTGGTGGTGTTAACCATTGCCACTCTGGCACTGACAGTGGCGCTGCCCCGTTTTGCTGCCTTATTGCCCAGCGCTGAACTGAAAAGCTACAGCCGGCAAACCGCTGCCCTGCTGCGCCTGGCACGCAGCCAGGCCGTAGCTACCGGCAACGTGGTCACCCTGACCCTGAATAACGAGCAGCAGCAAACCCGGTTGTCTGGGCAAACCAAACCCCATGCCTGGCCTGCTGGTATCACGCTGAGCCTGAGCGGCACACAAACCGGACCGGATGAGGCAGCCACACTGGAATTTTATCCCGACGGCGCCAGCAGCGGCGGAACTGTTCGTGTCGCCAGCGACCGTCAGCAATTTCTTATTCAGGTGGACTGGCTCACCGGCAGAGTATATTTCAATGACTAGCCTGCCTTACGGTTATCGCCAGAGCGGTTTTACCCTGCTGGAAGTGCTGGTGGCCTTTGCCGTACTCACCATCACCCTTGGGGTTTTGCTTAATATTTTCTCGCTGGCGATAAAAACCTCGCAAACAGCGCAGGACCAGCAAACCGCCATGCTGCTGGCAGAATCAAAAATGGCAGAGCTGGATGCCGGTAACGCTTTGCGCCCCGGCACAGAGCGGGGGGAATTTAATGACCGTTTTAACTGGGAAACCCGCATTGAAGAGTTTAACAGCACAACCCTGATGGATAACCAGTCCATGCTGTTACCTTACCGGCTGTCGGTGGTGGTGAGCTGGGACGAGCATCGCCGTTATGAGCTTGCCACTCTGAGACTGGTCCGCACGGAGGCCCAATGACGCGCGTGCACGGCTTTACCTTGGTGGAGCTCATGGTAGCCCTGAGTCTGCTGGCTCTGCTGGCCGGACTCATGTTTGGTGGCTTCCGCATCGCCAGCCAAACCTGGCAGAGCGTGGAAGAGCACAACAATGCCCTGAGTGAAACCGTGCAGGCCCAGCGCTTTTTGCGCAAGCTGCTGGCACGCAGTGAAGCCCGCTCGGTGCCGGAAACCCGGAATACCTCGCTGCTCTCTTTTCAGGGGGATGCGCAATCGCTGCTCTTTCTCTCCGCCCTGCCCCGGCGCAACAGCCGGGTCAGTGAAACCGCCTGGTTTTACCTGGCACTGGACGACACCAATCCGGATTTTCCCAGACTGGTACTGAAAACCAAGGCTCTGACCGGGCTGGAAAAAACCACCCCGGAGCAGCCTGAAATCACCTTTGACTGGTATCAGCTGGTAGACGACTTTCAGCGCCCTGAGGGCATACCTGCACTGCTTACCCTGCCTGCAAACGCGCTTCAGCTGCATTATCTGCCTCAGGAACAAGACGGCCTGCAACCGGACTGGCAGCAAGACTGGCAACAGCAGGATGCCCTGCCAGCGCTGATCAAGCTGCAACTGGAGGATGACTGGCCACCCTTGGTGGTCTCACCCGGAGAACAGCGCAATGCCATTAAACAAATACAGTAACCAGACAGGCATCGCCCTGGTCAGTGTGCTGTGGCTGCTGTTGCTGCTGACAGTGCTGGCATCGGGGCTGTCAGTCAACAGCCGCAACCAGGCCCGGCAAAGTGGCAACATCGCCATCGCCTCACAACTGCAGCAAGGAGCCGATGCCGGCCTGCAGCTGGCGCTTCTGGCGCTGGCACAACCGGCTGACCAGCAACCCTGGCTGGCTGATGGCAGCCCTTATGTTATGCCCTTCGAAAAAATGGAATTGCGTATTGCGCTGTTCAACGAAAGCGGACGCATCGACCTGAATACTGCCGGCACGGAACTGCTTAACGGTCTGCTGGCCACCGCAGAACCCGATGATGCGCTGCGCGACCGCCTGACAGACGCCATTATGGACTGGCGTGACGGTGATGATCTGCGCCGGCTTAATGGTGCCGAACTGGATGATTATCTGGCTGCCGGACTCGACTATGGTCCTGCCAACGCGCCTTTCTCGTCTGTAGAAGAATTACAGCAGGTGCTGGAAATGACACCGCAGCTGTACCGCAAAATCCGCCACAGCCTGACCCTGCGCAATCCGCGCCGGGGCGTTAATCCCCAGTTTGCTCCCCGTCAGGTATTGCTGGCTCTGCCCGGCGTCAGTGAAGCCACGGTGGATCAGTTTATTGAAGACAGGCGAGCCCGCTTTGAAGCAGGTCAGCCGCCTCCGACTACTGATTTGTTTCCTCAGGAGCTGCTTGCTCGCGGCCCCCCCGGAGTCAACTACACTATTCATACGGAAGCCCGCATAACAACAGCATATCGCTACCGGCTTACTGCCAGCCTGCTTAACCGGCAAGGCCGGCCCTTGATACTCAATGCGGAGCAGGAATTTATTCCGCTGTTTAACGATATTGCCCCTGACGGAGGCACCCTATGGATGGGGAGCGATTAACCCGGGTTATTGGCCAGTATGGCCGTCAACTGTCAGCGCTGATGCAGCGGTTTTGGCATTGGTGGAGCGGGCAGCTGCTCGACATGCTGCCACCTCAGCTGCGCCGGCGGTTGTTGCACCCGGGCCAGCAGCTTTGTATCTATGTCATGCAAGAGCAGTTTCAGCTGCAGCTGCTGCCCGATGGTCAGCTTCAGCCCCTCGGAGACATACCGACAGCACAGCAACAACAGCTGCAGCAGCAGGTCACCCACACCCGGCTGTGTCTGCCTGACAGCGAGATGCTGTTAACCACGCTTATCCTGCCGGCAGCGACAGCAGACAACCTGGAAAGTGTGCTTCGCTTTGAAATGGACCGGCACACTCCCTTTACTGCCGAACAGGTATATTTTGGCTTTTCCGTCGCGCCTCGGGAAAAAAACAGCCAGCATATCCAGGTGACCTTATTACTGGCATCCAAAGAACGCACGGACGCTTATCTTGCCGATCTGGCAGGGCGGGGGCTGTATCCGGCCACCCTGTGTCATGCAGAGCACTCCAGTGCTCCTTCCATTGCTCTGCCCGTTTCACGGCACGCCAGCCAGGGTGGCAGCCGTCGAAAAAGCCTGAGCAGCGCCCTGGTACTGGTTATGCTGTTTTTACTTATCGCCGTGCCTCTTTATCACCGCCAGAACCGCATCGAGAATCTGACGACAGAGCTGGACCAGCCTCGCCAGCGGGCAGAGCAAACCGCCGCGCTCAAGCGAGAACTGAATGCCCTTCAGGACAGCCGTGACTTTCTGAGTCTGAAGCGCGCTGAGCGCATTCCCACCCTGTCGCTGCTGGACGAGCTGACACGCACGCTGCCCGATCATACCTGGCTTAGCCGGCTGGAGCTGGAAAGCGGGACCATTCAGATCCGCGGAGAGTCGGCCAATGCCTCTGAGCTGATTGGCCTGCTGGAAAATACCACCTGGTTTTCCGATGTCCGCTTCAGCTCGCCGATCACCAGTAACCCGGCCACCAATAAAGACCGATTCATGATTAGCGCCCGCCTGAATGAAGGAGATGCGCCATGAACCTGTCTGCCCGACAACAAAAACTGGCTGCCCTGGGTCTGCTGGTACTGGTTGTACTGCTGATATTCAGCCTGTTCATCAGCCCGCTGTTCAGTTTGTTCTGGCGTCAGGGGGAGCGGCTGAAGCAGCTGGAAGGCCAGCTTGAGCGCTATCAGCGTCTGGCCAGTGAGCTGGAACGGACCGAACAACAGCTGCAGCAACTCAGGGCAGCCACTCCCGATGATAACCTCTACCTGCCCGAGCAACGGCCGGCTCTGGCCCAGGCCTGGCTGCAGCAGCACCTTAACCGGGTGGTAGCCAGAAACGGTGGGCAGCTGGTCAGTATTCAGAACGCACCGGCCGGCAGCGGTATACCGCTGCCGGAAGTGATGTTGCGTATACACTTGCGTAACGAACTGAGCGAGCTGGTACCACTGATACATGAACTGGAATCGGGCACCCCTGCACTGTTTATTCAGGATCTGGTGATCACCGCCTCACCCCGCCAGACACGCATTCGCAGCAACCGGATAGTAACTCGCCGGCAAAGTGCCCAGGTTCGGGAAATGCCGTCACTGGATGTGCGCTTTAATCTGCTGGGCTATACCCGACAGGAGGCTCCATGATGCATCGGTTCTGGCTTCTGTTGCTGATACTGTGGCTGCCTGCTGCGCTGGCGCAAACCGGCGCTCCCGGCTATCCACCCCTGGAGCAGTTTGACGACATGATTGAACGGCCGCTGTTTAACGCCACCAGGCGACCCAGGGCAAATGAAAGCGACAATGACACTCTGAGCGAAAGCGCGGCTGAAATGCGGGAAAAATGGCGATTGAGCGGCGTAGTGTGGGAGAACAACCAACAGCTGGCGCTGTTCAGCGAACGAGAGGGTGATGCCCGGGAACGCATTCGTACCGGCATGTATCTGGATGGTAACTGGCAACTGGAAGAAATTACCGAAGACAGCGTTACTCTTACCGATGAAGGCCAGCGTCTGAGGCTTGAGCTGTGGGAGCCCAGGGAACCTTCAACCCGGCCTCTTCCGGCACCTGAAGAGCCACAAAATGAAGAACAGGCACCAGAGCGAAAAACCGACAACGGCGGCGAGCCGGCAACCGAACAGGGACGTAACGGGGAGTCATCATGAGCAAGTTCTGTTTACCACATTGGCTTGGCACCGGCCTGATATGCACTCTGCTGGTTGCCTGCACCACCCCCACCGGCGACCGGCCCGCTCTCGACAAACCCTGGGGTAAAAGCAGGGCCAGCAGCAGCTATGATCCGGTCAGGCTGCCTGTCAGTGAGCGCCCGGCAGACCGGCTGCCAGCCAGCCTGACTACAGCCCCGGGCACAGCACCGGCTGCCCGCAGTGAAATTTACCGTGGCTCAGGCAACTTTATGCGCCTCGCTCAGGCTGAGCAGCCCCAGTCATCAGCACCGGGCGATGTGACTCTCAACTTTCAGGGCTCCGACATTGCCGAAGTGGTCAAAACCATACTGGGCGACATATTGCAGCTCAATTACTCCCTCGATGAGCGGGTGCGCGGCCAGGTTTACCTGCAAACCAACCGCCCCATCAGCCAGGATGATCTCTTGCCTACCCTGGAAAGCCTGCTGCAAACCCACGGTGCCGCCCTGGTACACAGCAATGGCCTGTTTAACGTGGTCCCCGCCGGCGAAGTGCCGGCATCGGCACTGAACCCCCGGCTGGCCCCCACCGCCGAGCGCGGTTACCAGATGCTGATTTTGCCGCTGCGCTACATAGGCGCCCAGGAAATGGAAAAAATCCTGGAGCCGGTCAAGCCCCGTCAGGGAACCATGATGGTAGATCCCAGACGTAACCTGATCACTCTGGTGGGCACCCGGGACGAACTCACCAACATTCGTGACACCGTCAACCTGTTTGATGTAGACCAGCTGCGTGGCATGTCGGTGGGGCTGTTCCGGCTGCAGGCCAGCAGTGCCGATGTGATTGCCAGCGAGCTGCAGGCCATTTTTGGAGACGAGGCCGAGGGGCCGCTGGCCGGTATGGTGCGCTATCTGCCCATAGAGCGCCTGAACGCCCTGCTGGTGATAACACCTCAGGAGCGCTATCTCACCGATGCCAGAGTATGGATACAGCGGCTGGACCGGGCCGAGAATCCCCGGGGCCTGAACATGTATGTATATCATGTACAAAACGGCAAGGCCGATCACCTGGCCGAGCTGCTTAACCAGCTGTTCGACAGTCAGCGCCGCAACAGCGCCGGCTCGCCTCTGCCACCGGCAGCCAGCAATACCGAAGAAGGCAGCCCGGTACAGATTGCCACCGGTATTAACGCCGCCAACCTGGATGTGGGCGAAGTCAGCGTGATCGCCGACACCGAGCGCAACGCTCTGGTGGTGATGGCCGCCAGCGCCGACTACGAGAAAGTAGAGCAGGCCATCAAGCGGCTGGATCAGCTGCCGCTGCAGGTACTGGTGGAAGCCACCATAGTGGAAGTGAGTCTGGAAGACGAACTGCGCTACGGCCTGCAATGGTATTTTAAAAACAACCTGGGCAATGGTTATACCGGTGCCGGTGGGCTGGGTCCCATTCCTATCCCGACTGCCGATAGCCTGGCGGCAGCCAGCGCCAGCTATGAAGTATTCAGCGCGGCGGGCACACGGGCCCTGCTCACCGCACTGGCCAGTGATTCCAAGGTGAATGTCATATCTTCGCCTTCGCTGATGGTGCTCGACAACCAGAAAGCGCTAATCAGAGTAGGGGATCAGGTGCCTATCCGTACTTCAGAAACGACCAATCTCAACAGCGATGTAGGCAACGTCACCAGCACCATTCAGTATCGCGATACCGGTGTGCTGCTGGAAGTCACCCCACGGGTCAACGCCGGTGGCATGGTGGTGCTGGAACTGGTGCAGGAAGTCAACGATGTGGCCACCACCACCAGCTCCAACATTCAGTCTCCCACCATTACTCAGCGCAAAATCGACACCCGGGTAGCAATACAGAGTGGCGAGACCCTGGTGCTGGGCGGCCTGATTCGCGAAAACACAACCCGCGACAGCCAGGGCATACCCGGCATTCGCCATGTGCCGGTGCTGGGCTGGCTGTTTGGCAGCAGCGGCACCAACACCCGGCGCACCGAGCTGGTGGTGCTGATCACGCCCACTGCGGTAGCCAATGCCATTGATGCCCGCGCCGTGACTCAGGAATATCGCAGCAAGCTGCAGCAGGTGGCCATGTAGCAACAAAGCCTATTGTCTGTCTTTCCATAAGGTGTATCAAATATGATACACCTTTTTAGCTTTTATATATCACTGAAATTGAAGGAGTTCATTCAAAAAGCTCAATCATCTTGTTCCAGAAACATGACAGATAAAAACAGAACACTCTCCCCTATTAAATAAACTCCTTCATTTTCATAAATATAAAAACTGGCATTGATTATGCCTTGCCTTTAACAATCGCGAGTGTTGTCCGGCACTTTGCGGAAGGGCTAGTGCGCCCGAATATGGAAGATGGAGGAAAATATTATGTTTTTATGGAAAAAATGTAACAACAGCGCCGGCTTGAAAGCCCTGCACACGATGGCAGTGGCTGTGCTGAGCACCGTTATGTTGATATTGTCGGTGCCGGCTTATGCAAACCATCCGGGACCGGCAACCACAACGTTATCAGTTCAGCCCACTTTTATGGAAGGAAATCCAACCTGCTCCGACGTTTCAAACTATATGGAGTACAAAATAAATGATGTCGTTTCCGGTTCCTTTACCGCCCCAGATGGCACCAAGTTCACTATTAACGTTTACCCTGACTCCGGTGGTCAGGCATTTGACTGGTCAGTCGCTGGTGGGGTGGTCTGGGATATAGTGGTAAAAGGCGGACCGAATGCCAACCACTACGATTACAACAGTCAGAATCCGGCGGCCAAGGCCGATACCTATTTGCACTCACCGGTAAACCATAAAAACAATAAATTCTATGGCCTCAGCCATATCTCTTTCTGTTATGAACCGGGTGCGCCCGCCATTGAAATCACCAAGGTTTGTGATGGTGGTTCACTTTCAGGCAGCACTGCCACTTATAACTATACCGCTACCATTAGTAATACCGGCACAGTAAAACTGACTGATATTAAAGTGATGGAAAGTGGTGATTTTGACAGCTGTATGATCACGGGGTTTGCTGGAGACCCATTGAGTGACTACATAAAAGTTGCAGATTCACTGGACGTTGGTAATGACGACATAGAACTCGTCATTACCTGTACCTCCAGCAAAACCGGACTGGAAAACCATATTATGGTTAGAGCCAGCTACGAAGATGGAGTTGTAGACGATGATGCCACCGCAGCCTGTGAGTTTGCCTCCAATCCGTCCGTTAGTGTTGATAAATTCTGCCCGCTGAAAGAGGTGGAAACCGATACCGGCTTCAAAAAGGTACTTGAAAGCGTCAGGCTGGAACAAAAAGGCAATGATACAGATGGTTATCACTTGGTGGTTAAGGTGTGCCCAGAGATTGTCGTAACCAATAATGGCCCCGAAAACCTTGATGTGGTCATCGTAAAGGATGAGTCCATTCCGGCATTGAAAGACGGTGTTGATCTCATTACCAAACTTGGCTCGGATATGCTCCCCGGACAAACCGAGTATCTGAGTAACCATTATGACCTGTGCTACTACCCGGATATTCCGGAAACCGTAACAGGCGGTGAGTTTGATGGCATGGTTGAAGCAGTCGCCAGCATTGAAGGCCTTGAAGGTGAATATGCCACCGCTATGGCAACCTTCTTCAACTCGGTAACCGTTAATGCGAAGAGTGTCTTTGGTGGACTAGCACCAAAGGTAACTGATACCACTTTCCACTGGGATACAGATAATGAAAAGTGGATAGCCGAGTGTCCGCTGTGTCTTCCCTGCCCTGAGTGTGAAAAGAACGGTGACTATTAATTGACAAGCCCTTTGGGTAGTTAAAAAGGGGCGGCAACAGCCGCCCCTTTTTTTTAAAATATATTAATAGTGGGCTACTACTAAAAATGAGTGGAAAAACTCAAGCGGTTACAAAAAACATGCGTTCACTACCAACCAGCAGCCGCTACAGATTAACAGTTTAAAAGTAGCAACAAGTTACTGAAAACAATAAAAAACACTCAAACTCATCCAAAATACTGTATTAACAATGTAACACCCACCTTTCAACTGCACCAAAAGAACTGATAAAAACCAACAAAAACAAAAAGATAAAAAACTGGAACGGTTGTTGCCTCACTACATAAATGTTACCGGTTCAATAGCCATATAGCTTGGGTAGGAGATACTCAGCAGGAATACGTATTCTGCTGCACACCATGGCACCGGCAGCATTGTTTAGCCTATGGAAATACAGAAAAAATGGTCCCGGCTTCGCCTCATAAGGATCAGCCTCGGGCCAGCGTAATCGGGTTTCGATATACCGGACACCCGGCTTTTGTGTACCAGGGAGGGACCCTGGTGTGGAGGTATAACATGAAACGAACACACACACGGCCAGGCACTGCTTCCGCCTGGATCCTGGGTCTGATACTGGGCCTGGCATCTCCGCTGGCACTGGCAACGGATGTGGAAGCGCTTGAGCTGTTTGAGCTGGATGGTGATGCCATGCAAGATGATGGTACCCCACCACCTTATGACTGGGAAACCCTGGCTGCCGGTACTCCTGCCGGCCTGGTATTTACCGGTATCAAATCAGATTCTGAAGACCCACAACGCATCTTTTCCGGTGGGGTAAAAGATATTCAGGATATATCCTCTTCAGGAATGACCAACAAGTATTGGACCTGGACCACAGGTTCGGTGCCCGACAAAAGTAACATCAAGGACGCCTATGCCGCATCCATGATCTATTACAACGAAGAAGATGAGAATGATCCCAACAACGGTGATCGTATTATTTACTTTGGTGCCGACCGCTTCAGTAATGTGGGCGATACCTTTATGGGCTTCTGGTTCTTCAAGAACAAGGTCGAAATCCCCGAAGGCAGCACCGGCGACTTCAGTGGCGTGCATGAAAACGGCGATGCCCTGATACTGGTTAATTTCCCCCAAGCCAACAATGCGGTACCGTTGATACAAGTGGTGGCATGGGACAGCACCTGCGGCGGCAAAGGCGAGAAAGTCATACAGAATAATTATACCGATGGCGACTGTGTAGCCAATAATCTGCGGCTGGTCACCGGTGAAGAAGGTGCCGGTGCCATTTGTGATGTTCCTCCCGTCTCTGGTGGCGGCAACCCCAATGCCTGTGCCATTACCAATGAGACAACCGTTGATTCACCCTGGCCCTACACCTCAAAGGATGGCTTCGTTGATGAGTTTCCTTTTGAAACCTTCTTTGAAGGGGGAATCAATCTGACCCAGCTGTTCCCGAACAGTGATGGCTGTTTTGCCAGCTTTATGGCAGAAACCCGTTCTTCCAGCTCCTTTACTGCTGACCTGAAAGACTTTGTGCTGGCCGACTTCCCGGTTTGCAGCACTGATATCGCCACCGAGATCCACTCCAACACTGCGGATGACACAGATCACACCAATGACTATCAGACTCCCAGTGACGGTGTACCGGCCGGTAGCGGCGTGCATGATCTGGCCAGGCTCACCTTTGGTGCGCCCGACGGAGTAAACGTGCTTGGTACCGTGACCTTTACTACTTACGCCAATGCCTGTAGTGAATTGCTGGATGAAAACGGTGATCCGGTATCAGAACTGCCTGAAAGTTTGGACACCTATACTGTCAACGTCGACTTCGCTACAAATGGCAACGATCTGGAGGTGGAATCCAACGGCTGGGCCAATGATAACGTCAACAGTGGTAAGAGCAGAGACGACACCGATTTCCCGGGTGCCGGTACTTTTTCATATCTGGTGCAATTTACCAGTACCACCGATGGTATTCCCGACTCGGATTATCACTGCGAACAGCTGACGGTTAACACTCTGACTCCGACAATGTTTACCCGCATTCACAGCGGTTTGGTGACAGATGCTGATCACAACGTCGACCAGAACCTTGATGGCAACACAGTGCTGGTAGGTACCACTATTCACGACTATGCCCGGGTAAGTGGTGTCAGTAACCCCGCACTTAGCGGAAGCGTCACCTTTGCTTTTTACAAGGATGATAACTGCAGTGCGGATGAAGGAGATCCGAGCGCATTTGATAGCGATACCGTTACCCTCAGTGTATCGGGTGCGACAGGCACGGCTGAAACCAAAGGCGTTTCTACCGCTGGCTTTATCACCGCCAGTAATGCTCACCAATGGGTATCCATCAAGGCAACTTACAGCGGCGATAGCAACTATAAAACCGCCGTGGCCACCTGTGAGGTTGTAAAAGTGGTGAAACGTACCCCCGGCATTGAAACCCATGTGATTCTACTGGATCAAGCCAGGGTGAGCGGCGATGGTTATACAACCAATCCCAGTGGTACCGTGGACTTTGTTATCTATAACAATGGCACCTGCTCAGGTACCGGTGAGCCAGATATACTGCGCACCGTAACCGGAGTGCCGCTGGCGGCCGTTGACAGCGAACTGATTGCCCGCCTGACCACCACGGACGAAGTCGTCGTCAAGGCGTTGGGAACCACCACTAATATTTCCTACAAGGCAACCTACAACGGAGATAATAACTATAGCTCCGTGACCCACGCATGTGAGAAAGTAGCTGTTACCCTGCCGGCTGCACCTTAATAACGCCCACCTTATAATAACGACTTGTCGGGGGCTTAGGCCCCCGCATTTTTATTATTACTCCAGCCCTTTCACCTGGTTCCCTTTTTTAATATTTTTTATTCATAAGTATTAACTTAAGGAAAAAAAGAGCCAGTATTTACCTAACATTGAGCAGCTGGTGCTTTTCCATCAGCCGGTACAGCGTCACCCGGGATACTCCCAATAATTTTGCCGCCATCGACACATTGTTTCCGGTCTGCTTCAGGCTACACCGGATTGCCTGACACTCAGCCTGATTGCGGGCTTCTTCAAGAGTAAGCACAGACTGCACCCGCCCATCATGCTCCAGCCCAAGATCCGCAGCGGTGATCAGCCGGTTTTCACTCATCACAATGGCTTTGCGTACCCGGTTAATCATTTCACGCACATTACCTGGCCAGTCATGGCCATTCATGGCGGCCATGGCCCGCCGGCTGAAACCGCGTACCTTGTGATGCCGCCCCTCGGTGAATTTACGAAAAAAGAAATTGGCCAGCAGCTCAATGTCGCCTTCCCGATCTTTCAGATCCGGTACTTCTATGCTGAGTACATTCAGCCGGTAATACAGATCTTCACGAAAGTTACCTTCTTTTACTTCTGCTTCCAGATCTTTGTGAGTAGCGGCAATCACCCGGGCATCAATATAAAGTGTCTTGTTGCCTCCCAGGCGCTCTATGGTTTCTTCCTGCAAAAAACGCAACAGATTCACCTGCAGCGACAGTGGCAAATCCCCGATTTCATCCAGAAAAAGAGTACCTCCGCCAGCGGCTTCAATGCGTCCGACTTTACGACAATGTGCTCCGGTAAAGGCACCTTTCTCATGGCCAAACAGCTCGGCCTGGATCAGGTTTTCCGGTAAGGCTCCGCAGTTCAGCGCAATAAAAGGTCCCTCGCAACGATGAGAGCGCTGGTGGATAGCCTTGGCAATCAATTCCTTGCCGGTGCCGCTGCTGCCGGTAATCAATACGGTGGCGTCTACCCCTGCTATCTTGCGTATTTGGCTGAATATCAGTTTGATCGCCGGGCTGGCTCCCACCATCTGACACTCTTCCCGGTAACGGCGCAGTTCATCTTCTTTACTGCGCAGCTGTCCCAGCCCCCAAGCATGACCCAAAGTAGCACATAAATAGGGAACCTTGTCTTTCAGTGGCAGTGTGTAATAGTCAAAAAAGTAATCGTAGATTAATCCGCTGGTAGCACAGTCATTCAGGTATTCTGGCTCAATCAGCGCAATCCAGCTGAGTGGCGGCGCATTTTCTACCAGCCGTTCAAATTCTTCTCGCTGCTTGTCATTCAGCTCACCAATATGGACCAGAGCCACATTAAAGCAATTGGTATCAAGCGCCGCCTGCGCTTCACTGAAAGAGCCAGCCTGTACTACCTCCCAGTCTTTAAGGCAGCCAGCCAGATTGGCTCCCGGTGCAAGATGCACATAAAGCACCTTTCTTGATGTCTCCGGCGATATATTTTTATTAGCAGCAAGCAATGTCATGGCATTCGACCTTCCTGGAGCGAATGCTTTTAGTCTAGTACAGAGACCGAACTCGTCTGTAAAGATGGGTCCGGACATCTATAGTTAAAAGGTGACTTATCCAGGGACGGACATCATGTACAGCGACTATTTCGGGTTAACGGATCTGCCCTTTTCCATTGCACCGGATCCTCGCTTTCTTTATCTCAGCCAGCAGCATCGTGAAGCGCTGGCTCATTTGCAATATGGCCTGAACAGCTCAGGTGGATTTGTACTATTGACTGGCGAAGTGGGCACCGGAAAAACCACCGTATGCCGGTGCTTGCTGGAACAGGTGCCGGAGCATACCGATCTGGCTTTTATTCTGTGCCCCGGCGCAACAGCCATAGAGTTGCTGTCTGCCATCTGTCAAGAGCTTGGCATTGCTGTTACCGGCCAGCCAGATGTACGCCAGCTGACCAGTGCCATTCATCATCATTTGCTGGAATCCCATGGCGAAGGCCGCCATACGGTGCTTATTATCGATGAGGCGCAAAACCTGTCGGTAGACTTGCTGGAGCAGGTCAGGCTGCTCACCAACCTGGAAACCAATACTCACAAGCTGTTACAAATCATGCTGCTGGGGCAGCCGGAGCTGGCAGAAAAGCTGGCGCGGCCAGAGCTGAGGCAACTATCACAGCGTATTACCGCCCGCTATCACCTGGCTCCTTTGTCATTTGATGAAATGTGTGCATACATTGCACACCGTTTATCGGTAGCAGGCATAGAAGCACAACTGTTTCAGCCACAAGCCCTGCGCCGGCTTTACCGGCTGACGGGAGGTGTGCCCCGCCTGATTAATGTGATCTGTGATCGTGCCCTGCTTGGTGCATTTGTAGAGCGCCTGCCCAGAGTGGATTTGGCCACACTGAACCGTGCAGCAGTAGAGGTGCTGGGCAGTCAGAAGGTTGTGAGTGATCACCGTTCTGTTCCAGCCATAGCCGCGCTGGTACTGGTGCTGCTATCAGCTCTGGCGCTGGCAGGCTGGCAATACCACAATGAAATAACACATCTGGTAATGACGCTGAATTCCTCTGCCCCGGCTCCCGTCACGTCATCAGAGATTAACGAGGTTCCTGCCGTTCCGGCACCAGCAGTTCCCGATCCCGTTAAAGAGCCTGTTCCGACGGAGCTGCAGTGGCCGGAAATGGATACCGGAGTCAGCCAGGTGCTTGCTTACCAACAACTTTTTGGATTATGGCAACTGAACTATGATCCCGTCAGCCAGCCAGTGGTATGCCGTTATGCTCGCAGTCAGCAGCTCGATTGCGCCATGCAGACAGCAGATCTGGATACACTGATGGCACAAAACCACCCGGCAGTATTTCTGTTAGAACGGCCGGGTTACCCATCTTTATATGCCACCCTTACCGCCATTCATGATGAGCAGGCAACCCTGCTGATTGGCGGCCATACCCTGCATTTATCACTTGAGCAGCTGGAAACCTGGTGGCCCGGCAGCTATGTGATGCTGTGGCAGCCTCCCCCCGAATATAGCGGACCGCTGCACCCGGGCAGCCGGGGCAAAGCGGTCACATGGCTCGAACAGCATCTGGCAGAATGGCGGGAGCGCTCGGTGCGCCCAGCCCAACCTTACTATGATCAAGTACTGAGTGAGGATGTGCAGGCTTTTCAGCAAAGCAAAGGTCTGACACCAGACGGTATTTTTGGCCCTCAGACCGGGATTTATTTCAGTGCCAGCCTGCTGGCCGGGCTGCCCCGGCTCAGGGATTAGGAGACCTGATATGTCTTATATTCTTGATGCCCTGAAGCAATCCGAACGCCGTCGCAACCGCCAGTCCCCGGTAAACAGCTCAGCAATTCCCGCCGAGGCATCAAGGTTATCTCCAACGTCGCTTTATCGCCGTTATCTGCCCTGGATCCTGTTGTTGCTGATTCTGGCGCTGCCGGTAGGCTATTTCATTGGTCACTTGGGAGCTCGCTGGCTTGGGCAGCCTCCAGAACAACCTACGCCGGTGATTCCGCTGCCGGCACCGGCAATAAGCGGCAACAGCGGTGCGGTCAGTCCCGATGCAGCCAGGGTACCAATAGTTATAAACGGTAACACACCACGTATTCTGGTGGATGAACCGCCGGCAGTCAGCCTGAACGAGCCGGCAACAGCACAACAAGGCACAGATGCGGCCATTCGAAAAATGACAGCACCAGCGCCAGAAACGATCCTTCCCGAGCCGGTGTTTGATCCGGGGGTGCCGGATATTAGAGAACTGCCTGTCAGCATTCGCAGCCGGCTGCCGGTGCTGACCCTGTCTGTGCATATTTACTCATCGGATCCGGGCGCCCGCATGGCCAACATCAATGGTCAGATGCTGCGGGAAGGGCAAAAGCTGGGCAATCTCAGCATTAAACACATTACGCCAAAGGGTGTGGTACTGCATTTTCAGGGCAATGACTTTCACCTGGGCTCGGTAGGCGGCTGACTCTGGGGTAAGATCAACCTCTGTTTTTTCACAAGAGAGCGTTATGAGTCACTTTACTCTGCTGGTGGGATCCACCCTTGGTAATGCCGAAGATCTGGCAGATGACCTGGCTGATCATCTGCAGTCTGCCGATCATACAACGGTTATCCACACTTCTCCCCAGCTTGATCACATCTTGATCACCCCCGATAATTATCTGTTGCTGGTGTGCTCCACTCATGGTGCAGGGGATTTACCCGACAATATTCAGCCTTTGTTTGATGTTCTGCAGCATCAGCAGCCAGATTTGCAGCAGCTGAACTATCTCGCAGTGGGCCTGGGTGACAGCAGCTACGATACCTTTTGCCACGCCATACAGAAACTGGATCAACAACTGGCGCAGCTGGGCGGAACACGGATCGGCGATCGACTTGAAATAGACGTAAGAACGGAAGATCTTTTGGAACAGAAGGCACAGATCTGGCTTGATCAGTGCCTGAATGAAGCAGGGATCAGCTGATACCACGCTGACAGGGATCATCATTAACATAAATGCAGAAAGCGATCTGCATTTTCTTCCACCAAGTTATCAACAGATCCAGGCCATTGGATCATTCATCTTTTTTACAAGACAAAAACCACAGATGTTGATAAGTATGCTGCAAACCGGTGTTAAACCTATAGTTATCCTATAAATTAAATTTCATCCCATCAGCATCTGTGGATAAAACACCAAGTTAACCACCATCCATACTGAGGTTCAGGATACGTTTTCCACAGTGAATGATCTCACTTAAGTAAATGATCTGACTGATCAAATAACGCTTATTCACAGATCCTGACGGCACTAATAATAGATCCAACAGAAGATCGATCTAAAGATCTAAGATCTATTAAGTGATGGCAGGATCGCCCAGATCCGGTTTCCATCCCTTCGGTAAAACAGCTAAAATGTGCACCCCTTGAGTAAACCGGTAGCAACGACACGCCGGCACAGAGGGGAAAGATCCTTTCAGCTGAGTGTTTCAAGAGTGTTCGATATGCAATATGAAGAGTCATTTGATGTCATCGTTGTAGGTGGTGGTCATGCCGGAACGGAAGCAGCAGCCGCCGCTGCCCGTATGGGGGCCAATACCCTGCTGCTGACCCACAATATCGATACACTCGGACAAATGTCCTGTAATCCTGCCATCGGCGGTATTGGCAAAGGACATCTGGTAAAAGAAATTGATGCCCTGGGTGGCATCATGGCTCAGGCTGCAGACAGTGCTGGCATTCAGTTTCGTACCCTGAATGCCTCAAAAGGCCCTGCAGTTCGTGCTACTCGCGCTCAGGCAGATCGTCAGCTTTATCGCCAGGCCGTCAGAACCCGGCTGGAAAACCAGCCCAACCTGAAGATCTTTCAGCAGGCCTGTGACGATCTGATCCTCGATGGCGATACGGTTACCGGCGTGATCACTCAGACCGGCCTCAGGTTTCATGGCAAAACCGTGGTGTTGACCGTAGGGACTTTTCTTAATGGCCGCATCCATATCGGTATGGATAACTATCAGGGCGGTCGCGCCGGTGATCCGCCGTCCATTGCTCTGGCCAGCCGCTTGCGGGAACTGCCGCTGCGTATCGACCGCCTGAAAACCGGCACTCCGCCCCGTATTGATGCCAATAGCGTGAATTTTTCGGTAATGCAGGCTCAGCCCGGCGACAATCCTACTCCGGTATTCTCCTTCATCGGCAGCCGGGCAGATCATCCACAACAGGTGCCCTGCTACATCACCCACACCAATGAGCGTACCCATGAGGTAATCCGCCAGAACCTGGATCGCAGCCCCATGTATGCCGGCGTGATCGAAGGGATCGGGCCTCGTTACTGTCCGTCGATCGAAGACAAGATCATGCGCTTTGCCGATAAGAATGCTCACCAGATCTTTGTAGAGCCGGAAGGCCTGACCAGCACAGAGCTTTACCCCAACGGCATTTCCACCAGTCTGCCCTTTGATGTTCAGCTGCAGATAGTGCGCTCGATCCGCGGTTTTGAGCAGGCTCATATTATGCGACCGGGTTACGCCATCGAGTACGATTACTTCGATCCCCGGGATCTGCGATCCAACATGGAAAACAAGTGTCTTCACAATCTGTTCTTTGCCGGCCAGATTAATGGCACCACCGGTTATGAGGAAGCGGGGGCTCAGGGGTTGTTGGCCGGTACCAACGCTGCGTTGCGTGCCGCTGATCGTGATGCCTGGTCACCGCGCCGGGATCAGGCCTATCTGGGTGTGATGATGGACGACCTGTCCACTCTGGGTACACAGGAGCCATACCGCATGTTTACCAGCCGGGCGGAATATCGCCTGCTGCTGCGGGAAGATAATGCCGATCTGCGCCTGACCGAGGAAGGCCGCAAACTGGGTCTGGTGGACGATCATCGCTGGGCCTTGTTCTGCGACAAGGTGGAGCGCATCGAGCAGGAAGGTCAGCGTCTGCGCAGCACCTGGATCAACCCTAATCACACTGCCGCTCCGGCGCTGAATGAAAAACTGAAAACGCCCCTCAGCCGGGAACACAATCTGGAGGAGCTGCTGCGCCGCCCAGAGCTGGATTACCCTACCCTGATGGCCATTGAAGGCATCGGCCCTGGCATTGACCATGAGCAGGCCGCCGAGCAGGTAGAAATTCAGACCAAATACGCCGGTTACATTGAGCGCCAGAAGGACGAAATTCAAAAGCAGCTGCGCAACGAACACACTAAACTGCCGTTGGATCTGGACTAT
The DNA here is from genome assembly GCF_000381965.1 of Oceanimonas smirnovii ATCC BAA-899. GTDB lineage: Bacteria > Pseudomonadota > Gammaproteobacteria > Enterobacterales > Aeromonadaceae > Oceanimonas > Oceanimonas smirnovii. The sequence goes on from NZ_KB908467.1 coordinate 75,294, forward strand.
GCCGAGGTCTCCGGCCTGTCCAACGAGGTGATCGCCAAGCTCAACCAGGCTCACCCGGAAACCCTGGGGCAGGCATCGCGTATTTCCGGTGTGACCCCGGCGGCCATTTCCATTTTGCTGGTTCACTTAAAAAAACGCGGTTTGCTGCGTAAGTCGGCCTGAGGTTTATGATGCTGCAACAACTGAACTCGCTGCTGGCCGAGACCAGTCTTGACGTAAGTGAATCACAGGCCGAGCAGCTGATCGCACTGGTGGGTTTGCTGCACAAGTGGAACAAAGCCTATAACCTCACCTCGGTTCGGGATCCGCAAGCCATGCTGGTACGCCATATCATGGACAGCCTGGTAGTGAGCCCTTACCTTGAAGGCAAGCGCTTTATCGATGTAGGCACAGGCCCGGGGCTGCCAGGCCTTCCTCTGGCCATTATTAACCCGGATAAACAGTTTGTGCTGCTCGACAGTCTGGGCAAACGTATTCGCTTTATTCGCACCGTAGTGCATCAGCTCGGTCTGACCAATGTGGAAGCGGTACAGAGCCGAGTGGAAGCCTTTCAGCCTGAGCAAAAGTTCGACGGTGTGCTGAGCCGGGCCTTTGCTTCCCTTGACGACATGCTAAGCTGGTGCGCACATTTGCCTGCACCGGACGGTTGTTTTCTTGCCCTTAAGGGACAAATTCCGGAGCAGGAGTTAACAACCCTGCCCGCCCACCTGAGCTGCTCCGGTGTTTATCCGCTGCACGTTCCCGGGCAGGAAGGCGACCGCCATCTGGTGGTCATTTCGCAAGCCAGCCAGTAGAGGTTTTCGGTGGGAAAAGTCATTGCTATTGCCAATCAGAAAGGTGGGGTAGGTAAAACTACTACTTGTGTGAATCTGGCCGCATCCATGGCGGCCACCAAACGCAATGTGCTGGTGATCGATCTCGATCCCCAGGGCAACGCCACCATGGCCAGCGGTGTCGACAAATACCAGGTGGCCAATACCGCTTATGAGCTGTTGGTTGACGAGCTGCCGGTAGCCGATGTGGTGGTCACCGATACCAGCGGAGGCTATGACCTGATCGCCGGCAACGGTGACGTGACCGCCGCCGAGATTAAATTGATGGAATTTTTTGCCCGGGAAGTGCGGCTGCGTAATGCGCTGGCCCCGGTGCGAGAGCACTATGACTACATTTTCATCGATTGCCCGCCATCCCTTAACCTGCTGACGGTGAATGCCATGTCGGCGGCCGATTCGGTGCTGGTACCCATGCAGTGTGAATATTTTGCACTGGAAGGTCTGACTGCGCTGGTGGATACCATCAGTAAGCTGGCGGCGGTGGTGAATCCGGAGCTCAAAATCGAGGGTATATTGCGCACCATGTACGATCACCGCAACCGCCTGTCCAATGAGGTGTCCGATCAGCTGAAAAGCTATTTCGGCGACAAGGTGTATCGTACCGTCATTCCGCGTAATGTCCGTCTGGCCGAGGCCCCCAGCCACGGCACTCCCGCCATGTATTACGACAAGTCGTCGGTAGGTGCCAAATCCTATCTGGCGCTGGCCGGTGAAATTCTTCGCCGGGCTGAAGATGAACAGTCCAACTCCGAACAGGTAGAACAGACAGCATGAACATGAAACGTCGCGGACTGGGTAAAGGCCTGGACGCTCTGCTCAGCACCAGCTCAGCTGCCAATCTGCGCCGGGAACAGGCCGATACTCATTCTGAAGCAGGAGCCGGCGGCGAATTACAAAATCTGGCCATCAATACCCTGCAGCCGGGTAAATACCAGCCTCGCCGGGACATGTCACAGCAGGCACTGGAAGAACTGGCCGAGTCCATTCGTCAGCAGGGTATCATTCAGCCCATAGTGGTGCGGCCACTTGAAGCCGGCGGTTATGAAATTCTGGCGGGCGAGCGGCGCTGGCGGGCGGCACGTATGGCCGGTCTTGGCAAGGTGCCTGTGCTGATCAAGCCGGTGTCTGACAAGCAGGCGCTGGCCATTGGCCTGATTGAAAACATTCAGCGCGAAGATCTCAACGTGATGGAAGAAGCCCGTGCCCTGACCCGGCTGATTGAAGAGTTTGCATTCACTCACCAGACGGTGGCCGATGCCGTGGGCAAAAGCCGCAGTGCGGTAAGTAACCTGCTGCGTCTTAATCAGCTCAACGATGACGTCAAGCAGCTGGTTGAGCACGGCTCACTGGAAATGGGCCATGCTCGTGCATTACTGGCTCTGGAAGCTGAACTTCAGTCTCAAACCGCTCATATCGTGGTGCAAAAAGGACTGACGGTACGCGAAACCGAAAAATTGGTGAAACAGGTACTTTCGCCGCAAAAGCCGAAAAATGAGCAGCCTCGCTCTCTGTTCATGACCCAGCTTGAGCAGGAGTTTGGTGAAAAATTAGGGATAAAAGTAGAAATAAAGTCATCGGGTAAAGATAAAGGTAAGCTGGTTATTTCCTATAACTCGTTGAATGAGCTGGATAAAATTGGCCATTTCTTTGGCATTGGCGATGACGCTGACAAGTAGGTTTGTGCAAAAATTGTAGTAAACCTTCAGTCAACACAAGTGTGCTGAAAATGCATAAAAAAAGCACTGAAATCCGCGAAAAATAAGGATTTAGTGTAATTGCATTTGCGGCGTTCACGGGTATAATTTGACCTGCTTTTTTGGGGCTTAACCGGTGGAAGTGCATCGGGAAGGCCCCTAACTGTATCAGGAGTGGTTGTGAAGCAGAAAACCCGGCACCTCAGTGACAGACAAGTGGCGCTGGTAATACTGATTTATCAATTTCTCCTGGTGGTGGCAGTCGCTGCTCTGTTCGGTTTCGGACAGGGGGAGATTGCCGCTCGTTCCGCCCTTCTAGGGGGCGGAATCTACTGGGTTCCCCAATGTCTTTTCAGTGTGGTGGTGTTGGCCAGAAGTACCAGCGATGCCACGCCGCATAGCATTGTGGCGAGCTTTTACAGTGGGGCAGGGATTAAGCTGACGAGCACCATCATGCTGTTTGTGTTGGTGTTCAAGTACATGGAGGTAAGTATCTTGCCCCTGTACACGGCTTACACCCTGGCATTGCTGATGCAGTGGATTTCTTCATTCACTCTCAACAACCGTTACTAGGAAAACACATGGCTGCAACAGGAGATGTCTTAACTTCCCAGGATTATATCTCTCACCATCTGCAACACCTGCAGATCGGTTCGGGATTCTGGGCGTTGAATATCGATTCTTTGCTTGTTTCCGTTGTCCTGGGAGCGCTGTTCTTGTGGGGCTTCAATAAAGTTGCATCCCGTGCAACTGCCGGAGTTCCCGGAAAATGGCAATGTGCCGTTGAGCTGTTGGTTGAATTTGTGGATAAATCCGTCAAGGACGTCTTCCATGGCAAAAGTGCGTTGATCGCGCCGTTGGCGCTGACCATTTTTGTCTGGGTATTCCTGATGAACCTGATGGATCTTCTCCCGGTCGACTACCTGCCCTATGGTGCTCAATTGCTGGGTGTTCCTTACCTGAGGGTTGTTCCTACCGCCGATGTTAACGTAACCATGTCGCTGGCGTTTGGTGTTTTCTTCTTGATCATTTTCTACAGCATCAAGATGAAAGGCGTGTCCGGCTTTGTAAAAGAGCTGACCATGCAACCACTGAACCACTGGTCCATGATTCCCGTTAACCTGGTGCTCGAGACCGTGTCCCTGGTCGCCAAGCCCATCTCCCTGGGCCTGCGACTGTTCGGCAACATGTATGCTGGTGAAATGGTATTTATCCTGATTGCCGGTCTGCTGCCGTGGTGGTCTCAATGGACCCTTAATGTGCCGTGGGCGATATTCCATATTCTGATTATCAGCCTGCAGGCATTTATCTTCATGATTTTGTCCATCGTATATTTGTCGATGGCTTATGAAGAACACTAAATCAGACGATAACAAAACTTTAACAAGCTGTCATTAAACCACTAACAACTGGAGAAGAAAACATGGATATCATTTACATCGCTGCTGCTGTAATGCTGGGTCTGGCTGCTATCGCTGCCTCTATCGGTATCTCTATGCTGGGTGGCAAGTTCATGGAAAGTGCCGCTCGTCAGCCCGATATGCTGCCTGCCCTGCGTACTAACTTCTTTATCGTAGTCGGTCTGGTTGACGCCATCCCGATGATCACCGTTGGTATGGCTCTGTACCTGATCTTCGCCGTTGCCGCTTAATGGCCCGGTACGTTAATCAGTCTGCTAACCAACTTTAAAGGAGAGTTGCGATGAACATGAACGCAACAATCCTCGGTCAAACGATCGCGTTTATCATCTTCGTTTGGTTCTGCATGAAGTATGTATGGCCTCCTATTATGGATGCCATCGAAAAGCGTCAGAAAGAAATTGCTGACGGTCTGTCTTCGGCCGAGCGTGCCAAGAAAGACCTGGCCCTGGCGCAGACTAATGCAACCGAACAGCTGAAGGAAGCCAAGCTGGAGTCTGCTCAAATTATTGAGCTGGCTAACAAGCGTAAGGCCCAGATCATCGAGGATGCAACGCGTGAGGCCCAGGCCGAGCGTGAAAAGATTCTGGCACAAGCCCAGGCTGAAGTTGAAGCCGAACGCAATCGTGTCAAAGAGGAACTGCGTAAGCAGGTTGCTGCTCTTGCCCTGGTGGGTGCAGAGAGAATCCTCGAGCGTCAGATTGATGCCGCTGCCAACAGCGACATTGTAGAGAAAGTAGTAGCTGAACTGTAAGGGAACTAGAGCCATGGAAATGAAAACCATTGCTCGCCCCTATGCCAAAGCAGCTTTCGATTTTGCCGTTGAGAAAAAAGCGGTCGAGAACTGGTTGTCCATGCTGACGTTTGCTGCCGAAGTGGCACAAAACGACAGCATGGCCCAGGTGCTTGGCAGCGATCTGAACGCGGAAAAGATGGCCGACGTGTTTTTGGCTGTCTGTGGCGAACAGCTTGACGAGCAAGGCCAGAACCTGATTCGGGTAATGGCCGTAAACGGACGCTTGAGTGTGTTGCCGGCAGTGGTACAGGAGTTCGCCGCATTGAAGGCGGAACTGGACCGGGTGATTGATGCCAATGTGGTATCGGCCGCCAAATTGACCAAGCAACAAGTGGCCAAGATTCAGGCCTCACTGGAACAGCGTCTGGGACGCAAGGTGAACCTGAATTGCAGCGTCGACAAGAGCCTGATGGCCGGCATCATCATTACCGCCGGTGATATGGTAATCGACGGAAGTGTGCGGGGCCGTCTGTCCCGCTTGGCCGAAACGCTGCAATCTTGATTGGGGAATAGAGCATGCAACTGAATTCAACTGAAATTGCCGAGCTGATCAAACAGCGCATCGAGCAATTCAATGTTGTCAGTGAAGCACGAAACGAAGGTACCATCGTCTCTGTAAGCGATGGCATCATTCGTATTCACGGCCTTGCTGACATCATGCAAGGTGAAATGATTGAACTGCCGGGCAAACGTTATGCCCTGGCACTGAACCTGGAGCGTGACTCCGTGGGTGCCGTGGTGATGGGTCCTTACGCCGACCTGGCCGAAGGCACCAAGGTTCAGTCTACTGGTCGTATCCTGGAAGTTCCGGTAGGCCGCAGCCTGCTGGGTCGTGTGGTTAACACTCTGGGTGAGCCGATTGACGGTAAGGGCGCCATCGAGACCGATACTACTTCTCCGGTAGAAGTGATCGCGCCCGGCGTAATCGATCGTCAGTCAGTAGACCAGCCGGTACAGACCGGTTACAAGGCTGTTGACGCCATGATTCCGATCGGCCGTGGTCAGCGTGAGCTGATCATCGGTGACCGTCAGGTGGGTAAAACCGCTCTGGCTGTTGACGCCATCATCAACCAGAAAGACTCCGGCATTAAGTGTGTGTACGTGGCCATCGGCCAGAAAGCGTCCACCATTGCCAACGTGGTTCGCAAGCTGGAAGAGCATGACGCGCTGAAGAACACCATCGTCGTGGTGGCTTCTGCGTCCGAGTCTGCTGCCCTGCAGTACCTGGCGCCTTACGCTGGTTGTGCCATGGGTGAATACTTCCGTGACCGCGGTGAAGATGCCCTGATCGTGTACGATGACCTGTCCAAGCAGGCCGTTGCTTACCGTCAGATCTCTCTGCTGCTGCGTCGTCCGCCGGGCCGTGAAGCCTACCCGGGTGACGTTTTCTACCTGCACTCCCGTCTGCTGGAGCGTGCTTCTCGTGTGTCTGCCGACTACGTTGAGAAGTTCACCAATGGCGAAGTGAAAGGTCAGACCGGCTCACTGACTGCGCTGCCGATCATTGAAACTCAGGCCGGTGACGTGTCTGCGTTCGTACCGACCAACGTGATCTCCATCACCGACGGTCAGATCTTCCTGACCACCGAACTGTTCAACTCCGGTATTCGTCCGGCGGTTGATCCGGGTATCTCCGTATCCCGGGTAGGTGGTGCAGCCCAGACCAAGATCATCAAGAAGCTGTCTGGTGGTATCCGTACCGCCCTGGCTCAGTATCGTGAACTGGCGGCCTTTGCCCAGTTCTCCTCCGATCTGGACGATGCGACCCGCAAGCAGCTGAATCACGGCCAGAAAGTGACCGAGCTGATGAAGCAGAAGCAATATCGCCCCATGTCCGTTGCTGAGCAGGCGCTGTCTCTGTTCGCTGCTGAAAACGGCTACCTGGACGATGTTGAGCTGAAGCTCATCACTACGTTCGAAGAGGCCCTGATCGCTTACGCCAATTCAGAACATGCCGCCCTGATGGCGGAGATCAACGAGAAAGCCGACTACAACAAAGATGTTGTGGCTCAGCTGACTGCGTTGCTGGATAGCTTCAAGGCTACCCAGTCCTGGTAACCATGTGGCAGCGTTTATTGCTGCCACCTGAATTGGAGAAGCGACATGGCCGGCGCAAAAGAAATACGTAGCAAGATCGGGAGTGTGAAAAACACTCAGAAGATCACCAGCGCTATGGAGATGGTGGCCGCCTCGAAAATGCGCAAAGCGCAGGATCGCATGGACCACAGCCGCCCATACGCTGAAACCATACGCAAGGTGATCGGCCACATCGCGCAGGGGAACCTGGAATACAAGCACCCCTATCTGGAAGACCGTGAGGTCAAGCGCGTAGGCTTTATTATCGTCTCCACCGATCGTGGCCTTTGTGGTGGTCTGAACATCAACGTGTTCAAAGCCGCCATGAACGAAATGAAAGCATACACCGACAAGGGTGTGGGCGTTGACATGTGCCTGGTTGGCAGCAAAGCGGTGAGTTTTTTCAACCGCTATGGTGGCAAGGTACTGGCACAGACTTCTGGTCTGGGCGACAACCCCTCACTGGATAGCCTGATTGGCTCTGTCAGCGTCATGCTGGAAGCGTACGACAAGGGCGAGATAGATAAGCTGTACCTGGTGTACAACAAGTTTGAAAACACCATGGTGCAAAAGCCGACAGTCGATCAACTGTTGCCTTTGCCTGCATCGGATGAAGAAGTGGCCAGCCACAGCTGGGACTACCTCTATGAACCGGATCCCAAATCGCTGCTGGACACGTTGCTGGTACGTTTTGTGGAATCCCAGGTTTATCAGGGTGTAGTCGAGAACCTGGCCAGCGAACAGGCGGCCCGGATGGTAGCGATGAAAGCCGCCACCGATAACGCCGGTAATCTCATCAACGATTTGCAACTGGTGTATAACAAGGCCCGTCAGGCCGCGATTACCCAGGAGCTGAGTGAGATTGTTGCCGGGGCCGGTGCCGTATAAGGCAAAGGTATTCAAAGGTTTAGAGGATTTGACATGAGTAAGGGTATCATAGTCCAAATCATCGGCGCCGTTGTTGACGTGGAATTCCCGCAAGATGCGGTTCCCCACGTTTACGATGCGCTGAAGATTACGACGGAAGGCCAGGGCCAGGGTCTGGTTCTGGAAGTGCAGCAGCAAATCGGCGGCGGCGTTGTTCGTTGTATCGCCATGGGTTCTTCCGACGGCCTGCGCCGTGGTCTGGAAATTGAAAACACCAACAAGCCCATTCAGGTGCCGGTAGGTGTACAGACCCTGGGTCGCATCATGGACGTTCTGGGTAACCCCATTGATGAGAAAGGCGACATCGGCGAAGAAGAGCGCTGGTCCATTCACCGTGAAGCCCCCAGCTACGAAGAGCAGTCCAGCTCTGCCGAGCTGCTGGAAACCGGCATCAAGGTAATCGACCTGGTATGCCCCTTCGCCAAGGGTGGTAAGGTTGGTCTGTTCGGTGGTGCCGGTGTAGGCAAAACCGTAAACATGATGGAACTGATCCGTAACATCGCCATCGAGCACAGCGGTTACTCCGTATTTGCCGGTGTAGGTGAGCGTACCCGTGAAGGTAACGACTTCTACCATGAAATGACCGACTCCAACGTACTGGACAAGGTATCTCTGGTATACGGTCAGATGAACGAGCCGCCCGGCAACCGTCTGCGCGTGGCCCTGACCGGTCTTACCATGGCCGAGAAGTTCCGTGAAGAAGGTCGTGACGTACTGTTGTTCGTGGACAACATCTACCGTTACACCCTGGCCGGTACCGAAGTATCCGCACTGCTGGGCCGTATGCCTTCTGCAGTAGGTTACCAGCCGACTCTGGCCGAAGAGATGGGCGTTCTGCAGGAGCGTATCACCTCTACCAAGACCGGCTCCATCACCTCTGTACAGGCCGTATACGTGCCTGCGGATGACTTGACCGATCCGTCTCCGGCCACCACCTTCGCTCACCTGGATGCGACCGTGGTACTGAGCCGTCAGATTGCTGCTCTGGGTATCTACCCGGCCGTTGACCCGCTGGACTCCACCAGCCGTCAGCTGGATCCGCAGGTAGTTGGTGAAGAGCACTATTCTGTTGCCCGTGGTGTACAGACTGTACTGCAGCGCTATAAAGAGCTGAAGGACATCATCGCCATTCTGGGTATGGATGAACTGTCTGAAGATGACAAGCTGACTGTGGCCCGCGCCCGTAAAATTGAGCGTTTCCTGTCTCAGCCGTTCTTCGTGGCCGAAGTATTCACCGGTGCCCCCGGCAAGTATGTGTCTCTGAAAGACACCATTGCCGGCTTCCAGGGCATTCTGAACGGTGACTACGACACACTGCCCGAGCAGGCGTTCTACATGGTTGGCTCCATCGACGAAGCGGTCGAAAAAGCCAAGAAACTGTAAGCCTCTAAGGAGGGCCTGATGGCTGAGTATAACTTTCATCTGGACATCGTCAGTGCCGAGAAGCGTCTGTTTTCCGGCTCTGTGACCGCGGTGACTGTTTCCGGCTCTGAGGGTGAATTGGGCGTTCGCTACGGACACGCCCCCCTGCTGACGGCAATCCGTCCCGGTCTGGTGCAATACGTTACCAAGGCTGGTGAGCAGGAAGTTCTGTATGTTTCCGGCGGCATGCTGGAAGTGCAGAACAGCAGTGTCATGGTATTGGCCGACACTGCAATTCGCGCCGAAGATCTGGATAAAGCCAAGGCCGAAGAAGCCAAACGCTCGGCAGAAGCCAAGCTGCAGAACTCCTCACATGATGTGGACTATGCAGAAGCAGCTGCCGAACTGGCCCGGGCCATGGCGAAACTGCGCGTGCTGCAGTTGGTTAAGAAAAACGTTCGTTAAGCCTAACGTTCGAAAAAGCGGCCTCAGGGTCGCTTTTTTTTTGCAAAAAAATCACAATACCGGCAGTGAAAGTACATTAATTGCTAAAGCTAAACGGGACATTAACTTCAATGACGATTCAGGCGGTAATTCTGGCGGCGGGCAAGGGCACCCGCATGCGCTCTTCTCTTCCCAAGGTGCTGCACTCAGTGGCCGGCAAACCCATGGTGGCCCATGTGATTGATGCCGCCCGTGCCTGCGAGGTGGACGGCATTCATCTGGTCTACGGCCATGGTGCCGACCAGCTGAAAGCACGCATTCAGGCGCCGGAGCTGCACTGGACCCATCAGGCCGAGCAACTGGGCACCGGCCATGCGGTGGCGGTGGCGCTGCCCGATATTGCCGACGATGCCAAGGTGTTGGTGCTCTACGGCGACACACCGCTGCTGCAGGCGGAGACCCTGCAGCGGCTGATTGCCGCCCAGCCCAATGGTGGCGTGGGCCTGCTCACTGTGAGCCTTGCCAACCCCACCGGTTATGGCCGCATCGTGCGGGAAAACGGCAAGGTTACCGGTATTGTTGAGCAGAAGGACGCCAGCCCTGAACAGCTGGCTATTACCGAGGTGAACACCGGCGTGCTGGTGGCCGAGGCCGGCCGGCTCAGGGCCTGGCTGGGCGAGCTTAACAACGATAACGCTCAGGGGGAGTATTACCTCACCGACATTTTCGCCATGGCCTACCGCGATGGCTGCGACATTGCCACCGTGCAGCCGGCAAGCACTGCCGAGGTGGAAGGCGCCAATGACAGAGTGCAGCTGGCGGGCCTGGAACGGGCCTATCAGAACATGCAGGCCGAGCGGCTGATGCGTGAGGGTGTCAGCCTGCTGGATCCGGCCCGCTTTGATCTGCGCGGCAGTCTGACTGCCGGCGAGGAAGTGGTGATCGACGTGAATGTGATCATCGAGGGTGACGTGCGCCTGGGCAACAGAGTCAAAATTGGCGCCGGTGCCATTCTCAAAAACTGCGTGATCGGTGACGATGCCGAGGTGAAACCCTACTCTATCATCGAAAATGCCGAGCTGGGCAGCGCCAGCAGCGCCGGCCCCTTTGCCCGTCTGCGCCCTGGTGCCGTGCTGGGTGAAGACGCCCATGTCGGCAACTTTGTGGAAATGAAAAAGGCCCGGCTGGGCAAGGGCTCCAAGGCGGGCCACCTGACCTATCTGGGCGATGCCGAGATAGGTGCGGGGGTGAACATCGGTGCCGGCACCATCACCTGCAACTATGATGGCGTCAACAAGTTCCAGACCATCATTGAAGACGGCGTCTTTGTCGGCTCCGATACGCAATTGGTGGCCCCGGTGCACATTGGCAAGAATGCTACTCTGGGGGCCGGCAGTACCGTGACCAAAGACGTGGCCGAAGCCGAGCTGGTGATCACCCGTGTGGCTCAGCGCCATATCAAAAACTGGCCTCGTCCCGTTAAAAAGAAGCTGTAAGCTATAAGCTGTCAGCTTTAAGATAAACAAATAAGCGCGTCTGTGATTTCACAGGCGCGTTTTTTGATCCTGCATTCGCCTGAAAATGTTATCTGTCCACCGTATTCATCCGGTAACTCGGGCTGCTGATCGCTTACAGCTTACGGCTGACAGCTTTCTTTTGGTTGATCGGTTTTGTTTTGTTCTGTTAGCATTCTGCTTTCAAACCGAAACTTAAGTCATTATGTCGAAACGTAATACGCAACAACGCCGCCATACCATCGTCTCTCTGCTGGCCGAGCAGGGGGAAGTGACCGTGGATGAGCTGGCCCGGCGTTTCGACACATCGGAAGTCACCATTCGCAAGGATCTCACGGCCCTTGAGAAAAACGGCCTGCTGCTGCGGCGTTATGGCGGGGCCGTGCCGGTGCCGAGCGAGATGGTGGCGGAAAACCCTGCCGAGCCGGTTTCGAAACGAAAGCAATCACTGGCCCGGGCGGCGGCGGCGCGCATTCGCGATCACAACCGTATCATTATCGACAGCGGCAGCACCACGGCGGCACTGCTGGGCGAGCTGGGCCACAAACACGGCCTGGTGGTGATGACCAACTCCCTGGCTATTGCCAACGCGGTGCGCGAGCTGGAGCCCGAGCCGACCTTGCTGATGACCGGCGGCACCTGGGATCCATCCTCCGAGTCATTTCAGGGCCAGGTGGCCGAGCAGGTGCTGCGCTCCTACGACTTTGATCAGCTGTTTATCGGTGCTGACGGCATCGATCTGGAACGGGGCACCACCACCTTTAACGAACTCACCGGCCTGTCGCGAGTGATGGCCGAGGTGGCCCGGGAAGTGGTGGTGATGGTGGAGTCGGACAAGCTGGGCCGCAGAATACCCAATCTGGAGCTGCCCTGGAGCCGTATTCATACCCTGGTTACCGACAGCGGCATCAGCGAGACAGATCAACAACAGTTACAGCAAAAGGGCATCACTCTGGTGATAGCACCCGAATAACGAGGATGTAGAGCATGTGTGGAATTGTAGGGGCGGTGGCCCAGCGTGATGTGGCAGAAATTCTGGTGGAAGGCCTGCGCCGTCTGGAATACCGGGGTTACGACTCTGCCGGGGTGGCCATTATTCACGACAACCAGCTGGGCCGAATGCGCCGTCTGGGTAAGGTGCAGGCGCTGGCCGATGCGCTCGAGCAGCAGCCGCTGGCCGGTGGCACCGGCATTGCTCACACCCGCTGGGCCACCCATGGTGAGCCGTCGGAACGCAACGCCCATCCTCATGTGTCCGGCAATATTGCCGTGGTGCATAACGGCATCATCGAAAACCACGAAGAGCTGCGCGCCGAGTTGCAGCAGAGAGGCTACGAGTTTGCGTCCGATACCGACACCGAGGTGATCGCTCATCTGGTGCACTGGCATCGTCAGCATACCGACAGCCTGTTGGCGGCACTGCAGGTTACGGTCAAGGAACTGCGCGGTGCCTACGGCACCGTGCTGATGGACGTGAACGATCCTTCCCGCCTGGTGGTGGCCCGCTCCGGTTCCCCCCTGGTAATTGGCTTAGGGTTAGGCGAGAACTTTATCGCTTCCGATCAGCTGGCACTGCTGCCGGTGACCCGCCGCTTCCTGTTTCTGGAGGAAGGAGACGTAGCCGAGGTGACCCGCCGTGACATTCATATTTTCAACAGCGACGGCCAGCCGGTGACCCGGGCCGAGCAGGAGTCGGACGTCACCCACGACGCCGGCGATAAGGGTGAATACCGTCACCATATGCTGAAGGAAATCTTTGAGCAGCCCAAGGCCATTACCGACACGCTTGAAAGTCGGCTGAGTGAGCAGGGCGTGGTGGTGGAGTCCTTTGGCAATGGTGCCAGGGATATCTTTGAACGAGTGGAGCACATTCAGCTGATCGCCTGCGGCACTTCCTACCATGCGGGCATGGTGGCCCGTTACTGGTTCGAAGCGCTGGCTGGCGTGCCCTGTGATATCGAAATCGCCTCCGAGTTTCGCTACCGCAAGTCGGTGGTGCGCCCCAACAGCCTGCTGATCACCCTGTCCCAGAGCGGCGAGACCGCCGACACCCTGGCGGCGCTGCGGCTGGCCAAGGAGTCCGGCTACATGAGCAGCCTGACCATCTGCAACGTGCCCGGCTCCTCTCTGGTGCGGGAGTCGGATCTGGCCTTTATGACCCGGGCCGGTGCCGAGATTGGCGTGGCTTCCACCAAGGCCTTTACCACCCAGCTGGTGGCGCTGCTGATGCTGGTGGCGGCGGTGGGCCGTTGCCGGGGCAACATGACCGAGCAGACCGAGGCCGAGCTGGTGCGCTCGCTGCGTTCGCTGCCGGCGCACATTGTCAGTACCCTGGCCCTGGCCGGCGACATCGAGCTGCTGGCGGAAGAGTTCGCCGACAAGTACCACAGCCTGTTCCTGGGCCGGGGCGAGCAGTACCCCATCGCCATGGAAGGGGCGCTCAAGCTCAAGGAAATCTCCTATATTCACGCCGAGGCCTATGCCGCCGGCGAGCTCAAGCACGGCCCGCTGGCGCTGATCGACGCTGATATGCCGATTATCGTGGTAGCACCCAACAACGAGCTGCTGGAGAAACTGAAATCCAACGTGGAAGAAGTGCGTGCCCGGGGCGGCATTCTCTATGTGTTTGCCGACAAACAGGCCGGCTTTAAAGGAGATGCCACCATGCGGGTAATGTCATTGGAGCACGTAGACGAAGTGATTGCGCCCATTGTTTACACTGTGCCGCTGCAGCTGCTGTCTTATTATGTAGCCTTGATAAAAGGCACCGATGTGGATCAACCCAGAAATTTAGCCAAAAGCGTTACGGTTGAATAACAGAAAACCCGGGATTTCCCGGGTTTTTTTATCGCTCAGAAAACACTACTACATAATGACTGATGTTTCCGTGTTCATTATTCAGTCCTCGAATAGACAGCCAGATAGCGCTGATGTGACCCGGAGTCAGCTCACATTTTATTTCCCCCTGCCAGTGGCCTTGCTCATCAATATGTTGCCACGGATCGACACTTTTTGTGGCTGCCAGCGGCAGTGCCAGATGGGGAGGCTGCCCCAGCTTATCATCCAGGGTATATCCGGTAATGTGATGATAGGCTGGATTGGCATACACCAGCCGGCGTTGCTGATCAAAGATCATCACCGCTTCCAGCATATTGGCCATTACCAGATTGTTCAGTTGTAATGAAGCTTCTACCTGTTTAATGCGCGTAATATCCTGCCCCTGTAACTGCACAGCCGTTACCAGACCGTTATTAAACACGGGTGCCAGTGTCCATAGCTGGTAACTGGGCCGGTGAGGCAGAGAGCCCATCCGGGTTTCAACTCCATCTACTTTGTTACCCTTTCTGGCCTGATGAATGGCTTGTAGCAGGGGAGCCAGTTGCTCAGGAGTGAAATAATGAGAGAGCATGGTACCGGCGAGCTGCTCCCGGCTTCTTTTGAACAAGGCTGCGGCGGCATGGTTTATCGCCTGAATTTCATTGTTGTTGCCAATAATAATGGCCGCGGAGTTGGCTGCGTCAAACAGATGAGTGAGTCGCTGCTCTTTTTGCTGCAGCGCTGACACCATACTTTCCAGGCTGTTACCCAGGAAATTAAATTCCTGAATACGATCCGGTGAGAAGGTAGCGTGCTGGCCTCTGCGTATTTTTTCAGCAAAGCGGGTCAAGTCAGCAAGAGGCAGTGAGATCAGTCTGAGGGTATATAAAGACAGCAGCAATGCAGTAATTAACACCAGCATAAGGGCCAGCAGTGTGTGATGGCCATAGGCCTCCTGCAGTTGCTGGGCAATGGTATTGTCTGTGACTAACAGCAATTTTAGTTCATTGATTTCACCATTTATTTCAATTGGTTGCAGACTAAAATAGTGCCCCTGATATTTCCCGTAAGACTGCTGGAGCGAGAGGATTTTTGTTATTATATCCGTCTCAATATTATTGTTGTTCACATAAGCATAACCCGCCGGTTTGTTGTTCAGAATGAGTTGTATGCTGAGATTTTCAGCTCCCTGCCCGAGCTGTCGCAGTAGCGTAAGGTTATCGTTAAGCACAATACCTCCCAGCAAGCTGCCTATTACTCGGCCCGAGTCAGGAGATATCACAGGATAACGTTGCGTTAGTGTAAATAATGTATTTAAAGGAGCTTTCAGCTCGGCGCTGATCCACTGGTTGTACAGTGGTGGGGAAGTAATTAACTGATGTAGTCTGTGGCGGGTTATATACAGTGGTGAGCTCATATTGATCCAGTGCTGTCCTCCTTTACTGATCATCAGTAAATCAAGCAGCTCTCCATTGCGGTGATACAGTGTGTCTTGCAACCTTTTTTGTGCCAGTTGTGTGTTGTCAGTTTTTAATGCCTGCGCTATTTCCGGTTGCTCTGCTGTTGCCGAAAGAACGCCATCCAGGCTGTTGAGGTAGCTGCTCATCAGGATCTGCAGGCGAGCACTGGCACTTTCCAGTTGCTGCTGAATACTGTTATTGACCATGGTTGAAGTGCTGCGATAGGTCAGCAGCAGCAAGGCGGCAGCCAGTAGCATAAAAGCCGGCAGCAGTGCCCCTAACAGTACTCTGAGCAATGGAGTAACAGGTTTTTTATTGAGAGTAACGGAAGGCATGCGCTTTTAGCTGCTCCATTTCTGCGGCTGGCGTGTGTCGATCCACAATGGCAAAGTCACCGCTGTAGATTAAGGGAATTTGCTCGGGTTTATTTTCCTGATCAAGGCGGATGGCTTCTGCCATGGCGATACCATTATCGTCGTTCATGCGCATGACAGTGATATCGAGATCCCCTTTGGCAATCGCATCCAGCTCCGCTATACCGCCACCCCAGCCATTAAGAATAACCCTGTTCTGAAGGCCCAGTTGTTTTACAGCATCGGCGGCCCCCAGGGCGATGTCAGTTGTGCAGGCATAAATCAGGTTAATGTCTTTATCATCATTCAGTGCCTGTAACACTGCTTGTCTGGCGATGTCCGGTTTTACATCGGTATAGAATGCATTACGCAGCTGGTAACCGGGATTGGTGGCAGTAAGACGAATAAACTCATCACCCCTTACTTCACTGATATAGCCCCGTGTTCCGTAAAGCATCAGGTAGTTAGCCTCGGACCCAAGCATTTTTTTTATGGCTTCCTTTAACTGTCGGGTTCCCTCCCGGTGATCAAAGCCAACATAGAAGAAAGGTTGATTATGCTGCCAGTGTTTAAGGGGGGTGGTGATGTTCATCAGGATAAGCTTAGGATGACCACGGGCAAGAATCTTTTCTACCAGTACTCTATGGCGCAGAGCATTAAGTGTAAAAATCAGGTAGTCGGGATTGCTCTTCAGCGCATCAGCGAGCAACTGTTCCTGCTGGCGCATGGTGGTAGCCGGCTGGAATGAGTAGCTGGTCAGTGAAAAAGGGATGCCCATCTCCTGCAGGCGGCGTGCCATGCTGATACGGTTGCGCCACCAGTAGTCTGATGCCTGCACATCGGGTGTAAGCATGGCAATGTTCAGGGGAGTGGCTATCTTTGAGGATTTTTCTGTAACCGGTTGTCGCACGCGCTCTGCAAAGGTTTGCTCACGCTGTTGTTGCTCAGGAAAGGCATTCATATATTCCTGATAGGTCCAATATTCTTTGCTTTCGGCTTTTACATAACCGGAAACCGTCAATACAAACAGTAAGCTGGTGAACAGTGATAGTCTTGACAGAGTCATAACCCTCCATACGTTTTCTGTAGCCTGTATGACATATCATATCGCCGGTGACGATGCTCTACACGCTTTCTCTCAACTGCGACACTATGTTGTCTTGCCCATGGTCCGGGGCTGCCCTTTCATTCCTGTACCTTTTAGCCGCACAATCACGCCAGGCTGAAAAAGTTCCTCAGGCTGAGTGTGAACCAGGTTTGCATAGCAGGATTAATGGAAAAAAATCGTTATTGGGTTAAATTTCATGCGTTTTATTTCTTCTGTCAGTCTTTTGTTGGCAGAACACTCCTCCAGACGGTAATACCTGACCATGACAACCTTTGAGCAAGTGCTGATTATTCTGCTGCTGGTAGCGATCAGCTCATTTTTTTCCGTTTCCGAAATCGCCCTGGCGGCGGCACGTAAAATGAAACTGCGGCTGATGGCCAGCGACGGTAACCTCAATGCTGAAAAGGTACTGTTATTACAGGAGCAGCCCGGAAATTTTTTCACCATAGTACAGATAGGGCTCAATGCTGTAGCCATCCTGGGTGGCATAATCGGAGAATCGGCCTTCACTCCCTTCACCAAAGGTCTGTTCGGTCTGTTTTTTGACGGCTCCTGGGTAGATAAGGCCGCTTTCTTCGGGTCCTTCTTTATGGTCACTTCCTTGTTCATTTTGTTTGCGGACCTGATACCCAAGCGGCTGGCCATGATTGCTCCCGAGAAAATTGCAGTGGCAGTCGTGCGTCCCATGGGGTTTATGATAGTGCTGTTCCGGCCGCTGGTATGGCTGTTCAACGGTCTGGCCAATCTGTTGTTCCGGCTGTTTCATGTACCTACCATGCGTAAGGATGAAATTACCCCCGAGGACATCATTGCCATGATGGATGCCGGCGCACAGGCCGGCGTGCTGCAGGAGCAGGAGCATCATCTCATCGAAAACGTATTTGAAATGGAGTCGCGTACTGTCACCTCGGCCATGACTACCCGGGAAAGCCTTATCTATTTCAACCTTCACGAAGATCAGGAAGACATCAAGGCCAAGATTGCTGAGCATCCTCACGCCAAGTTTCTGGTATGCGAAGACACCCTGGACAGGGTCGTGGGTTACGTGGACTCTCGTGACATTCTGATGCAGGTATTACACCAGCAGCCTATTTCTCTGCAAAAGGAAGGAATACTGCGTATCCCGCTGATCATTCCCGATACGCTGTCCATGTATGAGGTGCTGGAGCACTTCAAGACGGCGGGCGAGGATTTTGCCATCATTATGAACGAATATGCGCTGGTGGTGGGCATCATTACCCTTAAAGACGTAATGAGCATAGTAATGGGGGAATTGGTACAACATCAGGAAGAGCAGATAGTGTCCCGTGATGCCAGCTCCTGGCTGGTGGAAGGGCTGACACCACTGGAAGATGTGATGCGAGTACTGAATATTGATGAGTTCCCGGAAGATGAAAACTACGAAACCATTGCCGGCTTTATGATGTATATGTTGCGTAAAATTCCCAAGCGTACCGACTTTGTACTGCATGCAGGCTACAAGTTCGAAGTGGTGGACATTGACAGCTATAAGATAGATCAGTTGTTAGTGACTCGTTTAGGACACTCCGATGCGGTAGAAGAGCAGGAAAAGTTGTAAATATAAACGCTTTGTTCAAGGTTTGAGCGTTCGGCGCTAAAAGCCGTATTTTTGTCAAAAAAGCCCTTGCGCAAAAATCGCGGCTCCCTATAATGCGCATCCACTGACACGGGGCAAGCGGCCTACGGTCACAAACGTTGAAAGACAACAAAATAAAGTTTGATTCAACGCTTGACGAACACCAAGAGTTGCGTAGAATACGCAGCCCTGACCAGCGAAAGCGGTCACGCTCTTTAA
>NZ_KB908468.1 GCF_000381965.1 Oceanimonas smirnovii ATCC BAA-899
AAACTGGCTCCCCCTGCTGGACTTGAACCAGCGACATACGGATTAACAGTCCGCCGTTCTACCGACTGAACTAAGGGGGAAGAGGCATCTCTTCAATGCGAGGCGCATGTTAAAGGCTGCTCTGAAAGCTGTCAACACCGAAACGCAATTTCCCTGAGTAATCAGTTTGTTTGCTGAAAATGTGATCGAAACGGCTTAAAAGTCAACGGCGTGGGGCAATGGTTGTTCGAGTTTAAAGCAGACCACACAGAAGACAGCGGCTTGGCAGCGCCAGGCGGCAGGCCCGGAAGAGAGTATTAACGCTGCGAACCTTTTGAATGTAAAATTTATGTAAATTTTACATTCCTGTTTTAATAAAAAAAACCAGAAAATAGCCGGCCTGACAGGCAGTGAGTAATAAAATTGTCATAAAAATTATCATGCATCTATTTAACGCTTTATTATTCTGACTTTAAAGTTATAAATTTGATGCCTGCAGATAAACTTGCCGCTGTGACTTATCCTTTTTGCTGATTGCATTTGCTGGCAGCCATTATTTTAATGCATTTGTCATAACAATAAGGGTATAGTGTGAATACCTGAGCATGGAGCTGGTTCAGGTGCGGTACCTGGAAAACGAATGTGTTGATGTCATTGTCGGCAAAGCTGGCCGTTAATGTACACAATTTTAATTTTTGCTTTCTTTTTATTGTATATACATGGAGTAGAGTGTTCATGACCGACAAAAAAATCGCGTTGGTAACCGGTGCAGCTGGCGGAATTGGTACAGAAGTATGTCGTTTATTTTTAAATAATGACTATAAAGTACTGGCTACTCACCGTCCGGGCAAAGAGCAGCAAGCTGCTGCATGGCTGCAGGATGAAGGCCTGGCCGGTCAGGATATCAAGTTGCTGGCGCTGAATGTGGCCGATCATGAAGCCACAGCGACAGTACTTGCTGATACCTTACGCGAAATGGGTCACATTGATGTGCTGGTCAACAATGCCGGCATTACCCGTGATGCCACCTTCAAGAGAATGTCGTGGGATCAATGGAAAGAGGTAATGGACACTAACCTGAACAGTCTGTTCAGCGTAACACAGCCAATTTTCAACAATATGTGCGAACAAGGCAGTGGCCGCATTATTAATATTTCTTCTGTAAATGGTCTTAAAGGTCAGTTTGGTCAGGCTAACTATTCTGCGGCCAAGGCCGGCATGATCGGCTTTACCAAGGCGCTTGCCGCTGAGGGAGCCCGTTTTGGTGTGACCGTTAATGCCGTGGCCCCCGGTTATACTGCCACGCCCATGGTAACTGCCATTCGTGAAGACGTGCTGGACTCTATTAAAGCCACTATTCCGCTTAAACGTCTTGCCACCACCGAAGAAGTGGCCGGGGCTGTACTTTATCTGGCTGGCGAATATGGCGGTTATGTTACCGGTGAAACCCTGTCTGTTAACGGCGGCCTGTACATGCAGTAATGCTGTATTTTTATTTACGGAGAAAAAGTCATGTCTGAACCAGTATATATTGTTGCCGCCAAGCGCACGCCCATCGGTGCCTTTTTGGGCTCACTTAAAACCGTCTCTCCTGCCGATCTGGCAGCGGCCGCCATTAAAGGTGCGCTGGAGCAGGCGCAGCTGTCCGGTAATGATGTTAATGAAGTAATCGTTGGCAACGTGATCAGCGCAGGTCAGGGCATGGGGGTCGGACGTCAGGCTGCCATGACAGCGGGCATTCCCGCCGGTATTCCTGCCTACACCCTGAACATGGTGTGTGGCAGCGGCATGAAAACCCTGATGGATGCCTGTGCCCATATTAAAGCCGGTGACGCTGAGGTGGTGGTGGCTGCGGGCTGTGAAAACATGTCGCAGATTCCTCATGTGGTGAAAGGCGATCTGCGCAATGGTCAGAAGATGGGTGACATGACACTGTCCGATCTGTTGCTGAGCGACGGTCTGACCGACGTATTCAATCAGTATCATATGGGAGTCACCGCCGAAAATGTGGTGGCACAGGAAAATATCAGCCGTGAACAGCAGGACGCACTGGCCGCTGCCAGCCAGTCAAAAGCGGTAGCAGCCATTGAAGCAGGCTTCTTTAAAGATGAAATTGTGCCGGTGGAAGTGAAAACCCGCAAAGAAGTGCTGAGCATTGATACCGATGAATATCCCAAGGCCGGCACAACCACCGACGCGCTGGCCAAGCTGCGCCCGGCATTCAAGCGTGATGGTGGCTCGGTCACCGCCGGTAATGCGTCCGGCATCAATGACGGCGGCAGTGCCATTATCGTGGCCAGCAAGTCTGCTGTTGAGCGCCTGGGCCTGACGCCACTGGCAGAGGTCGTCAGTTACGGCCAGGGCGGTATCGATCCCGAGATCATGGGATTGGGCCCGGTGCCTGCCATTGCTCAGGCGCTGGACAAAGCCGGCCTTAAGCTGGCTGACATAGAGCGCTTTGAGCTTAACGAAGCCTTTGCCGGTCAGGCACTGGGCGTGGTGCGTCAGCTGTCAGCCCGGCACGACATCGCCGAGCAGGTGCTGCTTGAAAAAACCAATAAGAACGGTGGTGCCATTGCATTGGGTCACCCGCTGGGTGCTTCCGGCAACCGTATTATGGTCACTCTGCTGTATGAGCTGCAGCGCAGCAACAGCAAGTTGGGGCTGGCGTCCCTTTGCGTGGGCGGCGGCATGGGTACAGCGGTAATTCTGAAGTCAGTTTCTTAATAAGGACATCATTATGTACACGGACATTTTCAAAACCTTTAACGATCAGACCGAAAAAACCTTTGGTCCTCTGTATCAGTACAATCAGCTGGTCGCCAAAAACTTCACTGCGCTTACCAACCTGCAGCTGGAAGCCGCTCGTCAGTATGCTGACATTGGTCTGGCGCAGCTGCAGATTAACAGCCAGATTAAAGACGTTCAGGGCCTGGTTACCTGCGGTTCCAAACAGCTGGAAACCATGACCCGCATCAGTCAGCAAATGATGGAAGACGGTAAAAAGCTGTCTGAGCTGGCCCAGGAGTTTAAAGCGGGTCTGGATGAACTGGCTGCCAAGGCCAACAAAGCCTGAGCCCTATCTTGACCGTGCTTGTTTAACAAGGGAAAGGGGCCATGGCGGCCCCTTTCTGTTTGTACAATACGGCTGTGGCCTTTTCATGCAGGGAGGGGAAATAATGCAGCAGAATATATTTGAAGGCAGTGATCCGGTTCGTCAGTTTTTTGCCTGGAACGAAACTGTCTGGTCCGATATTCAGAAGTCCAGCCTGGGAGATAACCTTGTTACTCAGGCGCTGTCCCGGGTGAACGCAGAGGATCTGAAGGTTTTTTATGATGTGGTGGCCAGTAACCCTGTACGGCTGATGGAAATGCAGATGCAGTGGTGGCAGGGCCAGCTGGCCATCTGTCAGAACAGCATGGTACGGGCGATTGACCGCAGTGCTGACAGTGTGATTGCCGATCCGCCCGGCGATCGCCGTTTTAAATATGCGGGCTGGAAGGAAGATCCTAATTTTGATTTTCTGCGCCAGTCATATCTGCATTTTTCCAATTCATTAATGCAGACCCTGGAGATAGTGGAAGGACTGCCTGATCCGGTGCGCCAGCGTCTTATCTTCTTTTTCCGCCAGACCATTAACGCCTTGTCACCCAGCAACTTTATCTGGAGTAACCCGGAGTTGCTGCACCGTACCCTGGAGGAAAAAGGTGCCAACCTGGTCAAGGGGATTCATCTGTTTCAGGAAGATCTGGCCAATAGTGCCAACCTGCTTAAAATTCGCATGACCCGTCAGTCGGCGTTTGAGCTTGGCAAGGATCTGGCCACCACACCCGGTGAGGTGGTATTTCGTAACGATATTTTCGAACTGATCCAGTATCAGGCCACGACCAGTCAGGTGCACAAAACCCCCTTGCTGGTGATACCGCCCTTTATCAACAAGTTCTATATTCTTGATTTGCGAGAGCAAAATTCCTTTGTGCGCTGGTTGCGGGATCAGGGGCATACGGTCTTCCTGATGTCCTGGCGAAATCCGGGCAAAGAGCAGGCCAGTATTGGTTTTCAGGACCTGATCAATTCAGGCACCATGGAAGCCATACGGGTAATGGAGCGCATCACTGGCGAAAAGGAAGTCAATGCTATCGGTTATTGTATTGGCGGTACTCTGCTGGCCAGCACCATGGCGCTGTATGCAGCCCGGCGCATGAAGCCCAGAGTCAAAAGTGCTACCTTCCTGACCACACTGCTCGACTTTACTCAGCCGGGAGAAGTAGGGGTTTTCATTAACGACCCCGTGGTCAGTGCCATGGAGCAGATGAACGATGCTCAGGGATATTTTGACGGCCGCCAGATGGCAGTGACCTTCAGTTTGCTGCGAGAAAACAGTCTCTACTGGAACTATTACATTGATAACTATCTGAAAGGCGAAGAGCCCACCGAGTTTGATATTCTGTACTGGAACAGTGACAGCACCAACCTCAGTGCTACCTGTGCCAGTTTTCTGCTGCGGGATCTCTATCTTGATAACAAGCTCGGCAAGGGTGAAGTAAAAGTCGGTAACTTTGGCGTAGACTTGTCCAAGGTTGAGACGCCCAGTTATTTTCTGTCTACCAAAGACGATCATATTGCGCTGTGGGATGCTACCTTTAAAGGCGCTGGTCTGCTGGGCGGAGACAAAACTCTGGTATTGGGTGAGTCTGGTCATGTGGCCGGTGTGGTTAATCCGCCTGACAGGAATAAGTACGGCTACTGGCTAAACGAGCAGGGTTTTGAGTCTGCCGATCAATGGCTGGCTGCGGCCCGACGGGAAAGTGGCTCCTGGTGGCCGCATTGGCAGCAGTGGGTCACTCCGCATCTGGGCAAACCGGTGCCGGCCCGTGATGTTGGCAATGAGGAATGCCCGCCGCTGATGCCGGCACCGGGCCGCTATGTACAGCAAACGCTGCCGGTAGAAGGATAACGCCTGTCTGCTTTATCATCAGTTAACGCCGCTTTCGAGCGGCTTTTTTACTTTTGGCAGCAATATAGTGGCGGTGCTATTGAGCACTGTGCCGGAATCATGGATCATGGAGACTTTACGCTATTTCACCATTTTCCACTTTCGAGGTGCATTGAATGAGTCAGGCGGACCACAGTCCCAGCAATTTCATTCGTCAGATCATTGATGAAGATCTGGCCAGCGGCAAGCATCAGGCGGTGCAGACCCGTTTTCCACCGGAGCCCAACGGCTATCTGCACATTGGCCATGCGAAATCCATTTGTCTGAACTTTGGCATTGCCAAAGACTATCAGGGCAAATGTAATCTGCGCTTTGATGATACCAACCCCGAAAAGGAAAGCGTGGAATATGTCGAGTCCATCAAGCGCGACGTACAATGGCTGGGTTTTGAGTGGAGCGGCGATATTCGTTACTCCTCCGACTACTTTGAAAAATTGTATGGTTATGCCGTTGAGCTGATTGAAAAAGGCCTGGCCTATGTGGATGAGCTTACCCCCGAGCAGATCCGCGAATACCGTGGCACCCTGACCAGTCCGGGCCGCAACAGCCCGTACCGGGACCGGCCGGTAGCAGAAAACCTGGCGTTGTTCGCGCGCATGCGCAACGGTGAGTTCAAGGAAGGCACTGCCTGCCTGCGGGCCAAAATCGATATGGCGTCTTCCTTTATGGTGATGCGTGATCCCGTCATCTACCGGGTGCGTTTTGCCCACCACCACCAGACCGGTGATCAGTGGTGCATTTACCCCATGTACGACTTCACCCACTGCATTTCCGATGCGCTGGAAGGCATTACCCACTCTCTTTGTACCCTTGAGTTTCAGGACAACCGCCGCCTCTATGACTGGGTGCTCGATAACATCAGCATTGACTGTCATCCGCGCCAGTATGAGTTTTCCCGGCTTAATCTGGAATACACCGTCATGTCCAAGCGCAAGCTTAACCAGCTGGTGACCGACGGCCATGTGGAAGGCTGGAATGATCCGCGTATGCCCACCATTTCCGGTCTGCGCCGTCGCGGTTACACACCCGCTGCCATTCGTGAGTTTTGTCGTCGTATTGGGGTGACCAAACAAGACAATACGGTAGAGATGGGGATGCTTGAGGCCTGTATTCGTGATGATCTCAATGAAAATGCACCTCGTGCCATGGCAGTGCTGCGTCCGGTACGATTAATCATTGAAAATCTGCCTGAAGGCCATGAAGAAACACTGAAAGCCCCCAATCATCCCAGCAAACCTGAAATGGGGGAGCGTGAGCTGGCGTTTACTCGTGAAATCTTCATTGATGAGGCAGACTTTCGTGAAGAGGCCAACAAGAAATACAAACGGCTGGTACTGGGCAAGGAAGTGCGTCTGCGCAATGCCTATGTGATCAAGGCCGAACGTGTGGAAAAAGACAACGACGGTAACATCACCACCATTTACTGCAGCTACGAACCTGATACTCTGGGCAAGGATCCGGCAGACGGGCGAAAGGTCAAAGGCGTGATCCACTGGGTTTCTGCTGCTCGCGGTGTACCGGCGGAGGTTCGCCTGTACGATCGTTTGTTCAGCATTCCCAACCCCGGAGCCGCTGAGTCTTTTGAGGCAGCCCTCAATCCGGACTCGTTGCAGGTGCTCAAACACGCTGTGGTTGAAGCCTCTCTGGCCAGTGCGAGTGCCGAACATGCGTATCAGTTTGAGCGTGAAGGGTACTTCTGCCGTGACAGCGAGTCTGACGCGCTGGTATTTAACCTGACTGTTGCATTGCGTGATTCCTGGGGTAGCAAGGAAGGCGCATAACAACAAAAAAAGCCGCAGTCACTGCGGCTTTTTTTAATTATTCATCGTTATGGTTACATTCGTCATTATTGCAGTGACCATATAAATAAAGGCTGTGATTGGTCAGCTTGATATTAAACTGGCCGGCAATAACGCGCTGCCGTTCTTCAATGACTTCATCATGAAATTCAATAACCTTGCCGCAGTCAAGGCAGACCAGATGATCGTGATGTTCCTGGGTAGCCAGCTCAAAAACAGACTTGCCACCCTCAAAATGATGCCGGGTAACGATGCCGGCATCGTCAAACTGGTTCAGTACCCGATAAACGGTAGCCAGACCAATTTCTTCGCCCTGGTCGATGAGCAATTTGTAGAGTTCTTCCGCACTGACATGCTGGGTATCCGGTTGCTGTAACAACTCCAGAATCTTGATCCGGGGGAGTGTGACCTTGAGTCCTGCTTTCTTCAGTGCTTGATTGTTATCGGCCATAAAATCAACGATTCACATTTCATTTGGGTATTAGTGTTAATTCTGCGTCTTCCTGCCTTCAAAGGCAACCCGAATTCCCGGGCGGTGACAAAACCGTCATATAAGGGTTATCATTTGAGTACTTTTACGGCGCGGAGTAACAGTAAATGGTAACGGTTATCCTTTCCCGGCCCTGGCTATTGCGCCGCTTAATGAATCTGTGGCCCCCTTTTTGGGGGGCGGGCATTCGGCTTGAGCATATCAGTCGTGACTACAGTTACTGCCGTGCGTCACTGGTTTTACGCTGGTGGAATAAAAATGCCAACGGGACTCAGTATGGCGGCAGTCTGTTTTCGATGACAGATCCGTTGTACTCCATGATGCTGATGGCCACGCTGGGGCCTGGTTATCAGGTATGGGACAGGGCGTCTCGTATTACGTTTTTAAAGCCCGGACGAGGTCGTGTTTATGCAGAAGTTTATCTGAATCGTGACAGACTCGACGAAATCCGACGTAGCACGGCGGGCGGTGGTAAGTATTTTCCGGAGTTTCGTATTAATATTGTCAATGAAAGCGGAGAACTGGTTGCCGAAGTAGAGCGTACCCTCTACGTGCGTAAAAAAGCGGCAAACAAACGCTGAATCATGATGTTAAGCAAAATTTCCTAATGTCATGGTCTATAAAATAATTTGCGGTTAGTGGTGAACTTCGTTCATACTTAGCTTGCTTAGTGGTCTTTTTGACTCCCATTAAAAACAAGGAGCATGTAATGCGTAATAAAATGATGATGGTTGGTGGTGTTGTTGGTGCCCTGATGCTGGCTGGTTGTAGCTCCACTACTGCTCTGGAAGAGAAACTGGACATGCTGTCTCAGGACGTACAGGCTGTTCAACAGGGTCAGCAGTCTAACGCTGCCAAGATTGACCGTCTGGCTGCCGACGTTGCCGAAGCCCGCGCTTCTGCCGACCGCGCCAACTCTCGTCTGGATCAGATGGGTCGTTACACCAAGTAACATTACCCTGCGAATATTTAAAAGGCCTGACGTAAGTCAGGCCTTTTTTATTGGTAATGCCTTAACGGGCAGACTGGCTGCCCGTTATATCAATACAGGCTTTGTCCAACCAACTGAGGCGTCGCTTGCTGCTGACCGATAATCTGCTCCAGTGTTGCCCTGTCGAGGCCATTTTCCAGTAAGGGCTCCAGTACGCTGATATCTACCGGGCGTGTATCTTTGTGTCCTTCCGGAGTAAGCGGCTCGTGAGACTCCACAAAAGTCTGGCCGTATTCATCGGTGCTTATCTTGAGTGACTGATTCACAATCTGTACGCGCGTGCCTTTGTCGACCTGAGCAAACAGCCACTCGACATGCTCCGGATACATACGAATGCAGCCGGCGCTGGAGCGCAGACCCACATCCAGCGGATCATTGGTACCGTGGATCAGATATTCACCGCTGCCATAAGAAAGGCGCATGGCATATTCACCCAGTGGGTTATCGGGGCCGGCAGGAACCACAGCCGGCAAAGGGATTCCTTTGGCGGCATACTCCTTGCGGGTATTGGCGGTCGGGGTCCAGGTCGGGTTTTCCCGCATCTGGGAAATAGAGGTCACCATTTCAGGCGTGGCGCGGCCCACCCGGCCAATACCGATGGGGAACACATAGACCTGATCTTCGTTTTCCGGATAATAATACAGGCGCAGCTCCGCCAGGTTGATCACAATCCCTTGCGTTTCGGCTCTGGGCAGCAGCATCTGATTGGGGATCACCACTTTGTCACCGGGGCGCAGCAGCAGCAGATCCTGATCAGGGTTGGCAGCCATCATCAGAATAGGACTCACGCCATAATAGCGGGCCAGCCCGGCCAGCGTGTCACCCTCCTGAGTGGTATGAATAAGAATTTGCCCCACGGGCTGCCCCTTGTCGGCAGGCAGAGGAAGCGGACGTACTGCCGCCTGTGCTGCCGTGAAAGGCAGCAGCATACTGAGCAGAATGGCACTAAACAGTTTCATGACGTAATTCTCTTACTGTGATGTGTACCGGGATCATACCCTTGTTGAACAAAAAAGGGATGCGCCCGGCGCATCCCTTAAAGACCCGAGCTGTCGCGTTAACCTTCCAGCTCTTTCAGGCACATTTCTTCATATACCTGTTTACACCAGCCCTTGACCCGCTCCTGGGTCAGCTCGGGCTGACGGTCTTCGTCAATGCCAAGTCCTACAAAGTGAGCATCGTCCACCAGGGCGCGAGAGGCTTCAAAATCATAGCCTTCGGTGGGCCAGTGACCAATGATAATAGCACCACGAGGCTCGATAATGTCTTTCAGGGTGCCCATGGCATCCAGGAAATACTCGGCATAGTCTTCCTGATCGCCGCAGCCAAAAATGGCAACCAGCTTGTCGTTAAAGTCGATTTGCTCAAGCTCGGGAAAAAAGTCATCCCAGTCGGCCTGAGATTCGCCGTAATACCAGGTGGGAATGCCCAGCAGCAGCAAATCAAATCCGGCGATGTCTTCTTTGGTGCTCTTGGCAATATCGTGAACTTCAATCAGATGCTTACCCAGTTCTTTCTGGATCATCTTTGCCACGGCTTCGGTGTTGCCGGTATCACTTCCAAAAAACAGACCTACACTTGCCATAATTATGCCGTACCTGTTGAGAATGGTGTTGTAAAACCTGGCGCTATTCCTGCTCTTGCTGTGCCAGTTGTTGCAACAGCAAGGCCTGAATCAGCTCGGCTCGGCTGAGCCGGCGCTCATTGGCCAGAACGTTAAGTTTGCTGAACAGTTGCTCATCTACCTTGAGCTCTATTCGGCGAAGACCGCGTTCACGATCCCGTTTGAGCTGATTACGCTTGTTGAGTTTAAGCTGAACCTGCCGGGGCAGGGGATTGGTTTTGGGTCTGCCGGGCCGACGTTCGTCGGCGAACAGATCCAGCGTGGTTCTGTCTGCCTCTTGCTTGGCCATGGCTCAGCCCACACCACCACTTTCCCATGCTGCCTCAATAATGCCTTTGGCGATAAATCCGGCACAACCGAGAAACAGCACCAGCCAAACAATAGAACGGCCAAACTTGGGCACATTGCCCCGTTTCAGAACATCCTGTATAGCCAGTCCGATCAGCAGAAAAATGGCCACAAAAAAGAGTTTCAGCCCCAGGCTTTCCAGCAGCTCAATTTGATCCAAAGACATAAAGTTGACCGACCGTTAACAATGGGCGCCACTATAGCACAAAGGCAGAAAGCCTGTTAACTGAGAGCAAGCAGGAAATCCTGCACCAGGCGGTTAAATAAATCGGGTTTCTCTGCATGCAGCCAGTGGCCGGTCCCCTGAATAACCCGGGCCTGAGCCTGCGGAAACTGAGCCAGCACCTCGGGCTGGTGCTCAGGCAGCAGATAGTCTGACTCACTGCCTTTAATAAACAGTACCGGTGCCTCAAAAGGTGCCGGCAGGCCGGGCCAGCTCATAATGTTGGCGTAGGCCTGGTGCAGGGCGGTAACATTAAAGCGCCAGGTATGTTCATCATTGCTGAACGACTTCAGCAAAAACTGGCGCACACCGGCCATGCTGACATGTTGTGCCAGCACCGCATCGGCTTCCTTGCGGGTCTGGCAGCCGGCGTTCATGACCGCCTGCAGACCGGCAAATACTTCCTGATGGCGGGCCTGACGGTAGGCCACCGGTGCCATGTCGGCCACCACCAGACCGCGTACCTGTTCCGGTGCCAGTCCGGCGGCCATCATCACGGCCTTGCCGCCCATGGAATGCCCCACCATGGCAGGCGTATCCAGCTGCAGCTGTGCGCTCAGTTCCAGCAGATCTTCCGCCATGGCGGAGTAGGTCATTTCTCCACTGCGGGGTGACAGCCCATGGTTACGCAGATCGACGGAGATAACATCGAAATGTGGTGTCAGTGCCCGGCTCAGACCATTTAAATTGTCAAGGCTGCCAAACAGGCCATGTACCAGTATCACCGGCATACCGCTGCCCTGGCGTCGATAATTCAGTTGCATGAAGCGTGCGCCTTGTTGCGTCAAAAGAGGGCAATATTGTTGCCCGAGCCGGGCATGGGCGCAACCCGCTTGGGCCGGACCCTTGCAACATGTATAATCAGCCACTCTTCACTGGGAGTGGATATGCCTGAAAAAATGATGAAAACCATTGAGGTGGATGAAGAGCTTTACCGTTACATTGCCAGTAATACCCGGCATATCGGAGAGAGCGCCTCGGACATATTGCGCCGTTTACTGAAACTGGAAAGCCAAAAAACCGAACCCAGCGCGGAGCCGGCCCCGGCGGGTGTGCAGGGAGAGGGCGTACGCCGTATGCTCGACGCCGGCACTCTGGCTGCGCAAGATTCTGCTATTGAACGTTTTATGACGATTTTGTCGGTATTGTACCGGGATAATCCGGCTGCCTTTGCTCAGGCCTCAGATATCAAGGGGCGCAAACGTATCTATTTTGCCGACTCGGAAGCTGCCTTGCTGGCGGCGGGCAACACGACCAAGCCCAGAGCCATTGATGGCAGCCCTTATTGGGTGATAACCAATACCAACACCGGCCGCAAACGCAATATCGTGACTCAGCTGATGGCCGCTATGGGCTATGCCCACGGCCTGATTGAGCGGGTCAGCCAAAGCATCTGAACATATCAAGGACAGTAATCAACATGAGCACGCACCCTCGCGCAGGCCAGCCTGCACAGCCTGCGGATCTGGTTAATATTCCCAAACTGATGGCCGCGTTTTATCAGCGTACCCCTGATGTCAGCCAGCCGGGACAACGTGTGGCCTTTGGTACTTCCGGCCATCGTGGTTCTTCTTTGGATGCCAGTTTTAATCAGGCGCATATTTACGCCATTTGTCAGGCGGTGGCAGAGTATCGCCGGGCGCAGGGTATCAGCGGGCCGCTGTTTCTGGGCATGGACACCCATGCGTTATCGGAAGCAGCCTTTGGCGCAGCACTGGAAGTATTAACCGCCAACGGCGTTGAAGTCAGGGTGCAGCAGGGCGGCGGTTATACCCCTACACCGGTGATTTCTCATGCCATTCTGGAGTTTAACCGCGCAGGTGGGGCGCTTGCCGACGGCATAGTGATCACACCGTCCCATAATCCGCCGCAGGATGGCGGCATTAAATATAATGGCCCCGACGGTGGTCCTGCCAGTGCCGAGGCCACCGGTGCCATTGAGCAACGAGCCAATGCGCTGCTGGCCGAAGGCAATGCCGGCGTCACTCGCCAGCCCTGTGAGCAGGCGCGGCAGCAGGCGGTGCCTCATGATTATGTGAATGCCTATGTGGCGCAGCTGGATCAGGTCATTGATATGGAGGCCATTCGCCGGGCCGGCATTCGTATTGGCGTGGATCCGCTGGGTGGCTCGGGTCTGGCTTACTGGCCGCACATTGCCAAACGTTTTGGCCTGAATATTACTCTGGTAAATGAGCGCCAGGATGCCGACTTTGGCTTTATGCCGCTGGATCATGACGGCAAAATCCGTATGGACTGCTCCAGCCCCTTCAGCATGACCCGTTTGCTGGCGCTGAAAGATGAGTTTGATATTGCCTGTGGTAATGATCCCGATTATGACCGCCATGGCATAGTGGATGCCGATGGTCTGATGAACCCGAACCATTATCTGGCGGTGTGCATACACTATCTGTTTACTCACAGACCCGAGTGGTCCGTCAGTCTGGCGGTGGGCAAGACGCTGGTGTCTTCATCCATTATCGACCGGGTGGCAGCCAGTCTGCAGCGTCCGCTGATGGAAGTGCCGGTCGGCTTTAAATGGTATGTAGAACACCTGATGGCCGGCAAGCTGGCCTTTGTGGGGGAAGAAAGTGCCGGTGCCTCTTTCTTGCGTAAAAACGGCGATGTCTGGACCACGGATAAAGACGGTTTTATTCCGTCACTGCTGGCGGCAGAAATACTGGCGGTAACCGGTAAAACACCCCACCAGTATTATGCCATGCTGACCGACGAGCTGGGCCGGCCACATTACCGGCGGGTGGATGCGCCTGCAAACCATGCCCAAAAGAAAGTGCTCAGTGCGCTTCAGCCGAAAAACGTGCAGGCCGACACCCTGGCCGGCGATGCCATTATCGCCCGCCTGACGAGTGCGCCGGGTAACGGGGCAGCCATTGGTGGTTTAAAGGTGGTCACTGAGCAGGGCTGGTTTGCCGCCCGCCCCAGTGGTACCGAGCAGGTATATAAAATTTATGCCGAGAGCTTTCGCAGTGAAGCTCACCTGGATCAGCTGATCACCGAAGCACGGGCTTTGGTGAGTGAGGTGTTTGCTCAGGCTGGCGTATAAATTTGCAGCCGGCGCTGATCAGCGCCGGCTTTTGACTTTATTATGTGGGGTAGACCCCTAAATCCTTAGACATTGATACTGAAATCGTGTTTTATTGCATTAAGATGTCTGGCAATAAAATGGATTTTTGGAGGTATCTGTGACTAATGCTCTTGATGACTTTCTTGCCCTCAGCAGACAGCACCCCTGGTATTTATCCCCTTCAGTATATTCGCTGCCTTGCGGCACTGCAGCCCAGATCTGGGATACCGGCGTCCTGTGTCTGGAGCCGGACAACCCGGCTGGTCGTGATTTGATTATTTCCTGCGGCATTCACGGTAATGAAACCGCGCCCATTGAGCTGTGCGAGGCGTTGCTGCACAGGCTGATCAGTGGCGAGCTGACCTGCCGCCAGCGAGTGCTGTTTATTTTTGGCAATCCGGCAGCGATGAATGCCGCGGTACGTGAACTGGATGAAAACCTGAACCGGCTGTTTTCCGGCGCTCATGCCGAGGGCAATGAGGTGAATCAGGAGCGTAAACGGGCTGCGTTGCTGGAAAGCTATGTGACCCGCTTTTTTTCGGTGCGAGAGCATGCAGAGCGGCTGCATTACGACTTGCATACTGCCATTCGGCCTTCACAGCGGGAAAAGTTTGCCGTGTATCCTTATTTGCATGGCGCACCTTACAGTCGGGCTCAGCTGGCGTTGTTGCAGGCTGCCGGCATTAATACGGTATTACTGGCTCACGAGCCTACCACCACCTTCAGCTGTTTCAGTGCGCACCGGTTCAATGCCCATGCCTTTACCCTTGAGCTGGGCAAGGTAATGCCTTTTGGTGACAATGATCTGACCCGGCTGACCGCACTTAATCAATGCCTTGAAGCATTGATCTCTGAGCCTGGCTGGCAGCCACCACCACTCACACCAGAGCATCTGGACGTGTTTGCCGTGAGTCAGGAGATTGTTAAAAACACCGATGACTTTGCCCTTTGTTTCAACAATGGTGTATCCAATTTCACCGAGTTTGAACAAGGTGTCTTGCTGGCGACTGATCAGCAGCAGCAGTGGCATGTTCAGCAGGAGCGGGAAGCCGTGGTGTTTCCCAATGCCAGTGTGGCATGCGGACAACGTGCAGCCTTGATGGTAGTACCGGTATCTTCGTTTACCTTACCTCTGAGATAGTGACTGAAAGCCGTTTCTTTGATGCTCATTATACTTTTGTGAACAAAATGTAGATTTTTGGTGTTGGCCTGTGTAATCATTCAGGTGCTGAAAGGTGGAATGCAAAAAACACAAAAAAATATTACTTTGTATTCACATCAGAATTCACCCTTTGAACCATGTGAAGGAATCACGGTTATGAAGCAAATCTGCAAGCGCGTTTTCACTCTGTCTGCCCTGGCCCTGGCCGTTTCTGCTGCTCCTCAGGTAAGTGCTGCTACCTGGTCTGATACCTATATTGGTTATCGCTTTGGTACCGAGTTTACTGAGCCTAGTAACGACAAAGATATAACCAAACACATTCTGCAATTTACCCACGCCAGCGGTTATGCCTATGGCCAGAACTTTCTGAATGTGGATTTGCTGCAGTCCGATGAAAATGATCCTGCCAGCGGCGATGTCCGTGGGGAAGGAGATGGTGCGACAGAAGCTTACCTGACTTATCGCCACCAACTGCATCTGGGCAAAGTTTTTGATCAGGACTTCAGTTTTGGTCCGGTAAAGGAAGTGGCACTCTCGGCAGGTTTTGATCTGAACACCAAAAACACCACCTTTGGCCCGCGCAAGCAGCTGCTGTTAGTGGGTCCGACCCTGAAGTTTGCCGTGCCCAAGGGCTTCTTGGACTTCAGTGTCTTTTATGCTCATGAGCGTAACCGCAATGGCTTCAAGCCTGCCGGCGAGCGTGATATCACTTTTAACGATTATACGGTCTACAACCTGGCCTGGGGACTGCCCTTTAATGCTGGCCCGGTACCGATGAAGTTTCAGGGCTTTATTAACTACAATACGCCCAAAGGGCTGGGTACCGATGATGAAATTCTGGCACGTCCTTCCCTGATGGTGGATGTGGGCGATCTGGCCTTTGGCAAGAGCAATACTCTGTGGGCTGGTGTTGGCTACGAGTATTGGCGTAACAAATTTGGTAATCAGGGTGTGGATGGTATTGATACCGATGCACCGACCTTTCAGCTGGAATGGCACTTCTAAGCCGCTGCATAAACACAAGTCCCTGTAAAAAAGAGCGCCGCGGCGCTCTTTTTGCATTTGCTATGGTTAAAACCGCCAGACAGCCAGGCCCTGTACTGCGCTCTCGGTAACCGAGCCGCCATATTTATTGTGCCAGTATTGATATTCAATCCCCACAAAGAGTCGTCTGGGATCATTGAACAGGGTTTTACCCAAATCGTAACGCAGCTGCGGCTGAGCCAGCACATGAGCCTTTACCTTGTCGCCGAACTCATTCTCCCGGCTGCCGATATATTCAATATGACCTTCCAGGCTGAAGTCATGGCTGCCGGCACTGAACGGAAAAGCCCAGGCGGTGTCCAGCATCCAGCTGTTGCTTTCCTTGGGTGCTCCGCCGCCGGCTACACCTGTGCTGTCGTCAATATAGGCGGTGATCAGGGTATTAAAAAAGGCGGCACCGGGCACATCCAGCGCCAGTTGTACCCCCGGCAGATATTTACGTACCTTGCTGTCTCCACCAGCGTTAATCCCCATCACCAGGCCAATATCCTTGACGGGGCCCAGGCTTAAATCCCGGCCACTGATCTTGCCCAGGCTGAAGTTGAAATAACCTTCACCATACCAGTCCCGGCGGCGCTGGCTGTCTTTCCAGTCGGAATAATCAATAAAAAAGAAGTTGTCGCCGTACTTCCAGCCGCTGGCGTGTTGCAGGGTATAAATGCTGGTAGTGGATTTATCATCGGCATCAGGTCCAAAGGGCTGTTGCTTGAGGTTTCCTATCTGATACTGCAGCTCTGTGGTACTCCAGTCGGCGGCCATGGCCGGCACGCAGCTGGCAGCAATCAATAAGCCAAGCAGGGATTTCTGTATCATAACATCCTGTTCCTTTGTGTCCGTATTACTGAAAAATGAAAATACAAAGTGCCGTTTTTCTGGCGTCATCAGGCACAGCAGGATGTTACATTCGGTTAACAATGTGGTGTGTGATCATGATCACAATACGATTTAAAATCTCCATATAAAGATTCTTTACTTAAAATCCAAGTTCCGCCATCAGGTTATAAAAAAGAAGCCTTGCGGCTTCTTTGGGGCTAGTCGGTTTTTACTGCCGGCTCGGTGGCCTGTGATTCCTTGGCAGTCTGCTGCTGCTCCTTAACCACATGATTTTTCGGGTAAATCGTCTTGGGACCAAACGGATAGCGGCGATGGGTAAACACATAATGATAGACACTGGCAAAACCTACCATAAACAGGGTGCCGGCCAGAGTGGGCAGAATAAAGTCCATGGGGGTCAGGTGAGCCGCAGACAGGTAAATCAGAATGGGGTTGGCACCGGCAGGGGGATGCAGAGTGTCGGTAAGCACCATCATGGTAATGCTCAGTCCAAAGCAAATGCCAAGACCAAGGGTGGGATCAGGAATAAACTCAAGGCCAGCCACGGTAATGCAGGTGGTTAAAAGGTGACCCAGAATCACATGCTTGGGACGCGACAGCGGCGCTGAAGGCAACAATAATAATAACACCAGGGTGGCACCCATGGGGGCACTCAGCACCATGAAGTGAGTCCAGTCCTTCAGGTAGCTCAGGCAGATAACGGCAACAAAAGCTGCTGCACCGGCCAGGGTTGCGTCACGCAAGCGGTGTTTCAAATGCATGGAGACCTCGTGATTTGTATCGTTTTTATAAGATATGCTTATAAAGCAAGCTACTAAATTGTATTTATAATGCATAAAAAATAAAAGTCATCATCCATGAAAAAAGTGCATAACTTATGAAGGAGAGCAGGGATGAGTGAACATGAGTCGCTGCGCAAGGCGCTGCACTGGCTGACCGGGCAACCGGCAATCAATAAAGAATCGATTGCCGCAGCCAGCCGGCACTTTGACTTGTCTCCGCTGGATGAGCAGTTCCTGCGAGATTACTTTTTAAACCAACGCGCAGAAAACGTCTCAAAAAGTATGCAAAGTGATGATTTAGAAAGCAATTGATTACCAAGCCCTTTACAGCACGAAGCGGATCACAGTATGATCCGCAGTACTGGAGGGGTGGCAGAGTGGTTGAATGCACCGGTCTTGAAAACCGGCGTAGGTTAATAGCCTACCGTGGGTTCAAATCCCACCTCCTCCGCCACATTAAAAAGCCCGCTGCATTAGCAGCGGGCTTTTTTGTTGTTGCTGACGCTATTCTGGCAGAAACGTATTATATTAGTGGTTTCTTTTATATGCGTGGGAGCGGGTTAGATGAAAACCATACTGCAGGTTGATTTTCCTTTTAGCGGGCCTTTTGACCAGGAGATGGCTCAGGCCATGGCAGGACTGGCGCACTCCATTAATGAAGAGGCTGGTTTTATCTGGAAAATATGGACAGAAAATGCGGCTCAGGAGCAAGCCGGAGGAGTTTATCTGTTTGAGAATGAAGCCAGCGCGCAGCAATATCTGAAAAAGCATACAGCCCGCCTTGAAGAGGCAGGAGTTACCGGCATTCGAGGTCGGATATTTGCTGTAAATGAAACGCTCAGCGCGGTTAACAAGGCACCTCTGTAAATCAAACGCCGGCCAGTGGCCGGCGTTATTATTGCTGTGATTATGCTTTCTGGCGGCGGCGCTGGGCCCAGGCCACCAGGCCTGCCAGCAAGAGTGCCGGAACAAACATCCATTCCTTGTCGGGGCGGTCGGACGAACGCTGTAACGACACCACTTCCAGATCAAAGTCTACCCCCAGACGCTCTGCCTGGCTGCCAAAATCCACCATATCAATCAGTATTTTGTCACCTTCGGTGCGCAGGCTGCTGATACCGGTGCTGGCCAGACGTTCACTGGCACTGGTGAGATCTGCATCAAAATTGAGTTTCACCATTTTGTTGACCGGCTCGCCAAACAGGTTGTTTCCTCCCAGCTGCAGAATAATGGACTCGTTCGCCGGCAGGCTTTCCACCACTTGCTCCCACTGACTGGCGTTATATTGCGCCATGGGCGGAAACAGTTTGTCCCAGAAAAAACCCGGCCGGAACAGGGTAAAGGCCACCAGCAGCAGCGCCAGGGTTTCCCACCAGCGGCTTTTAACCAGCCAGAACCCTTGCGTGGCGGCGGCAAACAACAACATGGCGGCCAGCGCACTTATAATGGTCAGCAGTAATCCGCCCCAGCTTTCAATCCCCAGCAACAGCAGCTGAGTATTAAAAATAAACATAAAGGGCAGAATGGCGGTACGAATATCGTAGGTAAAGCCCTGTATACCGGTTTTTATCGGATCGGACTTGGCAATGGCGGCGGCAGCAAAGGCGGCCAGCCCTACCGGCGGTGTATCGTCTGCCAGTATGCCGAAGTAGAACACAAACAGATGCACGGCAATGAGCGGCACTATCAGTCCATGCTGAGCGCCCAGATTCACGATCACCGGTGCCATCAGGGTAGACACGACGATGTAGTTGGCTGTGGTAGGCAGCCCCATGCCCAGCAGCAGGCTGATGACCGCCGTGAAGATCAGCATCAGGAGCAGGCTGCCGCCCGAGATGAACTCCACAAACTCCGTCATCACCAGACCTATGCCGGTAAGGGTGACTGTGCCGACCACGATACCGGCAGCAGCGGTGGCTACCCCAATGCCAATCATGTTGCGGGCACCGGTGACCAGTCCCATAAACAGATCAAAGCTGCCTTCCTTGAGCAGACCTTCTGTTTGTTGCTTGCGGAACAGGGCCTTGAGCGGCTTGTGCGTGACCACGATAAACATCATAAACAGGGTGGCCCAGAATGCCGACAGCCCCGGAGATAACCGCTCTACCGTTAAACACCACACCAGTACGACGATGGGCAGCAGATAATACATGCCCGACTTAAAGGTAGGGCCGGGCTCAGGCATATGAATGTCCGGGCTGTCCGGGTCGTCAATGGCCAGATCCGGCAGTCGGGCAGACCAGGCCACCAGCGCAATATAGGCCACCAGTGCCACTGCGCTCAGCACCCAGGTGGCCAGCGGGCCAAACAGGGTTTTGGTCCAGCCAATACCATAATAGATGCCGGCAGAAAGCAGCAGCATGCCTACGGTAATGGTCATAAAGCCGAACAGACGCTGGGCGATAGTAACCTTGCGGCGTTGCTGCAGCGGTTGCATACCGGCTTTTACCGCTTCCAGATGCACGATGTAAATCAGGGCGGCATAGGAAATGAGTGCCGGCAAAATCGCCGCCTTGATCACTTCTATATAGGAGATACCCACATACTCCACCATCAGAAAGGCGGCGGCCCCCATAATGGGCGGGGTCAGCTGACCATTGGTAGAAGCGGCAACTTCCACCGCACCGGCTTTGGTGGCCGGAAAGCCCACCCGCTTCATCAGCGGTATGGTAAAGGTGCCGGTGGTGACCACGTTGGCAATGGATGAGCCGGATACCAGCCCGGACAGGCCCGACGACACCACTGCTGCCTTGGCCGGACCGCCGCGCAGGTGCCCCAGCATGGAAAAGGCCAGCTTGATAAAGTAGTTGCCGGCTCCGGCCCGCTCCAGCAAAGAGCCAAACAATACAAACATAAACACAAAGGAGGTAGAGACTCCCAGCGCCACCCCAAACACCCCTTCGGTAGTCAGCCACTGGTGAGTCACGGTGCGCGCCAGGCTGGCACCGCGGTGGGCGATCACGTCCGGCATCATGGGGCCGGCAAAGGTGTAGAACAGAAAGATGGCGGCCACCACCATCAGTGGCGGACCCAGGGCCCGGCGGGTGGCTTCCAGCAGCAGCAGCATGCCAGTGCAGGCCACGACCAGATCCTGCATAATGGGCAGGCCCGGCCGGCTGGCCAGCTCACGATAAAACAAAAACAGATAGGCGGCACAAAAGGCACCGGCCAGACCCAGCAGCCAGTCGTGCAGGGGAATTCTGTCTCGCGGAGAATGCTTTAAGGCCGGAAAGGCAGTAAAGGACAAGAACACCGCAAAGGCCAGATGAATGGAGCGGGCTTCGGTATCGTTGAAAATACCGATATTAAACATAAAGGGCAGGGGTGATACGTACCACAGCTGAAACAGTGCCCAGCAGAGCGGCACCAGCAGCAGGGTCCAGTGACCCACACCGGTAGGATGCCGGCCGCCGGTATCGGCCTGAGCCAGCATCTCATCCAGCGTTTGCTGAGTGTTATCCTGAGGTGGTTGAGACATGTGTTTTCCTCCGAATGTCAGGGTAAACAGCAAACCGGGGCGGCAAGAACTTGGCTTGCCGCCCCGGTGGTTTCCTGACCAGAACAGGGAAGCAGGCTTCCCCGGTACAAGGCTGATTTAGTCGATCAGACCTGCTTCCTTGTAGTATTTCTGGGCGCCTGGGTGCAGCTCGGCACTCAGACCATCTTTCACCATTTCCTCTTTCTTGAGGTTGGCAAAGGCGGGGTGCAGGCGCACAAACTGATCAAAGTTGTCAAACACGGCTTTGGTCAGCTGGTAGATTTGCGCTTCCGGCACCTTGGCACTGGTGACCAGGTTGGCACCCACACCAAAGGTTTTTACGTCTTCATCGGAGCCGGTGTATTCGCCACCGGGAATGGTAATGTAACGGTAATAGGCGTTGTCGCTGACCAGCTTGTCGACCACCTCACCGCTCACGGATACCAGGTTGGCTTCACAGGCGGTAGTGGCTTCCTTGATGGAGCCGTTCGGGTGACCTACCACGTAAACGAAGGCATCAATACGGTTGTCACACAGGGCCTGGCCGTGTTCGGCGGGGCGCAGCTCGGACACCAGGCTGAAGTCATCGTGAGTCCAGCCATAGGCTTTCAGCAATACTTCCATGGTATCGCGCTGGCCGGAGCCCGGGTTACCTATGTTGACCCGCTTGCCTTTGAGATCTTCAAAGTTCTTAATGTTGGCATCCTGGCGGGCCACTATGGTGAGGGCTTCACCATGCAGGGCAAACACAGAGCGCAAATCCTCATACGCGCCCTGCTCGCTGAAGGGGCCTTCGCCGTTCAGTGCCTGATATTCCAGATCCGACTGGGCCACACCCACTTCCAGCTCACCGGAGCGCAGCGAGTTGAGGTTGTAACCGGAGCCGCCGGTGCTTTCTACTGAGCAGCGAATACCGTGCTCGGTACGGCCCTGGTTCACCAGACGGCAAATCGCACCGCCGGTAGGATAGTAAACGCCGGTAACACCACCGGTACCAATGGTGATAAAACTCTGGTCGGCTGCCATGGCACCGGATACACCGGCACCCAGCCCCAGGGTCATGACCGCTGCCGCGCCACTGATGGTTTTTTTAATCGACATAGTTCCTTTCCTTGTCTTTGGATTCAATGGTCGTGCTTGAATGTTTAGCTAAGCTATTCAAAGATAGCAAAAAATTGTATGAAAAGGCGAGATAAAAGAAGGACTCAAGCCGGCCTTTGAGTTAACGATTATTAATGGCTGCAATCATACGGTGCAAGGCCTCGTCAAGCATGGCCCGGGGGCAGCCAAAGTTCAGCCGCACAAAGTCACTGCCGCCGAACTGGCCGCCGGGAGACAGGCCCACGCCGGCCTGCTCAAAGAAACCGATAGGATCGTCCAGCTGCAGGGCGCTGATATCCACCCAGGCCAGATAAGTGGCTTCCGGGGACAGTACCTTCACACCGGGCACGTCGTTCAGGCGCTCCACCAGCAGATCCCGGTTTTTAAGCAAATATTCCAGCTGTGCCTGCAACCAGTCTTCGCCGTCGGCATAGGCGGCTTCGGCGGCCACAAAGCCCAGCAGGTTAACATCGGCCATAATACCCCGGGCGGCGCGGGTGAAGCGGGTGCGCAGCTCGGCATTGGGCACTACCGCAAAAGAGCAGCACAGGCCGGCAATGTTAAAGGTTTTGCTCGGTGCCATCAGGATCACGCTGCGATCGGCGGCGTCCGCACTGATGGCAGCATAAGGCACGTGAGACTTGCCTTCATCAAGCAACAGGTCACAGTGAATTTCATCAGAGCAGACGATCAGATCATGCCGTTTGGCAATGTCGTTGATGGCTTCAAGCTCTTCGGTAGTGTAAATGGTACCGCCCGGGTTGTGCGGGTTACAGAACAGCAGCAACTCGCTGTCTTTGGCCTGACGCTCGAGCGAGTCGAGATCCAACAGCCAGCGGCCGTCTTTTTCCACCATTTCGACGTGCGCCGCCTTGCGGCCATGAAAGCCGGGAGCATGTAAAAAGGGGTAGTAAATGGGCTTGGGCATCAGAATGTTGCTGCCAGGCTCGCTGAAGGTCTGACAGGCCAGATTCAGTGCCGGTACCACGCCGGGCATATAGACCAGCCAGTCGGCCTGAATGTTCCAGCCATAGCGCTCGCGGCAGCGCTCGATAATCAGTTCGGTCAGCGCCGGAGTAGGGCGGCTGTAGCCAAAAATACCGTGTTCTACCCGCTCATTCAGCGCGTCTATCACGGCAGGTGGTGCCTTGAACTCGGTGTCGGCAACCCACATGGGCAAAATATCGGTGCCTTCATATTTCAGCCACTTGAGCGCACGGGTAGGGCGGCGGTCTATCCACTGATCGAAATCAAACATGAGGTTTCCTTGTCTACTGCGAGTCCAAGAGCATAAGGAAGCCGGCGCGTGCTGGCAACAATCAGAGCACATCCTCAGGTTGGGCCTGATCATCGTAATGTTTGCGAATAAGACCCAGCAGCAGGCTGGCAGCGGGGCCGGGAGGAACAGTGCCGGGCAGTACCAGGTGGGTAAAACGTTTGCGCAATGCCTGGTTGGCCATGTGCAGTTGTACCAGAATGCCGTCATTCACCATGGGCTGCACCACATCCGAAGGAAGCCAGGCAAAGCCGACTCCCCGGCGCAGCAGTGAAAGCGCATCGTGTAAATGATGAATAATCCAGCGCTGCTCACCCCTGGCCCAGCCTTCTTCCTGTTCACTGCCATCGGCCAGCATCAGCTCCAGTTGTTGCTCCATCTCGGTCTGGCCCACGCCCTTGATATTTGCCAGCGGATGATTGGGGGCGGCGACGGGCACATAAACGGTGGTGGCCAGAGGGAGGGAGGTGAGATTCGGATAAGCTCTGGAGGCAAATACCATATGGGCTGCTTGCTGTCTGATCACGGTCTGACAGCCAGAAGGCTGGGTTTCCACCAGATGAATGCGGCAGCCCCGTGACTGAGTACGAAATTCAGCCAGGGCCTGATACAAGGGAGCGCGGGGCAAAGACGCTTCTACCACAATACGCAGCACCGGCTCCCAGCCGCTTGCCAGTATATCGGCCAGTCGCTCCAGGCTTTCTACATCCTGGGTCAGCTTGCGCGAGCGGCGCAGAAATACCTCACCCTGGGGAGTAAGGCAGGCCTTGCGACCGCGAACTTCCAGCAAAGAAAGACCAAGCGCCTGCTGCAATTTGGCCACCGCATGGTTCAGAGATGACTGGCTTTTATTCAGTTTTTCGGCGGCCTGGGCGTAACCACCGTGGTCAACCACCGCCTGAAAAATACGCCATTGCTCAACTGTGCTTTTGGGACGATACATAATAATGCCTGCCTTGGCATTGCCATCATGAGGCCGAACCATGGCCTCAGCGTTAATGATAGTCCTGTTCAGAATGAACCTATGCCAGAGTCAGTGTAGCAGCAGCGGAACAGGTATGTCAGGCTCTGGGCTGGCCGGACACTCTGTCGGTCTGCGCATCCAGAGACCGGCCGTTCACTGTCTCACTGTCGCTGCCCATCAGATAAAGGTAAGGCCCCATAATGTCGGCAGGCGAGCGCAGGCTAGACGGCGCTTCGGCGGGAAAGGCGCGCGCCCGCATGTGCGTGCGGGTTGCTCCCGGATTAATACAGTTGGCGCGCACGCCGGTATCCGCAAGCTCAGCAGCCAGCACCTGCATCATGCCTTCGGTGGCAAATTTGGAAATGGCATAGCTGCCCCAGTAGGCCCGGCCCTGTCTGCCTACCCCTGAGCTGGTAAACACGATGGAAGCAGGCTTGCTGTCTTTCAGCAGTGGCAGCAGTGCCTGGGTCATCAGAAACTGAGACTTGAGGTTTACCTGCATTACCTGGTCCCATTCATCCTCGCCAATCATTTCAAAAGGACCCAGGGCACCCAGCTGGCCGGCATTAAACAGCACACCGTCAAGGCGGCCAAACTGCTGGCGCACAGTGGCGGTCATGTCCTGATAGTTCTGTTTGGTTGCCCCCTGCAGATCCAGAGGAATGATAGCGGGCTCCGGACTGCCCTGAGCCAGCAGCTCATCATAAACGGCTTCCAGCTTTTTGACGGTTTTGCCCAGCAATATGACGGTGGCCCCGTGGGCACCATAGCTGAGTGCTGCCTGCCGGCCTATGCCGTCGCCGGCACCGGTCACCAGAATGACCTTGTTCTTGAGCAAATCGGGTGAGGGTTGATAATCAAGCATGGACCTTGTTCTCTGTACAGAAATTCAGTGTGTGCCGATCAAACCAGACTCTGCATCCTGATGCCAGCACGGAAAGCAAAAAAGCCGATTGGTGTTCTTGTTTGGGGCTGTCAGAATAA
This sequence comes from Oceanimonas smirnovii ATCC BAA-899, assembly GCF_000381965.1. Taxonomy (GTDB): domain Bacteria; phylum Pseudomonadota; class Gammaproteobacteria; order Enterobacterales; family Aeromonadaceae; genus Oceanimonas; species Oceanimonas smirnovii. The sequence goes on from NZ_KB908468.1 coordinate 25,159, forward strand.
CGCCATTCAGCTGCATAAGGAGAGTAATGTGGAATTTTTATACGAATATGGTCTGTTCGCAGCCAAGGCTCTGACCTGGGTGGCTGCTCTGGGGGTTGTGATTGCGCTGGCGGCGGCAGCCAGGCAAAAGCAGAGCAGCGACGGTGTGAACATTAAAGATGTGAGCGCAGCATTACGCCGGCAGGCCCGTCGCCTGCGCATGGAAACCGCCGTCACCGATGCCGAACGCAAGGCCCTGAAACAGGAATATCAAAAGGCGGATAAAACCGAAAAGAAGCAGGGCGATCAGCGTCGGCGGCTCTATGTGCTCGACTTCAAGGGCAGTATGGATGCTCATGAAGTGAAATGGCTGAGCGAGGAAGTGTCGGCATTGCTGCAGCTGGCAGATCCCGAAGACGAAGTGCTGGTGCGGCTTGAGTCTGGTGGCGGCGTGGTGCACGGTTACGGCCTGGGTGCTGCAGAGTTACAGCGACTGAAGGGCCATGGCCTTAAGCTGACGGTGGCGGTAGACAAGGTTGCTGCCAGCGGCGGTTATATGATGGCCTGTGTGGCCGAGCGTATTATTGCCGCTCCCTTTGCCATTGTGGGCTCCATTGGTGTGGTGGCGCAAATGCCCAACTTTAACAAATTTCTGAAAAACCGGGATATAGACGTAGAGCTGCACACGGCCGGCGAATACAAGCGCACCCTGACACTGTTCGGTGAAAACGATGATCATGGCCGGGCCAAGTTCCGTGAAGAGCTGGAAGTAATCCATCAGCGTTTTAAGGCCTTTATTGCCGACAACCGTCCCAAGCTGGATCTGGATCGGGTGGCGACCGGCGAACACTGGCTGGCCAGCGATGCTCAGGCACTGGGGCTGGTGGACTCATTGCAAACCAGCAGCGATTACCTGCTGGCGCAAAGTAGCGATAAACGCATTATCAGTCTGAACTTCAAGCCCAAACAAAGCCTGAAGGACAAGTTTGGCAAGGCGGCAGAAATGGGTGTCAGCCGGGCACTGATGAAGCTCTATGAGGCGGGGCAGCGGCCCTTCAGCTGATTTAATTCAGGGAATAGGGAGCAGGGAATAGGGATTAGTGGCCATTCCCTATTCCCTGCAGTTTACCGTTGAAACGGGTACACGGATCCTAGTTCAAGAATTTGGGTGAGCTCGTCCAGGGCCGCGCGGGATTCCTCCAGCAGCGCCGGATCGCGCAGATCGTTCGGGTGCAGCCTGTCGCGGTAATGGCGCTGTACCCAGTCGGTAAGGCGGCCATACAGGCGATCATTCATCAGGCAGGCGGGATTTACCGCATTCAGCTGGGCCCGGTTCATGGCCACCCGCAGGCGCAGACAAGCGGGGCCGCCCCCGTTTTGCATGCTTTGTTTTACGTCCATAAAGCGCACTTCCCGTATGGGGGTATTCATGGCCAGCAACCGCTCAAGATAGGCGTTTACGCTGGGCGTGCCGGCGCACTCTGTGGGCGCAATCAGCGCCATATGGCCTGGCTTCAGGGTAACCAGCTGCGTATTGAACAGGTAGCTTTTTACCGCATCTGCTACCGGCACCTCGTCATTTTTTACTTCAATAAAATGCAGCTCAGTATCGGGCAGTTTGCGCCGCACTTCTGCCTGCATGCCCTGAGTATCAAGAAAAGCCTGCCGATGGTAAAACAGCACATTGCCGTTACCCACGGCAATGACGTCATTATGAAACACACCCTGATCAATCACTGCAGGATTTTGCTGAATAAAAACCGTCTTGCACTCACTCAGCCCATGCAGGCGGGCCACGGCCCGGGAGGCTTCCAGTGTCTGGCGGGCAGGAAAGCGGCGCGGTGCCGGTGCCCCGGGCTGATGGGCCCGGCGGCCATAGACAAATAGTTCAAGCCCGTGGCCCTGCTCATTATGCAGCCGGGTGTGGTTTGCAGCGCCTTCGTCACCGAAGTCGTCATGGGCGGGCAGGGCCTGGTGATGACAAAAATGGGCTTCGTCGGCAAACACACTGCGCAATATACGGCCAGTCACCTCATGCTCAATGGAGCGGTGAAACTTGTTAACCAGATTGGCAGGAGTAAAGTGCACGCGGCCATCAAGTGTATCGGCACCGGGTGAAACGGTGGCGGCGTTGGCGGTCCACATGGCTGATGCGGAGCTGCAGGCCGCCAGCAAATGGGGGGCCTCACGAAAGGCGCTGTCCAGTACTTGTGCATCAGTGCCGGCAAAGCCCAGCCGGCGCAGTGTGTCTGTGTCGGGGCGGGCCTGCGGAGCCAGCACTCCCTGCACCAGCCCCATGTCGGCCAGGGCCTTCATTTTGCTCAGTCCCTGCAGGGCGGCCTCCCGCGGATGCGACATGCTTTTAGCATGACGATTGGATGCCACATTACCCCATGAAAGTCCGGCATAGTTATGAGTGGGACCTACCAGACCATCGAAGTTCGCTTCCTGTTCAATCATGATAATCTCCTTGAAATCCTGGCGTTGACCAATAAAAGATGCTGCGTACTGCCATTATATTTAGATTTTTATCAAGGTTGTAACTCAAATGTGACAAAGCCACCAGGGGCAGGAATAATGATGCATAAAAAGCGGGCGAACAGGCGACCTGAATAAAAAAGCAGTTGATTCCTGTCTCTATGAGGGCGTTAATAAATAAATATAAATTCACTGAATTTTTTTCAGGCCCGCGCCCGGCTGGTTTGCTTTTTATGACGATATCACTTATACAGCCGTCATTACCGTGCCACAGACCCGCCCGAACGGGGCCGAACTTTAAGGATTTTAACGCGCTTTATGAGCAAATCTCTCGTTATTGTGGAATCGCCCGCCAAAGCCAAGACCATCAACAAGTACCTGGGCAGGAACTATGTGGTCAAATCCAGTGTCGGCCATGTTCGGGACTTGCCGACCGCCGGTTCAGCCAATGGTAAAAAGCCGGCAGCGCGCAAAACCGATACCAAAAGTCTGAGCCCGGAAGAAAAGGCCCGGCTGAAAAAAGAAAAGGATCACAAGGCGCTGATCGCCCGTATGGGGGTTGATCCTGAGCACGGCTGGCAGGCCAACTATCAGGTATTGCCGGGCAAAGAAAAGGTGGTCAATGAGCTTCAGGCACTGGCCGAAAAGGCTGACACCATCTATCTGGCAACGGATTTGGACCGCGAAGGGGAGGCCATTGCCTGGCATCTGAAAGAGCTGATCGGCGGTGATGACCAACGCTTTAAGCGGGTGGTGTTTAACGAGATCACCAAGTCTGCCATTCAGGATGCTTTCAGCCAGCCGTCGGAGCTGAACCTGAACCGGGTAAATGCTCAGCAGGCCCGTCGTTTTCTCGATCGGGTCGTGGGCTATATGGTATCGCCACTGTTGTGGAAAAAGGTTGCCAGAGGCTTGTCGGCCGGCCGGGTGCAGTCGGTAGCGGTGCGGCTGATTGTGGAAAAAGAACGGGAAATCAAGGCTTTTGTGCCTGAAGAATACTGGGATATTCAGGCTGCGCTGAGCAATGAACAAAAGCTGGCGTTGTCCATGATGGTCGCCAAATACCAGAGCAAGGAGTTTCGGCCCACCAATGAGGCCGACGCCATGGCAGCGGTGGATGCGCTGCGTGCGGGTACCTTTACCGTGGCCAGCCGGGAAGACAGACCCACCCAGAGCAAGCCGCCGGCCCCCTTTATTACGTCAACTTTGCAGCAGGCAGCCAGCACCCGGCTAAGCTACGGTGTCAAGCGCACCATGATGCTGGCCCAGCGCCTGTATGAAGCCGGTTACATCACCTATATGCGTACCGACTCCACCAACCTGAGTCAGGAAGCGGTGGCCTCGGTGCGTGATTTTATTGAGCAGCAGCACGGCAGGGATTATCTGCCCGAGTCACCCAATGTCTACGGTGCCAAGGCTAACGCCCAGGAAGCCCACGAAGCCATTCGTCCGTCCGACGTCACCCTGTCTGCGGAGCAGCTCGATGGCATGGAGGCTGATGCCAAGCGACTTTACGATCTTATCTGGCGTCAGTTTGTGGCCTGTCAGATGACGCCGGCGAAATACGACAGCAGCACCATTACGGTCACCTCCGGTGACTATGAGCTGAAAGCCCGGGGACGTATTCTGCGCTTCGCCGGCTGGACCCGCGTGCTCACGCCTCAAAGCCGTAAAGGTGAAGATACCGAGCTGCCGGCGGTGCAGCAGGGTGAAACCCTCACCCTGAATGAGCTGACGCCAAAACAGCACTTTACCAAGCCGCCGGCACGTTTTACCGAAGCGGCCCTGGTGCGGGAGCTGGAAAAGCGTGGCATTGGCCGTCCGTCTACCTATGCCTCCATCATCTCTACCATTCAGGACAGAGGCTATGTCAAAGTGGAAAGCCGTCGTTTTTATGCTGAAAAAATGGGCGAGATTGTGGCCGACAGGCTGCAGGAAAGTTTTGCCGAGCTGATGAACTACGACTTTACCGCCCAGATGGAAAGCAAGCTGGATGAAATTGCCGGCGGCAAACTGAACTGGACCCAGGTGCTTGATGCCTTTTATGCCGAGTTCAGTGAAGAGCTGGAAAAGGCCGAACAGCCGGCAGAAGAAGGCGGTATGCGTGCCAATGAAATGGTACTGACCGATATCGACTGCCCTACCTGCGGCCGCAAAATGGGTATTCGCACTGCCACCACCGGCGTGTTCCTGGGCTGTTCCGGCTATGCGCTGCCGCCCAAGGAACGCTGCAAGCAGACCATTAATCTGGTTCCCGGTGACGAATTTGTGCTGGCCAACGATGAAGAGGCAGAAACCGATGCGCTGCGTGCCAAGCGCCGCTGTGGCAAGTGCGGTACTGCCATGGATTCATATCTGATTGATGACAAGCGCAAGCTGCATGTGTGTGGTCAAAATCCGGACTGTGACGGTTATGAGCTGGAACAGGGCCAGTTTAAACTCAAGGGCTATGAAGGCCCGGTCATTGACTGTGATCGCTGCGGCAGTGAAATGCAGCTTAAAACCGGCCGCTTCGGTAAGTACATGGCCTGTACCAATGACGAGTGCAAAAATACTCGCAAGATCCTGAAAAACGGTGAAGTAGCGCCGCCCAAGGAAGATCCGGTGCACCTGCCCGAGCTACCCTGCACTCAGTCTGACGCCTACTTTGTGCTGCGCGACGGTGCCGCCGGCATTTTTATGGCCGCCAGTAATTTTCCCAAATCCCGGGAAACCCGTGCGCCTTTGGTGGAAGAGCTGGTACGCTTTAAAGACCGGCTGCCATCCAAGTTCCTTTATCTGGCCGAGGCACCTGTCGAAGATCCGGATGGTAACAAGGCGGTGGTGCGCTTCAGCCGTAAAAACAAGGAACAATATGTGATGACAGAGGTCAATAAAAAAGCGACCGGCTGGACTGCGCATTATGTGGATGGCAAGTGGCAGCAACATCAGAAAGGTAAAAAGTAACCCCAAAGCCGCCTGTTGTTCGTATGTTTCGCACAAGGAGTTGGGTGCAATCATCTCAGGCACTGCCTGAACAGGAGTGAATATGGATATTCGTGAAGTAAGGCCGGGCATGATTTGTTACACCACCGAAGGGTCGGGCTATGTACTGGAGGTGGATGTAAACAATGAGGTGGTATTGCTGCAGCGGGAAGACGAGACCATTCCCTTTCAGGTACATGTAAGCGATTTGCTTGAAAGAGCTGAGTAACCTTATTGATCAAGCAGCACCAGCAGCGCACCCAGATCGGGTCGCCACTGGTGCTGTTTCATATCAATCTTATTGCCCCTGAAGACAACACCTTCCGTAAGCAGCCGCTCTTTTTGTTCACGCGCTTCCCGGCTGCCCGCCGGCAGGCTGATATGCCCCGAAGACGCCACTACCCTGTGCCAGGGCAGGGCAGAGGTATCGGCCCGGCGCAGCACAGTGCCGGCCAGCCGTGCCCGTCCGGGCAGACCGGCCAGATCTGCGAGCTGACCATAACTGACCACATAACCGGCAGGAACCAGTGCCAGCACCGATAATATGGCCTGCTTGCCGGTCATGCTCATATCAGGAAAAGGTGCGGCTCAGATTGTTCAGTCCCTGAGAGCGCGCCAGCAGTTCCCGGCTGGAGTCTTCTACCTGAGTAATGGTGTTGAGATTGGCTGAGGAGGTCTCGGATATTTGATGGACATTACGGCTGATCTCTTCTGCCACCTGTTGCTGCTGGCCTGCCGCAGTTGAAATTTCCACGGTGAAGCCGGCGATATTGTCAATTTCCTGAACCACACGCCCCAGACTTTCAGTGCCGGCTTCAGCCGCATTCACACATTCCTGGCTGTGTGCCCGGTTGGTATCCATCATGGTGCGCCAGTTGGTCAGAGTTTGCTGGATCTGGCTGATGCTGGTCTGAATTTGTTCGGTGGCACCATGGGTGCGTGTGGAGAGGGCACGCACTTCTTCGGCCACCACCGCAAAGCCACGGCCATGCTCACCGGCACGGGCCGCTTCAATGGCGGCATTCAGTGCCAGCAGGTTGGTCTGATCAGCAATACCCTGAATTTCTGTCATCAAGGTACCAATGCGATTGGACTCTTCTGACAGTGCCACTGTGGCCTCAGCAGCTTGCTCCGCCTCCCGGGCCAGCTCTACTATCTTCTGTCGTGTCTGCTCCAGCTGGTTTTGAGTCAGATAGCATTGATTCTGAGCCTCTTCGGCATTTTGGGCGGCTTTATGAGTATTTTGAGTAATTTCATTGGCCGTGGCCGACATCTCATCAATAGCGGCAGCAATCTGATGGGTATCGCTGTCCTGGCGGCTGAGATCGTTCCGGGCACTGCTCATGGCCTGCATCATGCTGGTAGCCAGAGATTTGAGGGAGCCGGTCGCATCATCCACCCGGCCTAAAATAGTGCGGGAGCGCGCCTGCCACAGGCCAAGGTGGTAATCAGCAATGGAATGAGGCTCGTTGCCGGAATAAACCAGCCGGGACAGGCTGTCATATTCCTTGTGCAGATTTTGAAAGAAACGCATGCTGGAAAACAGCTGGTTGCGGGTGTTCAGCACCAGCCAGGCCAGAGGCAGCAGGCTCCATACCAGACCGGACAAGCCGCCATAATGCCAGGCACCGCCCAACAGGCCCAGCATAACGGCACTGCTTATCCAGGGCCTCAGGGCAGTCAGCTTGACGGCCGGTTTTTTGCGCTTGCTTTTTTCCGCAGCCAGCAGACTGGCATAGGCTTTCTCGGCACGGGCACGCACTGCCGGATCCAGCCTGGTACGCACCGACTGATAGCCGGTGACCTTGCCGTTTTCGTAAATAGGAGTCACATAGGCATCCACCCAGTAATAGCGGCCATCCTTGCAGCGGTTTTTAACGGCTCCGCGCCAGGCCTGTCCCTGCTCCATACGATCCCACAGGTCCTTGAAGGCAGCTTTGGGCATGTCAGGATGGCGCACAATATTATGGTTTTTCCCTTGCAACTCTTCAGCAGTAAAGCCGGCCACTTTGCAGAAAATGTCATTGGCGTAGGTAATCACACCGCGTTTATCGGTGGTAGATACCAGCTGCTCCTGCTCGCTGTAGGTTACTTCTTCATCGATAACGTGCTGATTTCTTCTGTTCATTAGGATGCTTAATATATTTGTCGCATTTTGTTAGTTACTTATCGGCATAGCGAGCCAGTTCTTAAATAAAAAACAGCACTGACTTCTTTACTGGCTCAGACGTTAAGGGCCGGCTGACACACCTGGCTCAGGCAGCAGATTTGCGGGTATGGCAGTGCCTTCCCGACGAGGATCCGCCACGCCTTGCAGCTGGTTACCCTGTCGCATAATCACATGCAGGCCCGAGTTAAGCTCGTTAAAACGGGGCTTATAGCCCAATGCTGCCATGGCCGGCTGCAGTGCCCGGTTACGGCCAAATGGTTCCATTTCCAGCTGTCCTCCTCTGTGTAATACATGAGGTTGGTGTACTGCTTCACGAATATCCATCCCCCAGTCTAGTACACTGATCAGGGTGTGCAGAACATAGCCGATAATGCTGCTGCCTCCGGGAGAGCCGAGCACCATCAGCAGTTCGTTATGTTGATCAAACACCAGGGTGGGGCTCATGGAGGAGCGAGGACGTTTGCCCGGCTCCAGACGGTTGGCCAGCGGCACACCATTTTGCTCGGGTACAAAGGCAAAGTCGGTGAGTTCATTGTTAAGCAGAAATCCCTGTACCATCAGCCGGGAGCCAAAGGCGTTTTCAATGGTAGAGGTGAGGGAAACGGCATTACCCTTGGCGTCAATAATGCTTATCTGGGTCGTCGATGGCAGTTCCGGTGAGGTATCTGCCGGCGGAGCCGGCTGTATTGTTGGCTGGCCGGCCTTTACCTCAGACAGCGCCTGTGCTGATGCCTTTAATAACCCGGCTCGATCAGCAAGGTAGTCTGCACTCAGCAGTGCCTCAACCGGCACGGGCACAAAGTCACTGTCGGCGGCATAACGTGCTCTGTCGGCAAACGCCAGGCGGGAAGCATCGGCAATCAGCCGCCAGGCCGTAGGTGAGGCCGGCCCCATCTTGCTCAGCTCAAAGTGAGACAGCATGCCCAGAATTTGCCCCAGCGCCAGCGCTCCGGAGCCGGGTGGACCCATGCTACATAATTTGTATTGACGATAAGGAAAACACAGCGCCGGACGTTCCTGAACGCGGTACTGGGCCAGGTCTTCAAGCGTCAGGGTGCCCGGGTTGCTGGCAGCTGAGACCTTGTCGACCATCAGACCGGCAATTTTTCCTTCATAAAAAGCAGAAGGTCCCTCTATGCTGAGCCGCGTCAGTATGGCGGCGAGTAATGGGTTAACCAGATGATGTCCGGCAGTAAGCGGTTCGCCCTTTTCGTTAAAGAAATAGTCCCTGGCCTGAGGATCCTGCTGCAGACTGTCACGGTTTTTAGTAATCAGTTGTGCCAGTCTGGGCGATACTTCAAAACCATTCAAAGAAAGAGAAATAGCGGGAGTGAACAGGTCCTGCCAGGGCAGGGAGCCAAAACGCTGATGGGCCTGCCACATCAGCATTACCGTGCCCGGTGTGCCTACTGAGCGGCCGCCGATCACGGCGTCCATAAACTCAAGCGGCTTACCCTGTTCATCAATAAACAATTCAGGTGAAGCAGCCAGCGGGGCGGTTTCCCGACCGTCCAGCGTTGTTACCTGCTGTTGCTCTTGCTGCCAATGCACCAGAAAACCGCCGCCGCCAAGTCCGGATGACTGTGGCTCCACCAGCGTCAGTACCATCTGGGCGGCTATCATGGCATCTACCGCACTGCCACCCCGTTCCAGCATTTGTTGCGCTGCCCGGCTGGCATGAGGATTGGCCGTCACCACCATCGCCTGCTGTGTCTGCACCAGCGGCTTGTTTTGCCAGCCGGTGGCGGCTTCAGGTGTAGCACGGCTGTCGGCATAAGCGGGAGACCACCAGAGTAAAAAAATAAGAAACAGGGGCATAACAGGGCTCCTGAGCAAACAAGGTACCTCAGCTTAGCAGCAAGCAAAGGTAAAACCAGCCAAAAAACACCCAAGGTGCTGAAAATAAAAGCAAATGATGCTGGCGACAGAAAAATGACTTGTATTGCAGGTGCACCTGCCTATAATGCAACTCCATCAGCAGCCCGGCTGTTGATGATTTTTTGTATTTTGATTTGTATGCGGGAATAGCTCAGCTGGTAGAGCACAACCTTGCCAAGGTTGGGGTCGCGAGTTCGAATCTCGTTTCCCGCTCCAATCAACACCCTGCAAAGGCGCGTTAGCAAAGCGGTTATGCAGCGGATTGCAAATCCGTTTAGTCCGGTTCGACTCCGGAACGCGCCTCCATTACTTCTCCTTATTCCAGTTTCCATCTACCCGAACATACCAGCTGCCATCTTCATTCTGGTAGTTCTGCCGATCCCGCAATTCGGTGGTAACGCGTCCGCCCGTCATCCAGCCCAGTTTTTGCTGGGGCATAAAACCCGGCCCCGGCAGCTCATAGCCCCAGCGTCCGTAGTCATGGCCTGGCTGCTTCGGCAGCATGGATCCTTCGGGATAAAATAAACGTCCTTTCAACAGCAGCCGCTTCTTTACCGGCAACAGGCCTTCGGCTTTCAGTGCTGCACGGACTTCAGCATGTTCACTCAACTGCAGCTGATGCTGTTGCATATGATCCAGTTTGCGTCTGAGTCTGTCGCAGGGGTTAATACCCAAGGCACTGTCTTGCGGAGCGCTCATATCAGTGATCAGATAAAATTTCACCGCCAGCTCCCAGTGTTCGATACGCTGGCGATGGTGGTCCCACAGCAGAAAATCAAAGGCACCCATGGTCCGTCCTGCCACTACCTGCTGGCGATTAAAGCCCAGTATTTGAAAACCCGGATAGTCCAGTAAAAAGAAGTGCCACAGGGCCTCAAAGTACTGCCCCAGCCGGCGGCAGTGACGACAGTGATGCAGCAGCAGGGCGGGATTTCTATCCAGTTGTTGCAGGCGTGGCTGATATGCTTTCAGCAGGTGAGCATACCAGCTATCGTCCGGTGCCATAGAGACTCCGGGCAATAAACCCGGGCTACCAATGGCCCAGGCCAGATCCCGCACTTCATTATGGCGATAATGAGTTAATGGCTGCGTTGGTAAAAGGCGCATCAAATCATCCTCTTTTGCTTTACAATATTGCCCATTCAACCCATCAACAAGGGGAGCCAGCGTGAACAACATCCAGCTCGAGCAACTGTTAAACAAGCAGCTGAATACTCAGGCTATTCGTGATTATTGCCCCAACGGACTGCAAGTGGAAGGGCGCGCCGACATTCGCCATATTGTTACCGGTGTGACCGCCAGCCAGGCATTAATTGACGAGGCCATTGCCCGTCGCGCCGATGCCATTCTGGTGCATCACGGTTATTTTTGGAAAGGAGAATCGCAGCCGGTAACAGGCATGAAGCGCAACCGGCTGAAAGCCCTGCTGGCGAATGATGTCAACCTTTATGCATATCATCTGCCACTGGATATTGCTCCTGAGCTTGGTAATAACGCTCAGCTGGCGGCGTTACTCGGCATTGAGATGACCGGTCCGCTTGAGCCGGGCAATGAGTTGTCGGTGGCCATGCGTGGTGAGCTGAGCACGGCAGTGACCGGGAGCGAACTGGCCAGCCGCATTGAGCAGACGCTGGGCCGAGGCGTGCTGCATGTGGGTGACACAGGGCCGGCGCAAATTCGCAAAATTGGCTGGTGCACCGGTGGTGGTCAGGGCTATATCGATCTGGCGGCAGAGCAGGGCATGGATGCCTTTATCAGTGGTGAAGTTTCCGAGCAGACGGTTCACTCAGCCCGTGAGCTGGGCATTCACTTCTTTGCTGCCGGCCATCATGCCACCGAGCGCTACGGCGTTAAGGCACTGGGAGAGTGGCTGGCAGCCAACCATGGGATCACCGTGGAATTTGTAGATATCGACAATCCGGCATAAAAAAGACCAGGGAGGATAACCACCCTGGTTTCGCAGCAGCCACGAGGGCAACAATATTGTTTGTCCTGCTGAGCGCAGTGAACAAGCACGGTGAATGGGTAACGTATGAGTCATTTTCTATGTTGAACATATGTTAACATCCGGTTATCTGAAGGCAAGTCATTTCTTCAGGCCCAAAGAAAAATGACAATGAATTCAATGAGAGAAGTATGATGGTAGATAAAAGGCTAACTGTCCTGATGGTGGAAGACACGCCGTCATTGGCAGCCATGTATCAGATGTTTTTGCAGGATGAGCCTTTGGTGCTGACGACAGTCAGCAACGGCCAGCAGGCACTGGAGCATATTAAGCGCGAGCCTCCTGATATTTTGCTGCTGGATTTAATCCTGCCCGATATGCCGGGTATGGATATTTTGCAGTGGCTGCATGAAGAGCAGCTGAATATTACTACCATAGTGATGACGGCTCACGGCTCTGTGGATGTCGCGGTAGACGCCATGCGTCTGGGGGCTCATGACTTTATCAGCAAACCGGTAGAAGCCGAACGGCTCAAGGTGACCCTGCATAACACCATGAAATTTCGCCGGCTCAATCAGCTGGTCAATCAGTATCGCCATGAGATCGACAGAAAGCGTTTTCAAGGGTTTATCGGTGAAAGTCTGCCGATGCAAAAAGTTTACCGGCTGATTGAGAATGCCGCTCCCAGCACTGCTACCGTCTTTATTACCGGTGAAAGCGGCACTGGCAAGGAAGTATGTGCTGAAGCTATCCATCAGCTCAGTGGCCGCGCTGACGGGCCTTTTATTGCACTGAACTGTGCCGCTATTCCACGTGATTTGATGGAAAGTGAGCTGTTCGGCCATATCAAGGGTGCCTTTACCGGTGCACTGCAAGACAGAGACGGCGCTGTTATCCGTGCCAACGGCGGCACTCTGTTTATGGATGAAATCTGTGAAATGGATCTGGAGCTGCAGAGCAAGCTGCTGCGCTTTTTACAGACCGGCCTGATCCAGCCGGTGGGCAGCTCCAATCATGTGAAAGTTGATGTGCGCATTGTGTGTGCAACCAACCGGGATCCGCTTGTTGAAGTAGAGCAGGGCCGTTTTCGGGAAGATCTCTACTACCGCTTGCATGTGATCCCGGTACATCTTCCGCCACTGCGCGAGCGGGGAGGAGATGTAATTAATATTGCCACCACCCTGGTGCGTCAGGCGTCACGGGAAGAAGGCAAAGATTTTGTGGGGCTGTCTGAGGCAACCAAAAATCGTTTGCAGGCATATCACTGGCCCGGCAATGTGCGCCAGCTGCAAAACGTGATCCGTAATGCAGTGGTGCTGCATCAGGGAGAGTGGATTGAAGTTGATATGCTGCCGGCACCACTTGATAGCATTACAACCGGAGCGACAACGGCCGATCATGACGGAGCAGCGGCATCTCAGCCCATATTACCGCTGGCAGTGGTTGAACGAAAAGCCATAGAACGCACTATTGCTCATTGTGATGGCAACATCTCCCGGGCTGCAGCCATGCTCGAGGTCAGCCCGTCAACGATTTATCGTAAGCTGCAAAGCTGGGGAGATGATAATGGCTGACTGGCAAACACTTTACCCTCGTCTGCCGCTGTTGGATCCGGCACGACTGGAACAACTGGTCAAAGATCTTGGGCAGGATGCACTGGGCCGTCTGCTGATCTTGTTTGCGGAAGACGGCATACAGCAGGGAGAAGCGCTGGAGCAGGCGTTTAATGAAGGAAATCATGAAGGCATGGCACTATGGTGCCATAGTCTTAAATCAGCCTGTGGCAGTTACGGTGCTTTACGCTGTCAGTTCCTGGCAGAAAAGCTGGAACAGGCTTGTCGTCAGCAACAGACTGATCAGGTGTCGTTACTGATGGCAGCCTGGCAACAGGCGCTGAGTGATACCCTTGAAGCGGTTCAATTACACAGAGAAAGCCGTTAAGCAGGCAAAAAAAATGGCCAACCCAATGGGTTGGCCGAACTTCAGCGGGAGCTGAAGAGAGCACGGGATAAAAACGACTGCTTAAGTATATGAAAGTATCGTGCCAACTTTTCAAAACCCCGTCATTGCTGGCTTTCCGGTGTATTTGAATAAATATCGACCAACCCAAATTGCGAAATGTCGCATTTTGCGATAGGTGTTTGTTGCGTAATGCAATTTCCCTTCTATCTCCCTCTGACAAAGCAAATAAATACCGATACAGTCCATATTCTCTTGCCGGCAGCCAAATATTTCTTGATCTAAAGCTATGTTTACACCTAAGGTGAAGTGAGAACATTGGTTTACAAACTCCGAGTCCGTCATCGCCTAAGTTGGGTTCTCAATAAGGTGTGCGGACCGCTCGGGCCTTCGGGCTCGTAAGGGTGTTATCAGAAATGATGCCGCCTCCCGTTTTGGAAAGGTGTTTATGCTGGAACTACAAGACGCGTTCGCGCGCAAATTTCATTATTTGCGGCTGTCGGTGACCGACGTCTGCAACTTTCGCTGTCAATACTGTTTGCCTGACGGTTATCGTCCCGACGGCCGCAAGTCTTTTCTTACCCTGAGTGAGATCCGTCACATCACTCGTGCTTTTGCCGCCATGGGCACCAACAAGGTGCGCATTACCGGTGGTGAGCCCTCCATGCGCCGGGACTTTACCGATATCATCGAAACGGTGGCATCTACGCCCGGCATTCGCAAGGTGGCTACCACTACCAACGGCTATCGTATGGCGGAGCAGATAGCAGACTGGCGCAGTGCCGGGCTGGGCGCTGTCAACGTCAGCGTTGACAGCCTGGATCCGCGCATGTTTCACCAGATCACCGGTCAGAACCGTTTTCATGAGGTGATGGCGGGCATTGATGCCGCCTTTGCGGCCGGTTTTGAGCAGGTGAAGGTGAATACGGTACTGATGCGCGGGCTCAATGACGGTGAGCTGGGTAACTTTCTGGCCTGGATAAAGTCCAATCCTATTCAGTTACGTTTTATCGAGCTGATGCAAACCGGTGAAATGGACGAGCTGTTTGACCGTCATCACGTGCGTGGGGCGGCCATCAAGGAAAAGTTGCTGGAAGCCGGCTGGCAGCAAAAAGTACGGGCGCATAATGATGGTCCGGCGGAAGTATTCTGGCATTCGGACTATGTGGGCGAAATTGGCCTTATCATGCCTTATGCCAAAGACTTCTGTGCCAGTTGCAACCGCCTGCGGGTGTCGGCGCTGGGCAAGTTGCATTTGTGCCTGTTTGGTGAATATGGTGTAGATCTGCGTGAGCTGCTGCAGCATGAAGGACAACAGGCGGCGCTGCAACGGCGCTTGCGTGACGCCCTGGCCGATAAAAAAGCGACCCACTTTCTGCATGAAGGCATCAGCGGCATGACACCGCATTTGGCATCCATCGGCGGTTAACAGTTTCATAACACTGCCAGGTGGTGGCTGGTGTCATCGCCCGATACTGATCTGCATCAATATATCCCTGAATACCCCGTATTCAGGGTTTCTATCGCTACTCCCTTTTTATACTCTGTAAATACTCATTTAAACTCAGCTTGTCACACTTGTGCTACATTTCAGGCTGTTACTAATAATGGGAGCAATATGGATACCGCACCCGATTTATCCCGCCGGCGCTGGCTGAAGGGAGGATTGACGCCTCAGCATCATGTTCAGACTCTGCCCTGGGCACTGGACCGGCCAGCATTTACCGCCCAATGCACCCGCTGTGGCGACTGCATTCAAGCCTGCCCCGAGCAGATTATTGTGGTGGCCGACGGTGGCTTTCCGGCCATCGATTTCAGTAAAGGTGAATGCACTTTCTGCACCGACTGTGTCAGTGCCTGCGGCGAGCCTCTGTTTTATTCCACCGAACAGGCCCCCTGGCAGCAAGTGGCTGCTTTCAGTCATGCCTGCCTCGCTCATCAGGGTGTGCATTGCCGCAGTTGTGAAGATGGCTGCGAGCCCCGGGCCATTCGCTTTCGGCCCCGGCTGGGGGGCGTATCGGTGCCCGAGCTGGAGCAGGATGCCTGCACCGGTTGCGGCGGCTGTGTGGCGGCCTGTCCGGTGAGTGCCATCAGCATTGTTAAAGAGGGAGGAGCAGCATGACGGAGCAGGAATGGCATGTGGCCAGCCTGGTGGTGTATTGCAAGCCTGAACAAATGGCAGCGGTGATCGCCACCATTAACGCCATGCCCGGTGCCGAAGTGCCGGTGTTTGGTGAGCAGGGCAAGCTGGTGGTGTCCCTTGAAGGACCCGACCAGAGTGCCATCGTGGCCAATATTGACCGCATAGCGCCCCTTGACGGCGTGATATCGACCACTCTCATTTATCATGAGTTTGCCGGCCAGGAAGCCGGTGAGGAGCAAGCATGAAACTGAATCGTCGTGATTTTATGAAAGCCAATGCGGTGGCGGCGGCAGCAGCAGCGGCCGGTCTGGCCGTGCCGGCCATGGCGACCAACCTCATCACCAGCCGGGATCAGACTGCCATTAAGTGGGACAAGGCACCCTGTCGTTTTTGTGGCACCGGCTGCTCGGTACTGGTGGGCTCACAAAACGGCAAGGTAGTGGCCACTCAGGGTGATCCCAAGGCACCGGTAAACCGGGGGCTGAACTGCGTTAAAGGGTATTTTCTGTCAAAAATCATGTACGGCAAAGACCGGCTGACCACGCCGCTGCTGCGCATGAGTAACGGTCAATACGACAAAAATGGCGAATTCACGCCCGTCAGCTGGGATCAGGCCTTTGATATCATGGCTGAAAAGTGGAAAGCCGCGCTCAGGACCAAAGGGCCGGAAGCAGTGGGCATGTTCGGCTCCGGTCAGTGGACCATTATGGAAGGCTATGCTGCCGCCAAGCTTTTCAAGGCGGGTTTTCGCTCCAATAACCTGGATCCCAATGCTCGCCATTGCATGGCGTCGGCAGTGGCCGGCTTTATGCGCACCTTTGGCATGGACGAACCCATGGGCTGCTATGACGACATTGAAGCCACCGACAGCTTTGTGCTGTGGGGCTCCAATATGGCGGAAATGCACCCTATTTTGTGGTCCCGCCTGACCGATCGCCGGCTGAGCGCGCCTCATGTGCGGGTGCATGTGCTTTCTACCTATGAGCACCGCAGCTTTGAGCTGGCGGATAATGGCATGGTATTCAAGCCCCAGACCGATCTGGCCATTCTTAATTACATTGCCCACTACATTATTGAGAACGGTCATGTTAATCAGAGCTTTGTGGAGCGTCATGTACGCTTTGCACGGGGTGAAACCGATATCGGTTATGGCCTGCGGCCCACCCATCCGCGCCAGGCGGCGGCCGCCAACCCGGACTCCGGTGCTTCCACGCCCATGAACTTTGATGAGTTTGCTGCCTTTGTGGCCGACTACGATGTAAACACAGTTGCAGATCTGTCCGGCGTGCCCGCCGACAAGCTGGAAGCGCTGGCCATGGCCTACGCCGATCCCAATACCAAGGTGGTGTCGTTCTGGACCATGGGCTTTAACCAGCATACCCGGGGCACCTGGGCCAATAACATGGTTTACAACATACATCTGCTGACCGGCAAAATCTCCGAGCCGGGCAACAGCCCGTTTTCACTGACCGGCCAGCCGTCTGCCTGTGGTACCGCCCGGGAAGTGGGCACTTTTTCTCACCGTCTGCCTGCCGACATGGTAGTAACCAATCCGGACCACAGAGCCGTGGCCGAAAGAATCTGGAAGCTGCCCGCCGGCACCATCAACCCTGAGCCCGGTTATCATGCCGTGCTGCAAAACCGCATGCTGAAAGACGGCAAGCTCAATGCCTATTGGGTGATGTGTAACAACAATATGCAGGCGGCGGCCAATATGAACGAAGAAAGCCTGCCCGGCTATCGTAACCCGGAAAACTTTGTTGTGGTCTCCGACCCGTATCCCACAGTGACCGCTCAGGCGGCGGATCTGGTGCTGCCCACCGCCATGTGGGTAGAGAAGGAAGGAGGCTACGGCAATGCCGAGCGCCGCACTCAGGTGTGGTATCAGCAGGTAAAAGCGCCGGAAGGGGCGCGCTCGGATCTGTGGCAGCTGATGGAGTTTTCCAAACGCTTCACCATGGAAGAGATCTGGCCTGAGGAGCTGCTGACCCAGATGTCCGAATACCGTAGCAAAAGCCTGTATGACGTGCTCTTTACCAACGGTCAGGTCGATCGCTTTCCGGCGGAAGACTGCAAAAACGAGTTCAATGACGAGCGGGACCACTTCGGTTTTTATGTGCAGAAGGGCCTGTTTGAAGAATATGCGGAGTTTGGCCGCGGCCATGCTCACGATCTGGCCCCCTACGACAGATACCATGAAGAGCGGGGGCTGCGCTGGCCGGTGGTGAACGGCCAGGAAACCCTGTGGCGCTACCGGGAAGGCTATGACCCTTATGTAGAAGAGGGGGCCGGTGTGCAGTTTTATGGTCATAAAGACAACAGGGCGGTGATTTTTGCATTGCCTTACGAGCCGGCGGCGGAAGAGCCCGATGAAGAATTTGACCTCTGGCTGTCTACCGGCCGGGTGCTGGAGCACTGGCACTCGGGCACCATGACCCGCCGAGTGCCCGAGTTGCACAAGTCTTATCCTGCCGCTCAGGTGTTTATGCACCCTGATGATGCCAGTGCCCGGGGCCTGCGCCGGGGCGATGAGGTATTAATGAGCTCACGCCGGGGCGAAATGAGAACCCGGCTGGAAACCCGGGGCCGCAACCGGCCGCCCAAAGGCCTGGTGTTTGTGCCCTGGTTTGATGAAAGTCAGTTGATTAACCGCCTGACCCTGGATGCGACCTGCCCGCTGTCCAAGGAAACGGATTACAAAAAGTGCGCCGTCAAGGTGACCAAGGCATAACCCACGTCAATGTGAGTAAGGTGGAGAATCGCATATGAGCATCACCGCAAAACATCTGCTGGCACCTTTGTTGCTGGTGCTGGCCGGACTGGCAACGGCTGCCCCCGATGCGGGTAACATGGAATCCCTGCGGGGAAAAATGTCCCTGGACAAGGATCCGGCTCCTTCTCGTATTGCCGATCCGTTGAAAGATCAGGGCATACAGGACAGGGTTTATATGCATCAGCCACCGCTGGTGCCCCATCAGGTGCGTGGCTATGAGGTGGATCTCAAGGTAAACCAGTGCCTGTCCTGCCATGGCTGGAAAAATGCCGCCGAACGCAACGCGCCCAGAGTCAGCCCCACTCATTATGAAAACCGGGATGGCCTGACCCTGGGAGACATCAGCCCGCGGCGTTATTTTTGTCTGCAGTGTCATGTGCCGCAAACCGGGGCAGAGCCGCTGGTGGATAACGTCTTTACGCCGGTCGAGTCACTGCGCTGAGGAGGCATTATGGCAAAGAAAAACGGACTGCTGCGCGGCTTGTGGCGCGTGTTCCGCTCGCCGGCACGCGTGGCGGCAGGGGTGGTGCTGTTGCTGGGCTTTATTGGCGGGGTGATTTTCTGGGGTGGCTTTAACACCGCCCTGGAAATGACCAACACCGAGAGCTTTTGCATCAGCTGCCACGAGATGCGCGATAACGTCTATCTGGAATACAGAGATACCATTCATTATGCCAACCGTTCCGGGGTGCGAGCCAGTTGTCCCGACTGTCATGTGCCGCATGAATGGACCCACAAGATAGTGCGTAAAATTGCCGCTTCCAAGGAAGTGTGGGGCAAGATCACCGGCATTATTGACACCCCGGAAAAGTTTGAGGCCCATCGCCGGCACATGGCCGAGCGGGAATGGCAGCGCATGAAGGAGACTGACTCCCGGGAGTGCCGCAACTGTCATAACTTTGACTTTATGGACTTCAGTGTGCAGGGCAATCGCGCCGCTCAGGCTCATTCCACCTCACTGGCCAGCGGTGAAAAAACCTGCATTGACTGCCATAAAGGCATAGCGCATCAGCTGCCGGACATGAGCGGAGTGGCCGGTTTCTGATCTCGGTCATGCAGCAAGGCAACGCCTGTGGCAATATGGCCACAGGCTTTTTTTTGGCTTGACCTGCTGCCGGGCAGCGGGAACAATGCCGGTAAGTTAATTTTATGTGAAAATAATTAAGGTGACATCATGAGTCATGCAAGTCAGGAGCTGGTGCCGCTCAATATCGCGGTGCTGACGGTGTCTGATACCCGTACCGAAGAAAGCGATACATCCGGTCGTTTTCTGGTAGAGGCGCTTACCGCGGCCGGCCACCGGCTGGCAGAAAAAGTCATTCTCAAGGATGACAAATACGAGATTCGTGCGCTGATTTCCCGCTGGATAGCCAGCCCGCAAGTGCAGGTGGTGATCATCACCGGCGGCACCGGCTTTACCGGTCGTGATACCACACCGGAAGCGGTGGCCCCGCTGCTGGATGTGCAGATTGACGGCTTTGGCGAGCTGTTCCGTCATATCACCTATCAGGAGCTGGGCACCTCTACCGTGCAAAGCCGCGCGCTTGGCGGCCTGGCCAACCGCACGGCGGTGTTCTGCCTGCCGGGCTCCACCGGTGCCTGCCGCACCGGCTGGAACGGCATTCTGGCCGAGCAGCTGGATGCCCGGCACAAGCCCTGTAATTTTGTGCAGCATCTGGTGAGCCTATGAGCCGGCTTACTCATATTAATGCCTCCGGTGAGGCCAACATGGTGGATGTGAGCGATAAGGCAGTGACCAGCCGGGAAGCCCGGGCCGAAGCCTGGGTGCTGATGGCTCCCGAGACCCTGGCGCTGATTGTAGAGGGCCGGCATCACAAGGGTGATGTGTTTGCCACCGCCCGCATTGCCGGCATTATGGCGGCCAAGAAAACCTCTGATCTTATTCCGTTGTGCCATCCGCTGGCGCTGTCGAAAGTGGAGGTCAAGCTTGAGCCATGCCGCGAGCGCGGCGGCGTGCGCATAGAGAGCTACTGCAAGCTGGCCGGTCAGACCGGCGTGGAGATGGAAGCGCTCACCGCCGCATCGGTGGCGGCGCTCACCATTTACGACATGTGCAAGGCGGTACAGAAAGACATGCTGATAGAGGGCGTGCGTCTGCTGGAGAAAAAGGGCGGCAAGTCCGGGGAGTTCAGAGCTGATGATTAAGGTGGTATTTTTTGCCCGTGTTCGGGAGCAGCTGGGTGAAGACGAGCTGTCGCTCGAGACAGAGTTTGCCAATGTGAACGCCCTGCGTGAGCATCTGGCGGCGCGCAACGAGACCTGGGCGCAGGTACTGGCCGACAACAGCCTGCTGGTGGCGGTCAATCATGAAATGGCCAGCCCGGCAACGGCCCTGAAAGACGGTGATGAAGTGGCGTTTTTTCCGCCGGTAACCGGAGGTTAGCATGATACGGGTTCAGACCGAGGACTTCTGCCTGGCCACCGAATATGAAGCCTTAAGCCAGTCGTATCAGACCGGTGCCGTGGTCACCTTTGTGGGCAAGGTACGTGAGATGAATCAGGGTGATGCGGTCAGTGGCATGACCCTGGAGCACTATCCGGGCATGACAGAGCACGCGCTTGAGCAGATTGTGGCCGAGGCCAACAGCCGCTGGCCGCTGCTGGGGTGCCGGGTGATCCACCGGGTGGGCGCATTGGAGCTGGGGGATCAAATTGTGTTGGTAGGCGTGGCCAGTCAGCACAGAGAAGCGGCGTTCGAGGCCTGCCATTTTATTATGGATTACCTGAAAACCCGTGCTCCCTTCTGGAAAAAAGAACGCACCACAGATGGCGAACGCTGGGTGGATGCCAAACACAGCGACACCGACGCCGCCAACAAGTGGTGACCCTTCGGGAGCTTGAAGCTTGAAGCTGTAAGCTATCAGCTATCAGTGGTGTAACTGGCAGGCATGATGTCTGCAAATAAACCTATGTAAGCTGGCAGCGAGCAGACGCTACCGATGGTGCATGAAGCAGCAGTGGGGATTGCCGAAGCCGACCATAAAATGCCACGGATGGCATTTTCGAGCGTCCCATGGAGGGGCCCGAAGCGTGTCGGCGGAGTGCAACCGCACTGCTGCTTCATATAGCAGAGTGGGGTTTACCAATACAGGCCGTCAATCAATTCCAGGGTGACGGTGTCGCCTTTTTCCACATGGCCTCTGTCCTGCTCCAGGTGCAGCAGGCAGTTGGCTTCGGCCATGGCGCTGAACACCGCCGAGCTCTGTGAGCCTGCGGGCACCACGCCCAGGGAGCCGTCGGCCTGTGTTTCCACCCAGCCGCGCTGAAAGTCCATTCGTCCCGGTGATTTTCTGAATGGCACCAGTGCCGTGGCCTGCAGAGTGATGGCAGGAAAGAGCTGCTCGCCGGCCAGTTTTGCCAGGGCAGGGCGCACCAGCAGGTGAAAGGTAACCGCCGCCGACACCGGATTGCCCGGCAAACCGAAAAAGGCGCATTGGTCGATATGGCCAAAGGCAAAAGGTTTGCCCGGTTTGACCGCCAGCTTCCAGAAGCCAATGCGGCCCACTTCTTCCAGCACGGCCTTGGTGTGGTCGGCATCGCCCACCGACACGCCGCCCGAGGTCACAATGGCATCGTGGCTGGATGCGGCTTTTAAAAACGTCTGGCGGATCAGCGTGGGATCATCCGCAATAATGCCATAATCGGTGATCTCCACTCCCAGCCGGCCCAGCATGGCCGCCAGACCAGTGCGGTTGGAGTCGTAAATTTCGCCCGGTGCCAGCAGCTCGCCGGGGCGCTTCAGCTCATCACCGGTAGACAAGAGCGCCACCCGCAGCGGCCGGCGCACCGGCACCTGCTCCAGCCCCAGTGAGGCCAGCACCGACAGCACGCGGGCATTAATACGCATGCCGGCCTTAAACACCACTTCGCCCTGAGCCACATCTTCTGCCGCCTGACGCACGTTCTGACCCGGGCGTACTGCCTGGGCAAGGGTCACACGGTTGTTGGCAGAGGTGCAGTTTTCCTGCATTTCCACACTGTCGGCACCCAGTGGCAGGGCCGCACCTGTCATGATGCGCACACACTGGCCGCTTTCTACCCGGCCGGTGAACGGATGGCCCGCCAGGCTGGTACCAATTAATGCCAGCTCCTGTCCGGCAGTGGCATCGGCGGCCTGCAGGGCATAGCCGTCCATGGCCGAATTGGTAAAAGCGGGCACATCCAGCGGTGACGTCACCTCTTCTGCAAGAATTCGGTTCAGAGCCTGCTCCAGCGGCACCAGCTCGTTAGTGTCAAGGGTATCCAGCTGCCCCAGCATATCGGCTTTGGCATCTGCAAAAGGGCGAAGGCCCGGCTGACTGCAACAATCCTGAATGGCCATAATCCGGCTCCCTGAATGGTGTTGATTGACTACATTATTCCAGACCCGGGCAGTGATTGTCATGACGGTGTCATCAAAATGAGCGCTAATCCGTCATTCACAGCCAGTGTCAAATGCACTAACATGCCCTCTGCTTGTAAATCCCACGGAGAAGATGATGACCGCATTGAGCGACGAAGCCATTCGGGTCCGCTCGGCCCTGGAAGCCCGGGGTCTGGAAACCCCGATGCGCCATAACCCCCTGAGCCGGGATCAACAGCAAGAGCAGATCACCGGCCTGATGACCCAGGTAATGGATGTGCTCGGGCTGGATCTGGAAGACGACAGTCTGGCAGAAACCCCCCAGCGCATCGCTAAAATGTATGTGCGTGAGATCTTCTCCGGGCTGGATTATAGTCAGTTCCCCAAAATTACCCTGATCGATAACAAAATGAAGGTCGACGAAATGGTACAGGTGCGCAATATCACCATGACGAGTACCTGCGAGCACCATTTTGTCACTATAGACGGCACTGCTACCGTGGCTTACATTCCGCGCAGCAAGGTGATTGGCTTGTCCAAAATTAACCGCATTGTGCAGTTTTTTGCCCGCCGGCCTCAGGTACAAGAGCGGCTGACCCAACAGATACTGGTCGCATTGCAGACCCTGCTGGAGTCGGAGGATGTGGCAGTGAGCATGACGGCTACCCATTATTGCGTCAAGGCCCGCGGTGTGATGGATGCCACCAGTACGACTACCACCACCTCTCTGGGGGGAATTTTCAAAAGCCGGCAGGAAACCCGTCAGGAGTTTCTGAGCGGTGTGGTGCGCTGAGCATGAAGCCCAGAGTGGAAATTCGCTATTGCAGTCTGTGCCGCTGGTTGTTGCGTTCGGGCTGGCTTGCCCAGGAGATGCTGTCCACGTTTGCTGATGATCTCGGCGAGGTAGCCCTGATCCCGGGTGACAAGGGACAGTTTCAGATTTTGGTAAACGGCGAGCTTATCTGGTGCCGGGTGGCCGATAACGGCTTTCCCGACGCCAAGGAAATAAAGCAGCGCATTCGGGACCAGATTGCTCCGGAGCGCGACCTGGGCCACAGCGATCGCTGACAACTCTGTCACTGTGTGCTGAGCTTTGCGGCTAAACTTAGAAAAAATAATGTTTATGCTGCCATCAGAACGCTAAGACAGGGCTGTCTATGTTAAGGCTGCACACCCAACCATATCATCATAACGGTATTGAGCTTGCCGGTGCATCTGCCAAGCTGGCGCTGGTGTGCGAAGGCGGCGGTCAGCGGGGTATTTTCACTGCCGGTGTGCTCGACGCCTTTATGGCTGATTCGTTCGACCCCTTTCAGTTATTTATCGGCTCTTCTGCCGGTGCCCAGAATATATCCAGTTTTGTCTGTCACAGCCCGGGTTATGCCCGGGAAGTGATCATGGACTACACCACCCGATCGGATTTTTTCCGGCCGCTGCATTTTGCCCGGGGAGGCGATCTGGTGGATCTTGACTGGTACTTTGAGGTACTGCGCCATCAGCTGCCGCTGGATGTTGCAGGCGGCCGTCTGCGGCTGGGACAGCGTGAGCTGTTGTTTTGCAGTACCCGGGTGCGGGATTATCAGGCTTGTTACTTCCACCCGGACAGTACTGACTGGCTGCTGGGGCTGAAAGCGTCCAGTGCCATACCGCTGTTTTACCGTAAAGGCGTGGAATGGCAGGGAGAGCGCTATCTTGACGGCGGCGTGGCCGATGCCATTCCGGTGCGTGAAGCCTGGCGCAGAGGGGCGGGGGTGATCGTCGTGATCCGCACACAACCGGCGGCTCAGCGCATGAACCTCAGCTGGTTGCACCGGCTGGAAAGTCTGGCAGGCAAGGAGCGTATTGGCGAGCTGCTGGGAATTATTCGTGCTCATCAGCATTGCTGCCACGATGCCTGTCGTTTTATCGAACAGCCGCCAGATTCGACAAATGTCCTGGAAATTGCACCGCCCGTGCCGTTGCAAAGCCGTGTGCTTGGTTCAGGCAGGCAACAGCTTGAGCAGGATTACCAACTGGGTTTTCGTTGCGGCCAGCAGTTTTTGCTGAAATATGGCGAAAAGATAACATGATGGAGGGGATGAATGCGGGTTTTTTATCAGGTTTCGTCTGGTCAGCGGCACAACCGGACTGTACACTCGCGGCCCCGGTTTTTATCATGGCCGTGAACGGCTTACTGTTAAACCGACTCATACTCATGCCGGGCAGCGCAATGCCCGGATTTTCTGTGACCCTGAACCAAAAAGGGGACAAAACGCATGGCTGAATGGTCCGCAAGCGACGCACTCAAAATCTACAACCTGCCTTACTGGGGCGCGGGTTTTTTCCATCTCGATGAACAGGGGCGTGTCTATGTCACTCCTGATAAAACCCGCCCCGATGCCAGAGTGGTGCTGGCAGATGTGGTGGAGCAACTCAAGGCTGAAGGCTATGCTGCGCCTGTCCTGCTGCGTTTTCCGGATATTATCAAAAGCCGCATTGATGCGTTGTTTCATGCCTTTAACGGTGCCATTGAAGACTATGGCTATGAAGGCGATTACCTGACTGTGTATCCGATTAAGGTGAACCAGCAGCGCGGCGTACTGGATGCCGTCACCAAGGCCTACAAAGACAAACCCCGGCTGGGGCTGGAAGCCGGCTCAAAGCCGGAGCTGCTGGCGGTGCTGGCCCATACTCACGAAACCGAGTCGGTGATTGTCTGCAACGGCTACAAAGACAAGGAATACGTGCGCCTGGCGCTGCTTGGCACCAAAATGGGCCATCAGGTTTACATTGTGATTGAAAAGCTGTCTGAGCTGTCCCTGGTAATGGAAGAAGCCGCCAAGCTTAAGGTGTCGCCGCGTCTTGGTGTGCGGGCCCGGCTGGCGTCTCAGGGCGCAGGAAAATGGCAGTCGAGCGGCGGCGAGAAGTCCAAGTTCGGCCTCAGTGCCACTCAGGTGCTGAGCCTGGTTAATCAGCTGAAAGATGCCGGCTGCATCGACTGGCTGCAGTTGCTGCATTTTCATCTGGGATCTCAGATTGCCAACATTCGTGATATTCAGAAGGGCATTCGCGAGTGCGGCCGCTTTTATGCCGAGCTGCGCCGGCTGAATGTGCCGGTCAACATTGTGGATGTGGGCGGTGGTCTGGGCGTGGACTATGAAGGCACCCGCTCACAAAGCTACTGTTCGGCCAACTATAATCTGCGCGAATATGCCAACAATGTGGTGTGGGGCATCGGCAATGTCTGCCGGGAGTATGAGCTGCCGCATCCGCGTATTATCAGCGAGTCTGGCCGGGCCATTACTGCTCACCATGCCATGCTGGTGGCCAATGTGATCAGTATTGAGTCGGCTCAGAGCACGCGACCGGCAGCGCCGGCAGAAGATGCCCCCTTTTTGCTGAAAAATATGTGGGAAACCTGGAATGATCTGTGCCGGGACGATCCGCCCCTGCTGGAAATCTATCACGACACAGTAGCAGAGCTTGCCGATGTGCATGGTCAGTACAATATGGGCATGCTCACCCTGGAAGACAGAGCCTGGGCAGAAGAAGTACACCTGAATATTTGTCTGGCCATCAAGCAAAAGCTGGATCCGGTAAACCGGGCACACAGGCCCATTATGGATGAGCTGAATGAAAAGCTGGCAGACAAGTGCTTTGTAAACTTTTCGCTGTTCCAGTCGTTGCCCGATGCCTGGGGCATTGATCAGATCTTTCCGGTGCTGCCCCTCGACGGCCTCGACAGAGCGCCGGCGCGGCGTGCGGTGATCCTGGACATTACCTGCGACTCTGACGGTGCCATTGATCAGTATGTAGACGGTCAGGGTGTGGAAACCACACTGCCCATGCCGGAGTTTGTGCCCGGACAGCCCCAGTATCTGGGCTTCTTCCTGGTGGGCGCCTATCAGGAAATTCTGGGCGATATGCATAATTTGTTTGGTGACACTCACAGTGCCGAGGTGGTGCTGGATGAGCAGGGCAAGGCGCACATCACCAATATCAAGGAAGGCAGCAATGTGGCCGAGCTGCTGCGTTATGTGGACATTGACCCGACCGTCATCAATGCCCAGTATGAGTTGCAGGCAAGCCATCCCGATCTGGATGAGGAAACCCGGGCGCTGTTGCTGAAAGAGCTTTCTGCCGGGCTTGAAGGCTACGCCTATCTGGAAGAAGAGCAATAACATCAACGCCCCGAAAGGGGCGTTTGTTATTGGTCTGCAGGCTGCTCATGCAGTTTACGCTCAAGATCCTGAGTCACAATGGCCAGCGCCTTGAGTGCCAGCTCTGGATCGACCTGGTTTACTTCAAGTAATTCAATCAAGTCTACCGCCAGCTGTATGTGTGCGGGTGCGTCTTTCAGGCTCATGTTTCAACGTTCACTTATCAAAAATAAAAAAACGCCCAGCAGTGAATGCTGGGCTAAGACTTAGTGCTTAATTGCAGTGGCATCTTGTAGGAGCCCTTCCGGGAACAAAGGTTCCCGAACATTTGCAAAAAGACTGCATAAAAAATATTCACAGCGGATTGCTTGACAGCCGGACGTGTCAAACATAGATTTTAAACAAGTGTTTAAAACTTGTTGAGGGTGTCCGGTGGCGCGTAACAATACCAAACAAAAAATACTGGATGCCGCCGAAGTGTTGTTTGCCGAGCAGGGCTTCAGCGACACGTCACTCAGGCTGATCACCAGTGCGGCAGATGTGAACCTGGCCTCGGTCAATTATCACTTTGGCTCGCGCAAGGATCTGATCAAGGCGGTAATGAACCGTTATCTCAGTCAGTTTATGCCCGAGGTGAATAATAGCCTGCGGCAGCTGCTGAATCAGAACGAGATAAAAGTCCAGCAGGTGTTTGAGTGCTTTGTCAGTCCGCTGATGGGGCTGACCCGTATACGCCGGCGCGGTCCCGAGATTTTCCTCCAGCTGCTGGGGGGAGGCTATATGGATAACCAGGGCTTTTTGCGCTGGTTTATCGTTAACCAATATGGTGAAGTGCTGGACAACTTCTCCCGTTGTATCAGGCAGGCGATTCCGGGCCTGTCGTCGGCAGACTTGTTCTGGCGGCTGCACTTCACCCTGGGTACCGTGGTATTTACCATGGCATCCGGTGACGCTCTGCGTGATATAGCCCGTAACGATTTTAATGAGAATATTGACGTGGAAGGCCTGGTTCGAAAGGTAATTCCTTATCTGGCAAGCGGCATGGAAGCCCGCATCGATTGACACAACCAAGGGGTTGAGGAGGTCATAATGAGTTTACGCAGAAAGTGGATAAGTGCACCGGCATTCAATACTTTTAAAAAGGTATTACCGCCGCTGTCGGCAACCGAGCGTGAAGCCATGGAAGCCGGCTCGGTCTGGTGGGACGGTGAGCTGTTCAGCGGCCGGCCCGACTGGTCGAAATTACTGGCCTATGGCCCGTCCGAACTCAGCGAGCGGGAACAGTCATTTCTTGATAACGAAGTGGAAACCCTGCTGGCCATGCTGGATGATTACCAGATTGTCAGCGAAGAGCGGGAGTTACCCGAGCCGGTATGGGACTATCTGCGCAGCAATGGCTTTTTCTCTCTGATCATTCCTGAGTCTTATGGCGGGCTGGAATTTTCTGCGTTTGCCAATTCCACCATAGTGGCCCGTATTGCCAGTCGCAGTACCAGTGCTTCTGTTACCGTGATGGTGCCCAATTCGCTGGGTCCCGGCGAGCTGTTAACCCATTACGGCACCGAAGCCCAGAAAAACCGCTGGCTGCCCGGCCTTGCCAATGGCACCGAAATTCCCTGTTTTGCGCTTACCGGCCCCGAAGCCGGCTCTGACGCCGGTGCCATTCCCGACAGTGGCGTGGTGTGTATGGGCGAATATGACGGCAAGGAGGTGCTGGGCCTGCGCCTGAACTGGGACAAGCGCTACATTACACTGGCTCCCCGCGCGACCGTGCTGGGGCTGGCGTTCAAACTGTACGATCCCGACGGCTTACTGGGCGACAACAAGGAGCCGGGCATTACCTGTGCACTTATTCCTACTTCACACCCGGGTGTCGAAACCGGCGACCGGCACCTGCCCATGGGACTGGCGTTTTTAAACGGCACCACCCGTGGCAAAGATGTATTTATTCCCATCGACTGGATTATCGGCGGCCCTGACTATGCCGGCCGTGGCTGGCGTATGCTGGTGGAGTGCCTGTCGGCAGGACGGGGTATCTCGTTGCCGGCACTGGGCGCGGCCAGTGGCCATCTGGCTACCCTCAGTACCAGTGCCTATTCGGTAGTGCGTAAACAGTTTGGTCTGTCTATCGGCCGTTTTGAAGGCGTTCAGGAGGCCATGGCCCGTATCGGCGGTCTGACCTACCAGCTGGAAGCGGCCCGCCGGCTCACTACCAGAGCGCTGGACTCCGGTGAAAGTCCGGCCATCGTAACGGCCATATCCAAATATCACATGACCGAAATGGCCCGCACCGTGATGAACGACGCCATGGACGTGCACGCGGGCAAGGCCATTCAGATGGGTCCCAAAAACTACCTGGCCCACAATTACATGGGCATGCCCATTGCCATTACCGTAGAAGGGGCCAATATTCTCACCCGCAACCTGATGATCTTTGGTCAGGGAGCCACCCGCTGTCACCCCTATGTGCTGAAAGAAATGGAAGCTGCCGCCAATCCCGATGAAAAGGCGGCGCTGGAGCAGTTCGACAAGCTGTTGTTCAGTCATATTCGCTTTGCCACCGGTAATGCGGCCGGGGCTCTGTGGCAGGGGCTGACCGGAGCCCGCTTTAACAACTCACCGGTGTCCGGTGAAACGGCGGTGTATTATCGCCAGCTCAGTCGTATGAGCCGGGCGCTGGCATTGTGTGCCGATGTGTCCATGCTGATGCTGGGGGGCGATCTCAAGCGTAAAGAAATGCTCTCGGCCCGGCTGGGAGATGTGCTCAGCCACCTTTATCTGGCCAGTGCCACCCTGAAATACTTTGAGGATAATGGCCGTCAGTCACAAGATCTGCCTTTTGTGCATTATGCGGTCAGCCGCAACCTGCACCTGATAGGTGAAGCCCTGAGCGGATTTTTGCAGAACTTCCCTAACAGGGCAGTGGCTTTTACCCTTAAAGCGCTGGTATTCCCGTTGGGTAATCGTTATCGCATGCCCTCAGACCGTTATGTGCACGGTATCTGTAAGCAGCTGATGAAACCAGGTGGCATACGAGACCGGCTGTCGGCACTGTGTTACCGGCCAGCCGCCAGTGAACCCGGCCTGGGTGAACTGGAAGCGGCCTTTGAAGCCATGGTGGCGGTCGCCAGTCTGGACAAAAAAATTGCCAAGGCGCAGAAAGACGGCACCTTGCCGCGTAAGCTGGCGCTAAGGCCACTGCTGGAGCAGGCACAGCAGGCAGGTATTATCACAGAGAGTGAAGCCCAGCGGCTGAAACAGGCTGATGAGCTGCGTCGCAAGGCCATAGCGGTAGACAGTTTCGCGCCCGGTGTGCTCAGCCGTCAACAGCAGGTGAAAAAAGAAAATGCAGCCTGATCCATGAGTGATATTATCCAGCAACTTGGCAGCCGGCGGTTGCTGCCATTGATCACTCTGGAGCAGCCGGCATCTGTGCTGTCCCTTGGCAGAGTGCTGGAAGATAACGGCCTGCCGGTAGCGGAAATTACCTTTCGCACCCCAGCAGCTGCCGATGCCATTGCGTTGCTGCGCCGGCACCATCCGCATATGCTGATTGGTGCCGGTACCATCCTTAACCGGCAACAGGCACTGGCTGCCAAAACAGCCGGTGCCGATTTTATGGTATCCCCCGGGTTTAACCCCAATACAGTGACGGCCTGCCGGGAGCTGGATATTCCCATTATTCCCGGGGTTAATAATGCCAGCACCATAGAGGCAGCGCTGGAAATGGGCCTGACTACACTCAAGTTTTTTCCGGCCGAGCCGTCGGGAGGCGTTGCCATGCTGAGCGCCCTGCTCGGGCCCTTTGGTCAGCTTAGTGTGCTGCCCACAGGGGGGATTGATACCAATAACCTCGGAGATTATCTGGCCATACCACAAGTGCTGGCGTGCGGCGGCTCCTGGCTGGCCTCGCCGGAGCTTATCAAGGCAGAAAACTGGCAGGAAGTTGCCCGGCGCGTGCGGCAGGCGGTGGCGTTAAGCCAGTAAAAAGGCCGGACTACACGTCCGGCCTTTTTTATATTGTCATCCCGGCGAAGGCCGGAATCCACTCTGTTATGGACTCCGGGTCAGGCCCGGAGTGACGGTATCTCGCTTATTCTACCGTCAGAATTTTGCAGGTATTGGTGCTGCCCACCACTTCCATCATGTCACCGTGGGTCAGCAATACCAGGTCACCGCTGTTTACATGGCCGGCTTCTTTCAGAATGGCAATGGCATTACGGCAGGTTTCAGAGATATTTTTGGTCTCGTCAGCCTTGAAGTAAACCGGGGTAACACCACGGAACAGGTTGGCCCAGGACAGGGTTTTTTCTTCCTGAGACAGGGCAAAAATCGGCAGACCGGAGCTGATGCGGGACAGCAGCAGCGGCGTAGTACCGGAATGAGTCAGTGCCACAATGGCCTTTACACCCTGCAGGTGGTTGGCGGCATACATGGTGGACATGGCTACGGTTTCTTCCACCGACGTAAAGGTAAAGTTCATGCGGTGGTTGGAGACATTGATGCTGGGGTGCTTTTCGGCACCCAGGCACACTTCGGCCATGGCTTTTACGGTTTCTACCGGAAAGTCACCGGCAGCGGTTTCCGCAGACAGCATAACGGCATCAGTGCCGTCCAGCACGGCGTTGGCCACGTCCATCACTTCGGCACGAGTAGGCAGCGGCGCGGTGATCATCGACTCCATCATCTGAGTTGCAGTAATCACCACCCGGTTCAGGCGGCGGCTGGTGCGGATCAGTTTTTTCTGCACGCCCACCAGCTCGGGGTCGCCGATTTCCACGCCCAGATCACCACGGGCTACCATGACGGCGTCTGATGCCAGCACCACGTCTTCCATGGCGGCATCGGTTGCTACCGCTTCGGCGCGCTCTACCTTGGCCACCAGTTTGGCATTACTGCCGGCAGCGCGTGCCAGTTCACGGGCAATGCGCATGTCTTCACCGGTGCGGGGGAAGGAAACGGCCAGATAGTCCACGCCAATTTTGGCCGCGGTTTTGATGTCTTCTTTATCTTTGTCGGTCAGGGCCGGAGCAGACAGGCCGCCGCCTTTCTTGTTGATGCCCTTGTTGTTGGACAAGGGGCCGGCCACGGTCACTTCGGTCAGTACCTTGTTGCCTTCCACGCCTTCAACACGCAGCTGTACGCGGCCGTCGTCAAGCAGCAGAATGTCGCCGTTTTTAACGTCTTTGGGCAGCTCTTTATAGTCAATGCCCACGGCCTGCTGGTTACCTTCGCCCTTGGGCAGATCGGCGTCGAGAACGAACTTGTCGCCGATATTCAGCTGAATTTTACCGTCTTTAAAGGTGGAAACACGGATCTTGGGACCCTGCAGGTCACCCAGAATGGCCACGTGCTTGCCCAGTTTTTTGGCAATTTCCCGCACCTGGTTGGCACGGTTCATATGATCTTCCGGGGTACCGTGAGAAAAGTTCATGCGAACCACGTTAGCACCGGCGGCAATAATACCTTCAAGGTTATTATCGCGATCGGTAGCAGGACCCAGAGTGGTAACAATCTTGGTGCGTCTTAACATGAGAGACTCCAATTGGAAGAAAAAATGAATACGACAGGTAAAACAGAATTGTATTTCAGAGTGAAAGCGCCCGGTTGTGAAAAGGTCCGGAAACTATCGCCAGTAGCAGGAGAGACGGCTTCATCCTGAGCCGGAGCTGACGATTGATGATAAGGCCATGGTGTGCTCACAGTCTGACGCTTCATCCTTGGTTTATGTAATTGTTATCGATGATAACTGAAGCGATAGCAAAAGTGTAGACGAGATCACAAAAATGCTGAGGTTTTGAAAAGACCTTGATGCAGGTCAAAGTTCGCGTTGAGTGGCAGCATAAGCAGATGTATGAATGATGACAAGTTAATGATTTTTAAAATAAATAATTAAAAAGATACAAGGGGAAGGGAGGGCTGTGAATGGTTTATGATACAATCTGAGCGAAATGAGTATGCAGAATAATGCGATTTTTGTGTCTGATTGCTTGTAACATTTTCACCGCTGGTTAACAAAAGCAACAGCAGGGCAGGGCAAACACAGGCAGCATGCAGAACCACGCCGCCTTTATCATGGTTATAGATGAGGGCTGTCAAAGCGGGAGTTTTTAATGCCTTCTTTTACCTTTTTCAGGTTTTCGCGAAAACGGGCACCCCGGCGCAGAATAAAGCCGGTGGCAAGTACGTCGATCAGTACCATCTGTGCCAGCCGTGACGCCATGGGCAGATAGACGTCTGTGTCTTCCGGCACATCCATCGACAGCACCACATTACATTCCCGGGCCAGGGGAGAGTCCTTGGCGGTCAGGCCAATCACCACGGCGTCATTCTGTCTGGCCAGCTGGGCTACTTCCACCAGTGCCTTGGTGCGACCAGTATGGGAAATCAGTACCACCACATCGCCTTCGATGCTGGCAATGCAGCTCATGCGCATCATCACCACATCATCAAAGCATTGCACCGGCACATTAAAACGAAAGAATTTATTCATGGCATCGTGTGCTACCGCAGAAGACGCGCCCAGCCCAAAAAAAGACAGCTTGCGGGCCTGGGTCATGATGTCTACACAGCGGTTGACCGCCTGAGGATCCAGGCTTTGGCGGGCCGAGTCGAGGCAGGCCATGCTGGATTCAAAAATCTTGGCGGTATACGACTCGGGGCCGTCGTCTTCTTCTACATGACGATTTACATAAGGTGTGCCATTGGCCAGGCTCTGGGCAAGGTGCAGTTTGAAGTCAGGAAAGCCTTTGGTGTCGAGCCGGCGGCAGAAGCGGTTTACCGTGGGCTCGCTTACGTCGGCCAGCTTGGCCAGAGCGGCAATACTGGAGTGAATGGCGGTCTGGGGAGAAGCCAGAATGACTTCGGCTACTTTGCGCTCAGACTTGCTGAAACTGTCGAGATTTTTGGTAATTTTTTCCAATGTATTCATCTGAACTTCCGGCTCAGTAAGGCGGGCGGTGCCCCACCTGAATGACACAAAATATCGATAACCACTATACAGGACAAGGACTCGGCGCGAGAGGCCTGATATACCAAAGTATGATAATTTCAGGCAAAAATCAGACGGATGCTGAAAAATAAACCAATAAAACTGTAGTTAAACAACAAATGAAATGAATTAACAACACACGATTATAAAAAAGCCCCGTCAACCGGGGCTGTTATTCACCACTCTTTTCAGGCCAGCTCGGCCCAGAGATCGTATTCGTCGGAATGGGTCACGGTGACGGTCACCATATCACCGGGCTTGAGGCTGGTTTCGCCGTTCAGATAGACCATGCCGTCAATTTCCGGTGCATCGGCGCTGGAGCGACCAATGGCACCTTCTTCGTCCACCTCATCAATCAGCACCTTGATGGTTTTGCCCACCTTTTGTGCCAGACGACGAGTAGAAATCTGCTGCTGCAGCGCCATAAAGCGCTCATAGCGTTCCTGTTTAACTTCTTCCGGCACCGGATCCGCCAGCTCGTTGGCGCGGGCACCTTCCACCGGGCTGTAGGTAAAGCAACCCACGCGATCCAGCTCGGCCTGTTCAATAAAGTCGAGCAGCATTTGAAAGTCTTCCTCGGTCTCGCCGGGAAAGCCCACAATAAAGGTGGAGCGAATAGTGAGCTCGGGGCAGATTTCGCGCCAGCGGCGAATACGCTCGAGGGTGCGCTCTACCGCGCCGGGGCGCTTCATTAACTTGAGAATGCGCGGGCTGGCGTGCTGCAGCGGAATATCCAGATAGGGCAGTATCTTGCCGTCGCGCATCAGCGGGATCAGATCGTCAACGTGCGGGTAGGGGTACACATAGTGCAGTCGCACCCAGACGCCCATTTTACCCAGCTCTTCACACAGGGCCTGAATATGGGTCTTGACCGGGGTGCCGCTGGCAAAACCGGTTTTGTGCTTCACGTCTACGCCATAGGCGGAGGTGTCCTGGGAGATCACCAGCAGCTCTTTTACACCGGCATCCGCCAGCCGGCCGGCTTCTGCCAGCACATCCCCGATGGGGCGGCTGTCCAGATCGCCGCGCATGGACGGAATAATGCAGAAGGTGCACTTGTGGTTGCAGCCTTCGGAAATTTTCAGATAGGCATAGTGCTTGGGCGTGAGTTTTACTCCCTGCTCCGGCACCAGGTTCAAAAAGGGGTTGTATTCCGGACGGGGCACATAGCGGTGCACATGCTCCAGCACCTGCTCGTAGGAATGAGGGCCGGTAATTTCCAGCACCTTGGGGTGCACTTCACGAATTTGATCTTCCTTGGCACCCAGGCAACCGGTAACGATGACCTTGCCGTTTTCGTTCAGGGCTTCGCCAATGGCTTCCAGGGATTCCTGAACGGCACTGTCGATAAAACCACAGGTATTGACGATCACCATATCGGCATCATCGTAAGAAGGTACTACGTCATAACCTTCGATACGCAGCTGGGTCAGAATACGCTCGGAGTCGACCAGGTTTTTCGGGCAGCCGAGAGACACAAAGCCAATACGGGGAACAGACATACTCACTAGATTGGACTCACTTTGAAGTACTGATATAAGAAAGGGCGCATTTTACACGGGAAAGGGCTGATTAAAAAAGCCCCAATAACAAAAACACCCCGGCAGGCCGGGGTGTTTTGCGCACAAGAAAACTTACTTGGAGAAGTTTTCGGCAGCGAAGTCCCAGTTAACCAGGGCCCAGAAGGCTTTTACGTAGTCAGGACGCACGTTACGGTAATCGATGTAGTAAGCGTGCTCCCATACGTCACAGGTCAGCAGGGGAGTGATGCCGTCTTCGGTCAGCGGGCAGCCGGCGTTGGAGGTGTTTACCAGGCCTACGGTGCCGTCGGCCTTTTTCACCAGCCAGGTCCAGCCGGAGCCGAAGTTGGTCACGGCAGACTTGGTGAACTCTTCTTTAAAGGCATCGAAAGAGCCGAAAGCGGCCTTGATGGCATCGGCCAGGGCACCGGTAGGCTCGCCGCCACCGTTGGGAGACAGGCAGTTCCAGTAGAAGGTGTGGTTCCATACCTGAGCGGCGTTGTTGAATACACCACCGGTAGAAGTCTTGATGATGTCTTCCAGAGACTTGCCTTCGAACTCGGTGCCCGGAACCAGGTTGTTCAGGTTAACCACATAGGTGTTGTGGTGCTTGCCGTAGTGATATTCCAGGGTTTCCTGGGAGATATGCGGTTCCAGGGCGTTCTTGGCATAAGGCAGTGCGGGAAGTTCAAAAGCCATGTTCAATTCTCCATTATTATGCGCCGGGTGAACCGGCGAAGACATTGCTGCTTCTTGCTGATGACAGTGACGACCTCATACAGCTTAGTCGCACACCGCTAAATTGCTGAATAGATTGTAACAGTTTGCCCGCAGGCTAAACAACAACAGCTTTTGTGCGGGTAACTGGGCCGGTAATTTATCGGTTCCGGCCCTTGAGACCGGCAGGGGATACAGTAGAATGGAATTTTTACACACTCTGGTCCGAGGTGGTCATGGACACCATTGAAAAAATCAAATCCCAAATCGGTGAAAACCCCATTCTGCTGTATATGAAGGGCTCTCCCAAGTTTCCCAGCTGTGGTTTTTCCGCTCAGGCTTCCCAGGCACTGATGAACTGCGGCGAGCCGTTTGCCTATGTGGATATTCTGCAGAATCCGGAAATTCGTGCCGAGCTGCCCAAATACGCCAACTGGCCCACTTTTCCCCAGCTGTGGGTGGAAGGAGAGCTGATCGGCGGCTGCGACATCATCATTGAGATGTTCCAGCAGGGCGAGCTGCAGACCCTGATCAAGGAAACCGCCGCCAAACATCCCAAGCCTGAACAGGCCTGATTTCAAAAAGCAGGCGCAAGCCTGATCTTTGAAAACTAATGCAGTCATGCCGGCCCTGAGCCGGCATCTTTTTGACTGGCGTCTGGGGGCCGAATGATTTGCCGGAATATCAGGACTCGCCCGGCCCGCCATTTACCAGTCCTGTTTATCAACACGGTCATTCCCTCATGGATACAGACATTCTCATTATCGGTGCCGGCTCGGTCGGTATGGCAGCGGGCTTTCATGCGGTTCGCCATGGGGCCCGGGTGATCCTGCTCGATGAAGGGCATCCGCCCCATGTCTTGGGTTCCCATCATGGCAGCACCCGGCTGACCCGTACCGCCTATGGTGAAGGGGCGGCCTATATTCCGCTGTTGCTGCGAGCCAGAACCTTGTGGTCCGAGTTGGAGCAACTGAGCGGCGAGCGGGTGTTTGAGCCCACGGGTGTGCTCAATCTCGGGGTTTCCGGCAGTCCCTTTCTTGCTCAGGTCGAACGTAGTGCCGCTGAGTATGGGCTGGCATTGGAAATGGAAAGCGCGTCCGGCATTGAAGCCCGCTGGCCTGGCTGGCATGTGCCTGCCGGGGTTACGGGTGGCTTTGAACCCGATGCGGGTGTGCTTTATTGCGAACGGGCGCTGAAGGCCTGGCACCGGCTTGGTACCGAGCGGGGAGCACAATTACTTGGCGGGCGCACCGTGATCGGCTTGCGGGCGTTTTCAGGCGGAGTGGAGGCAGAGCTTGCCGACGGTACCCGGCTGACTGCGGCACAAGTGCTGGTGTGTGCCGGTCAGCGGGTGGCACCCTTGATGGCATCACTGGGGCTGTCGTTGCCGTTACAGCGAGTACGCAAAACCTTTGCCTGGTACCGTGCCGGGGTCGGGTGTTACGGTCCTGCGGCATTTCCTGGTTTTTCAGCCGATCTTGCTGACGCTATCTACTACGGTTTCCCTGCCCTGAACGGAGAAGGACTCAAAATAGGGCGGCATGATGCCGGCCAGCCATTGGCACCGGGAGAACCCCTGGCTCCCTTTGGCTTTTTTGAAGAAGACAGAGCGGAGCTGGACGCCTTTGTGCGGACCTATCTGCCGGAGGTGGGGGAGTGTCTGGAGGGCAAGGTGTGCCACTACATTCGTACGCCGGACGAGCATTTTTTGCTGGACAGACATCCCGAGTTTGAACAGGTGTTTTATGCCAGTGCCTGTTCAGGGCACGGCTTCAAGTTTGCCGGTGTATTAGGTGAGGTGTTTTCCCACTGGATGCTGGATGGCGAGCCGGGTTTTGATCTCAGCCCCTTTGCTTTAAGCCGTTTCGGCGCATAAAAAAACCGGGGTCTGTGAACCCCGGTTTTTAATACGTCTGATGGCGTTTACACCGCCGGGATCTGCTGGGTAATGCAGTGAATATTACCGCCACCCAGCAGAATTTCCCGCGCCGGTATGCCCACCACGTCCAGCTCCGGAAAGATTTCCTGCAGCCGCGCTTTGGCTACTCCATCTGTGCTTGCGTCCAGCAGCGGAAACAGCAGGCGGCCATTGGTGATTAAAAAATTCACGTAAGAAGCCGCCATACGCTCGCCGGCGGGGCGGGGCACGCCGCTGCCGCTGGCAATGCCGGCGGCTTCTTCTTCGCTGATGTACAGCGGGCCGGGCTGAGGCAGCAGCCATACCTTAAGCTTGCGGCCTTTGGCGTCGGTGGCCGAGCTTAACACCTCAAAGGCGGCCTGAGTGCGCACATATTGCGGATCCTGCGGGTCTTCGCAACCGTGCAGAATCACTTCACCCGGGCGGGCAAAACAGGCCATGTTGTCGATATGACCATCGGTCTCATCCATGTACACCCCTTGATCCAGCCAGATAAAGGTGGTGACCCCAAGAGTGTTGCGCAGATGCTGCTCTATTTCTTCCTGGCTGAGAGCAGGATTACGGTTGGCGTTGAGCAGGCATTCTTTGGTAGTAAGCAAGGTGCCTTCGCCGTCCACATGAATGGAGCCGCCTTCCAGCACCAGCGGGCTTTCTATTGCGTCAATGCCATGCTGGGCCAGCATGGCTTGCGCCATGGCCTGATCCTGGTCCCAGGGTGAGTAAAGTCCGCCCTGGTCACCGCCCCAGGCGTTAAAGCGCCAGTCCAGCCCTTTAATATCGCCCTTGTCGTTTACTACCACAGTGGGGCCCGTGTCTCTGGCCCAGGCGTCGTCGCTGTCTATTTCCACCAGGGTTACCGCTGCCGGCATGGTAGCGCGTGCCTTATTTATTTCTGCTGCCGGCACTGCCATATAAACCGGCGTCACCACAGCGATAGCCTCGGCCAGCCGGGCAAAAGTAGCCTGAGCCGGCGCACCGTGTTCCCGCCAGTTATCGGGCCGGTGCGGCCAGATCATCCATACCGCCTGCTGGGGTGCCCACTCGGCAGGCATATAAAAGCCCTTGAGTGCGTCCATCAGCGACCTCCGTGCTGTTTGCCGTCGGAGGTGAGCAGAGTCTGATACATGGCCGGGCGACGATCCCGGAACAGACCCCAGCTGGCGCGGGTTTTGGCAATTTCGGCCAGGTCAAAGCTGTGTACCAGCACACACTCGCTGGTTTTATCTGCCTGTTGTACCAGCTCGCCAAACTGATCGGCAATAAAAGAGCTGCCGTAGAAAGTGGTTTCCAGAGCGTCTTCATATTTGCTTTGCTCGGTGCCGATGCGGTTGGACGCAATCACCGGTACCAGGTTGGCAGCAGCATGGCCCTGCTGAGTACGGGTCCAGTGCAGCTGGCTGTTGATGGTCGGATCCTGCGGCTCAGAGCCAATGGCGGTGGGGAAGAAGATAAGTTCAGCCCCCATCAGTGCCAGGCTGCGGGCGGTTTCCGGAAACCACTGATCCCAGCAGATGCCCACACCAATTTTGGCATAGCGGGTCTGCCACACCTTGAAACCGGTGTCGCCGGGGGTAAAGAACTGCTTTTCCTGATAGCCGGGGCCATTGGGGATATGAGTTTTGCGATACAGATCCAGCACGGCACCGTCGGCGTCGATCACCACCAATGAGTTGTAATAGGCATTGCCGGCACGCTCAAAAAAGCTCAGCGGCAGCACCACCTGCAGCTCCCTGGCCAGAGCCTGAAAGTGCTGAATAAGCGGGCTGTTGTCCACTTCCTGAGCCAGAGCGAAGTGCTCCGGGCTTTGATCAATGCAGAAGTAAGGGTATTCAAACAGCTCCTGAATAAGAATGATCTGGGCACCCTGGCCGGCCGCATCACGCACCAGTTTTTCGGCACGGGCAATGTTTTCGTCCCGGTTCCAGCTGCAGGCCATCTGAGTGGCGGCTACGGTTACCATGGTCATATCGAGGCTCCTAGTATCAGGTCAACAGTTATCAGGTCAAAAGGCCGGCGTCATTTGCGGCTGCCTGTAGCAATAACGTGGAGTGTGCGGCTTGTTAGCCCATTCAGCAAATGCATAATATAAATTTTATTATTCACAGTATGAATGTTGTATGAAGCTGCACCAGCTTGATCTTAACCTGCTGCTGGCCTTTGATGCCCTGATGACCCAGCGCAATGTGACCCGGGCAGCACAGCAGTGCTTTATCAGCCAGCCGGCCATGAGCCATGCCCTGAACCGGCTGCGGCGGTTTTTTGCCGATCCGCTGCTGGTGCGCTCGGCCACCGGTATGCAACCCACCCAGCGAGCGCAGGAGTTACATCAGGCAGTTCGGCGGGCATTGACGCTGCTGGAGCAGGAGCTGGGCCGAAGTGATCATTTTGAACCGGCAACGTCGCGCCGGCGCTTTGTGATCAGCACCACCGATTATGTGGAGTGCGTGCTGATCCCACCACTGATT
Source organism: Oceanimonas smirnovii ATCC BAA-899 (assembly GCF_000381965.1). GTDB lineage: Bacteria > Pseudomonadota > Gammaproteobacteria > Enterobacterales > Aeromonadaceae > Oceanimonas > Oceanimonas smirnovii. The sequence continues at coordinate 65,561 of NZ_KB908468.1, forward strand.
AACCGGCTCAAAGCGCTGGCCCCGGGGGTACAAATTGAAATTGAAATTCTGCGGGATACCCTGCCCGAAGCCGGTCTGGCTAATGGCGAAGTGGATCTGGTGCTGGGTTTTGATGAATACATGAAGGTTCCGCCTTCGCTGTGCTCACAAACCTGGCTGACCGAGCCGCTGGCGGGCATTGTGGCTGTTGATCACGGAACGGTAGGAAAGGCACTTTCTCTTGAGCAGCTCACCACGCTGCCCCATGTGTTTCATTCGCCGCTGGGTACCCGTGAAGCCGGCATTGATACCTGGCTGGCGGAGCAGGGACTGAAGCGGCAAATTTCGGTGAACAGCCAGAGTTATATGTCGGCGGCGGCCATAGTGGCGCAGAGTGATCATCTGCTGGTGCTGCCCAGCAAGGTGGCGGCGTTGCTGGCAGGGGCCTGGCCGCTGAAACAGGTGGCCCTGCCGCCGGACCTGCCCGCTTATCACCTCAACTGCGTCTGGCACCCGCTGCACGACCGCCAGCCCGCCCTGCAATGGCTGCGGGCGTTACTGCGTTCGCTGATTTGAGCTATTGTCTGCGGAACTTGTGCACCGCGAAGCACCAGCAGGGTTACTTCCGCCGACACGCTTCGAGCCCATCCCTGGGGCGCTCGTCACATGCCATCCCTGGCATGTGACGGTCGGCTTCAGTAATCCCTGTTGTTGCTTCGGGTAACCTCGGCGTTGTCTGCTTGCTTTCAATCAGGTTGGGATGAGTTTTACGAATCCCAACATGTCAGCCGTCGGCTCTGTTGTTCTGCGGGCAATTTAATGGATGCCAGAAACAAAAATGCCGGGTAAAACCCGGCACAACTGATGGCTGACAGCTTACCGCTGAAAGCTGAGTTTACAGCACCATGGCTGCCAGCCAGCCAAAGCCTACCAGCGGAATATTGTAGTGCAGGAAGGTAGGTACTACCGAGTCCCAGATATGGTCGTGCTGACCGTCGGCATTCAGGCCAGAGGTCGGGCCGAGGGTAGAATCTGACGCCGGCGAGCCCGCATCACCCAGGGCACCGGCGGTACCGATAATGGCCAGGGTGGCCAGCGGCGAAAAGCCCAGCGAAATGCACAAGGGCACATAAATGGGCGCGATAATCGGAATGGTTGAAAACGATGAGCCAATGCCCATGGTGATCAGCAGGCCCACCACCAGCATGGCCAGCGCCGCCAGGGCTTTATGATCACCCAGCACATCGGCTACTGCCTGCACCAGCGCACCAATGCCGTCGGTGGCCTTGATTACGGCGGCAAAGCCGGCGGCGGAGATCATGATAAAGCCTATCATTGACATCATTTTCACACCCTGGGTAAAGGCGTCTTGACTTTCCCGGAACTTGATAACCCCGCCCATGGTGAAAATAATAAAGCCCACCATGGCACCCAGAATAATGGAGTCGCTGTACAGCTGCAGGCTGAGCGCGCTGAGAATGGCGATCACCGCAATAAAAATATGCAGCGGGTTAATCTGAATATGCTCCGGCTCCACCGCAATGATTTTGCTTTCATCGTACTGGCGGGGTTTGCGGTAGCTGATAAACAGCGCCACCAGCAGACCCAGGAACATGCCTCCCACCGGAATGCCCATGGCCATGGGCAGCATACTTTTGGTTGCTTCCACGCCATTTTCCACCAGATTGGCCAGCAGAATATTGTTCAGAAAAATACCGCCAAAGCCTACCGGCAGCATCATATAAGTCGCAGTCAGACCAAAGGTCAGCACACAGGTCACGGCCCGGCGATCCAGCTGGAGCTGGGCCATTACATGCAGCAGTGGCGGCACCAGAATGGGAATAAAGGCGATATGAATGGGGATCAGGTTCTGGGACGACACTGCCGCCAGCAGCAGGGCACACAGCAATACCGATTTAATCCAGAGCACCCGGCCCTGACTGGCATTTTGCCCCAGAGCCCGAATGATGCGTACCGCCAGCAGATCGGTAATGCCGGAGCGGGAAATGGCCACCGCAAAGGCACCCAGCATGGCATAACTTAATGCAATGGTGGCACCGCCACCCAGGCCGTCGGCAAAAATCTTGGCGGTGTCGGTCAGTGACAGGCCGCCCACCAGCCCGCCCACCAGGGCACTCAGGGCCAGTGAGATCACCACGTTGATGCGCAGCAGGCTCAGCACCAGCATCAACGACACGGCGATAACAACGGGATTCATGGAATATCCTTTTAGTTCATAACGTCAAACGAAGCGGCTAGTTTGCAAATTGAACGGTGAATGTCGAGCATTATTTGCCAAAACAATGGAAAAACCGGATTGTGTGAACTTTATACAAGCGCCACGTTATCGGCGTTTCCGCCCTTGGGTTTGTGCAACCGCGCCCATATACTGTTGGTTCCGCCGCGATAGATTGATGACTTTTCGCGTGTTAACACAGCAAGGAGATAAACATGAGCGTACTGGTAGGCCGTCAGGCTCCCGACTTTACTGCTGCTGCCGTTCTGGGTAATGGCGAAATCGTTGATAACTTCAACCTCAAGGAGTTCACCAAAGGCAAAGCCGCCGTGGTATTTTTCTACCCGCTGGACTTTACCTTTGTGTGCCCGTCTGAGCTGATCGCCTTTGATCACCGTTTTGACGAGTTCCAGAAGCGCGGCGTGGAAGTGATTGGCGTGTCCATCGACTCTCAGTTCAGCCACAACGCCTGGCGTAACACCGCCGTTCAAAACGGTGGTATCGGTGCTGTTAAATATCCGCTGGTTGCCGACGTTAAACACGAAATCTGCCAGGCCTACGACGTTGAGCATCCGGAAGCCGGTGTCGCTTTCCGTGGCTCTTTCCTGATCGACGCCAACGGCGTGGTTCGCCACCAGGTAGTCAACGATCTGCCCCTGGGCCGTAACATTGACGAAATGCTGCGCATGATTGACGCGCTGCAATTCCATGAAGAGCACGGCGAAGTGTGCCCCGCGCAGTGGGAAAAAGGCAAAGCCGGCATGCAGGCCTCTCCGGACGGCGTGGCCAGCTACCTGTCTGAGAACGCCGCAGGCCTGTAATTTGGTCCTGATAACTTGTTATGCAAATGCCGGCATTATGCCGGCATTTTTTTACTCTTTCAGCAGCCCCAGCATGGCCTGTGCATGCTCGGCGGCTTCCCGTCCCAGCTCGGTCAGATAGCCACCATCGGTCTGGGTGATCAGGCCTTTCTGGTGCAGGCTGGCGGCCGCATCAATCATGCCGGGCTCGGCGTCATGATGCACTTTGATGCCCTGTTGCGTGGTATCCAGATTAAAATGCAGCAATAAATTCAGTTCATCCATTAACGCGGTGTGATAGCGCATAGGCACTCCTTGGTCTGCGGTGATGTGCAAAAACGCCTTTGACGTTAGCCTGTTATCGGCCCCGGGGCTGGGGCATGGCTCACAATTAGCGCCAATGCTCCGGCTTTATTGCACTTGCATCCCGCTGCCGGGTTGCGGATTATGTGATTTTTGTCACAACCATAAAGGAACCGCTTTCATGAGCGCCATTTGTATCAAGGACGCCCGTTTTGCCATCAGTGAACGCCATCAGCTGCACATTCCCGAACTGACTCTTGAGCAAGGTCAGTGCTGGACCTTTGTGGGTGCCAACGGCAGCGGCAAAACGGCGCTGGCCCGGGCGCTGGCCGGCGAGCTGAAATGTACAAAAGGTGAGGCCAGCCACGGCTTTGCCAGCACAGAGTGGGTGTCGTTTGAGCAATTGCAGCAGCTGGCAGACCGGGAGCGGGAGCAGGACGAAAGCGACTTGCTCGACGCTCAGGACGACGGTCACAGCGCCCGCCAGATCATGCTGGAAGGCGGTCATGATGCCGGCGAGCTGGCTGAGCTTGCCGAACGGTTTGGCATCAGCCCGCTGCTGGATCGCGGCTTTAAATATCTGTCTACCGGTGAAACCCGCAAGGTGCTGCTGTGCCGGGCGCTGCTCAGTCATCCTGCACTGCTGGTGCTTGACGAGCCCTTTGACGGCCTGGACGTAAACGCCCATAACAGCCTGATGACACTGCTGGCCGAGCTGGTGGCTGCCGGTCAGACTCTGGTGCTGATTGTCAACCGATTTGAGGAGCTGCCGGACTTTGCCACGCATCTTGGGTTGCTGGCAGAATGCGAGCTGGCTCAGGCCGGCCCCCGTGCTCAGGTGGCGGCCTCTGCCGAGCTGCGACAGCTGCATCACCTGGCAACTCTTGAGGCCAGCACGCAGGCACTGCCTCCGGCGGATCCCGACGCCGAGCGGCGCGAGCTGGATGCGAACACACCGCGCATTATCATGCGTGACATACGTGTGGGCTTTGGCGACAAGGTGATCCTGAACGGCCTCAACTGGCAGGTAAATCCCGGTGAACACTGGCAAATAATGGGCCCCAACGGGGCCGGCAAGTCGACCCTGCTCAGTCTGGTGACCGGCGATCACCCGCAAGGCTACAGCAACGATCTTACCCTGTTCGGCCGACGCCGGGGCAGTGGTGAAACCATCTGGGACATCAAGCAGCACATCGGTTATGTCAGCACCACCATGCAGCAGGACTACCGCGTGACCGCTACTCCCAAGGCGGTGATACTGTCCGGCTTTTTTGACTCCATCGGCGTTTATCAGCAGCCCGGTGATGCGCAGCGTAAACTGGCCGACCAGTGGCTGGCGTTGCTGGGCATGACGGCACAGGCCAATGAGCCGTTCCGCAACTTATCTTATGGCCAGCAACGCTTGCTGCTGATTGCCCGTGCCATGGTCAAGCATCCGCCCATTCTTATTCTCGATGAACCATTGCAGGGGCTGGACACCCTGAACCGCCACTGGGTAAAACGCTGGATTGATCTGCTGGTGGCGGAAGGGCGTACTCAACTGCTGTTTGTGTCCCATCATCAGTCCGATGCCCCTTCCTGCATCAGCCATCGTCTCAGCTTTGTGCCCGACGGCGAAGGCGGCTATCACTATCCCTGTGAAACCCTGCAGAACGCTTGACCAATTCAGCAAGCGGGGTCAGGATAATGATCCCACTTGTTCGTCGGGTTAGTGCCGATGCTGAATATGGACTTTGCTCAATCTCTCACCCTCAGTTATGACCCGGAGCGCTGGCAACCGTCGCCGGCGGCCGGCGTGTGGCGTTACCCGCTGGAACGTGAAGCCGCCGAAAGCGGTCATGTCACCAGCCTGGTACGCTTTGCACCCGGGTCTGTGTTTCCTGAGCATGAGCATCCGCTGGGTGAGGAATTCTGGGTGCTGGAAGGCACCTTTTCTGATGAAAACGGCGATCATGAAGCCGGCACCTACGTGCGTCATCCGCCGGGCAGCCGGCACAGTGTCTTCAGCCGTTCCGGCTGTATGATATTCGTCAAGCTCAATCAGTTCGATAAAAGCGACGGCGAAGTCAAGGTAATACAGGAAGCGCAGGGGTTATGGTTAACCGGAGAGTACGGCTTTCGGCGCTTGTCATTGCACCGCTATGGTCATGTAAATACCAGTTTGCTGGAGTTTGCTGACGGAGGGCGTTTTCCTGCCTGCTGCTACCGTGCCGGCCTGGAAATTCTGGTGATATCGGGCCAGTTAAGCGACGGCAGGCAAACCCTGGAGCCACTCAGCTGGTTGCGGCTGGCACCCATGTCGGTGCCGGAGCTGAATGCCATTGGTCATACCCGGCTGTGGGTGCGCACCGGTCACCTGGCGGCTTCAGTACCGGTTAACTGCACCGGCTGATAACAAAGCGCCCGCCAACCGGCGGGCCTTTTTTATTCCGGTGCAGGCTCATCGCTGCCAAAATCAGGCGCTTCTGTCGGGGCAGGGGGCCAGCCACCCAGCAGTTTCCAGCGGTTAACGATGGTGCAGAACAACTCTGCAGTTTTGCGGGTATCATACAGGGCGCTGTGAGCTTCCTTGTTGTCAAAGCTCATGCCTGCAGCGCGGCAGGCCTTGGCCAATACCGTTTGCCCCAGCGCCAGACCCGCCAGGCTGGCGGTGTCGAAGGTGGCGAAAGGATGAAACGGATTGCGTTTCAGCTCGGCGCGCTCGGCGGCTTCCATTACAAAGCCATGATCAAACGAGGCGTTATGCGCCACAATAACTGCCCGCTGGCATTTGTTGGCCTTGATGCCTTTACGCACACCTTTAAAAATCTGATCCAGTGCTTCCCGCTCGGTCACGGCACCGCGCAGGGCACTCCAGGGGTCAATGCCGGTAAACTCCAGCGCCGCCGGCTCCAGATTGGCCCCTTCAAAGGGAGACACATGAAAATGAAAGGTCTGATCCGGCTTTAACCAGCCGTCCTTGTCCATTTTCAGGGTGATGGCGGCAATTTCCAGCAGGGCATCGGTTTTGGCGTTAAACCCGCCGGTTTCCACGTCGATCACCACAGGGTAATAGCCCCGAAAACGCTCGTGTAGCTGAGTGGCGGAAGTTGTTGCCGTCATCAAGTTGGTCCTGTTGCTGCAAAAAACGGTCGTCCATTATGCCAGAGTCGTGGCGCATCGTCGCCCGTATCGCAGTTTACAGCAACAGTGCTGCAATAATGTGCAAACGAAATAGCATGCTGATAAAAAGGGTTGCACCCGACGCCGGCCTTGCCTACTATACGCCCCGCTGATTAGGCGCAGGCCTTAAGCACAAAAGTTTGGTAAAGTGTCCGAGGCGAAGCCGAGAGGTAAACAGCACGTAGCGTGCTACGTCAGCCCCAAGACATGAATTACCAGACCATACAGAGTGAAGCTAACACTCTTGAATAAAACAAAGCACAAAAATTTGGTGAGGTGTCCGAGTGGCTGAAGGAGCACGCCTGGAAAGTGTGTATACGGCAACGTATCGAGGGTTCGAATCCCTCCCTCACCGCCAAATTTTCATTTAAGCCCTTGTTTATCAAGGGCTTTTTTGTATCTGCTTTTTACAACAGATACTTTGGCTTACTTCTCTTGTCTTGATCCAGACGCTTATCTCAGCCGGGCGGGTTAAAACGGTCTGGGTAAAACCGTTTCAGCATTTCATGCTTTCACAGTCGCTGTGAATTAAAGAATGTTTGACGTAAAAGCTGAAAACCAAGCATCACCTGACTACCGGTAATTTCTTAATCCGGGTGGTATAAGCGGGCGACAGCCGCGCCCGCTTCATTTGCCATTCTTGTGTTATTCCTTCGGCTGCCAGAAACACTCGCCCGCGGCCACTGTGGTTAATGGCATCCATGGCCTGCATCAGCTTCTGGCTTTTGGGGCGTTCGTTAATGGAATCGAACAGCTCCGGCTGGTAGGTGCCGGGCGGCCAGAAGTCCAGCAGCATGACCCCAGCTTTCTGATAGTGGTAGCCGGGCCGCCAGATAAGGTCCAGCCCTTTTATTACCGCCGCTACAATATCCCGGGGCAGTGGCAGGGTAACGGATGCATGATGACTGTACTTGAGTTCATTGCCGGCGAACGGGCTGGTGCGCATAAATACCAGCACAACCCGGCAGTATTGTTGCTCCTGCCGCAGTTTCTCGGCGGCGTGGGCGACATACCGGCCAGATCCAGCGCTGTGCAAATATTCATTGCCTGCAGTTGCCGGCCCAGCCGGCGACCAATGCCCCACACCTCCGGTGGCTGGCCACTTTTTAGTGGCATAGTTGGCCAGCTTGGCCAGGGTTTTGGTGGGTGCCATGCCCACTCCAACCGTAATGCCAACCCACTGGGCCGTTGTTGCTTTTATCTGCTGGCCAAACTGCTCCAGCGCCACCACATTGGTGATGCCGCTCAGATCCAGAAAAGCTTCGTCAATGCTGTATACCTCCACCGCCGGTGCCAGCATTTCCAGCACTTGCATTACCCGGCTGGCGTTATGCGGCTATGCGACGTAACTTGTCGCCTAGATGGTACAAGCTGAAAAATAACGAGCCAAAGGAAAAAATATGCCAAATTTTGATCAAGACTTCGAAGCTACTCGCCTTGCTATGCTTGCCAAGCAGTATCCTGAGACTGTGAAAGTTAAAGGCGAGATGATTTTCTGTGCGGAAGATGGTGAAGACCGTTTGAGCGGTACATCTTGGACACTTGAAGACGATGTTTTCGATCAGGTTACGGCATCTGGTTTTAAACTGCATCTGATTGAGCTTCTTGATGATTTTATTGAATATCGAGGCCAATGTAATGAGTTGCCGAAAAAAGAAGGGATTGTTCGTTTTGGTGGTGGAGCCTTGAGTATCGAATGGTTGCCTGATGGGTCTACCCATTTATCAGGTCACTCATGTACGGAGCTGTAGGTTTGATTACAAAGCATGACTTGTCATCTCTGGTGAGCAATTTTGAGCGTCTGCCGGGCCAAATCAATGAGCTTTCAAAGTTCAATTTTGAAAATGTTTATGGCTCGGAGGCTGCTGCTCAGGCAAAAAACATAATCTATTTTTTCTTGTCCTCAAAACCCGTGCCTCGCCTCAATGGCGAGAGCAGCATCCTTTATATAGGCCAAACCAAGACCAGTTTCAAAACCAGGTATTTTCGACACGCAAACCTACATGCCACGTCGAAGGCCAACTCGTTGAAATTTAATATGATAATAAGAAATTACGGGGCAATAGAGATCGCCTTTTGTGACTACCGTAAATTTGGCGACACTCTGTTTGGTGCAGAAGGGCAATTCTTGTGGTGGTATTTTCAAAATCACGGTGAGTATCCGCCAATAAATTACACCAAAACCAAAGTCAGAACAGATGCTGTGAGCGCATAACAAAGCCATTAAGTTTATTCTGTTCATTAGCAAAATAAAACACGGCAGTAATAACGCTTCAAAGCTCATGAATAATGGCGTCCAGATCGGTGGTGCGCTCATCGTGAACATGTTCCATCAGGTGATCGATAAACACCCGGGTTTTTGCCGGCAGGTAGTTGCGCGACGAGTAGTAAATCATTACCTGAATGGGGCCGGCCTCATAGTCTCGCAGCACGCGGCGAAAACAACCCTGTTCAATACAGGCCTGAGCATGGCCAATGCCCACGGCAGCAATACCCACGCCCATTTCCACTGCCTTGATGGCGGCCGACAGGCTGTTTACGGTCAGGTTACCCTGAGGCTCGTGCTGGATCAGCTCGCCTTTCACGCGAAAGTCCCAGGTTTTTTTGCGGCCGGTAGTGGAAGAGCGGTAGGCAATGCAGTTATGGTGCAACAGCTCATTTGGGGTGGCGGGCTCGCCAAATTTTTCAAGGTAGCCACTGCTGGCCACCAGCACGGGTTGCAGCTGATAAAAGTCGCGGGCAATCAGGCGGCTGTCCTGATTGAGCATAACGCCAATGCCCACATCAGCACCTTCTTTCACCAGATCGCCGATGCGGTCATCAAACTGCAGATCCAGCTCAATGTCGGGATATTTTTCGAGAAAGGCGGGCAGCAGGGGCAGCACCACCATGCGCCCGAAGCTGTCGGGCAGGTTCACTTTCAGCCGGCCGTGAGGCTGCTTTTTCTTGTCTTTGCTGCGTCTTATCTGATCTTCCAGCTGCTCCACCAGAGGGCCGGTTCTTTTATGTAGTTCATGGCCGTCTTCGGTGAGGGTAAGAGAGTGCGTGGTACGGTGAAACAAACGCAATTCCAGTGATTTTTCCAACTGGGCCACGGCCTTGCTGACGGCCGCCGAAGTTACCCCCAGATGCCTGGCCGCAGAAGAAAAGTTACCGTGCCTTATCACGGCAAGAAAGATGTTGAGCTGATTAGGAATCATCGGGTTATGGGGCCTCAGTGATCAACGGTTTTGACCGGATGTAATACGCTGGGGGAGTCAAAAGCCAACAGAAATTTGGTGCATTATACGACCGGTATGGTACCAGTCTGGTTTCAACTTTTATTCACAACCGTTCCAAAGCCGGACCAGCTACACAGCCATGGCCGGTTCTGGCGAAATAGGCTCATGCTTTTGGCAGGTCTTTCCTGCCAGTCACCATAACGAGGATTTTTATGACCAATCTCTTTACGCCGGTCCGGCTGGGTGCCGTTGAACTGAATAACCGGGTGCTGATGGCCCCGCTGACCCGTGTTCGCGCCGATGCCGATCATGTGCCTACTGATCTTATTGCTGAGCATTATGCTCAGCGCGCTTCTGCCGGCTTGCTGATTGCCGAGGCCACCATGGCGATGGAAGGCAATTCGGCATTCTGGCGCGAGCCGGGCATCTACTCAGAGGCCCAGGTGGCCGGCTGGAAAAAGGTTACCGACGCCGTGCATGCCCGCGGCGGCAAGATTTTTCTGCAGATCTGGCACGGGGGCCGGGCCTGTCATCCGCTGCTGAACAACGGCCGGGTGCCGGTGGCACCCAGTGCAGTAGCCATCACCAATGACGAAGCGCATACGCCGGAAGGAAAAAAGGCCTACACAGTACCCCGGGAACTGCGTGATGACGAGATCCCGGCCATTGTCGAGGGCTTTAAAATCGCCGCCGAGAATGCCAAACGTGCCGGTTTTGACGGTGTGGAAGTGCACGGTGCCAACGGCTATCTGCTGGATCAGTTTCTGCGGGACGGCAGCAACCTGCGCACCGGCCCGTATGGCGGACCGATCGAAAACCGCGCCCGTTTGTTGCTGGAAGTGCTGGATGCCGTTATCGGCGTCTGGGGCAGTGATCGGGTGGGGCTGCGGTTGTCGCCGCTGAACAGCTTTAACAGCATGAAAGACAGCGATCCGGTTGGCTTGATCACCTGGCTGGCACAGCGCCTGAACGACTGCCAGCTGGCTTACCTGCACCTGATGCGCGGTGATTTTCTGGGTGAGCAGCAGCTGGATGTAGTAACGCCTGCCCGTGAGCACTACCGGGGCAATCTGATCCTGAATATGGGCTACGATCGCGAGGAAGCCAATGCGGCCGTGCAGTCTGGTCAGGCACAGGCCATTGCTTTTGGGGTGCCTTTTATTGCCAATCCGGATCTGGTGGAGCGAATGCAGGCAGGTGCCGAACTGAACGAAGCGGATCCGGCCACTTTTTATACCCAGGGGGCTGAGGGATATAACGACTATCCCACGCTGGCTGCAGCAGATGCCACTGCATAAGCCGTTGCTGCCAGGCAATGACTAACATGATAAAACCCACCGGCGGGTCCCTTGGCCGGCAGCTGTACCGCATGACCTGGCCCATGCTGATTGGTGTGCTGGCCATCATGAGCAGCCAGATGGTCGATAGTGCCTTTATCGGCCAGCTGGGCACCCAGCCGCTGGCGGCAGTGGGCTTTACCATTCCGGTATATCAGCTGATCATCGGCATTCAGGTTGGTCTGGGCATTGCCACCACCACCATTATTTCTACTGCGCTCGGGGCCGGCAAACAAGGTGAAGCCAGGCAACTGGGCAGCCTGGTGCTGGCCACCGGCGGGGGAGTGGTGTTACTGCTTTGCCTGCTAGTCTGGGCCGGGCAGCAAGAGATTGTCTTTCGTCTGGGGGCCTCCGGGTCGCTGCTTCCGCTGGTGCGGGAATATTGGCTGCCCTGGTTGTTCAGTTGCTGGCTGGGAGCCATGCTGTATTTTGGCTACAGTTTGTTCCGCGCCCACGGCGAAACCCTGTTGCCCGGGCTGGTGATGGTACTGACCAGCCTGATCAACATGGTGCTGGATCCCCTGTTCATTTTTACCCTGGACATGGGCCTGGCCGGGGCCGCCTGGGCCACCGTCTGTGCCTTTGGGGCCGGTTGTGTGGTTATTTTTACCGGTTTGTTGCGCCGGCGACTGATCCGCTTGCCACGTCATGCCGCCCGAATCCGGAGCGGGCTGACTCGCCTGTTGTCCTTTATGCTGCCCAGCACCCTTAGCCAGCTGGTGCCGCCCTTGTCAGCCATGCTGGCCACAGCGCTGGTGGCTGTGCATGGCGAGCATGCGGTAGCTGCCTGGGGGCTGGGCAGCCGTATTGAGCTGCTGTCCATCGTGGTGGTGCTGGCCCTGACCATGGCCATGCCGCCCATGATTGGCCGGCTCAGGGGCAGCAAGGATATGGAGCAGATACGGCAACTGGTACGTACCGCAATGACCTTTGTGCTGTTATGGCAGCTGGCGCTGGCGCTGCTGCTGGTGGTGGTATCTGTGCCTCTGAGTCATGTGCTTACCAGCGACGGCACCACTGCTGCCATTCTTTCCGGTTACCTGTGGCGGGTGCCGCTCAGTTACGGTGCCATGGGGGTGTGCATGATCCTGGTATCGGCATGCAATGCCATGGGCATGCCCCGGCTGGCCCTGGTGATGTCGGCACTGCGGTTGCTGGTGTGCTACCTGCCTCTGTTGTGGCTCGGCTCCATGCTGGATGGCCTGAACGGGCTGCTGCTGGGTGCCATGGCAGGAAATCTGCTGGCCGGACTGATGAGCTGGCACCTGTACCGAAGCTGGTGCATCAAAGCCGGGCCGGCTTCCGGCAAGGCTGCCGCAAAAGCCGGTTTCTAGTCTGTTACAACCCCGCACAGTCATGTGCGGGGTTTTTTGTTCAGGTTGCCGACATTATTGGCTCTTATTTTGCACAGCTTATGGCAGTGGCGAAAACTCAAGAGTAAAGAACGATGGAAACAGACTGGATAGAGCGGTGTTTGTGGGTGTTGCTGGCGGTCAGTGTATTGCTGATCCTGTTTGCAGAGAGTCTGTAAGCGAATGTGTCAAAAAAATGGCGACGCGGGAGTGATGTTAACCGCTTGATTCACCGGCAGAACTGATACAGACTTTGCCGCTATGTGCCGGTGTCATACCGGTAATAAGCAGCAAGTATCAGGGGTGGATATTGAGTAAGGCATGGTTAATGCCAGCCGGCATGTGGCACAACAGGGAAGTGGTTCAGGGTTGTGTCTGGGTGAGTGTGCTGGCGCTGTTGATGATGGTGGCTCAGGTGCCGCCTGTGGTGCAGCAGCTTGAGTCGTTAATTCATTATGTGCCGCTGAATATTATCTTTGAGATGTTTGCCTTTGCTGTTGCCATGATGATCTTTGGCATGGCATGGGTAACCCAGCGATACCGGCCTTCCTTGCAGGCGCTGGTGATTGGCGCGGGCTTTTTGGGTGTTGCGCTGCTCGACTTGTCCCATCTGCTGTCTTACCGGGTCATGCCCGCCTTTATTACCGACAATACTCCGGAAAAAGCCATTAATTTCTGGCTGGCAGCCCGCGCGCTTACCGCCATCACCTTGCTGTTGATGGCATTTGTACCTTCCCTTTCCAGTCGCACCACCACAAGGTGGCAGCGCCGCTGTGGCCTGATGTTTGTGTTAAGCGTGGTGGCGCTGTGTCAGGTCTGGTTTATTGGCTTTCCCGGCACTGTGCCCGATACCTTTGTGGTGGGAGAGGGGTTAACGCCTTTCAAGATACAGTTTGAATACGGCATGATTGCCGCCTGTCTGCTGGCGGCACTGGGGTTGATGCAAGGTTACCGGCGCAGCGGCCAGCTCGGCTATCTCTATTTAACCGTCTCGGCCATTATTATGGCCATGGCGGAGTACTTTCTTACCCGTTATGTCGAATTTACTGATGCCTTTAATATTCTTGGGCACGGTTACAAAATTATAAGCTACGGTTTTCTCTATCGTGCGCTGTTCCGTGAAACTGTCTATGAACCCTATCAGTCGTTAAGTGACGCCCGCTCCCGGCTGCAGGCAACCTTAAACGCGCTGCCCGATGCATTGCTGGAGGTAGACGACAACGGCCGGGTGCTGTCTGTTTATGCCACCGGAGACGCGGGAGATCTGCCGGCCGGCAGTGAGCAGCAAGACTGGTTGCCGGCACAGGCGGGCAATGCTTTTTTTCATGCGCTGCAAGAGGCGGATAAATACGGTATTGCCCATCACACCAGAATGGCCCTGAGCTCGGGAGAGCATCTGGAGCTGTCGGTGTCGCGCAAACGCAATCAGTCCCGGCGCAGCTTTCTGGTGATGTCGCGGAATGTGACCCGGCAGGTGGCCAATGAACAGCGTATTCAGCATGAAACCCGGCTGAATAATGCCCTTTCACTGGTGAATCATCTGGATCATAAAGCGAGCGTGGCCGAGCTGTTATTTACCTGTGCTAAAGAGGCAGCGGAACTCAGTGTCAGCACTGCGGCGGTTATTCATGTCTGCCGTGAGCACGATGCCGAATATTTGCCGGTAGATGCCGTGCCTTTTGGGATCAGCCCGGCAGATCTGGAACAAGACAGCTCGCCCTGGCAGACCGCGGCAGCCCGTCATAATACGGTGCAGTGGCATGATGCAGAAGACACTCCCTATTCGTCACTGGCTGCCACCGGCATGAGTGTGCCCGTTATTGATAAAGGACATGTGCCACTGGTGCTGACGGTGCTGGGCAAACGGCGTTATCACCGGCAAGATGCCGACAGTCTGCAGATTCTGGCAGACAGCATCTGGAGCCGGGTGCGCCAGCGCCGGCAAGACGGTGTGATCCATCTGTTGTCCAAGGCGCTGGAGCAAAGCCCCTATCCGGTTATTATTACCGACGCCGATGTCAGGCTGCAGTATGTGAATCCGGCTTTTATGGCCGTGAGCGGGTTCAGTGCGGCGGAAGTGATAGGGCGAAATCCCAAAATGTTCAAGTCGGGTAAAACGGCTCACAGTGTCTATCAGGATATGTGGAGCACGCTGGGGCGTGGCCACACCTGGAAAGGAGAGCTGATTAACCGGCGCAGGCAGGGTGATGAATACACGGAAAGTACCACCATCTATCCGGTTACCGATGAGCTGGGCCGGGTTATTCATTACGTGGCTCACAAGGAAGACATTACCGAGCAAAAACACAATGCCGAGCGGTTGCGTGAGCTGTCTCGTTTTGATCAGCTGACCGGCCTGCTGAATAAACAGGCCTTTGAGCAGCAACTGGCCCTGCAAATGAAAACGGCCGCTTCCATGGGGCAGGGGCTGGCGCTGATGTGGCTGGACATTGATAACTTCAAGGCGGTGAACGATACCCTGGGTCATGCCACCGGTGATGAAATATTGGTGGAAATGGCCAACCGCCTGCAAGAAGAGCTGGCACCAGGCAGCCTGGTTGGCCGGCCTGAAGGAGACAGTGTTGTGCTCACGGTAAAAAACAGTGAACACAAGTCATTGGCACTGCTGGCAGAACGCTTGCTGGCGCGCATTGAGCAGCCTGTGTCCACGGCGGGCACGTCTCTGTCGCTGAGTGCATCTCTGGGCATTGCCACTTTTCCGGAAGACGGTAACAGCGCTCAGCATCTGTTTCAGGCGGCTGAGCTTGCCATGTATCGGGTTAAGCAGGACGGCCGCAACGGGCTGCGCTTTTATGCGCCCGACATGCAGAAAAACAGTGAACGGGCGCTGTCATTAGCAACCGCCCTGAAAAATGCCATGGTTAATGGCGAGCTGGCGCTGGCATTTCAGCCCCAGCTGGATTTACAGCAGGGTAGTGTCACCGGTGCCGAAGCGCTGCTGCGCTGGCAACATCCTGAGTGGGGCTTTGTGTCACCGGGTGAGTTTATTCCGCTGGCCGAGCAGAACGGCCTGATTGTGAACATTGGCTGGTGGATAGTGGATCGGGTGCTGGAGCAACTGAACCGGCTGCAGCAGTCAGGTTTTGAGAATATCGTGATTGCCATTAATGTCTCTGCAGTACAGCTGGCGCAGCCCGATTTTGTGGCCCGGCTGCAACAGCGGGTGGCCGCCAGCGGTGTGCCCGCCAGCCGGCTCGAACTGGAGCTGACCGAAACCGTGGCCATGCTGAATCCGGAGCACACCGGTGAGCAGCTTGCCACTCTGAGTGCCGCCGGCTTTCGCATTTCCATTGATGATTTCGGTACCGGTTACTCTTCCATGAGTTATCTAAAACGCTTCTCGGTGAATAAGCTGAAAATCGATAAGTCCTTTATCGACGATATTACCGATAACCATGAAGACAAGGCCATTGTGAATGCCATTATTCAAATGGCAAAGAGCCTTGGCATGAGCACCATTGCCGAGGGCGTGGAAACCGAAGCGCAGCTGACACGTTTGCGTAACAAAGGGTGTGATGCCATTCAGGGCTACTGGTTCAGCCGGCCCCTGTTTGAAGCCGATTTTCACGCCTTTATAAAAAGCCGGCATTGATCAGCTTTTCTTAAGCCAATCAGTAACCTGACTCACATAAAAGCTGCCGCTCTGTAAAATGTTTGCAATACTTGTGTCAGTGGCTCCCATCAGCAATAAGGAAACTTATGACTGCTTCCGATCGCACATTGCCATTACAAATGTTGTACCACTGGGCCGAGCAGCAGCCCGAGGCAATTTATCTGCGTCAGCCCAGGGCTGACGGCTGGCATGATCACAGCTGGAGTTCGGTCCTGGAAATGGCTGGCCGGCTGGTGTCCGGCCTGAGCAAGCTGGGCTTTGAGCCGGGCGATAAAATTGCACTGCTTTCCAAAAACTGTGCCGAATGGTTTATCTGTGATTTTGCCCTGCAAATGGGCGGTTACATCAGTGTGCCCATTTATCCTACTGCCGGTGCCGAAACCGTTCGCTATGTGCTGGAGCACAGTGAAAGTAAAGCGGTATTTATCGGCAAGCTCGACAACCCCGACACTCAGGAGCCGGGCATTCCCGAGGGAGTGATGCGCCTTGCCATGCCCTACGACACCAGCATGGAGACCCATCATCACTGGAGCAGCCTGCTGGTGCAGGATCCCATCGCAGAGAAACCCGTGCCCGAGGCCGGTGCCCTCATGAGCCTGGTGTACACCTCCGGCAGTACCGGCAAGCCCAAGGGCGTGATGATAACCCATGGTGCCTATGCCGCAGCCTGCCGGGGCATTCTGGAAAGCACGGGGCTTAACAAAGACGACAGGGCCTTTTCCTATCTGCCCCTGGCGCATATTACCGAGCGGGTTTATATCCTGGGCTCCAGCCTCTATGCCGGTGCGCAGGTAGGCTTTGCACACAGCCTGCCCACTTTTGTGGATAACGTAAAAACCATTTCACCCACAGTGTTTATTTCTGTGCCCCGGCTCTGGACCAACTTTCGCAGCGGCATTCTGGAAAAGCTGCCAGAAGCCAAACTGAAATTGCTGCTGCGCATTCCGCTGTTGTCGGGTCTGGTGAAAAAGAAAATTCAGGCCGGCCTCGGGCTCGACAAGGCCCGTATTCTGGGTTGCGGCTCGGCTCCCATTTCACCCTGGTTGCTGCGCTGGTATGAAAAGTTGGACATGCCCATCACCGAAGCCTGGGGCATGACCGAGAACCTGGCCTATTCCACCCTTAACTATCCGTTTCGTTCCGACAAAGTCGGTACCGTCGGCAGGGCCGGCGTGGGCGTGGAGATCCGCATTTCCGATGAAGGAGAAATTCTGTGCCGCTGTGAAGGCATGATGAGCGGTTACTATAAAGATGAAGAAGCGACTCAGGCAACATTGCGCGATGGCTGGCTGCACACGGGCGACCGGGGCAAGCTGGATGACGAGGGCTTTCTGAGCATTACCGGCCGGCTGAAAGATGCCTTTAAAACCGCCAAGGGCAAATATGTGCTGCCGGTGCCCATAGAGGCCATGCTGATTGAAAGCAGCCTGGTGGAGCAGGTGTGTGTGGTGGGCAGTGGTCAGGCGCAGCCCATGGCGCTGGTGCAGTTGTCGGAGCATGCGGCCACTCAGAGTAAAGAGCAGCTGGCCGGTGAGCTTTCAGCGAGCCTCGGACACATTAACAGCCAGCTTGAGAGCCATCAGCGGCTGGGTGGCATTTTGCTGATTGATGAGCCCTGGACCGTAGAAAACGATATCTTAACGCCCACCCTTAAAATTAAGCGGCATTTGCTGGAGCAAGCCTATGCTGATCTCGATGAACGCTGGCCCAAAGGGCAGGCAGTGGTATGGGAAACAGAGCTGGCAAAATGATTATTCCAAAAATGGAATAATCACATAATTCGTTTTGCAAAATAACAGCTAATTAACCTCCTTGGCCTGTGATACCGTGTGTTCATAGCTTACAGAGATCTTTTGTTAGTGGAGTCGGGCAGATTGTTCTGCCCATTTTTTTGTCTGCTATTCCTGCTTTGTTTCCCCCATGGTTACCCAGGTTGATGCCAGCCGGTATCGCATATGTTGATCAATAAACTCAATAAACGCATTCAGCCGCACCGGTGCCAGCTCCCGGTTGTGATACACCATATGAAATGGTCGTTTACCGCCCAGCCAGTTCGGTAACACCGGTTGTAACAAGCCTGCTTCTGTATAGTGAGCCACGTAATGACGGGGCACATTCACAATACCCAGCCCCTTGATGGCAGCCTTCACCGCTGACTGCATCTGATTAACCGATAGCCGGGCCACAGGTTTTAGGTGAAAGCGCCGGCCCCGGCTGTCGGTAAGCTGCCAGTTGCGATGAGGCCAGCACTGAATAATATGATGCTGATCCAGCTCTTCCGGATGGTTAAGCTCGCCCTTTTCGGCCAGATAACGGGGGGCGGCAAACAGGCCATATTGCACCTCGCCCAGCTGGCGTGAGCGCAGGGTGGAGTCGGGCAGCTCGCCGCTGAAAAACACCACATCCAGATCCGTATCCAGCAGGCTGGTGTAATCGTTACTTTGCAGCAGATCGATGCGTATTTGCGGATATTGCAGGCAAAATTCGGTAATGCCATCCATCAGAAAGGTATTGGAAATGGCGATGGGGGCGGCCACTTTAATCAGGCCGCTCATGGTTTGGGTTTGCCCCTGAATATCTCCGGTGACCTGTTCCATCTCGCTTAACAGCGGATTCAGCCGCTCATAGTAGCGCCGGCCTTCTTCTGTCAGCTGCAGCTTGCGCGTGGTGCGGCTGAGCAGTTTGCAGCCCAGTGCCTGCTCCAGGTTGGAAATGCGCCGGCTGAGGGTGGCAGTCGGCATGGCCAGCTGGGCGGCAGCATGGGAAAAACCGCCCTGTTGCACCACCTTTACAAACAGATACAGGGCATCAAGATGTTTCATGGGCACGCCTTAAGGAGAAAAGCGTTATTGTGCCTGCCGGCACGCCGCGATTAAAGCGCCACCGGCCCGGTGCCATGATAACGGCGCAGCAGCTGTACAAAATCGGCGGTGTCTCGGTCCAGACATGATTCATGCACCATTAAATCGTAGCCGTACAGTTCACGTAAATGACTCATACGGTGCCCCAGCATGGCAGCAAGGCCCTGATAATGACAGCCCGCTGCCGAACGGTAGTGAGTATCTTCTATCAGCCAGTCGTGCAGTTTGGCTCTGTCTATGGTGCCAAAGCGCACGCCCATGGCCAGCAAAGGGCGCTGATCTGTGAGCAGGTGCACAATCAGCCTTGGTGTCATCAGTGGTAAAAACTCATCATAATCGCGTATTTTAATGCCCACATAAGGCAGTGCGACCAAATCCAGGCCGCTGTTTACTCTGGGCTGATCCACCCGCACAATATTGCTCCAGTGCAGGCTCCAGCCGCCAATGCGATGATGAAAGTGTAAATTGTCTTCGCTGAGGGAAAAGCTGTATACCGGCTCGCGCAGCTTCAGCAGGCCCAGTACCAGACATACCAGACAAGCCAGCATTAAAAATATCAGCACCAGCTGAGCGCTGTGATTAAACCAGTAGAGCAGGGGAAGTAACAAAATGATGCCGGCAAGGCCAGCAGCAGCCAGGGCAGGACCATGGCGGCGGGACATGGGTTCAATATGCTGGGTTTGCTTCACGGTTGCTTCCATTCAGACGGCCTCAATGAGCATGATGATACACAGACCGAAAATGAAAGGTGAATATGACAACCACGATTGAATTGATGCGGGCACACAGATCCATTCGGAAATTTACTCAGGAAGCCATTACGCCTGAACAACTGAGTGCCATTATGGCCGCTGCCCAGTCGGCGTCCAGCTCCAGCTTTTTGCAGGCCTCCAGTGTGATTCGCATTACCGACACCGCCCTTCGTCAGCAAGTAATGGCACTGTGCGGCAATCAGGACTATGTGGGCAGCGCGGCTGAATTCTGGGTGTTTTGTGCCGATTTTCACCGGCATTTACATTGGGTGCCCAATGCCCGGACCGGCTTTGCCGAGCAGTTGCTGATTGGCGCTATTGATACCGCGTTAATGGGGCAAAATGCCCTGACAGCGGCCGAGTCGCTGGGATTGGGGGGTGTTTTTATTGGCGCAGTGCGCAATGAGCCGGTGGCACTGAGTGAGCTTTTGGGGCTGCCCAAAGGGGTTATTCCATTATTCGGGTTATGCCTGGGGCATCCTGATCAGGATCCTGAGCCAAAGCCGCGATTGCCGGCCAGCATGATGTTTATGGAAAATGGCTATCAGCCGGAGCACAGTGATGCTGTGATGGCCGATTATGACGCACAGGTGCGTCACTATTATCAGACCCGCACCGGTGGCAAGAAAGACACCAGCTGGACCGGGCAGATTGGGGAAACCCTGGCCAGAGAGGCACGGCCGTTTATGTTCGAGTTTCTTCAGCGCCAGGGGTTTTGTCTGAAGTAGCTGCGGCCAGTTTCACCACCAGCAGATCACAGTTGCTGATATCCATAAAGCCCACGCTGTTGGAAAACAGATGACCCCAAAAGCGGTGGTGGGGGCGATGACCGCAAATCAGCAAGCCGGCTTTGGTTTCCTTTACTGCCATACGCACTGCCTGATGCAAATCGCCGGTAGGCAATGACACGCTGGTTACCTGGTTTTGTGCCTCTTGCAGCAGCCGCATCAGTTCATGGCCGCTTTCCAGCCTCAGCTTCATTTTAAGCTGGGGCAGGCTCATGTTCAGCCCGCCCACATACACTCCGCTCAAATCCGGCTGAACGTGCACCAGGTGCAGGTCGGCACCATAATATTCCGCCAGCTCCGTGGCTCGTTGCAGCAAGGGGGTCTCTCTGGGATGCAGTTCCAGTGCAACCAAAATATGGCGGTAGGACATAATGATTTCTCTGTTCAGATTGGCTAAAGCATAGAAGATAGAGGATATTTCATATCCTGACAGCAGGTAAGGGCATGTGGTAATATTTTAGCCAGTCAGGAGGTTTTTTTATGATGTTAGCCGTTTTCTTGCTGGCCCCTCTGAGCGGGCTGCTGTTTTATATTGCCGCACTGCAGAGTGCATTACCGCCGCGCCGCTGGGCCATGCTGGGGTGTTTGCTCGGGCCTGCCGTGCTGCCCATGTTTATGGCGCGCCGGCGCTGGTCTCTGGTGAGTGCACGCGGCTCGCGCTATGCCCTGATCAGGGCCTGATCTGCTACACTGTCGGCAAATTCGTTATCCGGAGCAAGCCTATGAGCGCAATGGAACAACTCATCTGGAACGTACTTGGCTATACCGCCATGCCCCTTATCTTTCTGTTTGGCTTTATTGCCGTGTCGGTGGTGGCCTGTGTGATCCTGATGTGGCTAGACAAGCGTAAGGGTTAACGTTTTGTTGACCAGGATCAACATCCTCAAATGATGGTGCAGTAACCTTGCCTTTGTTGGCGCCACGTCAACACGCTGAGTATCACCGGGGTGATCTCAGATTCTGGTTTCTGTTCACTCGTAATAATGAGAACTCGTTTAACTGGCCCTGACCGGCCAGTTTTTTTTGGCGTCATCAAAGTGTCATTGATCTGCTGCAATCTGTTTGCCGGCTGACTTTTAACCAGGCAGCACTTTAAATGAATGAATCTTGTCACCAGATTGTTCTATATATGTTATAAGAGTGCTAATCGGGGTGGCGAGACATGGCATGCGCAAAAAGTGAGCCGGATCCTTGAGCAACCAGATTTGCAGGGGTATGATGCCCGCCCTTTTCACGAGGCGGGTTCGCCTGAAGGTGAGGTGAAGATGAATATCTTTGTCATGCGTCATGGCCAGGCAGTGTCCCAGGCATCCACCGATGCCCTGAGACCGCTGACAGAGCATGGAGAAGAAGAAGTTTGTCATATGGCACAGTGGCTTGCGCAGCAGGTAGCATCCTTTGATCGCGTGCTGGTCAGCCCTTATGTGCGCAGCCGGCAAACCTGGCAGCAGGTGTCACGGTTTATTCCGGGAACCCGGATAGACTTTTGCGACGAGCTGATACCCAATGCTGATGCCGACATCACCGCCAGTCTCATTCTGGCTTATGCCGATGTTGAACAAAGCCAGAATCTGCTGGTCATAAGCCACATGCCCCTGGTTGGATTTCTTGTCGAAAGTCTGTGTCCGGCAACCATGGCACCGATTTTCGTCACTTCCGGTGTTGCCAAAATTACGCTGGAAAAAGGACATGGCGGCTTATTTAACTGGCTTGAAGGACCGCACAGTATTCGCCCCCATCGTCCACGGCCATGGCCGCTTTGCGGTTCCATGGGTTAACTAAAAACCAATAAATGAGCACGATATAAGTAAGGCAGAGGTGGAAAATGCGAATCTTTAATAACTATCAGCCTTTGTTGATTGCCAAACATGTAAAAACCTTTTTCAAGGGAAGGCTCTACATACATGGCCGTGGTGCCTATCACTATGCCAAAGGTCTGCTGATTATGCCCGAGCAGGCCGACGTTCAACATCGTAAAACGGTCAGTGAAATCAACCGTCTGATCAATCAGCTGAACTCATCGCAAGCCACCGCCTGATACAGGCACGGGATACAGGGGCCGGGCACATGTCCGGCCTTTTTGCATTTATTAACGTTCAGTCTGCAATAACACCAGCAAGGCCGCATCGCCGCCCCATTCCTTGGTGGCCTGATGAAAGGCAAGCACCTGAGGATGCTGGGCCAGCCACATGGGCAGCCGCTGTTTGAGAATATGCTTGCCGTGGCCGTGCATCACTGATACACAATTCACGTTCTGCCGGCGGGCGGCCAGCAGCAGGGCAGAGAGCTCCTGCTTGGCTTCTTCCTGGGTGAGGCCATGCAAGTCCAGAAACAGCTCAGGCACATAGTCGCCACGACGCAGCCGCTTCAGCTCAAAGGCTGAGGTATCGTCGGCGCGAAAGCGGGTGGGGCCGTCCTGATCCAGCCAGGGTTCATACAAGTCGGAAAACGGATGGGCTTCCGCCCTGTCCTTGCGCTCTGCTGTGCGCATGGCTTTCACCTTGACCGGCGAACGGTGCGGACTTATGGTATCCTGCTTCAATTTACGGACACCGCGCACCGCTTCCATGAACAGCGTTTTATCGTCGTTTGGGGGAGAAGATGAGGCGGTCATGTTTGCTTTTGTTACTCAAAAAACAGCCATTTTAACGAGGCGGAGGGGTTTTGGACACGCTTTTTAATGACGAGGCGCTCAACGAGCTGCACACCACAGGTGACTGGCTGCGATTTGCGGCCAGCCGCTTTCAGCAGGCCGGACTGTTTTACGGCCACGGCACCGACAACGCCTGGGACGATGCGGTGCAACTGGTGTTGCCGCTGCTGCACTTGCCTCTCGACTGTCCGCCCCAGGTGCGCGATGCCCGCCTGGTACCTGCTGAGCGCCGTATTTTGCTGGAGGCGATTCGTCGCCGAGTAGAGCAGCGCCTGCCCACGCCTTATATTACCAATACCGCCTGGTTTGCGGGCTATGAGTTCTATGTGGATGAGCGTGTGCTGATCCCGCGTTCGCCCATTGCCGAGCTGATTGATACCCGTTTTGCGCCTTGGCTGGCCCATGAGCCTGCCCGCATTATGGACATGTGCACCGGCTCCGGCTGCATTGCCATTGCGCTGGCTCATGCCTTTCCTGAAGCGGAAGTGGATGCGCTGGATATTTGCCGGGATGCGCTGGATGTGGCGGAAATCAATATTCATAACCACGGTCTGGAGCAGCAGGTGATTCCCATCGAATCGGATTTGTTCTCGGCGCTGCCCGCCGGTGACAAATACGATCTGATCGTGGCCAATCCACCCTATGTGGATGAAGAAGACATGAGCGACTTGCCTGACGAGTTTCAGCATGAGCCTGAGCTGGCGCTGGCATCCGGCCTTGACGGCCTCGACTTTACCCGCCGCCTGCTGGCCCAGGCCTGTGACTTTCTGACCGACGACGGCGTGCTGGTGGTGGAAGTGGGTAACAGCCAGGTGCACATGGACATGGCTTTTCCCGGGCTGCCCCTGTCCTGGGTGGAGTTTGAGCATGGCGGCCATGGTGTATTTGTGATCAGCCGGCGGGATCTGCTGGCACACCGGGATCAGTTTTAATTATCAAGTTGTAAGGAAAAATCATGGCAGGGAATAGTATAGGAACCCTCTTTCGCGTCTCCACCTTCGGCGAAAGCCATGGCCTGGCACTGGGTGCCGTGGTAGACGGCGTGCCTCCGGGCGTTGAACTGAGCGAGGCGGATCTGCAGCAGGATCTGGACCGGCGCAAGCCGGGCACCTCGCGCTTTACCACCCAGCGCCGGGAAGCAGACGAAGTTAAGATTCTGAGCGGTGTCTTTGAAGGCAAGACCACCGGCACCTCCATTGGCCTGCTGATTGAAAACACCGATCAGCGCTCCAAGGATTATTCCGCCATCAAGGATCTGTTCCGTCCGGGCCATGCCGATTACACCTATCACCAGAAATACGGCATTCGTGACTACCGGGGCGGTGGCCGCTCTTCCGCCCGGGAGACTGCCATGCGGGTGGCCGCCGGTGCCATTGCCAAAAAAGTACTGGCGCAGTTTGGTGTATCCATTTATGCCCATCTGACCCAGCTTGGCCCTATTAAGGCAGAAGCCTTTGATCAGAGCATCATTGAAACCAACCCTTTCTTTTTTGCCGATGCCGGCAAGCTGGACGCGCTGGATGAATACATGCGCGAGCTGAAAAAAGAGGGCAACTCCATCGGTGCCAAGATTCAGGTAGTGGCCACTGGTGTGCCTGTGGGTCTGGGCGAGCCGGTATTTGACCGTCTCGACGCCGATCTGGCTCATGCGCTGATGGGCATTAATGCGGTAAAAGGCGTGGAAATCGGTGACGGCTTTGACGTGGTGGAGCAAAAAGGCTCAGAGCACCGCGACGAGCTGACCCCGGAAGGCTTTTCCAGCAATCACGCCGGCGGCATTCTGGGCGGCATCTCCAGCGGTCAGGACATAGTGGCCAGCATAGCGCTTAAGCCCACTTCCAGCATTATGGTGCCGGGCAAGACCATTGATAAAGACGGCAATGCCACTGAAATGGTGACCCGCGGCCGTCACGATCCCTGTGTGGGTATTCGTGCCGTGCCCATTGCCGAGGCCATGATGGCCATGGTGCTGCTGGACCATCTGCTGCTGAACCGTGCCCAGAATGCCGGTGTAAATACCGGCACCCCTCAGCTGCGCTGATGTGTGCCCATTTTGGGCAAGGCGTGAGCTACCCCTCTTGTTTGCCTGCAGTCAGCGGGTAGAATAGCGGCCCTGTAAAGGGCCGTTTTGATATATTTATGTCGTTTTGTTACCGGGACCTGATCTCCCTGTTTGATCAAACTTTTTACGCTTCCCATAACACGCGTCTGGAACGGGGTGATGACGAGCCCATCTATGTGCCGGCAAATGAGCACAGTGAGCATCATCGCATTGTGTTTGCCCATGGTTTCTTTGCCAGCGCCCTGCACGAAGTGGCGCACTGGCTGCTGGCAGGAGACGCCCGCCGGCAACAAGTGGATTATGGCTACTGGTATTATGCCGATGGCCGGGATGCCGAGGCCCAGGCGGCCTTTGAGCAGGTGGAAGTAAAACCCCAGGCCATTGAATGGGCGCTGTCGTTAAGCTGCGGTTTTCCTTTCAATGTGAGCTGCGACAACCTGGAAGGCACGGTTGAGCCGGATCGGCACGCCTTTCGTGAAAAAGTGCGTGAGCAGGCGCTGGTGTATCTCGACACCGGTTTTCCGGCCCGGGCGCAGCTGTTTATGGCGGTGCTGCAAACGCACTATCAGCGTCAGCCGCTTACTGCCGCCGACTTTGTATAAGGAGCCATCATGTTCAGAATTGGTCTTATCATCAATCCGCTGGCGGGTCTGGGAGGCAGTGTGGGCCTTAAGGGCAGCGACGGCCTGGCCGCCGAAGCACTGGCCAGAGGAGCCGAGCCCAGAGCCCTGCAGCGCAGCGCCCTGGCGCTGGCCGAGCTGAGTGAGCTGAAAGACAGATTCTGCATTTATACCGTGGCCGGCGACATGGGCGAGACAGTATGCCGTGACCTGGCGCTGCCCTTTGAGGTTTGTCATCAGCCGTGTGAACCCACCACCGCCGACGACACTCGCGCTGCGGTGGCCAGCCAGGTGGAGCAGGGCATCGATCTGCTGCTGTTTGCCGGCGGCGATGGCACTGCCCGGGATATCTGCGCCGTGGCACCGGAAAGCCTGTGTGTGCTGGGCATTCCCGCCGGGGTGAAAATTCATTCCGGTGTGTATGGCGTTACGCCTGCGGGCACCGGCCGGCTGCTGGCCAGACTGGTGCGCGGTGAGCCGGTGAGCCTGATGGAAGCCGATGTGATGGACATAGACGAAGCCGCGTTTCGTGAGGGCAGGGTACGTGCCCGCCGCTATGGTGAAATGCTTATTCCCGGTGAACTCAGTTATGTGCAGGCGGTCAAAGTGGCTGGCAAAGAATCCGTTGAGCTGGTGCTCACCGACATTGCCGACGATGTGATTGAGCGCATGGAAGAAGAGGACGACTGCTACTTCATTATGGGCTCGGGCAGCACGGTGGCGGCAGTGATGGAGCGGCTCGGCCTTGAAAACACCCTGCTGGGGGTGGATCTGGTTTATCAAAAACAACTTGTTGCCTCGGATCTGGACGCCCAGGGCTTGTATGAACATATCAGGGACAAAAACTGCAAGCTGGTGATCACCCTGATAGGGGGCCAGGGCCATGTGTTTGGCCGCGGCAATCAGCAGCTTAGCCCAGCGGTGATCAGAGCCGTGGGGCGCGACAATATCTGGCTGCTGGCAACCAAGTCCAAACTCAGTTCACTGAACGGACGCCCGCTGCGAGTCGATACCAATGATCCCGATCTGGACCGCGAACTGGGTGGCCTGATGCGGGTGATCACTGGCTACCATGATGAAGTGCTGGTACGGGTAGCAAACCCGGAATACGAGGCAAATGAATGAACATTTTTGAATTTGAACAGCGTCTGCTGCAGGAAATTGATGGCAAGGTAGCCGAAGCCACTGAAGATCAACTGTTCGCCGGCGGCTATTTGCGCGGGCATATTACTCTGGCCGTGGCCCAGAGCGAAATTGCCGGTCGCAATCATATACGCGATGTAAAAGCGCGGGTAAAAACCAGTCTGAATCAGGCCATTCTCAGCGGTGAGCTGAATGATGACGATCAGAAACTGGTACTGAATTACTGGAACGAACTGCTGGCCAAGACAGAAGCGGCTTAATACACAGCCTTAAGTTTTAAGCGATCAGCTGTAAGTCCGGCATTGTCTGCGAGTACTGTGCTGTATCTGTGGGTTATTATTCAAAATGAAAGGACTCCGGTGAAAGCCGGAGTCCTTTTTTATCTGGTAATCACAACCGTGGCTGGAATGTTGGGACTCGTCCCAACCTTGTATGTTGAACGCACAGGAATTGATAGAGTTAAAACCAGTTACCGGGGAGGCCGTCCCAACCTGGAGGCAGTGTTTACTGACCTCGTGCGTAGATTGGCCCCCCGCCTCATTGCCTATCTCGAAGAGTATCAGGAAGCCATCAAGATGGACTTCGCATCACAAGGTTGAGACTGCATGAAGTGCGAGGTCGGGGAACCGGTGATAATTGTGAAC
>NZ_KB908469.1 GCF_000381965.1 Oceanimonas smirnovii ATCC BAA-899
AGTGAAACGCAACCGCGCCGATGATAGTGTGGCAGCTGCCATGTGAAAGTAGGTCACTGCCAGGCACCCAATTTAGTACTCTGACTATACAGCTTTTGCGGAGCGGTAGTTCAGTTGGTTAGAATACCGGCCTGTCACGCCGGGGGTCGCGGGTTCGAGTCCCGTCCGCTCCGCCACATTTAAGAAGCCCTTAGCTAGTTGATAGCTAAGGGCTTTTTGCTTTTCTAGTTTCAGTAAATCCACACGCCTGCATTCTGTCAAATTCCCTCTCGTGACCAAACCGTGACCATTTTGTGACCCAGCCCCTGTTTTGACCGGAGGTCAAAATTTCCCCAGTGACCTGGCTGAGCATGTGACCCGTGACTGGCATTTTTTATTGTCTCCTTATGGTCATGGTGTTAGTTTTGATTCACATGGAGCCTAAAAGCCCTAAGTGCCGAAAAATTGCCAGTATTAAGATACAAAAAGGCTCTGTTGTTGCGGTAAAACATAGGCCAATCATTTTTCATTGTTAACTACTTGTCTGAAAGTGGTATAGAGAGGCGATGCTTGAAATCTACTTGTGAAGAACGTTATGGCGTGGATGCACTTGATGAGCCGGATAAGCAGTACAGTAAAGCAATGATGACAGGGCCAGATGGAACACGAACATATATAAATGCGTCGATTGGTCCGTGTACAGACATTTTTGAAAATGCTTATAGGACTCTGGTGCGGAGAGAGACAGCGGAAGGTGCGTTAGCGCTGTTCCATGAAATGCGCAAAGAGCATCCTGAAACATGTATGCGCTATATGTACAATGATCCCGAATTGGGTTTTCCTCCATATTGGGAGATCGATCCCGACCCCAAAGCACTAAGAAGACGAATTCATGGTGCTGAGCCTGGCCATGCAACCATGTATGCACTGTTCAAAGCTGGCCTTTCTAAAGAAGAAGCCACAGAGCTTTCTTTGCCATTGCTAGAAGCCAAAGAATAGCGAAAGAGCAGTCAGCATGTATGACCTTATCGGTGATATTCACGGCCATGCCGCTGCGTTGGAGTCTTTGCTGGTAACTATGGGGTACCAGCAAAGTTCAAATGGTTGGTGCCACCCTGAGCGAAAGGTGATCTTTTTAGGTGACTTTATTGATCGTGGGCCGGAGCAGTGCAAAACCGTGGAGATAGCCCGTAACATGGTGGAAAACGGTCAGGCACTGGCAGTAATGGGAAATCACGAGTTCAATGCCGTGGCCTATGCAACACCTGAACCAGACAATCCAGAGCAGTATCTACGTCCACATACAGTCAAGAACTACGAACAGCATCAAGCCTATCTGAGTCAGGTTGGTGAGGGCAGTGACTTGCATCGGGAGCACATTGCCTGGTTCAAGAACCTGCCACTATATCTGGATTTGCCAGAGTTCAGGGTTGTACATGCCTGCTGGCATCCAGCGCAGATACGGAACATAAAACCTTATCTCGACGATAAGCAACGTATCTTGGAGGCTTCCTGGCCCGAACTTACTCGACAAGGTAGCTCGGGCTTTGATGCACTGGAAACCCTGCTTAAAGGGCTGGAAATTATCCTACCCCAAGGGCATCAGTTTTTTGATAAGGATCGCAACCCTCGCTGTCACATCCGTACCGAATGGTGGAATCTTGAGGCTCTTACCTACCGGGAGCTTGCTATGGTGCCGAGTGATGCCATTCCCCAGATACCGGATACTCCTGTGCCAACAGATATGTTGCCGGGCTATGATGGCCATAAACCGGTATTTGTCGGTCACTACTGGCTAACAGGAGAGCCCACCCCGCTTAATGAGCATATCGCCTGCTTGGACTTCAGTATTGCAGCCAAATCCGACGGTAAGCTTTGCGCCTATCGATGGGATGGACAACCACGCTTAACAGCCAAGCAGTTTTGTTGGGTTCCGTATAGAGCAGAGTGACAAGCTTGTTTATATAAAAATAATGAAAAAGACAGAAAGGATATATCTGTGGCAGCACTCATAAAAGAACGAATTTCGGCGTTGCCGGCCGATAAGCAATCAGGCCTGTTGGAGTGGTTGGGTATGATGGACAATGCACCCACCATGGCCTCCGAGCTTGTAGATATTTTGTGCGCGGGTGAGCCTGTGTTCCCTGGCCCAAGTCGGAGTTTGCTTCTCGAAGTGGCAGGCGCTGAGGAGCTAATGTCGCTCGCAACTAGGCTTACAGACATAACCGATGGCTCTACTCGTGAGAGCATATACAGGGTTATCGAAGCTGGAGTACACAGACTCAAGCCCTTGGTCGCGGCTAAAATTTACACGCTGGTGGCAACTTCTCTTTGCACCGACATAGCTAAATTTGATTGTGGCGATAATGTGGAAAAACTGACGATCGTCGCTGGTGTGACTGCTGCAGTAACATCTTGCATCTGTGCTCGTGGTTCTGTGAAACAACCTGAAAATCAGTGTCCGCTTTCTGATGAATTGAAGTCAGAACTTTTTGAAAATATTAAAAACCGTGAGCTGTGGGTAGAAAGTGGAAGTGAAGATCCATGGAAGTTCTGGGGCCTTATTGGCGCTTTGCTGGCCAGTGAAAAAGTAAACTGGCTACTGAAATAGCTCTAAGTCAGCATCATCACGGCACAAGCTCACGGCGCGACACTGACACAAGTTGCCTGCACCCCCTGTATCACGAGAAACACAAGGGCATGCTTCGCAACAGGGCCGCCGAAGAAGCGCCTGAGTCCTTGCTGAAGTGCATGAGCCATCCGTCACTAAATCATTATCAAATCTGATAAGATCGGCCGATGCTTCGGACCTATCCATATAAGGAATATGGACATTTTTAGAGGCAAATTACAGTATATGTTACTTTGCCACCAAGCTCGGTGTGGGATGTTTCAGGTTGCAGGTGTTCGTGTAAAGCACGGATCGAACGTTGTTTTTGAGGATTTGTGCAGTGTCAGTGAGTGAACAGGTGTTAGAACAGCTCGGCTTTAAGTACGGTGTTAGCGGGGCCCATGCTGCGCGAAGCATCATGATTGCAGACCTGAACGAGCTACTGGAACTGCACCCACAAGGTGCGCCACTGCATACTGTTAAAGAGGATATCGTTCACTTTAACGTGCTACACAAAGACACAGCGAATAGTCGTAAGCTCACCTATCGTCACCTGGTTGACTTATACAGCCTTGATACCTGTGTCTGCCTGTATCGTAACTTTTTGAGGGTTTGGGCACAGACCCCCTCTCAGAGCCGGCCTCTGCTGGCTCTTCAGCTGGCATTTTGTCGTGATGCTCTGCTGCGAATTTCAATGCCCATGTTACAGACTGTTGCTCCAGGCGAGACCTACAGCAAACAGCAAACGATAGAGTTGCTGGAGCAACATAACTCTGGTGCCTATAGTCCTTCCTCTATGAATTCGTATGCCCAAAATATCAACGGTAGCCTTACTCAAGCTGGCTTCCTTCAAGGGCGAACAAAAAAAATACGCAGTCAGCCCCGTGTAGCCGCCAGCAATGTGGCCTTTGCTCTGTTTGTAGCCCACTTGCATGGCGAAGATGGCAGCATTGCCTTCAACAGCCGGTGGCTAAAGTTGCTTGGGCTAAATCGAGACGAACTCATAGCGCATGCCCACAGTGCGCACAGCCGAGGGCTTATTAAATTCACACATTCTGGCGACGTTATGGAAATTCGTTTTCCTAACTGGCTAACCGCACACGAGAAGGACATTCTTAATGGCTGACCGTATCAGTAACTTGCTTAGTGAATATGAAAACCATATTAGCCTGAGTTGGCCAGTTGTTGCTTCAGGTGAAGAGCGTTCAATCTTCGCCATTTACAAGCCTGAAGATGAATTGAAATTGCGCGCCAGGGTGGAGGCTTTTGAGCACTTTACTAAGGTACATGGCTACTACTGGCAACTACTCGATATCACACATGCATTTGAACAATGGCTTACAGATCAAGACTATGCTGAAGCCTACTTTGAAAATCCAGAATACTTAGAAGCAAACTACGAGTTCTTCGCAGAAGATCTCGCCCAACAGCTCCGTGAACAGATAAAAAAAGAGAGTGAAAATGATGCCAGCAAGACAGTCGTAGCTTTACTTGGCTGCGGCACATTGTTTGGTATTACTTCCGTTTCAGGATTGGTACGCCAGCTCGCCGACGTGATTCAAGGACGTTTGTTAGTTTTTTTTCCAGGAGAAAAAGACGACAACACCTATCGTTTGCTCGACGCTAAAAATGGTTGGGGCTACTTGGCAACGGCATTAAAGGGTTAAGGATAAAAACTGCTCATGTTAAACAAAGACATTTATTATAACGATCCGACCACTCACCTATTAAAAAACCAGGGTGTGGCCAAGGTAAGTGACAGCCGCGATGCTGAGTCGTTGGCCACACTGGAATATGAACTAAAAACCTTTGTTTGTGATGGTAAATATCAAGAAGGTATTGAGGAGATTTTAAGCCAGTTTGTTAGCTTTTTTAACAGCCGTGATGAGCAGCCTGGCGTATGGATCTCCGGCTTCTTCGGTTCAGGTAAATCTCATCTAGCCAAAATGCTGGCCGCGCTCTGGACCAATGACGATATTGATGGTCAAAACGCCCGTTCATTAGCGGAGCTGCCAGACAGCACCTTAGCGCTTTTTAATAAACTAGATGACATTGCGCTGCAAACGCCAGGTAAACACCATGCGTCTGGCACCATTGGCAGTGCTGGAACTAAAAACGTTCGCTTGGCCGTGCTGGCTCTTTTGTTCCGCTCTCTGGGGTTGCCAGAGCAATATCACCTAGCACGTTTTTGTGTTTGGCTTAAGCAGCAAGGTTTGTTAACTACCATTCAACAGGAGCTGGGAGCGCAACAATGGCGTAAAGCACTGCGTAACCTTTATGTGGCTCCAGATTTACATAAGGCCTTGTTGAAACACATCCCTGATCTGGCCGAATCACCTGTTGCGGTGGGCAAACTGCTGGCTAGCCAGTTTAAGTTAACCAATGAAATCAGTGACGACGACCTACAGCAAACCTTCTTTGATGTGCTTGAAGAAAATGGCGAAGTGCCATTAACGTTGATCGTCATGGACGAAGTACAGCAGTTTATTGGTAATGAAATAGACCGTGCTCATGATGTACAGCATGTGGTTGAGAAGCTTTGTGAGGCACCACAATTAAAATCACGGGTTATTTTTGTGGCAACCGGCCAGAGTGCACTAAGCAGTAACGAAAACCTGCAACGTTTGTTGGGGCGTTTTCAACTGAAAGTACAACTTGAAGATACCGATGTTGACTCTGTAATTCGCAAAGTAATTTTGCAAAAGAAAGAGTCAGCTCGGTCAGCAATTGAAAACGAGCTGAATGGTCACCTGGGTGAAATATCACGCCACCTGCACGGCACTGTGATTGAAAGCCACGCAGCTGACGAGCAACACTTGGTGGCAGACTATCCGCTGTTACCGGTACGCCGCCGCTTCTGGGATAGAGTACTGCACGCGCTGGATGCGACCGGTACCGTATCTCAGTTGCGCACTCAACTGCGAATTGTTCACGACGCCTGTAAAACCACAGCTAATAAACCGCTGGGCAATGTGCTACCGGCTGACTTTATCTACGACCAACTGAAAACGCAGTTGGTGCAAGCCCAGGTTATCTCTAAAGACATTCACGAAACTATTAGCCGCAAAGCCGATGGTGATGCAACCGAGCAGCAACAAGCGCGTGTTTTGGCGTTGGTGCTGTTAATTGGAAAGTTACCAACGGATGTTGATCATGGCATTAGCGCCACAGCGGATTACCTGGCCGACTTAATGATTGAAGACTTGGCCGGTGAAAAATCCACCATACGCCAGCAAGTGCCAAGCTTACTGGAAAGCTTGGTAAAAGAAGGTCTGCTAATGACCTTTGAAAACAGCCTTGGCCATAACGAATATCGCTTACAAACTGCCGAAAGCGCCCAGTGGTACGATCACTTTAAAGCTGAGCGAAACCAGTTAACCGGTAACCCCAACCGCATTGAAAACATGCGCCAAGAACTGATGCAAAATCACGTTCGTCGTTTGGTTGGGCAAACACGCCTCACCCAAGGAGAGAGCGCGGTATCACGGCCATTAATTAGCTGTTTTGATTCAACGCTGCCTGTAGATGCACAAGATAAGCTCTACGTTTGGGTGCATAACGACTCGGAAAAGAACTTTTTGCACGCAGCCCGTGGTGCCACTTCAGAGCAAGCAACCATTTTCCTGTATGTGCCAAACAAGCACCGAGATGATTTGTTCGACGCTATGGTAGAGCTAAAGGCCGCTGAGCAAACGCTAAGCACCAAAGGCACTCCCAAAACCGAAGCTGGGCGCGATGCTAAAGCGGCAATGGAGCACCGCATGACCGTTGCTCAAGGGCGTATTGATGCCATCAATAAAGACATTTTTAACGGCATTCAAATCAAAATGGCCGGCGGTAGTGACGTTGAGGGCGATACACCAGCAGAGCAACTAGAAATAGCTGGCCGCAAAGCGATAGAGCGTTTGTACCCGGAATTTAGCAAGGCCGACGATAAAAAGTGGGAACAGGTCTACAACGCGGCACGTAAAAGCGGCGGCGAAACAGCACTGGATTTGTTGGCCAATAGCAGTGCCGGTGGTCTCGCTGTTACCGAGGCCATCAGCCGTTATCTGGGGGTGGGCAAAACCGGTAAAGAAATTCAGCAGAAGTTCAACAATGCCCCCTACGGCTGGCCAAACGATGCCATTGATGGTGCCTTGGTTGCCATGCTGGCCAGCAGCCAGCTCAACGCCAGTATCAATGGCCAAGGTGTGGATACCAAAACCTTGGAGCGGCGAGATATTGCCAAAGCCACCTTTAAGCCCGAAAAAGTACAGCTCACCAAAATGCAGCTGATCAAGGTAAAAGGCGTGCTGCAGGTACTGGGCCAAACGGTACAACCCGGGCAAGAAGCAAGTGCGGCTCACCCAGCATTGCAAGCGGGTAAAGCGTTAGCGCGTGAAGCCGGTGGTGATGCGCCACTGCCTGCAAGCCCGGCACCCACCTATCTAGACGATATTATGCAGCACTCGGGCAACGAGCTGTTGGCGGAAATTTGTGCCAACCAAGAGCGTATTAAAGCCGATGTGGAAGCCTGGCAACGCAGCAAAGAGCTGATTCAACAGCGCCAAAAAGACTGGCGTGAACTACGTAACTTGTTGCCCCTGTGCCGCGGCATGGCGTTTTATGATGAATTGTTGCAAGAGCAACAGGCCATTATCGATAACCGCAGTTTGCTGGCAAATCCTAACCCGGTAACACCGCTTATCCGCAAGGCCATTTCATCCTTGCGTGATGCCATTGTGCACCACCAAAGCGAGTACCAGAGAGAATATGACCGTTGTGCACTGCAGTTGGAGGCCGACGAGCAGTGGCAACGCTTAGCTGAAGATGCGCAGCGCGAGGTGCTGCAGCAATTTGGCATTACCCAGATGCCAGAGTTAGACCTCACCAATAACGATCGTGTACTAGCAAGCCTGGAAAACTGCAGCCTGGGCCAATGGCATGATCGTACTGCCTCGCTTATGTCAAAGTTCGACCGTGCTCGAGCAGAGGCGGTGCGCCGCTTGCAGCCAAAGGTGCAGGTGGTACATGCACCACGCAAAGTCATTAATGACGAGAATGAGCTCAAGCAATGGCTGGCAGACTCCGAAGCCAGCATTCGTGCCAAGCTAGCCAATGGCCCGGTATCGGTTGCTTAAGAGCAGTGGGCATGAGCAGGCATAGGTAAGAACAAATAGGTAGTAATAATGACAGCAACTTTCGTGCGCCAAGCGTTAAGCAAAACCCTGCGTAACCAGTTAGAAAAAACTGTTACCACAGCTCGCAACCTGGTTGAAAAGGCCGCCCGCGAAGAAATAGAGCGCCTCGGCGTGGGGGAAAGCAGTGCGCCCGGTTACTTGCAACCAGCCGATGCGAAATTACGCACCAGGTTGCGCGCCCATGGCCGTAGCCTGGGTGATGTTAAAGCCAGCGATGGCAGCCAACAAATTGGCCATTTGGTGGGTGAAGTGGCCTATGAACATTGGCACCGCATGCTGTTTGCCTACTTTTTGGCGCAAAACAACCTGTTAATGTGCGAAGGCTACCCGGTTAGCTTGGAAGACTGTAACGAGCTAGCCCCAGAGCTGAACGCCCGCAGTGGTTGGGAGGCCGCAGGCTTATTGGCTGCCGATATGCTGCCCCAGATATTTCGCATCGGCTCACCAACTTTGGCCATTAAACTGCCACGGGATGCCGTGCAGCAGTTAGAGCAGCTGATAACCAGTCTTCACCCGGATACCTTTCAGGCGCAAGACGCCCTGGGGTGGCTGTATCAATTTTGGCAAAGTGAGCGCAAAGACGCAGTGAATGCCTCTGGGGTCAAAATTGGTGCCGATGAGTTGAGCCCGGTTACCCAGTTGTTTACCGAACCCTATATGGTGAGCTTTCTGCTCGATAACGCCTTGGGGGCCTGGTGGGCCAAGCGTAAACTCACTAAAAACGATGTGACCACCACCACCACCGAGGCCGAGCTGCGCCAAGCGGCCAGCGTACCCGGTGTGCCGTTGACCTATTTGCGCTTTGTTAAGCCCAATGCCAGCCAGCCGCCCAGTGAACAAAATGCCTGGGCACCGGCAGCAGGCACCTTTGAGCAGTGGCCAACACAGTTAAGCGAATTAACCGTGATTGACCCTTGCTGTGGCTCTGGCCATTTCTTGGTGGCGGCGTTTTTAATGCTGGTGCCACTGCGTATGGCCGATGAAGGCTTAAATGCCAAGCAAGCCATTGATGCCGTACTTAGCCAAAACTTGCACGGCCTGGAGCTGGACCAACGCTGTGTAGAGCTGGCCGCCTTTGCGCTTGCGTTA
This sequence comes from Oceanimonas smirnovii ATCC BAA-899, assembly GCF_000381965.1. Lineage (GTDB taxonomy): Bacteria > Pseudomonadota > Gammaproteobacteria > Enterobacterales > Aeromonadaceae > Oceanimonas > Oceanimonas smirnovii. The sequence continues at coordinate 8,863 of NZ_KB908469.1, forward strand.
GAAGCCTGGCGCTATCCGGATGAAACCGGCAAACCCCTAGGTTACCGGCAATTGCCTGAGTTGCAGTTGGCCTGCAGCGGGGTTGCCATTAGTGCCGCCAAAGGTGAATGGAAGCAACTGGCTAAACAGATTGCTGCGCAAGCGCAGGATGCCAGCAGCAAAGCCTCAACAAGCAACAACCTCAGCATTGCCCTCGACTGGTTACAACAAACCTTTGAGCACGCTCCGGTATTGGGCAGCTTAATTAACCCGCAACGCAGCAAGGCGGCCAATATTGTTAACTGGCCCACCTTGCAACAAGCGTTGAACCAGGCATTGGATAGCAGCAGTGACCAGCCTTCTTTCGAAGCCCAAATTGCCGCACAAGGCCTGACCAAAGCCGCCGAACTACTGAGCAAACAATACAGTTGGGTGATCACCAATGTGCCCTACCTGGCCCGAGGCAAACAAAACGACGTATTAAAAGAGTACTGTGAGCAACACCATGCCAACGGGAAAAACGACTTGGCCACGGTATTTTTAGAACGTTGTCTGCAAATGAACACTCAAGGTGGCCACACCAGTGTGGTCTTGCCACAAAACTGGTTATTTTTAACCAGCTATAAAAAATTCCGTGAACAGCTGCTTAAACAAGATACCTGGAATATGGTGGCGCGTATGGGTAGCGGTGCCTTTGAAACCATATCAGGTGAGGTGGTTAAAGCGATTTTGTTAGGCATTACCCGTGGCCAAACTGATCAAACATTGATGCTTGACTCAGCGGCTGAGCAGAGCACCCATGAGCTGCGTGGCTTGGATGTGGCAGGCTTTAAAACCGCGGCTGAAAAAGCCGAAGCGTTATTGGTGGAAGAGATTAAATCGGTAAGCCAGGCGGGACAGTTGGAGAATCCGGATTGCAGAGTTAGTTTGAATGAGTCGACAGGAGAAAAAAGGTTGGCTGCTTTTGCTGATTTTGCAAATGGAATTCAGACAGGTGATACGCAAAGGTTTGTTCGATGTGTCGCAGAGATACCAAGGCCAACAGAAGATTACCATTTTTACCAAACAACGGTTACATCTACTGCTCACTATGCTGGTCTGAGTCAATTATTGGCATGGAAGCAGAGTGGTGAGTATCTGGAGTTACAGCCTGGTTCTGTTATTCGAGGAACCAAGTCGTGGAATCAGCGCGGTATTTCTATTAGTGCTACAGGTTCTCTCTATGCCACTCTCTACACCGGCGCAAAGTATGACGAAAATACCGTTGTAATATTGCCCACCGACGATGAGTTTTTAGGCAGTGTTTGGGCATATACATCTGATGAATCTTATCATGATGATGTCCGAGGATTGAATCAGACACTGAAGGTGAGAGGCGATTTAGTCCAGGTATTTTTCGATAGGAAAGAATGGACTGAGCAGGAACAACTTAAGTATCCCAACGGCCTCCCTAAGCCCTACACCAACGATCCCACCCAATGGATTTTCCATGGTCATCCTTGCGGTTCAGTGATTTGGAGCGACGAAAACAAATGGACCGAGCAGGACGAACTTCGCATTGATGATACCGTGCTGCACATTGCTACCGCCCGTTTATTAGGCTATCGCTGGCCTGCCGAGCTAGACCCGGAGATGGAACTGGCTGATGAGCAGCGCGCCTGGGTAAATCGTTGCGATGAATTATTAGGCGATTTAGTCGATGACGATGGCATTGTCTGTTTGCCCGCCCTGCGTGGTGAATCCACCGCCGCTTACCGTTTAGAAGCCATGCTGGAAGCCGCCTATGGCGATGCCTGGTCAAACAGCGTGCGTGAGCAGCTATTGGCCAGCGTAGGGGCAAAGTCGTTAGAAGCCTGGCTGCGGGATAAGTTTTTTGAGCAGCATTGTAAGCTGTTTCAGCATCGTCCCTTTATCTGGCAGGTATGGGATGGCGTAAAAGACGGCTTTAGTGCCATGGTCAACTATCATCGGTTCGATGCCAATAATCTGGACCGTTTAATTTATACCTACTTAAATGACTGGATTAGCCAGCAAGCGGAAAATGTAAAGCAGCATGTGGATGGTGCCGAAATTCGCCTGGCTGCCGCCCAAAACTTGAAAACCGAGTTAGAGGCCATTAAACAGGGCGAAAGCGGCTATGACATATTCGTACGTTGGAAGCCGCTGCACCAACAACCCATCGGTTGGCAACCGGATTTAAACGACGGCGTGCGGCTTAATATTCGTCCCTTTATGCTGGCCAAAGACGTCGGTAAAAGAGGTGCGGGTGTGCTGCGTGCCAAGCCCAATATTCATTGGAAAAAAGACCGCGGCAGCGATGTGGCCAGTGCCCCCTGGTATCACTTAGGGTTGGAGTACGGCGGCAAGGAAGGCGATCGCATTAATGATCATCACCTTACCCTGGCGGAAAAGCACCAAGCGCGGGCCAATAACCCATGAAAATTATCGATGTCTTAATTCAGCAGCTGCGCAAGCAAGGCGATAAGGCCGATTTGTTGGCCTTACCACCCAGCGCCATTTTATGGACCGATAAAGATGCGGCGTGGCAGCCGGCCATGCCACTGCTAAAAGCGGCCATGCCAGAATTGCTTGAGCTGGGTGACTACAACCCAGCACAACGCACTGGCCCAGCAGTATGGCTAAAGTGTGTGATCGCCGGGCTCGCCAACCCTCTCGAAACCGATAAGGTGCCGGTTATTTATTTACCCGGCGTATCACGCCGCGAACTCAGAGCCATTGAAAGCTGCCCTGGTCACTTAATTCCGTTGGCCGAGTTGCAATATCGTTCCTGCTGGTGGGCCACGCCCAATAACAACCGTGATTGGAGCCTTACCGCCTTTTTGGCCAACGCTGCAATTGGCTTAGAGCTGGATATCGCTAAAGACAAAACCACCCAGGCCACCTTGGCCCAAGTGCTGGAGCCCTTGTTAGAAGCCGATGCCAGCAGCCTGCAAGGCAAGCGCATTACCAGCGCCGAGTTGCAAGCCTTGGTGGTGGAAGATCCCATTCGGGATCTACTGCACTGGTTAGATAACCCAGCCATTGCCGATAGCTGGCAACCCATGCGCTTAGCGATATTGCAGCAATATTGCCAAAAGGAATATGGGCTAACCGCAGAGAGCGGCAGTCGCACTACCTTTTTGGCCAAGCTTTGTGAACAGCCTGGGCCTGTTTGGTCTGCCCTATGGACTCGTTTTGAAGACATGGCAGAGCGCCTGCCTGGCTTGCTAAAGCAGCTAGAAACCGTTCAGCCCTTGGCGCTAGCGTTAAATCCTGATTGTTATTTATCCTTGGCCTTAGAAGAGGAGCAGCAGCTGGCGAACGCCTTTAGCGCCATGGCCAGCAAAAGCGACTTGGAGGTGGATGCCGAGATCACTCAGCTGCATCAGCAGCAAGCGGGTAGAGCAGAGAGTTTGTGGTCTCGCCTGGGCTATACCGTATATGCCAATGCCCTAGAGCATTTGGCAATCTTGGTTTCATTAAAAAACAAACCCTTTGGTGGCCCCGACTTAGACGTTATGGCCAGCGCCTATCAGCGCGAGTTTTGGCAACTCGATTACGCGGCTTTGCAGGCCATGGCTTGTGCTCAACATGATAGCCAACGTGCGGTTATTGATGGTGTGTTATCTGTGGTGTACACCCCTTGGCTTGAGCATAAAGCCGAGCACTTTCAGCACTTAGTTAAACAGCTAGGCTACCAGCGTCGCGATCGCGATATTGAAGAGCCGGCCGCTGCAGGTTACCAAGCCGCAAGCCAGGTGGTGTTTTTTGTTGACGGCCTGCGGTTTGACGTGGCCAGCGAATTTGTTAAAAGCCTAGCGGCCGATTATTCGGTACAGCTATCGGCCCAGTGGTCGGCCTTGCCATCATTAACTGCAACCGCCAAAGCCGCGGTCACTCCCATTCGAGACTTGCTCGATGGTGATGTGGACAACAGTAACTTTATTCCTAAGGTATACAGTAGCGGCAGTGACCTTTCATCAACGAACTTCAAAACGTTGCTTCAGCAACAGGGTTGGCAATATTTAGATGGGGTGGAAACCGGCGATCCTACGGGCTTGGCCTGGGTGCAAACCGGTGATTTGGATAAAGCAGGCCATAAAGAACAAATGCGTTTACCCAGCCGAATTGATGACATTTTAAGCGAAGTTAGATCGCGCATTGATGGCTTAAAACAAGCCGGCTGGCAACATATTCGCATCGTGACTGACCATGGTTGGCTATGGGTGCCCGGTAAAATGCCCAAAGCAACCCTTGCTAAAAATGCCACCAGTGAGCAAACCCCGCGCTGCGCTATTTTAAAAAGCACTGCCACCAGCGAGCAGGTCACAGCACCCTGGTACTGGAATAACCATGTGCACATTACCTTTGCCCCTGGCATCAGTGCCTTTCGCGCCGGCTTACACTATGACCATGGTGGCTTGAGTTTGCAGGAGTGTTTAACACCGGTGATTGATATTCATTAGTGTGTTTTTATTCAGCCGGCGGTGGCATGATAAGTACCGTTGCCGGCGTTCTATGACAAATTCATAGTGAAGCTCTCATCAACTTAATCACATGTGATTAGGCGTACTGGATCTTGTTCGGGGTAACCATGGCATCAGCGGCCAGCTGGGTTGCCCAGTGCTGAGCTTCATAATCAAAGTTCAGAGTGCCCAGCTCATCCAACGCCTGCGAAACGATTGGCACATTCTACTCTGAGGACTCGGCGATATTCATTAGCGCGCGCACTCTCCATCAGACCCAGATGGGAAGTGTTTTGGTTGTAAATAACGCCAGTAATCCCATATTTTTCAGAAGCTTAAGATTGATTAATGCGAAGCGTAAAGTTTCAATACTTTTCATAGACAGTTGGAGCTGGTCTGCGCAACCTAGCTAGCTTGTGGTACTCTACGGGAACTGAGATTCACGTGGCTAAACGATGTTAGCGCCATCAAATTTTTCATAGAATAACTGGAAAAAGTTACCATAATGGTAAACAATGTTAGTGCCTACCAAGGCCAACTACCTGGGCAAGGTGCTACAGATACTCAGCGCTTAATCCCAGGTCCAATCTACTCCGCAGCCGATGTGCTCGCGGTACTGTCTTCAGGGAGCACCATTCCATGGACAAGAGACTGCACAAGAGATTTGCAAGATCTAGCTTTTGATGATGGTGACATCCAAGAACTGATTCGAGCGGCTGTACAAGAAGGCTGCTACATCAACTCTCAATGGTGTGTTCAACGCCCCACTGGCCCTTGGGCAGCATGTGATGCCTACCAACTGAGCCGGCAGGAGTGGAATCAGTACGCACACAAAGAGTTGCGCGTTGATTACTATGTAAAATTTGCGATAGGCAAAACCGGCAAAATACTGCTCTTGGTTTCGGCACACATGCCTACGCGTTAGGAGGTCTACGATGGCTGCAAAATTATGCCCGATCTGTGAGTCGGGTAATCTGCATCCTCACAGTGAAATGGTCGAAGTGGAATTTATGGGGCACAAAGCGATGCGGCCCAGCCTCTACTCGGTCTGTGACGCCTGCGGTAGTGAACAGGCTACAGCAGCTGATCTGCGTCATAACAAGCGTGACACTATTGCCTTCAGAAAGACCGTTATGAAGCTTCTCACCGGCGCAGAAGTCAAAGCCCTGCGTAAGCAATGGGGCTTAACACAAGAAGAAGCCGCCCGAGTATTTGGTGGCGGCCCTGTTGCCTTTGCCAAATATGAGGTTAATGATGTTGTACAATCAGAATCTATGGATAAGTTACTGCGTGTTGCTCAAGCTTTTCCAGAAGTGTTAAGCAAGCTTAAGAAAGATGCGGGTGTTCAGGATATAAAGCCAGAGAGAGACCTGATTGGTGTCGGTATCATCGCACATGCAGCCTTTAAAGAGATTTTGAAAGATATTACAAACTCTCTTGATAACAATGAGGATGATGAACAGTGGAATCATACTCAGTCTGACGTATACAAGCTAGATGATTATCGACCAAAGAAAGAAGAAGTTAAAAATATTTTAAACTATCAGCAAGAGGCGGGCTATGCCTAATAAAGCTGACCAACAATTACAGCAAGCTATTGAGGCCTTGGCAATAGAAGATGTATATCTATATTCAAGCCAGGCCAGCTGCACAGATAACTTTGACCCGAAATATGGTAATGGGGTTATTGAGCTTAAGGTGCAACATATGCGCAAGCTCAAAGAAGTGCAGTTATTAACGCTTGATGATAAGCGGAAAATTTTACGTGTTCAGCTACAGCTAGGAACTCGACTGGTCAAACCAGTAGAAGCAACGCCAGTTGAGGTCATGGCTTTTATAGAAGCGACCTTTATTGCTGAATACGTTCTTAAAGGTGATCTCCCCGAGGACTGCATTCAGGCATTCGCCAATAAAAATGTCAGCTATCATATCTGGCCATATTGGCGCGAGTTTGTAAGTTCACAATGTGAAAAAATGCATCTACCTAGAATTGTGGTACCAACCATTCAAGTGCCACGGTCACAATAAATTACTAACGACAACATGAAGGTGGCTTTTGGCCGCCTTCATGTTTACTTGTCACTACCCTTCACTTTTCGCTTTCACCTAATCCTTTATTTTCACTAAGCTTATCACCTAGAAATAATGCGTCATATAAAAATTAAAGTTATATCAAAATCTTGCGTAGCTTTATTTACAAAAATAGAGCAGTGATAGTTTTTTCAGTTGTCAGTCAAAAACTGAACTGCCGCCCTGCTTTTCTTTACTTGGGGTTTCGTAAAAACATTCTGTCTTTTCACCCCGCTCAAACAGTATTGCAATACTGTTATCATTCTCAATGCCTAACTCGGCGCATAGCTCTTCCATCTCATACAGCTCTATGGCGCGTTTAAACTTCTCTACTTGAGCCGAGAGGTTATATACGCTAAAGATCACAGCATAAACGCTTTTATCTTCAACGCTTTCACCACCACCCGGATTGACCAGGGTTTCGTAATCAATATGGGTGCCTTCTTCCAGCTCTCTTAAATAGTGGAGAGTGCGATATCGCGCAGAGCTCATGCTATTGCTGAAATCATCAAAACTAACGCCATTAACCCACTGGGCTTTAATCCAGTTTCTATCACGCCCACGCAATGCTCGATTTGTTTTTATCACTGGCCCTTCATCGTCGAGCAAGGTGTCACGAATAATGTTAGCTGCCTGCTGCAACTGACGGTTTTGGGTAAATTGTTCAGGAGTGAAAGAATTAGAATCTAGCTGAAGGGGCACAATGGCCACATCACCAACCTGGTAGCGAGTTTGAGCTGCTAGCTCCTCGGTGTGTGGTGTTGCTTGTAGCGGAATGTCACTTAAACCACGGTCAAATCCCTGGATTTCATAGCGCTCACAAATACGCTCAAAAGTGCTGCGTATTGCCAAAAGATCTGGCTCAGAATTAGCGAGCTCTAGGTGTGCTAAAATTTCGCTATAGGCGCTAATCGCATCGAGGTTGGTAAAGTGCAATGCTTTGTTATTGTTATGATAACCGCAAGCACGGCCGATGTTGGCTTGTACTACAGCGGCGATATTGGCTACTGTGCTGTCCCAGGTGGCTAGCAGATGATGCTTCAGTGTTTGGCCAAAGTTGATGCCGGCTCTGAAGCTTGCCACGGTAATTGCAATAACCTTCTCATCAAAATCAATGGCGGCTTCACACTCTCGCTTAAACTCAGCCAATGAGGTGAGTTCAGTTTCATCAACGCCCTTTAAACTCTGTCCGATGATGAAAACCTGTTCAGGTGAGTAACCAGCCTTAATGCAAACATTTTTTGCCTCTTGGGCATTATTGGGAGGCACCCGTATCAGCGCCCAGCCAGGGCCTGAAAAGCTTTCTAAGTGTTGAAACAACTGCCGCCGCATTAGTGAGTCGTTACAAAAATTGCGTTGATCTGGTGCAATTTTGATGATCTGCCGGTCGTGGTGCATTTGGCGAATACCACGGTACTCAGCGCTGGCCTTATGAAACACAATAGCAGTGTTGAAGTTGTGTTTTAAGATGGAGTCTTCACCGGTAGAAAACAGTGCGCTGAACGGCGTTGCCGAGACAAAAACGACTTTACCCTGTAGGTTTTCTTGCTCAAGGTAGTTAAACACACCTTTATAGCGAATTGCCGACTTTGCCGAGCCATAGTGGCATTCGTCAATAATGATCAGTTTGGGTGGGTGTTGTTTAAAGTCGCGAGCAATTGCTGAGCGAAAATGAGTAAAGTTACTGACTACGGTATTGCGGGCGGGCAGGAGATCTTCTTGAGCTTGCTCAAGTAGGGCTGTATCCGCCATGGTAACCAGGTAGAGCACATCTTTCAGTTGCTGTTTATCGCATAGTTGCTGATCGTTCAGGCTGTTGCGTTGTAAACAGGCCAGAGCCAGGGCAATGCCGGATTTACCCGATTGCATTTCAGCGGCTAACACAACGGCCCTGGAGCCGCTGTTGAGTTTTTCAAAGGTTCTTTTTGCCGCTTGGTGTTGGTGCTCGAAGGTGTGTGCCGTCAACGCGCTGTTAACGCGTTGACGGTGTTTCTCGGCTTGGAAAGTGACTCCTGACTGCATTAGGCAAACACAACGTCAGGTATGCCAGTGAACTGGCTTTCATCGTTGACCGAGCCTTCAGACTCCGGCAGTTGGTTATGGTTGATTTTCGCCTGAGTGGTTACGTTATCGAATGCGCCCTGTGCGTATAACACCACAATGGTATTGTCTTCGGGCACCTCTAGCAGCGTTGCAATCTCTTTCATATCGGCTTCGCTCATTTGAGTTTTGGCCACTTTACGGCGAGATTGGTTATAGCGGCTAAAGATAGTAGCAGTGACAGCTTTGCTAGCTGAGTACTCGCCGTTACCTGGCATGACTACTTGGTTATATTCAAGTGGCTCGCCTGCTTTTAATGCTTCAATGAAATGCAGGGTGCGCTCTTTCATGGTACCCAGTTTCAGTGCTTTTTCCGGGTTATCATAGGTGTCGCCGTTAACCCATTGGGCTTTTACCCAGTTCTTTTGGGCACCACGCATGGCCCGATGGCCCTTAAGCCGCGGACCTGCATCTTTGAGGTACTCTTCACGAATAAGGTGCAGAGCTTTGATAAATTCACCATTCTTGGTGTATTGCTCGTAGTCTGGGGCTTCGTCAAGCAGTTGTAATGGCACGACCGCATATTCGCCGGTACGGTAAGTTTCAACATCGCCAATTGGACGACGTTTCTTGCGCTTGACGGTAAGGCCTACATCCAAACCCTGAACATTATGCTCATCACATAGCTCGTCAAAAAATTCGCGCAAACCATCAAAATTTGAAGCGCCAAACTCGTTAGTGTTCTCTTCTAAAAAGTTGAGCGAGTCAGCATAGGCTTGAACCGCAGGCAGGTTGGTGAAGTGCAGTACTTGGTGGTTACTGTGATAGCCACAACCACGGCCAATGTTTGCTTGCACAACGGCGGCTACGCTGGCGACAGTACTATCCCAGGTAGAGATCAGGGTGTTTTTCATACCGCCGAAGTTAATGCCTGCGCGACAACCTGCCACGGTAATAGCAATAAACTTCTCATCGAAGCCTTCGGCATTTTCGTACTCACGTTTAAAACGTTCAATCTCGGTTTGATCGTCTTTTGGGATCCCTTGCAGTGATTTACCGATGATAAAGATATTTTCTTCAGGCACGCCTTCGTTGATAAAGAACGATTTAGCATCGTTTACCGTACCTGCAGGCACGCGCACCAAAGACCAGCCATCGCCTTGGTGGGCTTTGAACTTGTCCATGAACTTATCGCGCGCTGACGAAGAGGTAGTAAAGTTACGTTCGTCATCCACCAGTGGCTGCACTAAGCCAGCTTTCAGCATTTCGCGAACACCGAAATACTCATCGCTAGTACGGTGGAACACCAGCTTGGTGCCAAAGCTTCTTCGTAGTATCGAGTTCTGGGCCGCTGTTTCTGCTTGTTGCTTCGCTTCCGCCTCCACAGCAGTATCACCGGCTAACTGCGCTTCTTCTGCAATTTCAATCGCCTCATCATAGGCTTGCTCGGCTGCATAGAGTGCGCCGAATGGTGTGGCAGATATAAAGACGATTTTACAGTCAGTGTTCTCTTCCAAGTAGTCAAACACACGGTTATAGCGTATGGCGTTGATGTTGGAGCCGTAGTGGCATTCATCAATGATGATCAGCTTGGGCGGGCAGCCTTTGAAGTGTGACTCAATATCGCTCTCGAAGCGATTGAAGTTGGTGACGATTGCATTCTTGGCGGGTTTAAGGTCATCCTCGGCTTGCTGTAGCAGCGCTGTATCCACCATGGTCAGCATATAAACAGTATCTTTAAGTTGAGCGCGATCAGTGATGGCTGCATCAGATAAGCTCAAACGTTGCAGGCATGCTAGAGCAACCGAAATACCTGATTTACCTGCTTGCATCTCAGCTGCGAGTACAACAGCGCGAGTATTGTCATCAAACGCATTAAAGGTCTTTTTGGCGGCTTCACGCTGATGCTCATGCATGCTGTCAGCATTTAGTGTGTCATGTACCTTGTCTCTCATTTTATCAGCGCGTGTCTGGGCAGACATAGTGAACTCCTTATCCCTTTTTATATTTTGAATAGCCCACAGGGGGATGCTTAACAGGCACCACCCTTTTCTTTATTAACCGGTGATCGGCTTCACCCGGGGAACGAAGCGCTCAGAAGCATCCTCCAAACCATCATACTCTACCCACTCTTTCAGCAGCGCCTGATTCAGATCGATAAATTTCCTGACGCGGTTGAGTAGGTCGGCCGGAGCATCCGCTTCGTTTCGGTACTCACTGCCTTGAACAGCGAACCAGTGTCCTTTTATCTTGTCTTCGGTCCCGATAGAAAAGACTTTCCTAGAAGCGCCCCATGCCTTACCTACGGAGACCTTGATACGATACGGGCTGTGTTGTCCGTCATCATCTGCACGTCCGCAATAAATGACAACACCCCCTATCCCTGTTCGCGTGGGTGATAGGTTAGCCATTTCAAACAGGTCGTAAGGAGCAAGACCCTCGACTTTCTCGAACTGCCGACCATTGTGCATCTTGTTCAAGTTATTCTGTGGCATACCCTACTCCCATACAAAAGCAAAAAGCTACGCTTGAATGCGTTTATGAGCTCGGCTTCTCCAGCTCAAACAGCTCCCCCACCTCTATCTCCAGATACCTGCACAGCTGTTCAATCACATCCAGCTCTACCCTGGTCGCGGTCTCGTTGTAGAGGCGGTGCAGGGTGTTTCTGTTGATACCGGTTTCCCGGGAAACCTCGGCAATTTTCTGCTTCCGTTCGCCCAGTATGCGGGACAGGTGGCACTTAATCATTTCACCTCCAAAGAGAAAAAATACCCACAGCAGTGATAAATGACTTGCAATGGTGCTTATGTGTGCTAATTTCTCTCCTGTAGGTCATTTTTGTTCGGTGTAGAGAAAAAAGCGAGGGTTTGATTATGGCACATACCTATCTCACAACTGAAGAGCTGTCTGCCCGTATCAAGTACGACGCGCGCACCATCCGCCAGTGCCTCAAGGATTCAGTGCTGTTCGAGGGCGTGCATTACATTCGCCCCTTTGGCGGCCGCAAGATCCTGTACATCTGGGAGCGGGTGGAAGAGTCCATGCTGCAGGGGGCATCCGCCCAGGATCTGATCCAGAGCATTCAGTAAGGAGGACGTTATGGGTGCAGTGAACGGCCGTGACGGCCGCCTTTATCTCGATTTTCGCTTCCGTGGCAAGCGCTGCCGGGAGCAGACCAAACTGGCTGATACGCCGGCCAACCGTAAAAAGCTCGGTAAGGTGCTGGCACTGATTGAGCAACAGATCCGGGCCGGCACCTTTGACTATGGCCATCATTTTCCCAACAGCCCCAAGGTGGAGCAATTCCGGCAACTGGAGGTACTGATCCGCCAAAAGGCGGTGGGCGGTGAAATGGACTTCGCCAGTTTTGCCGGCCAGTGGCTGGACGAAAAGCGGGTGGAGTGGCGCGACAGTCAGTATGAAACCGTTGAAGGCATTTTGCGCTGCCATCTGGTGCCGGCGTTTGGCGAAATGGCCATGGGTGCCATTACCAAAAGTGACATTCTGGCGTTACGCATGAAGCTGTGTCAGGCGAATGCCGTTACCGGCAAGCGGCTGTCACCGTCACGTATTAACCACATCATGACGGCTCTGCGCATGATCGTGAATGAGGCGGCTGAGCGGTTTGAGTATGAGAGCCCCTGGCGCAACATCAAGGCGCTGCCCATGCCCCGGGCCGAAGTGCAGCCTTTTACCCTGGAGGAGGTGCAACTGATTTTGTCACGGGTGCGACCGGACTTTCGGCCTTATTACACGGTGCGCTTTTTTACCGGCATGCGCACCGGCGAAATTGACGGCCTGACCTGGGACAACGTGGACTTTGCGGCGCGCAAAATCCACATCCATCAGGCGCTGGTACGGGGCAAGCTGGAGAAAACCAAAACCAGCAGCTCTTACCGCAGCATCGCCATGTCCCAGCGGGTGTATGACGCTCTGTTTGAACAGTGGGAGCAGACCGGCGAGAAAAGCACTTATGTATTCTGCGCCCGCAACGGCCAGCCGCTGAATCACCGTAACGTCACTCGCCGGGTGTGGTACCCCCTGCTGGAATGGCTGGAGCTGCCCAAACGCAACCCGTACCAGACCCGACACACGGCAGCCACTCTGTGGCTGGCCGCTGGTGAAAGCCCGGAGTGGATTGCTCGCCAGCTAGGTCATGCCAACACCAGCATGCTTTTCCGGGTCTATTCCCGCTATATCCCTAACCTGGTGGGCCGGGACGGTGCAGCCTTTGAGTCACTGCTGGATGAAGAGTTTGAACTGGAGGATGAAGCATGAATCCCATGGTAATGACACATCAACGGCCCCAACTACTGTGGGCCAGCCAGTTGTTTGACGATGGCGCGCTGGCGTCATGGCAGTTCAGCGCGCCGGCGTGGCACTGCTCCCTGTTGCTGTTCCCCTGGCAGATGCAGGGCGTATGTCCCGAGGGCCAGTGGGTGCTGGCTGAACTGAACGGCCAGGATGAACAATGTCAGCTTGGTTCGGTGCAGACGCTGCCGGCTGTGGTCGGCCGGCAGCAAGTGGAGCGTCAGCTGGCCTGGCTGCCCGAGCCGGAACAGTCATTGCTGATGGATGTGTGGAGCATGCTGGCGGTAATTGACGATAAGGTGTTGCAGAATTTCTTGCTGGATATTCTGTCTAATGACGCCATCATGGCTCCTTTTTGCCAAAGCCGGGCCAGCCACCGGCATCATCACGATCAGCGCGGTGGTCTACTGGCCCATAGCCATGAAGTGGCCATGACCGCAGCCATGCTCTGCAGCCAGTATGGTTTGGGCAAAAACAGCATCTGGGTGGCTTTTGTTGGCGGGTTGCTGCACGACATCGGCAAAATTCGGCTGTATTACAACGAGAATGCCGGTATCTGTGGGCAACATGAATCATTTAATTTCCTGGTGCTGGGGCAGCAGCTGGAGCAGCTGCGGCTAGCTTCGCCCAAGGTATTTGAAGCGCTGAGTGCCTGCCTCTCGATTAAGGTTGGACAGTATGCCGATCCCTACCAAGTGGCCAATATTGTGCGCATGTGCGACCGACTGTCGGCTGAGGTCAGCAATTGGAAAAATGCTTTTGCCCGGGTACCGGCGCACTTCTGGTATGCCCGCTGTCCACGGGATCAGCAGTGGTACAAACGGCTGGGGTAGGGAGTTATGGGGAGGAGAGGAACGGGCAGACTAAAAATCTGCCTGTTTTTATTTTTCTACAGAGTTAAGTTGACTTCTATTGAGCTTTTTTTAAGTGTTTTTAGTCTGTGACCTTTAATATGGTTTGATATTCAACCTTTACATCAATCCAGATGGAGCCAATTCTGAATATATTAGCCCAACCCAATTCAGTGCGATCGTACAGGCAATAATATAGCCAACAGTGATGTTCATGTTTCAAGGGGTGATCATAGAGCTGAAATTTATTGTGATTTACATTGTCAGCAATATTCCAAATTTCTCTTTTATGCTTTCCCATATGCTTGCCGGAGGCACATAGCTCTACTATGATATTATCATCTTCATCACTAAAGTATTGATCTTCATTGCTTAAAACAAATGTAACAACACACTCTAGCTCATAATCATTTACCCAGTCGTTTGGGTTATTTAATTTTTTCTGACAATCTTTTCTTAGTCTTGCCACTTCGCTGCCTATTTCCTTTTCAATGTCAGATAGCTGAGTATTCAATTTGAAAAGAAATTTTTTTTGTTCTTCAGAGAACTGTTCAGGCTCTATCGACCACTCCTCTATATATTGAACATATTCATCTCTCGAATTGCGGCATATCATGTATTCACCTTTTTAATTGAAGTCAGCTATTAGGCGGGAGCCACGATGGGATGGACCAGGGGAAGAGACTGGTTCTCCTATCTGGCTAACAGGTGATCGTCGCGTTGCTGTCAACTCGTGAACAACAACCACACGATTGCCTGACCCTGAAGGCAACTGCCCTGATTTCGGCTCTATGTCTTTTCGTTCCATTCTGACGTGTCAGGATGATAATTCAATTGAGTCTATTAAGTTTGCTCTGCTTTGCGGGAAAATATCGGTCAGAATGTGAACTTAGGCAACTGGCAACAAAGATTTGGGGGATTTTTGAGCTTGTGGAGTAGGGCTGGGCCAAATGCAAGGCTAATCGGCTCAGTAAATGAGCAGTCCAAATAATTGCTTCGGATAACGCACTTTGTGGTGGTCAACTGGCCCGTTCGGCTTCTTCTTGCCAAGCTGCGATTTCCTCAGCGGAAAAGAGAATAATCGCAAGCCGGTGCAGCACTATACGCAGACTGTGGGATGAATATCCTGCTTTGCTGGCCTCTTTGCGGTCGGCTTCCTCCTGATGTCGCAGGATCAGCCAGCCTGAGCCTTGTTCAAAGCGGGCTTTTTGCTTCATGGGATACGGCTGAATGTTCAATGGGCCACAATGCCAGTTTTTAATGATATCTCTGTCGGTGTACCGTAACTGTAACTGCCAGCGCGGCCAGTCAAACAGCTGGGAAGCAATGGTCATGTAGCGGCGAAAGGTCTCCGCATCGTCAAAGCGCACACCCGATCGTGAGCTGTTGCAATGAGTCAGGGTATAGCGGATCAGCCAGTCCAATTTTTCCCGCTCCTGAGGAGACTGATAGAGTTTTCTGCAGCCAGCCAGCGCTTTGGCCACATCACGTTTTTCTGCCACACCCACCGGCTCGGGGGGCAGCAGTTGGTGTCGTCGACTGCGGGGGAACAGCCGTGGAAGTTGCTTTTCGGTGGTCAGTGCTCGTAATGCCAGGGCGCTTTGATGCCACTCTTCTATCTGTTCGGTACTCAGCTGATAAAACCAGGCGATTTCCCGGTGATCATAGCCGGCCTGAATTTTGCTCAGCACCGCCAGCATGGGTTCGTATTGGCGTTGTTTTACTGGTTGTAATGATGCGTTAATGCTGGCGGCGCAAGAGGCTCTGGGCGAGGTAGCGGGTCGAATATAGCGATTCAGTCGCTTGCATAAAAAGCCAGCCGTGTTGGCCGGCGTAATGACTTGTTTTCCCCTGTGACGCAGACGGATACGGTGGGGCCGTAAACCGAGCAGCACTTGTGCCTGATGGCTGGTGAGTTCGCGGCGGTGTTGCTGCAGATACAGCCCCAGCAGCAGATCGGTGAAATGCAGGTAGGTACTGAGGCTGATTTCGGGGCTGCTGTGGCCAGCAAAGGCCGCCAGTGCATGGTACCTGTCTCGCAAACGTCCGTGCCCTGTAATGAGGGTACGGATCTCCTGGCGCTTGGCATCGTCATAGGGAAGCAGTGCATCCACGCAGGTCGGCAGACGCAGTTGATCGGTGTGCAGCAGCAGTTGCAGGCGCGAAAGCGCACTGTGTCGCAGATGGTAGAGGCGGAAGTAGAGACCTCCGCTCAGATCTTTCAATAGGGTGCTCACCGCCAGCGAAAGCGGAGTGATATCCAGTTGCTCAAATTTGTTTTCAGCTGTTTGGTGAAAGAACAGCTCATTGTCACTTTTGCTTTTAATGCGCTGCTCGCTCAGGTAATGACGAACCACATCGGCTTCTTCAGCGGTTAGTAAAGGAAACAGGGGGACTTTGCGTAGTCCGGCTTCGGTTTTATTGTTGCCATACCGGTTGTTCCTGATGAATAACCAGCCGGTTGGGGATGGCTCAATGTCACTCAAACGCAGCTTGGCCAGTTCACCCGGTCTCAGCCCGGTACGGTAGGCCATGATGAGAAAGCAGATATACGTTCGTTGCAGGTGGGGATCGAGATTGCCAAAGCATTGGAACTGTTTCAGCAAGCCACCAAAAAGTGGTTCGTCCACAACTGCTGCACTGACATGAACGACGCTATCGGTGCCTAGTATCAGGGGCTCTGGTAACGGAGGAAAGCCGAGTTGTTGTACGCCAAACACATGCAGATCTTCCAGGCGCCCTGCCTGATACTCTCGTGCCTGCTGTTTACGAGGCCGGTTCAGCAGGCTCAAATACAGATCGTGAAATTCCTCCCCACTGTAGCTGAGCAGATCCTCTTCATCGGTGGCCATTAGCCAGTCGGCCGCAATGGCATCAAAATAACGCTTTGCGCTCGAGACGGCATTGTCACGCTCTGCAAGGTGATTGATCAGCCAGTTAACCAGCGTTGCCTCGGGCAACAGAAGTCTTTCATTACTGATCACCTCCAGTTCTTCAATGACGGCGCGTTTGCTTTTGGGACGGGCTCGGTCTTGCTGAAACACTTCTCGTAATCGGGTCAGCAGGTAAGGCTGCGAGCGTCGCCCAACCGGCTTGCCGACTGGCCGGGGAGTGAGTTTCGGGAAGCGGGTAAAACGATGAAAATCCTGCTCATTACAGGTGAGCAGAGCCGGGCGTAACAACCGCTGCCAGTAGTCGTATGGCAAGCTGGCGCTGGGTTGTCTGCCGGTGGCGTATTCAACCAACACCTGTGGCAGTGATACGCCGTCGAGGTGCTCTGCCACTGTTATCCCGCCGGTGGCGAGCTGAGTGAGCGAGCAGTGAATGCCAAGCTCTTGCTTTAGTAAGAACAGGCACTGCTCCGGAGTAATCGGCGGTTGCCAGTCTCTGGGTTTGTGTTTCAGAAACTGCCTCAATAGTCCCAGGCTGATCGGATCAGGCGCATAAAGCACTTCGCAATGAGGTAACCGCTCGTTGGTGCCTGGATCATCTACATATAAGTTGCTGGGCTGGCCTCGGCCAGGTGCAGGCTCCAGCACCAGCCAGCAAGCTTCATTATTGCCCCTCAGCGGACGAGGCTGGTGTAGTGCCTGAGCCAGTGCAGGCCAGAGTGCCGGTCGGCCGAGGCCACCATAGAGCACCATCGACAGTAACAGCCGTGCAAACAATACATCAGGATCATTTGTATCTTCCTGCAAACGCTCAAGCCAGTGATGTTCGGCTTCAGCAATCAGGTGGGAGCTGTGCTGCCAGCGCAAGGTACGGGAAGGCCGGCGGCGACGTAATGTGATGTAAGGATCCGGTACCTGTACCGACCAAATCCCCTGACGATTACCGATTTCCAGTTGTTTGCAGATAAAGCTGTAGGCGTACCGGTAAGCCCCTTCACTCTTCAGCTCCTGCTGTAACAGTGTATCGATTTGCGGCCAGGCCTTATCAAAGTCAGTATCAATAGGTGGGATTTGCAGCATGCTTGGCAGATGCTTTCTGAAAATGGCCATAGCAGCACGCAGGATCTGCGCATCCCGCTGTTGACGCTTGGCCTGACGATGTTCTCGTCCCAGCATGGTCATCAGTGCCGGCTGGGATGGAGGAAGGATCAGCGGATTGTCCATCCGGGAAGCGCCTTAATCTGATGTTTTTTTAGTACGGATTCAATCACTTCTGCCAGCTCGCGACATTCTCCCATGCTGACGAAACTGTGCCGCCCCATAGCTTCTTCTCCAATCTCCTCGTGACCCATCCAGGAGTCGATGAGCTCTGGGTTAACTTTCTGTTTTGCCAATTCTGATCTCAGGTGGTGACGAGCCCAGTTTTTGGCCCAGGGCAGGCAAGGCGCTGGCAGCTTTGCCAGCAAGGACGGAGTGAAATCTGCAGGCTCCTGACTACCTTGTCTGTCCTCAAATGCAAACAGCAGGTTACCCGTACCATCCAGCGCCTGCTGGCAACGCGCTGCAAGATCCGGAGCCTGAAAGCGGCTATAAATACTTAGCTGGCGCAGATGCTCCAGGTAGAACTCCACCTGCCTGGCGGCGGTAGCAGGGATCACCAGCGTTCTGGCTGACAGACCATGCCTTCTTTCCTTATCCGAGATCCACCAGGTGCGCTGGTAGGGATTGAAATCACTCAGTTTGCCCATCGGGGCGGTCACATCTCGATGACCCGTCGAGAAAGTCAGCAGCGCCCAGACGTAATAGACATAGCGATTATGAAAGGCCCTGATGTCAGCTTCGGGCTCGATGGCGTCTGCCAGCATGATGAAGATATGTTGCAGTATCTCTGATGGCACATATAACCGGCTGCCCAGGTTATTGTTTTTTTGAGCTCGAACCGGGAGACCCGGGCTTTGTTCAGCCATGGCAAAAATGGCATTTACGTACCGGGTGTGATGCTCGAGCGCATCACCTTGAGACAGGTGACTGTATGACAACGCGGGACGGGACTTGTGTGATTCACCGCGAAGCAGGGCAATGATAGCCCTGTCCGCCCCCTGATTCAGTAACCAGTGTTCCAGATATCGCACTATCAGACCTGGCGTCAGCCTGGTTTTGTGTACCTCATTTATCGGTTTCAGCCACTCTCGTATTTCGCTGGGAGTCGGAGCGCTCATGGATGGATAAAATCGTTTAACCCAGTCGTGCAGCTGGATGGGCAGGGGACGGAAAAAGTAATCCGATACTGCCGGCAGTATCGGGTTCAGCTCATTTGGCTGACTGCTTGCCGGAACGTGATGAGTAAGCCGAATAGATGGATGATTATCGACTATCTCCAGCAATTGCTCCTGATTGGCCCGTGCATGAAGCCAGGCGGGATCCCGCCCCGTAACCAGGGCCAGCAGCATCCAGCCGGCCAGCACATCTTGCTCCTTTAGCTGCTTCAGGCAATGCAGCACCAGATGTTGAATGTCCCACTCGCTGGCTTGATTGTAACTGCATGGCAGCGATTGCTGACGGCTGGAGAGCTGCTCTGCCAGACGCTGGCCTTGTATGGCTTTCACAACCAGTGCTTTCTTGCGTCTTAATGGATCTTTAACCCTTAGCGTGTTGCCAGGAGTAATTCGGGCTGGCTCATCGGCCTGCTGACTATCTGGCGTTTCCGGTGTGAGCTGAAGTAGCTGAACATCAAAACCTGATTCATCTGCAGGCTCCAAGGGGACCGTAGTGATGATTTCTGGTCGCTCGAAGGTCAGGTTTACCCTGCGCTTGCGAACAATGCCCTCGATCTGATGCGCTGCATTACGGATGACGACGGACAGATAGCCTCGCTCCTTATCCAGCTTATAGTTCGGATATTTCAGCTTAAGTACTTCCAGCTCTTCGCCGAGATCGATTAGAGAGTCGGTGCTGGTCGTTCTTGGCAGAAACTGCAGTAACGGCGCATGCTTGGCGCTGGTAGCGATTTGTCGGACTTCCCGCAAGGCGGACTCAATACCTGAATCTTGGTGTCCCAGAATATGCACCTGACAGCAGCACAGCAGGATCACCCCAAGCCATTCTTCAAACTTTTCGACATCCTCTACTGTGTGCAAGGGGGCGCATAGCGCCGCTGCATAGGGTGCTTCCGTCAGCAGTTTCTGATTTTTTATCCAGTCAAAAGTCTGCTGATAAGTGCCGGTGTCAGGCATGGGCCATTGAGCCAGTGCCTGTAAGCGCTGTTCCATATGGTCGGAAAACAGCGGCAGGTGCTGCTGAAACTGAATCAGCATGGGAGAGCACACTTGCGCAAAGCGCAGAAAGACGATTTTCCGGTGAGCTGTTGGTAGTGACGGTGGGGCAATGATTTTACTGAGATATCCCCGCCGGGCGGCGAATGGGCTCAGCTCAGTCATCTGGCGGACTCCACAGCTTGCTGAGTTCTGTAATCACATCGGATGTTGAGCTGGGGATGCTGGCTCTGTTTTTTTGTTCCCGACGTCGCCGCTGCTTGCGCTGAGTCATCAGTGTATTGTGAGCTCTGCCTGTCCATGCTGAGAGCATGCGGTCTGTGAGCTTGTCTGCGCCCAATAACTCTTGATGCAAATCCGCGGACATATGAGCAGCCAGCGTATCTCTGATCTCTGACAGGCGATCCGGATCTACTGACTGTATTAAAGAAGATATCACCGAACGCCAGGCTGCTTTTTCTATCTCCGAGGTAGTTATGTGATGCTCAAGGTAGGAAATCAATTGAGTGCCGTTGGGGGGCCTGTGTGATGGCCAAATAAGCACTGGCCATAGTGGGGCGAACAGCTGAAACGTGCGCGGCGACTTCTTCTTTTTCGAAGTGTCATCCTCTTCCTCTCCCAGTATTACTGCATGGAGAGTTTCCCGGCTGAGTTCCGAGATCAAGGGCTCTGGCAAGACAGATGCGTTAACCCAGCGGGGGTAAATGGTGCACCATTCATATGCTGCCCGGGCGGCAGGATGAAGCTCTACACGGTCTGATGAACGCACTTTTACTATCGCCGGCACGGTATTCCCCACTCATTTGGTCATGATTTATACTGTGCGCGGCGGACTCATGTAGATCAAATCTTGCATCTAAATTTGTGTGGTTTTTGTGACCGTGACCACGAGGTAGATCTTGATTGATGCAAAATCCGCGAAACTGGACATCGATGTCAAATCTTTTTATAACAAAGACTTACGCTTTATGTAGAATGGTGTATATTAAGATTATCTGACTGGCACGGCCTGTCACGCCGGGGGTCGCGGGTTCGAGTCCCGTCCGCTCCGCCATCATACAAAAGCCCTAACCTTACGGTCGGGGCTTTTTTCATTTCCGGCTGCGCCGGACTTGCTGGATGAGGTCGGTGCTGCGCACCTCAGCCTTCAAACACGGTTGCGGGTACCTTTCAGGGCTGCCCTGCTTGCGTAAAATTCCGTACAATGCTCGCCTTGTTTCAAGGGGGACTCATGTCTATCAATTACAACAAACTGGTGTTCTGGAACCTGGCGGCGTTTGCCGTGCTGGGCAGCTGGTTCTGGCTGCCGAACCACGGTTTCTGGTTCGGGCTCGACAAGGCGGTGTTTTATTTCTTTAACCACAAGCTGGGAGAGAGCCAGACATGGGTTAACCTGATCGCGGCACTCAACAACCGGGCCTTTGATGGCGTGGCGCTGCTTGCCATGGGCGCTGTGTATTA
Organism: Oceanimonas smirnovii ATCC BAA-899; assembly: GCF_000381965.1. Classification (GTDB taxonomy): domain Bacteria; phylum Pseudomonadota; class Gammaproteobacteria; order Enterobacterales; family Aeromonadaceae; genus Oceanimonas; species Oceanimonas smirnovii. The sequence goes on from NZ_KB908469.1 coordinate 30,204, forward strand.
CAGCTTCTATCGTAAGGGAGACTCGGAACAGCGCCGGCGGCTGGTGATCATCGGCGTATGCATGCTGCTGACCGCAGTCGGGCTAAACCAGCTGGGACGCGCCATTCCGGTGGAGCGCCCCAGCCCGACCCTGACCTTTGACAACGTGCTCAGGCTGACCGAGCTGGCACCGTTCAAGACCAAGGATTCCTCCGGTGACAGCTTTCCCGGTGATCACGGTCTGATGCTGATGATCTTTACCGCTTTCGCCTGGCGTTTTCTGTCCTGGAAAGCCGGCCTCTGGGGTTGTTTATTTGTGGTGGTGTTCTCTGCGCCTCGTGTGATGGGCGGGGCGCACTGGTTTACCGATATTTATGTGGGTGCCTTTGCCGTGGCGGCCTTTGGGCTGGCCTGGTTGTTGCAGACCGGACTGATGGACGCTCTGGTAAGGAGAATACAGGCAGTCCTGCCGTCACGAGGCCGCTGACGTTTCCTTTCTTTCCAGCAGGGCCGGCAGCTGGCGAATGAGCCAGCTCTTGGCCTTGCCCATGGCATCTCTGCGCCAGGCCAGTACCACATTGGCACTTTGTGGTGCTATGCCTGCCACCGCTTTCAGCTCTCCTTGCTCCAACATATCTTCAAGCCAGCTCAGAGGCAGGGTCGAGATCCCCAGCCCGGCCCTGAGCGCACTTATCTTGTCTTGCATGGTGCTGACGGTCAGGCGCGACTGCTTGCTGAATAAATGATAAGTGAGTGCAGGCTTATTGCGTGCCGTGTCAGCCACGGCAATAGCGCGATATTTCTGCAGCGTTTCGTCACTAAGCGGGGCCCTTTCCTGATGAATGGGATGAGCAGGGTGAGCAACGTAAATAAAGCTTTCCTGATAGAGCTGCTGCGTTTTAATGCTGCTATGTACCGGCAGATCATGTTGTAGCGCAGCAATCGCCAGATCAGCCCTGCCAGTTTCCAGTGCTTCCCAGCTGCCAGCCAGAATCTCATGAGACAAGCGGATATCGGTATCAGTCTGTTGCAGCAGGGCTTCGAGCGCCGGAAACAGGTGATGACAGGGCAGAATGCCGTCAACTGCTACGGTCAGACTGGTTTCCCAGCCCCGCTCCAGGGCCTGAGCACTTTCTACCAGCTGACTGGATGCCTGTAACAGATGGCGTCCCTGTTCCAGTAACAAACGTCCTACTGGCGTAAAGCGGGTTTTGTGGCCTGAACGATCAAACAGGGTTAAATCCAGCTCGTCTTCCAGTTTCTGAATGGTATAGCTGAGTGCAGAGGGTACCTTGCCCAGCTCATCGGCAGCAGCGGCAAAGCTGCCTCTGCGTTCAATGGCGTCAAGCACTCTCAGTGCATCCAGGGTCAGGGCTTTTTCCCGTTGCATCAAAATTCTCCCAGGGTGCTGAGCAGAGTTGCACCCAGACTGGTGGTCAGCAGAGATCCCAGAGTGGTGACTGCAATAATGTTGGCTGCCAGCACGGCGTTGCCACCCATGGCCCGGACCATAACGTAACTGGCGGCGGCGGTAGGTGACGCGTTGATCAAAAACAGCATTACCAGCTCGGCATCTCTGAATCCTATTGCCCAGCCTCCCAGGGTAATAAATCCCGGCACCAGTATCAGCCGCAGCAATGTAATCACAGGCAACAGGCCGGTGTCTTCTCTGCCGGATTTCAGACTGAGGCTGGCTCCGGTACATAGCAGTGCAAGCGGTAGTGTCATTTGAGCCAGTGATGCGCCGGTTTTCATGAAGATATCTGGCAGTTGCCAGCTGCTAAGAGCAAAGGGCAGGGCGGCAACAATACCAATAATCAACGGATTTTTAACAATGCCAAGCATAATGGCGGCGGGGCGTACTGCGTCACCGGTATTCAGACTGCGGCTCAGGGTTATCACCGCCAGAATATTAAACAGTATGGTCAGACAGGCCACATAAAACGCCATGGCGGCAACGCCCTGGCTGCCATAGGCATTGTTGACATAAGCCAGCCCCACTATGCCCATATTGGCACGAAAAGCTCCTTGTACCAGAATGCCACGCAATGATCTTTTGGGTGTCAGGCGGGTGGCCAGCAACTCCAGTAGCAGGAATATCAGTAAGGTAGCGGCAAAACCATATACAATCAGTCCCGGGCTGGCCATCTTACTGATGTCGGCACTGACAATACTGGTGAACAGCAGCACCGGCAGTGTGATGTTAAAAACCAGCTTGCTGGCCCCATCGATAAAGCCTTCATTCATCATCTGCGTGCGACGCAGAAAGAAGCCAAGCAGTAATAACAGGCAGATAGGACCGGTAATTGACAGGGAAAACAGCAGGCTGTTGGCCAAAGCATTCATATTGTAATGAGTATGACGGAAAAATCAGGGATCAAGCATGCAGTGACCGGGCCCTGTACGCAATATCAATGCCAGAGAAGCGTGAAGTCAGCAAACGAAAAAAGGCGCATGAAAGCGCCTTTTTTCGTTTTATGACTGATAATCTCCGGCCCGCTCGGGCTGATACTCCACATCGGTAATGGTAACTGTCAGCGGCCTGCCGTTGGGACCGGGCCATTCAATGCATTGGCCCACAGACAAACCAAGCAGAGCGGTACCAATGGGTGCCAGCACTGAGATTTTGTCTTTGCTGCCATCCATGTCGCGCGGAAAGCAGAGAGTCTTGGTAAAGGTTTCATCACTTCCTGCCATACTGAAACGGATCACCGAGTTCATGGTGACAATATTATCCGGCATCTCCTGAGGGGTGACGATAGTCGCCCGTTCCAGCTCGTTTTCCAGCCGGCGCACTGCATCCGAGTCGGGTTGTTTGTCGAGCAGCGCCTCAAGTCGGGCAAGATCGAGAGTAGAAATTGTTACAGGCGGCAATTGAGCCATATTAACCTCCAACCAAAAAAATCAGGCAACGCCCAAAAAGCGCTGCCTGTATTCAATGACTAAAGATATACCCTAAGAATTCAGATTTGACCAGTAGCGCTCATGGCTATTTTTTCTGTAAGGAAAAGTTCCGTGGCTTGAGGCGAAAACCGCCCTTAGTTTGCGTTAAATCAAAAAAGTTCCGTAGCAGTTCGGGCAAACTGCTCTCAGTCGAAAACATCTTGATAAACATATTAAGGACAGAATATGAAAAAAGTTGCTCTTCTGGTCGCTGCCGCCCTGATGGCCCCTTCCGCTGCCTTTGCTCACCAGGCCGGTGATATTCTGGTTCGTGGCGGTGCTGTGACTGTGTCTCCTAACAGTAGCGGTGACAATGTACTGGGTACAGGTAACCTTGACCCTAATACTAATACTCAGCTCGGTCTGACCTTTTCTTATATGGTTACCGATAACTGGGGTGTGGAACTGTTGGCCGCAACTCCGTTTTCTCACTCTGTCAGTACTCAGGGACTTGGCGAAGTAGCAAAGATCAAGCACCTGCCACCCAGCCTGATGGCTCAGTATTACTTTGGTAATGCCCAGAGCAAGGTGCGTCCTTATGTAGGTCTGGGTGTGAACTATACCGTTTTCTTTGATGAAGAAGCGAGAGGCGCACTGGCAGCTGCTGGCTCTCCTGTTGATCTGGACGATTCCTGGGGTGTAGCTGCACAAGCCGGTCTGGATATGAAGGTGACGGATAACCTGTTTGTTAACGGCTCTGTCTGGTATATGGATATTGATACCGATGTAAAAACCGACCTTGGAACCTTTAAAACCGAAATTGATCCCATTGGTCTGATGGTGGGTCTGGGTTATCGTTTCTGATTGATTTGCAATACGGGTTGAGAGGGACTAAACCTCGGCAGTGTTTTTTGGGCAGACCATGGGTCTGCCCTTTTTTATTACCGGAATATCATCAAACAGCTGCAACCGGCAGTTCTACCTGCGCTTTTATTTTATCAACAATATAGCCGCCAATAGGAATGGCAGAAGTGGCTGCCGGCGACGGTGCATTACATACATTCAGGGTGCGTCTGGTATTTACAAACAAAAAGTCGTCTACCAGGTTGCCGTCTTTGGATACAGCCTGAGCGCGAATACCTGCCGGATAGGGGGTAAGGTCACTCAGTGCCAGGCTGGGGCAGTATTTGCGTACCAGTTCCAGATAGCCGGCCTTGTTGATGGAATTTTTCATCTCGGTCAGGCCGGGTTTCAGGTTTTTCATCAGTACTTTAAGAATGCCCGGATAAGTGAGCATCTCAAGAGTATCGCTAAGGGAAATATCCCGTTTGTTATAACCTTCGCGTTTGAACGCCAGCACCGCATTGGGGCCCACGGTAACGGTGCCGTCGATCATGCGGGTCAGGTGCACGCCCAGGAAGGGCATGTTCGGATCCGGAATCGGATAGATCAGGTGGTTTACAATCTGATTATGCTCAGGCTTGAGCAAATAATACTCACCACGGAAGGGACAAATCTTGAATTCGGGCTGCAGGCCCAGCATGCGCACTACTCTGTCGGCCATCAGGCCGGAGCAGGACACTAGGAATTTACCCTGAAAATCACCCTGGCTGGTTTGCACCACCACCTGCTCGGCTTCTTCCTTCAGGCCGGTTACTTCTGTGCTGTAACGAATTTCGCCACCCAGCCGCTCAAACTCCTTGCCCATGGCCGCGGTCACTTTCTTGTAATCCACAATGCCGCTGGACGGCACAAAAATGCCGCCCACGCCGGTAATGTTGGGTTCGCGCTCCTTGAGCTCGTCGGCATTCAGCCAGTAGCGCTCCAGACCATTGGCTTCGCTTCTGTCCCACAGCGCCTTCATGCGCTCCATTTCCAGCTCGTTGGTGGCTACCAGCAACTTGCCGCACTCATCAAAGGGAATGTCATGCTCACGGCAGAACGCCTTGGTAGCGCGGTTACCCTCAAGGCAGAATTTTGCCTTCAGGCTGCCTGGTGTGTAGTAAACACCGGCATGGATAACACCGCTGTTATGACCGGTCTGGTGCCGGGCCGGGCCACTTTCCTTTTCTACCAGCAACATTTTGCTGTCGGGGTAGGTTTTTTTCAGCTGCCAGGCGGTAGACATGCCGACGATACCGCCACCGATAATAATAAAATCAAACACTGTGCTGCTCACTCTTTGTTAGAGAAGACAACGCCGGGGCGGCCCCGGCGGTCTTAAATCATTGTTTTTAATATCAGGGTGCCGTCGGCACTCTGTCAATGGCTTTAGCCCTGGCGTGGATTTTTCAGGGTTTTGGCGTGAGTAAAGTAACCCCGCTGACGCATCAGCTCACGGCGCAGGCCGTCGTGGGCAGTAAACTTGTCACGGCCGTGCAGCCAGAAATGGTTGTTGATCAGCAAAAATGAACCGGTAGGCACGCGCACCGACAGCCGGTGAGCACTGGTTTCCAGCGCTTCAGACAGCTCGGCCAGCCAGACGCCTTCTTCATAGTTCTTGGGCTGCACAAACTGGTCAATGTAAGACATGATGGGCTTGCCACTACGATCGGTATCGAACACGGCGTGGAACACATCCTTGGTGGTGTTCTTGCTGGGTGGTGCTGCCCAGCGCATCACGCGGCGAGCCATAGGATCGGCATAGAAGCGGTCCAGGTGCTCCCAGTCGTCCAGGTGCAGCAGCAAAGAGTTACCGCCTTCCATATTCTGCTCATCAATTTTCAGCATCAGCACATAGTCGGTGTCCTGCTCCACAAAGGTACCGTCGTTGTGCAGCTCCATCACTCTGTGCGCCTGACGCAGGTAGCTGTCGGAGGCATCCTTGTTCTGTACCACAAAGCGGGCGTAGTACTGACCGCTCATGGCATCGAAATTGGAGCGGCCGAACAGATGGGCAACCGCAGTGGTGAATTTGACCATGTCTTCGGCCTGCTCAACCTTGTCCAGACCTTCCGGGGTGATCAGCAGGCCACCTGTGTTGCGGTCCACCAAGGTATTTACCAGCAGCGGCTGCAGTGCCTGACCACACAAATCGTTCAGGATCTGGGCAACCCGAAAGCGCAGAAAAGACTTGTATTCCAGCGCTTGCACCGGCCATTCGGCAGTGGCCTTCAGGTAGGCGTTCACGGTGTGCTCGTCAAAGCGCAGCTCCAGCAGGCGCTCAGACTGGGCAGAGGGTGCCAGGCTAAAACCCTGGTACTGGTGATTAACAAAATCGGCGGTAGCAATGTTAGACATCTTGGGGGCTTCCTTGTAATGACACTGTGTTGATGAATGCGATTAATGTCGCTTTATATATAAAATGTCGACATTTTTGATTTGTGTCAATTATTAGTGGTGATTTTATGATCTCCGTTACAATTTCGTTATAATGCGCACCATTCATTCACAGTGAGACATCATCATGAGCAACCCCGAGGCTCCGCGGGAGAACCTGGCCCGCACCGCCTACCAGCAACTGAAACAGGACATTATTGAGAGCCACTTCGGCCCCGGCGAAAAGCTGCTGATGAGCGGCCTTAAAACCCGTTATGGCCTGGGAGTGAGCCCGCTCAGGGAGGCACTGTCGCAGCTGGTATCGGAGCGGCTGGTCACGGCAGAGAGCCAGCGTGGTTTTCGTGTCAGCTCCATGTCGGTGGCCGAGCTGCAGGATATTTATGACGCCCGCGCTCAGCTGGAAGGCCTGATCGTGGAGCTGGCCATGACCCGGGGCGACGATCTTTGGGAAGCTGGGGTGGTGGCGGCACATCATGCCCTGGCCAAGGTGACTCAGCTTAATTCGGTGGAAGATCAGCTCGATCAGTGGGATGGCCGGCATCAGGCTTTTCATGAGGCGGTGGCTGCCGGCTGCAATTCGCCCCAGCTGCTGGTGGTACGCCGCACCCTGATGGATCAGGCTGCCCGCTACCGGTATTTATGGCTGAAACGCACCGTGTTCAGTGAACAGGCACTGGCCGATAAGCAGCAAGAGCATCAGGCGTTGCTGCAGGCCATATTGGCGCGCCAGCCAAAAGCGGCGGCCATGATGCGGGAGCATCTGCAAAGTCCGGTGCCCATCATTACACAAGTGCTGGCTGAGCAGGGTATCAGCTGAATCAGCCCGGCTGTGTTTGCGTGTATTTACTGGTTTTTTACAAGAAGATCTTGCTAACTCAAGTCAAGACGTGTAAATATTCAGACATTCAGATGTCTAAACGTCTTAATGTGCCACTACGGCTCATAAGTCAGCCGCTGGTTTACAGCAGGTGCGGTGATATCAAGGCATAATGGACTCACTTGAAGTAAGCAGTAAGTAATCAGGAGCAAATCATGGGTTTTCACAGTGCGCGTCATGTTGAAGCGCTGAATCAGTCGCTGTCCGAGCTGAATGGCGATATTAATGTGTCATTTGAGTTCTTTCCGCCCAACAGCGAACAGATGGAACAGACCCTGTGGAACTCCATTGAGCGACTGAAAACGCTGGAACCCAAGTTTGTATCCGTGACTTACGGTGCCAACTCCGGCACCCGGGACCGTACCCACAAGGTCATTAAAGACATTCAGGAAAAAACCGGCCTGATTGCCGCTCCGCACCTCACCTGTATTGATGCCAGCCGCGACGAGCTGCGGGGCATTGCCCGGGACTACTGGAACAGCGGCATTCGCCAGATAGTAGCCCTGCGCGGTGATCTGCCCGAAGGCATGGAAAAACCCGATATGTATGCCGCCGATCTGGTCAGCCTGCTAAAGGAAGAAGCCGACTTTGATATTTCGGTAGCCGCCTATCCGGAAGTGCATCCGGAAGCCAAAAGTGCCCAGGCCGATCTGCTCAGCCTGAAGCAGAAAATTGATGCCGGGGCCAACCGGGCCATTACCCAGTTCTTTTTTGACGTGGAGTCTTATCTGCGGTTTCGGGATCGCTGTGCCACCGTTGGCATAGACGCAGAAATTGTGCCGGGCATTCTGCCGGTATCCAACTACAAAACCCTGCTCAAGTTTGCCGGTTTCTCCAATGTGCGTATTCCGCGCTGGATGCACCAGCGCTTTGAAGGCCTGGATGATGATCAGAATACCCGTAATCTGGTGGGTGCCAGCATCGCCATGGATCAGGTCCGTGTGCTGAGCCGGGAAGGGGTGAAAGACTTCCATTTCTATACGCTTAACCGCTCCGAACTGACCTATGCCATCTGTCACAGCCTGGGTGTGCGGCCGCCGGTGGCCACCGCTGCCGAGTAAGCGCCTTGTCAGTAAAAGCCCCCGGCAACGCGGTTGCCGGGGGCTTTTTTATGGCCGAAAGCGCAGCAGCCGCAGGGCGTTGAGGGTGACTAACGCAGTGGCACCCGTGTCGGCCAGCACCGCCAGCCAGAGGCCGGTGACGCCGGTAATGCTGGTGATCAGAAACACCGCCTTGAGCCCCAGCGCCAGGGTGATGTTCTGGCGAATATTGGCACTGGCGGCCCGGGACAGCCGCACCGCGTCGGGCAGCGCCGTGAGCCGGTTGTGGGTGAGGGCAGCATCGGCGCTGTCCAGCGCGACATCCGTGCCCTGACCCATGGCAATGCCGATGCTGGCCTGCTTCAGGGCCGGGGCATCGTTAATGCCGTCGCCCACCATGCCGAGGCAATGCTGCTCACTGAGCCGGGCCACCTGCTCCAGCTTGTGCTCGGGTTTAAGGCCGGCACGGTAGTCCATGCCAAGCTCAGCGGCAATGTGCCGTGCGGTTTGCTCATGATCACCGGTCAGCATCAGACTTTTTACTTTCAGCTTGTGCAGGGCGGTCATGGCGGCTTTGGCATCCTGGCGCAGGGTGTCTTGCAGCGCAAGCAGGGCGGCAATCTGCTGATTAACCACCAGCACCACCAGGGTGCAGGCGGCGGCCCGCAATCGCTCCATATCGGCGATTTGCTGAGGGCTGAAGTCGGCTTCGGGTAAATAAGACGGCGCACAGAGCAGCACCGGCTGGTCTTGCCAGCGGCTTTGAATGCCGGCCCCGGGCAGAGTGTGTTTTTCACCGGTTTCCAGTGCTGCAATCTGCTCCTGAGCGGCAGCATTGACCAGGGCTCTGGCAAGAGGGTGGTGAGAGCCGCTTTCCAGCCCGGCGGCCAGCGCCAGCACCTGCTCCCGCCCAAAACCGGCATACAGGCACAGCTCCCGCAGCACCGGCTGCCCCTGCGTCAGCGTGCCGGTTTTATCAAAGGCCAGCATATTCACCTTGCCCAGTTGTTCCAGCGCGGCACCGCCCTTGATTAACACACCCATGCGGCTGGCCGCTGCCAGTGCCGAGGTAACTGCCGCCGGGGTGGAAATTACCAGGGCGCAGGGACAACCAATCAGCAGCAGCACCAGACCGCGATAAATCCAGGTTTCCCAGTTACCGGCAAACAGCAAAGGCGGCAGCACCGCCACCAGAGCGGCGGTGGCGATCATGGCGGGGGTGTACCAGCGGCTGAAACGGTCAATAAAGCGGGCGATGGGTGCACGGTTGGCGTCGGCGTGCTCCATCAGATGCAGAATGCGGTCCAGGGTGCTGTGGCCGGGTTGTGAGGTTACCGTTAAGCGCACCGACTTATCCACCACCAGGCTGCCGGCGGCCAGCTGAGCGCCGCGCTCATGCTCCACCGGCACAGACTCGCCGGTAATGGCGCTTTCATCAAAGGCAGCCTGCGCATTCAGCAATATGCCATCGGCGGGCAGGCGACCGCCGGGGTGCACTTCTATTTCATGGCCGGGTTTAAGCTCGCTGACAGCCACTTCCCTGATGCCCTCGGGAGTGATCAGCCGGGCTTGCTCCGGCACCAGTGCCATCAGGGTTTTTACGCCCTGGCGGGCCTTGCCGGCGGCCAGGTTTTCCAGCTGCTCGCCAATGCCGAACAACAGCAGCACCATGGCCGCTTCGGCGGTTTCTCCCAGAAACAGGGCCCCGCTGGCGGCCACCGCCATCAGCATTTCAATGGAAAACGGCGATCCGCTGCGGGCCAGCCGCCAGGCCTGACGCACTATGGGCACCAGCCCCCAGAGTGTGGCCAGGGTAAACAGCCAGGGCGTGGCCGCCGGCCACAGCAGCCGGGCCACACCGGCCAGCAGCATCAGCAGCAGCAGGGTTAACAGGAAGAAATAACGCCGCCAGAAAGGCACGTCTGGGGCCGAGGGAGCCTGATCATTAAAGGGAGTAAAACCGGCGGCGTGAATGGCTCTGATTACCTGTTCCCGGCTGCCTTCAGCAGTCAGTCGCACCCGCAGCCGCTCGGTGGCAAAGGCGACCTCGGCGCTGTGCACACCGGGCAGGCGCTTAACGGCGGTTTCTATTTTGCCGGCACAACTGGGGCAGTCCATGCCGTGAATGCGCCAGCGATGCTCGGTGGTATCGGCGATGGGGGCGGCAGCACCGCCGTCATGGCCGACGGCGGTGGATTGATGACAGCTGTTTTGATCACAGCAGTGACGCATGACTGACTCTCCTGATAACACACTGTTGTCAGTGTAAACCCTGGAGTCAGGTCAAGAGTCAACCGGGCAATGCTTACGCCTTCAGCGCCTGTTCCAGGTCGGCAATAATGTCGTCGGCATGCTCAATGCCGATGGACAGACGGATCATTTCGGGCTTAACGCCGGCCTGGGCCTGCTCGGCGTCGCTCATCTGGCGGTGAGTGGTAGAGGCGGGGTGGCAGGCCAGTGATTTGGTATCGCCAATATTCACCAGTCGCTTTATAAGCTTGAGCGCATCATAAAAACGCACACCGGCTTCATAACCACCCTTGAGGCCAAACGACAGAATGGCCGAGGGCTTGCCCTGCATAAACTGCTGCGCGCGCTCATAATCGGGATGACCTTTCAGACCGGCGTAGTTCACCCAGCCTACCGCGTCGTGCTGCTGCAGATACTCAGCCACCTTAAAGGTGTTTTCTACATGGCGCTCCATGCGCAACGACAGGGTTTCCAGCCCCTGCAGCAGCAAAAAGGCGTTGAGCGGGGCCAGGGCACTGCCGGTGTTGCGCAGAGGCACTGTGCGGGCGCGGGCAATAAAGGCGGCGGGGCCAAAGGCCTCGGTATACACCACACCGTGGTAAGCGGCCTCTGGGTTGCTGAACTGAGGGAAACGCTCCTTGTGTTCGGCCCAGGGGAACTTGCCGCTGTCCACAATAATGCCGCCCAGGGAGTTGCCGTGGCCGCCAATGTATTTGGTAAGCGAGTGCACCACTATGTCGGCACCAAACTCGATGGGCTTGCACAGCACCGGCGTGGCCACCGTGTTGTCCACCACCAGCGGCACGCCTTGTGCGTGGGCCACATCGGCCAGGCCTTTAATATCAACCACGTTGCCTGCCGGGTTGCCGATGCTCTCGCAATATACCGCCTTGGTGTTGGCGTCGATCAGTTTGGCAATGGCTTCGGGGCTGGCGTTGTCGGCAAAGCGCACTTCAATCCCCATATCCGGCAGCATGTGAGCCAGCAGGGTGTAGGTTCCGCCATAGAGCTGGGGCGTGGTGACTATGTTGTCGCCGTTTTTGGCCAGGGTGATCAGGGCATAGTGAATGGCGGCGCTGCCGGCAGACACCACCAGGCCGGCAATGCCGCCTTCCATGGCGGCCACCCGCTGCTCCAGCACGTCGTTGGTGGGGTTCATGATGCGGGTATAGATATTGCCCGGCACTTCCAGGTTGAACAGATCGGCACCGTGCTGGGCGCTGTCGAATTCATAGGCTACGGTCTGATAAATGGGCGTAGCCACGGCCTTGGTGGTGGGATCCGTGGTGTAGCCATGGTGAATGGCCAGAGTTTCGTCTTTCATCAAAAAATTCGTCCTTGTGCTTTGGTCGGGTTTTCCAATGTAGGCAGTTTGCCGAAGGGAGTAAAGGCCGGAGCTAATGCGGCAGTAATACCGTGGCCAGCAGGCCACCCCGGGAGTGATTGCTCAGGTGCAGTTCGCCGCCGTGCTGGTGTATTAAGGTGCGGGCAATGGCCAGCCCCAGTCCGATGCTGCCGTCTTCCAGATTGCGGGCGCTGTCCAGCCGGGTAAAGGGTTTGAACACTTCCTCCAGCTGATCCTCGGCAATGCCGGGGCCAAAGTCACGAATAAGAATGCGAATATGACCGGGCTCGTCCAGCAGCCGCACTTCCACTCTGTTGCCGTATTTAATGCCGTTCTCCAGCAAGTTCTGCAGAGCCCGGCGCAGTGCCTGGCTGCGGCCATGAAATAAAATGGGCTCGCGTTCTTCCAATATCACCTTGTTGCCGGCGTCCTGCAGATCATCACACAGGCTCTGCACCAGGCTGGACAGATCCAGGTCCCGCATGGGCTCGTCCTGGCCGTCGTCCCGGGCAAAGCGCAGGGTGGCATTGAGCATTTGCTCCATCCGTTTCAGCCCCTGTTGCAGCTTGTGTTTGTCTTCCCCTTCGGGCAAAAACTCGCAGCGCAGCTGCAGGCTGGTCAGTGGTGTGCGCAAATCGTGAGAAATGGCGGCCAGCATGCGGGTGCGGTCGGTGACAAAGCGATCCAGCCGCTCCTGCATGCGGTTAAAGGCAGAAAGGGTATCGCGAATTTCGCTGGGACCGGTTTCCGGCAGCGGCTCGGCCTTGTCGCCCCGGCCCAGTTGTTCGGCCCGGCGTGCCAGCTGTTTAAGCGGCCGCGTAATGCGTTGCAGCAGCCAGATCATCAGACCGGTGAGCAGGGCGGCCAACAGCCCCAGGGACAAGATAGCCCTGAGCGACCAGCCGGTATTCTCTGCGTCAACCAAAGAGGTGAAATGCAGCCAGACGCCTTTATCCAGCTCAATACCACCATAAAGACGAATATCGGTACCATGCTGGTGATGAGGGCGGCGCTGGCGTGATTCTGACAGAGGAGGCAGAGCATGGCCGCGTCCGGTTTCGGCATTAATATGAATGGCAAGGGGGGCCGGATAGCCCAGCCGGTTGCGCACGATGCGCTCAAACACCGGGTTGCGCTCACCGTCTTCGGGCGGCTGCCGGCTCAGGCTCAGCAACAGGGTTTCACTGCGGCTGGCGCGCAGTACTTCCTGCTGCAGCTCGGGAGGCGACTGATGTAATAAGCGGGTGACCGCCATCAGCCGCTGCAGAGTAAAGCGGCTGTTTACCAGCCCCAGTGCTTCTTCCCGTTCCAGCCGGTAAATTTGCAGGCTTACCAGCTGCACCAGCGCCAGGGCGCACAAGGCCACCAGAATAATCTGGCCGGTGAGGCTGCCCAACCAGAAGCGCAGCCGCTGCTTAATCTTCATGGTGCACATCCGCTGCCAGCATATAGCCGCCGCCCCAGATGGTTTTGATCAGCTCCGGATTTTTGGAGTCGGTTTCGAGTTTGCGCCGAAGCCGGCTGACCAGGGTGTCGATGGCCCGGTCAAAGGCCTGGGCTTCCCGGCCCCGGGCCAGATCCAGCAGCTGATCCCGGCTCAGCACTCTGTTTGGGTGCTGGGTAAAGACGTGCAGCAGATCAAACTCGGCGGTACTCAGGCTGATAGTAATACCATTGGGGCCGGTCAGCTCCCGGCGTGCTGTGTTCAGCAGCCAGTGCCCAAAGCGTAATTTTTTTGGCATATCGGCAGTGTGATGATGCTCGTTACCATGCTGGCGGCGCAGCACCGCCTTGATGCGGGCCAGCAGTTCGCGCGGATTAAAGGGTTTGGGCAGGTAATCGTCGGCCCCCATTTCCAAGCCGATAATGCGATCCGTGTCTTCGCCCATGGCAGTCAGCATTATAATGGGCACCTGATTGCCCTGGCCTCTGAGTTCCCGGCACAGTGTCAGGCCGTCGTCGCCGGGCAGCATTAAATCAAGAATAATAAGATCGGGCTGGTGGCGGGCCAGATGCTGGCGCATGGCATGGCCATCGGGCACCGCCTGCACCCGGTAGCCATGCTGCTCCAGAAAGCGACGTAATAAATCGCGAATTTCTCCGTGATCGTCCACCACCAGTAACTCTTTACTCTTGTTCATTGTGCTCTCCTGCCATACCGGGCTCAGTATAGGTGCCGCCATGGCGGAAATAATGTCAAAGTGTGTCAGTGTGCGGCGTTGTGACACTTTGTTGCAAAAAACGGCCTGTCCGACACAGTTTGCTGACAATCTCCTGCTTTACTGAATAGCGTATTCATCAGTTCGGGAGAACATTATTATGAAAACTCGTCACACTGCTTTGTTACTTGCCGCCAGTTTACTGACCCTGCCCGCTTTGGCTGTGGCTGCTCATCATGGAGGCGAAGGCAGAGGCCCCATGGCTGAAGAATGCCACCATGGCCAGATGAAAGGTCACCACGGCAAGGGCCATGGCTATCATGGCAAGCGCCACCATGACGGCAAGGCCATGAGCCCGGCCCGCTTTGAGCAGCGACTCAAGGCCCGCATGGAAAAACTGGAAACGCCCGAGCTCAAGGCTCAGTTCATCAATACTCAGAAAGCCCGTCTGAATATGATGGAGCAAAAGCAGCAGCTGCACCGGCTGATGGCCGAACAGCGGGCCGGCAATGAGACCAATGAAGAGCTGAAAACGGCCATGCTGGAAAAGATTGCTGCCGACAGTACGCTGAAACAGCAAAAGCTGAAACTGATGCACGATGCTCTGAACACGCTGGAAAACTGATCAGGGGGTGACGTCTCTGTCGATGGGCTGCTGCAGTGAGATCAGCGTTTCGGTAGACTGAATCTCCTCAATCGGCTGCAGGCGGTGGATCAGTACCTGCTGCAGCTCGTCAATGGAGCGGGTCATGACCTTGATAAAAATATTGTAATGGCCCGTGGTGTAATAGGCTTCCACCACTTCTTCCAGCGCCTCCAGCTGCGCCAGCGCCCGCGGATAATCCCGGGCGCTTTTTAGTATGATGCCAATAAAGCAGCACACATCGTAACCCAGCTTCTTGCCGTTTACCTGTACGCGGGTGCCTTCAATAATGCCGGCCTGCTTCATTTTTTCTACCCGCACATGAATGGTGCCCGGGCTCACCTGAAAACGCTTGGCCAGCTCCGCATAGGGCGTGCGGGCATTGTCCATCAGTGCCCTCAGAATGGATTTGTCCAGATTGTCGATTCGATAATGTGCGTCGCCTTTTTCCATGTGCATTTATCAGATCCTTAAAAAAATGGCTTTGTATTAGTGAATTTAAGATCATAAAGGAGTTTTTGCCAGTGGTTGTTGAATTTGATGTTTGTTTCCATGATTATTCTTCAAAACCAATCAGCAAGCTCAGGTGAATGAGATGAAAAAAGCTTATATTGAACGTCAACGCCAAATCCGTTTTGTGAAAGAGTATTTCTCCGGCCAGCTGGCGCAGCAGCTCAATTTGCTGGAAGTTCAGGCTCCTATTCTCAGCCGTCTGGGCGATGGCATGCAGGACAACTTGTCCGGTGCCGAAAAAGCCGTACAGGTAAAAGTAAAGGCCATTCCCGGCGAGCGTTATGAAGTGGTGCACTCCCTGGCCAAATGGAAGCGTCATACGTTGGGACGTTTTGGCTTTGAGCCGGGTGAGGGCATTTATACGCACATGAAGGCACTGCGCCCTGATGAGGATCGCTTAAGCCCCATTCACTCCGTGTATGTGGATCAGTGGGACTGGGAGCAGGTGATCAGCGCCGAACAGCGCCATGAAGGTTATCTGGTACAGACCGTTGAGCGCATTTATGGTGCCATCAAACGCACCGAGCAGGCCGCTGCCGACGAGTTTGGTATTACCCCCTTTCTGCCTGAAAAAATTCATGTATTGCATGCGGAAGAGCTGCTGGCCCGTTATCCGGAGCTGGATGCCAAGGGCCGTGAGCGTGCCATTGCCAGGGAAATGGGTGCCGTCTTCCTGGTGGGTATCGGTGGCAAGCTGAGCCATGGCGACAGCCACGATATGCGCGCCCCTGACTATGACGACTGGTCTACTGAAAGCAAAACCGGCCTGGCCGGCCTCAACGGCGACATTCTGGTGTGGAACCCGGTACTGGAAGATGCTTTTGAGCTGTCTTCCATGGGCATTCGAGTGGATCAGGAAGCCCTGCGTCGTCAGCTGGCGCTGACCGGTAACGAAGACCGCGCCAGCCAGGAGTGGCATCAGGCACTGCTGGCCGGCGGCCTGCCCCAGACCATAGGTGGTGGCATCGGTCAGTCCCGTCTTGCCATGCTGCTGCTGCAACTCAGCCATATCGGCCAGGTACAGTGCGGTGTATGGCCGGCCGAGCTGAGCGCAACCGTAGACGATCTGCTGTAACATAACCGGGCACAGCAACCAAAAAGGGGGCACTGATACAGTGCCCCTTATTGTATCCGGTCAAGAATGATCAGGTTGCCAGACAGGTCTTCAGCTGATTGTTTAAAAAGCTCATGACCTGATGGCGGGTGACCATACCAATCACCTTTTTGCCTTCTACTACCGGATACAGCTTGGGTTTGGGCCCGCCCATGGTGCGGGCCAGTTCAAATACATCGGTATCTGTGGTGACGCTGAGCGGATCCTGGCGCATCAGGTCAGATACCACGACCCGGTTATCGCAGTGATAGCTGGCACCCAGCAGTTTGGGAATGCAGTCCTGCTCCGACAGAAAACCAATCAGCTGTCGCTGGTTGTCGACCACCGGCAGCCCGCTCAGACCCGAGTCCAGCATGCGATCCAGTGCTTCCGACATCGACATGTCTGCGGTCAGCATGGGCACACTGTGCCGCATAATTTCACCCACTGTTGCCATGGTCATTCTCCCTTAAGTAACTGATATACCGATTGTGGCAGGCATTGCTCCGCTAAGCCAATCGGCGGTCCCGTTGTTATTGATAGCTAATACAGCAAGCCCGATATCAGCATAGTCCGAGGGCAAATACGTCATCCAGTACAATACCTGCTCAGCCTTTAGCGCTGATTTTGTTATTCTGGCCTGCTTATCACCAGCATTAAGGAGCAAGGAGCGAATGTCAAAAGCGGCCAGGGGATTTGCACCCCGTTCATTACTGCGCCTGGTTCTTATCGCTTTTATCCTGGTATTGCTGCCGCTTATTTTGCTGGTCATTCAGAACAGCCGCACCCTGGAACAGGTTAACCGGCTGGCGGAAGAGGGCATACAGAGTGCGGTTATCGACACGCGCCGCGCCTCGGACATGAATGATCTGGCGCTGGATATGGAAAGGGCCATTCGGCGCTATGCGGTGCTGGAAGTGCCGGATCTGCGGCTGCATTATCTGCGGCTGCTGGAGCGTTATCGTATTGAGATGGAAGCACTGCTGAAGGTGGTGGATGCCGGTGAGCTGGATGCGTCACTGCGGGACCAGCTGATAGAGCTGGTGGACCTGGCTCAGGCCAGCGGTGCCGACATTCGTGAACGGGTAGGCATTTTTGATCTGTTCAGTCAGGCCAATGTAGAGCTGGACCGGCTGGCCCGGGAGCAGATTGATGTGCGTATCAGCCGCATTCGCGAGCAGGTGGCGGAAGTGCGCCGGCGCATGTGGCTGCTGAGCGGTGGTCTGGGTGGTGCCAGTCTGGTGCTGGCGCTGCTGTTTACCTATCTGATTATTCGCCCGGTACGTCAGCTTGAAAAACGTATTCTGGGGCTGGGAGACGGCATGGCACCCGATGAGCGTCCCATCAGTGGCCCCGCCGAGCTGGTGGAGCTGGGCGAGCGGCTGCGCTGGCTGCATTACCGGCTGAGAGAGCTGGAAGCCCAGAAATTGCAGTTTTTACGGCATTTATCCCATGAGCTGAAAACCCCCCTGGCCAGTCTCAGGGAAGGGGCCGACTTGCTGGCGGAAAAAGTGACCGGCCCGCTGACCGCTGAGCAGGAGGAAATTTGTGAGCTGCTGGTAGATAACAGCTACCGGCTGCAGGGCCTGATTGAGCAGCTGCTGGACTATAACCGCATTCAGCAGGTGCAGGTCTATCATCAGCCGGTAGATCTTAAGCCCCTGCTGAATGAAAGCCTGGATGCGCATCGCCTTGCCATCGAAAACAAGGGCATGACAGTACAGCTGGAGCTGGATGATGAGCAGCCTCTGGCCGATAATCACCGGCTGCGGCTGGTGCTGGAAAATCTGATTTCCAATGCGGTTAACTACGGCGATAAAAACGGCAGCATTCACATTTATACCCGAGCCTGTGAGCAGGAGTATGTGCTCAGTGTGGCCAACACCGGTCAGTCCATTCCCGAGGCGGACAGAGAGCGTATTTTTGAGCCTTTTGTGCAGGGTAGTCAGGAGCGCAAAGGCGTGCTGAAGGGCTCTGGCATCGGGCTCAGTATTGCCCGTGAGTCGGCCATCAGTATGGGTGGCCGGCTGACACTGGATTCTACCAAAACCGGGTGGGTTCGATTTGAACTGGGTCTGCCCTTACATGAGAGCAAGGAACCAAACCATGACTAAATTTCTGGTCTCCGGCGTGCTGGCACTGTTCCTTACCGGCTGCAGCAGCACCGGACTTTTCTCCTTTGGAGAGGAACAGATGCCCAAGATGCTGGAAGGCAGCAGCCATGATGATTTGATGTACTGGCTGGAGTTGTCGCATACCATAGTGCAGAGTGCTGAAGCCGAGCGTCTGAATGAAATCAAGCAGCTGCAGCAGTCACCCGCCCAGGATGAACTGGTGCTGGCACTCTGGCTCAGTCACCCCAAGGCCAACCTGGCTCAGCGTCAGCAGGCGCAGCAGCTGTTTGCCAGGGCGCTGCCCGGCGTTAACACTCGTCTGCAGCAGTTTTTTGCCATTCATCAGAGCTACAATCGAGAGATGATTACCTTTAACCGGGTGATCACCGACCGCCAGCAGCAGATTAATGTACTCACCCAAAAACTGAATGAGCTGGCCACCATTGATGAGCAAATCAGTGAACGGCGTTATCAGGGAGGTGAACAATGACCCGCAAGGCCCGCATTCTGCTGGTGGATGATGATGCCAGCTTGCTGAAATTGCTGGGATTAAGGCTGCGCAGTGAAGGCTTTGAGGTTGCGACGGCCACTTCCGGTGCCGAAGCGCTGGAATGGCTGGAGCAACACAGGCCCGAGCTGGTGCTCAGTGATTTGCGTATGGACGGCATGGACGGCCTGGCACTGTTTGATCGCATTCAGCACAAGCATGTGGGGCTGCCGGTGGTGATTATGACTGCCCATGGCTCCATTACTGATGCCGTGTCGGCTACTCGTTCCGGTGTGTTTGGCTTTCTCACCAAGCCAATTGATAAAGAAGCCCTGCGTCAGACCATTAACGAGGCGCTGGCGGTGTCTTTGCCGGCTTTTGAAAACGACTGGCAGCACGACATGCTGACCCGCAGCCCGGCCATGACCGGCGTGCTGGAGCAGGCCCGGCGCATTGCTCCGCTGGATATCAGCGTGCTGATCACAGGTCCGGCAGGGGCCGGTAAGGAGCTGATGGCGCGCACGCTGCACAAGGCCAGCCCGCGGCGGGATCACCCCTTTATGGTGCTGAACTGTGGCTCCCTGACCGAGCCTTTGCTGGAGTCCGAGCTGTTCGGCCACGTGCGCGGTGCCTTTGACGGAGCCGATGCCGACTACTCGGGGGCATTAATTAATGCTCATGGCGGCACCTTGCTGCTGGAAGAAGTGGATGAACTGCCGGTCCGGCTGCAGGCGCGGCTGCTGCGCGCCATGGAGCAGCAGGAAGTGCGCCCCAGGGGCAGTGAACGCAGCATTACCACTGATGTGCGGGTGCTCTCGGCCACCAGTCGTGACATGGTGGATGCCATGGAGCAGGAGCGCTTTCGGGAGGATCTGTTCTATCGGCTGAACGTGGTGAATCTGGCACTGCCGGCGCTGAAAGAGCGTCCGGAAGATATTCCGCTGCTGGCCCGGCACTTTCTGGAGCAAATTCGCCAGCGCCAGACCACTCAGGTGACCGGCTTTGCCCCCGAGGCGCTGTCGTTACTGGCGGCGGCCCACTGGCCGGGCAATGTGCGCGAGCTGCGCAATCTGGTCGAGCAGGCGGTGGCCATGGCGTCGGCACCGGTGATCAGTGCCCAGCTGGTAGAAAGCATTCTGTCTGCCAGTGATGAGCAGTTTCCTACCTTTAATGAAGCCCGGGCCGAGTTTGAGCGCATGTACCTTAACAAGATACTGCGCATGACCGATGGCAACGTCACCCAGGCGGCGGGGCTGGCCGGGCGCAACCGTACCGATTTTTACAAACTGCTCAGCCGCCATGGCATAGAAGCCGGTACCTTTAAGCGCAAGAGCAGCTGACGAAAGTTTTTTCCGCGTATCATGCTCTTTGTATACAAGTTTCGTCTGCAGGAGTATTCATGTTAATCAGGGTTCGCAAAAAGTCTGAGCTGAAAGAGCATCAGGTTACCCCGGAAGCCATCTATAAGCAGCGCCGTCGCATTGTACAGGGGCTGGGGCTGGGTGCAGCCGCGCTCAGTCTGCCCGCCGGTGCCAATGTGCTCAGCAACCTGCTGGGCAAAGACGAGCCGGCCGCCGTCAGTGATTTTGGCCGCAAGCCACTGGTGTTCAGCCAGCCTGATGCCTACCAGCCGGCGCTGACGCCCACCGCCGAACAGGTGGCCACCAGCTATAACAATTTTTTTGAATTCGGTACCGACAAATCGGATCCGGTGCGGTTCGCTCAAGGGCTCAAAACCGAGCCCTGGACCATTGAAATTGACGGCGAAGTAGAAAAGCCCCAGACCATAGATGTGTGGGCCTGGATGGAAAAACAACAGCTGGAAGAGCGCATTTACCGCCACCGCTGTGTAGAAGCCTGGTCCATGGTCATTCCCTGGCTGGGGGTGCCTCTGGCCAGCATTATCAAGGCGGCCAACCCTACTTCCAAAGCCAAATACGTGGCCTTTGAAACCCTGTACGACCCCGAGCAGATGCGCGGCCAGGCCTCCCGCTATGTGGGCGGCGGCATTGATTACCCCTATGTAGAAGGGCTGCGCATGGATGAAGCCATTCACCCGCTCAGCATGCTGGTGGTGGGTATGTATGGCAAAACCCTGCCTAACCAGAACGGTGCACCGGTGCGGCTGGTAGTACCCTGGAAATATGGCTTTAAAGGTATCAAGTCAATTGTGCGCATCAGCCTCACCGAGCACGAGCCACCCAGCACCTGGAACAAGCTGGCTTCTTACGAATATGGCTTTTATGCCAACGTAAACCCCAACGTGGATCATCCGCGCTGGAGCCAGGCCAGTGAGCGCGCCATTGGTGCCGGCGGCCTGTTTGGCAGCGAGCGCAAACCCACGTTAATGTTTAACGGCTATGAAGAAGAAGTGGCCTCACTGTATGCCGGCATGGATTTGAGGAAGTTCTACTGATGCGACTGGATGCCACTCGCCTGCGCTGGTTGCGGGTGCTGGTGCATGGGCTGGCGGTGTTGCCGCTGCTGTGGCTGCCCTGGGGCTTTTCCGCGGGTTATTTCAGTGCCGATCCGGTGCCCGAGCTGCTGCATTATCTGGGTATCTGGGCGTTGCGCCTGCTGCTGTTAACCCTGTGCATTGCGCCCCTGGCCAGGCGTTTTCGCCTTGGGGCTCTGGTGCGGCTGCGCCGGGCGGTGGGGCTGTGGGCCTTTGCCTATGCCAGCCTGCATCTGCTGGCCTGGATGCTGCTGGACCTGCAGCTGGCCTGGGGCCTGATTGGAGAAGAAATTATCAAGCGCGGCTTTATTACGCTGGGCATGGCCGCCTGGCTGGTGTTGCTGCTGCAGGCCATTACCTCCACTCAAGGCTGGCAGCGCCGGCTGGGCAAGCGCTGGCAAATTCTGCACAACTGGATTTATCCGGCAGTAATAGTGGTGTGCATCCACTTCTGGTGGTCGGTTAAATCCGGCTGGATAGAGCCCTTTATTTATTTGCTGGTAGGGCTCTTGTTGCTGTCGCTGCGGCGGGAACGGCTGACCCGGTTGTTTCGCTGATCCTGTGCTGCGTAAGCGCTTTTCCGTTACACTGGCGGCAATTTATATTTTGCCGCCATGGAGTAACCGATGGACGATCAACTGTGGGCTGTATGCTACCTCGATGAAGGCATTGCCTTGTCCGTTATCAGCCGCAAAGAAACCCGCTGTCAGTGGCTGGCCGGCGAGAACCAGGCCAGAGAATTTATTCTTACCGATTACCTGCATCATGTGGCCGAGCTGGGCGAGCTGGACCCGGATCAGCACCTTGCCGCCCGTGAGCGCTTTGAACTGCTGATGATGCAGTTTCCTGATCCTCAGGTTCTCACCGAATACCTCAATGACCTCACCACAGATCTGACCCGTATTGTCTGGTTCGGGCCGCTCGCTGCGCTGGCCGAAGACTATTCCGACTTTGCCCTGGCCCTGCGTGCCCACTACTGGGACGAATATGGCGAAGACGACGAAGATCCGGTAACGCCGGTGCCCGAGGCCGACTGGCCCTATCTGGTAGAAGCCATGGACGACTTTTTGCTGAACGAGGAATACTGAGTTGCTGGCAGCGTGCTGATCCGGGAGAAAGCGGGTGATTCTTTATATTGCTGAAAAGCCAAGCGTGGGCCGGGCCGTGGCCGATGTGCTGCCCAAGCCGCACCAGAAAGGCGACGGTTACATTAAAACCGCCAACGGTGATGTGGTGACCTGGTGCATTGGCCACCTGCTGGAGCAGGCCGAGCCGGAAGCATACGATCCTGAGTTTAAAAAATGGCGGCGTGAGCATTTGCCCATTGTGCCTCTTGAATGGAAGCATGTGGTAAAGCCCGCCACCAAAAAGCAGTTTACTGTGGTAAAAAAGCTGATAAAAGACGCGGATGTGCTGGTAAATATGGGCGATCCGGACCGGGTGGGGCAAATTCTGGTTGATGAAATCATCAATTACTGCGGAGTTCCGAAAGCCAAGCGCGAAGCCGCTCAGCGTTGCCTGATCAGCGACATGAACCCCGATGCCATTAAGCGCGCGCTGAATAACCTGCGGCAAAATACCGACTTTATTCCTCTGGCCACCTCGGCCCTGGCCAGAGCCCGGGCCGACTGGCTTTATGGCATTAACATGACCCGTCTGTGCACCCTGCAGGGGCAGGCATCGGGCTATCAGGGGGTGCTCTCGGTGGGGCGGGTGCAAACCCCGGTGCTGGGGCTGGTGGTAAACCGGGATCTGGAAATAGAAAACTTTGTTTCCAGGCCCTTCTATGAAGTGTTTATCGATCTCAAAACAGCAAAGGATCAGACTTACACCGCAAAGTGGAAGCCCAGCCCGGCTTGTGCGCCCTATATGGATGAAGACGGCCGGGTATTGTTAAAAAAGCTGGCCGAAACCGTGCTGACAAAAGTGGTGGGCCAGCCAGGCACAGTGATGGCCGTGACCGAAGAGCGCAAAAAACAGGCACCGCCTTTGCCTTATAACCTGTCTGCGCTGCAGATAGACGCCTCCAGACGGTTTAACCTGAACGCACAGAAAACCCTGGATATCTGCCAGCAACTGTATGAAAGGCACAAGCTCATTACCTACCCCCGTTCCGACTGCCGCTATCTGCCCCAGGGCCACTACCACGACAAACAGACAGTAACGGCGGCCATTGCTAGCACCTGCGCCGCGCTGGGCACTGCCGTAACGAATGCCGATCTTTCTGTTAAGTCAAAGGCCTGGAACGACAGCAAGGTAGGCGCGCACCATGCCATTATTCCCACCAGCCGGCGCCTGGACGGCAGCCGCCTGTCGGCCGATGAACAAAAAATTTATGAGCTGGTGGCCCGGCAATATCTGATGCAGTTTTACCCGCACTTTCAGTATCAGGAAAAACAGATTGATACTGAAGTTGGCGGCGGCACCTTTATCAGCAGGCAAAAAGAAGTGGTGGATAAAGGCTGGAAAGCGCTGTTACCCGAGCGCAAATCCAGCACCGATGATGACGAATTTTCGGCGATAAAACTGCCCGATGTGGCCAGGGGAGAAGGGGTTTTGTGTGTGGACGGCCGGCTGGATGAAAAACAAACCTCACCACCCCGTCACTTTACCGATGCCACCCTGCTCGCGGCCATGACCGGCATTGCCAGATATGTGACCGATACCGAGATTAAAAAAGTGCTCAGAGACACAGACGGCCTGGGCACGGAAGCTACCCGGGCCGGCATTATCGAGCTGCTGTTCAAGCGTGGCTTTCTCACCAAACACGGCAAGGAGATCCGCGCCACCGACGTAGGCCGCCGGCTTATTCAGTCGTTGCCGCAAGCCATGGTGCTGCCCGACATGACAGCACACTGGGAAGCGCAGCTGGAAGCCATTTCTGAAAAGCGCATGAACTATGGCCAGTTTATGCAGCCCATGCTGGAAGGTCTCGGCACTCTGATCCATCAGGTAGAGCAAATCCGGTTTGACGGATTGAAAGGGCTGGGCAAGGCCCCGCGCAAATTCCGGCCACGCAAAAAAGCCAGAACCAGGTAAAGCCGACCACGGATGGCGCACAGCGCTGCACTTTGGTTAACCCTTGCGGCGTCTTGGGGTACACTGCAGCGGCATTTTTTCAGGATTTTACACCATGCCGAGCAACGCCCATTCCCTTTTGCCCTTTAATACCTTTGGCCTGGCTCAGAGCGCCAATAACATAGTGACGCTGCACCACAGAGATCAGCTGGCGGAGCTGGCCGAGCATATCGGTCCGCGGCTGATGGTGGGCGAGGGCTCCAACCTGCTGTTTACCGCGCCTTTTGAGGGGCAGGTGGTGGTAAACCGGCTCAAGGGCATTCACGTCAGCGATGCCGGTGATGCCTGGCGGCTGACGGTGCAGGGCGGGGAAAACTGGCACCAGCTGGTGTGCTATTGCCTGGAGCACCATATGCCCGGGCTGGAAAACCTGGCGCTGATCCCCGGCACTGTGGGGGCGGCCCCCATTCAGAATATTGGTGCCTATGGCGTTGAGCTGTCCCGCTTTTGTGAGCAAGTAGAAAGTTACCACTGGCACAGCGGCGAGACGCACCTCTGGTCTGCACAAGACTGCGCTTTTGGCTACCGCGACAGCGTGTTCAAGCATGCTGCCAAAGGGCAGCTGATTGTCTCGGTCACGCTGTTGCTGCCCAAGGTCTGGCAGCCGGTGCTGGGTTATGGTCCGTTGGCGCAGCTGGGTGAGCAGGCCACGGCACAGCAAATTTTTGAGCAAGTATGTGCCACCCGCCAGGCCAAGCTGCCCAACCCCGCCGAGCTTGGCAATGCCGGCAGCTTTTTTAAAAACCCCAAGGTTATTCCGGCCCAGGCCGAGGCGCTGAAGCTGGCCTGGCCCGAGCTGCCGGTGTATCCGGCCGAAAACGGGCTGGTCAAGCTGGCTGCCGGCTGGCTTATCGACAAGGCGGGGCTGAAGGGCACTGCGGTGGGTGGCGCAGCCGTGCATGAGCAGCAGGCGCTGGTGCTGGTGAACCGTGGCGGGGCCAGCAGTGAGGATATTTTGCGGCTTGCCGCTTTGGTGCGAGACAGAGTGGCTCAGCAGTTTGGTGTGCAGCTGGAGCCTGAAGTGCGCATGATTGGCCCTTATGGTGAAACCCATCTGGACGAGGCGCTGTCATGGCTGAACTGACGCCGCTGCGAGAACGTCTGCTGCGCCACCTGGCTGATGGCCAGTTTCATTCCGGCGAACAGCTGGGCGACGCTCTGAGCATCAGCCGGGCGGCGGTCAGCAAGCATGTGCAGGCACTTAAAAGCCTGGGGCTGGATATTTACAGCGTGAGCGGCAAGGGCTACCGGCTGGCAGTGCCGCTGCAACTGCTGGACGCGGCCCGGCTCAGCCGGGAGCTGGCACCGGCACGGGTAGAGGTGGTGCCGGTCATCGGCTCCACCAACCAATATTGGCTGGAGCAGACAGAGCAGCTTAACAAGGGCGATCTCTGTTTGGCAGAATGTCAGACCTCGGGCCGTGGCCGCCGAGGCCGCAGCTGGATCTCGCCCTTTGGTGGTCAGCTGGTCATGAGCATGTACTGGCGGCTGGAGCAGGGCATGGCGGCTGCCATGGGTCTGAGTCTGGTGGTGGGCATTGCGGTGGTGGAAGCGCTTGAACGCGCCGGCTTTGGCGGTGTGGCACTGAAGTGGCCCAACGATCTGTATCTTAATGGCCGCAAGCTGGCGGGCATATTGGTGGAAATGTCCGGCACCGCCGGTGGTCCCTGTCATCTGGTCATTGGCATGGGGCTGAATATGGTGCTGCCCCAGAGTGAGCAGGATAAAATTACCCAGCCCTGGGCCGAGCTGGCGGAGCTGGGTGACATTACCGATCGCAACGGCCTGGTGGTTGCGCTGGCTACGGCCTGGCAGCAGGCACTGGTGCACTTTGAGCAGGAAGGCATTGCCGGCTTTCGCGAGCGCTGGAACCGGCTGGATTATTTTAACGGCAAGCCGGTGCGGGTGCTGATGGGCGAGCTGCAGGTGCACGGCACCGCCCGGGGCATAGATGAACAGGGCGCTCTGCTGCTGGAGCTGGAAAACGGTGACATCAAACGCTATCTGGGCGGAGAAATTTCCCTGCGCGGCTAGCCAATCAGCGACCAGTGGTTGTCCCATTGCCAGGGTGAGTAGAAGCGGGTTTCTTCACCCTGCGCATTGAGTTGGCTGATGCCGCCCATGCCACTGCCCAGCCAGATGTCGCCGTTACTGGCCGAGGCACCCGAAGCATCGGGCAGGGGTGCAATGCGAATCAGCTCACCGCTGTGTCTGTGCCACAGGCCATAGCAGTTGCCCGGGGGTGAGGTGGCGGCAATATGGTCATTGGTCACCGCAATGCTGGCGATGTAATGATTGAAGCGGGCCCAGTCCAGGGGCTCGCCACCCAGCGGCTGCAGTGCCTGGCCCCGGCGGTGGCGCACTATCAGCGGCGGATAATCGTCGGGGTTGCCGCGATACTGCTGGCCGGTAAAGACTTCGCCGTCGTGAGTGACCGCCAGATGGCGAATGGACAGGTGTTTATCCACCAGACTGCGTTGCTCCAGAATATCGCCATTGGCAGCTTTCAGATAACACAGGCTGGGATGCATGGTGTCCAGGTTTAATGGTTCCCGGCCCTGAGTGTGCACGCCGCCCACGCCCACCACCAGGTTGCCGTCGGGCAACAAACAGATTTCATGAGGGCCCAGACCAAAGCCCGAGAACTCATCCACCTTGGTCAGCTGTTCTTCCTCAAGCTTGTAAACACCGATAATGCCCTCGCTGGTGCTGCGTACCCCTTCGGTGGTGTACAGCAGCCCGCCGTCAGCGCTGAACACGCCGTGGCCGTAATAGTGGCGCTCGGGATCGGCATCGCGCAGCTGCAGCAGTGTGCCCTGTTCATGGTTAAACAGCGCCAGGTAAGCCCCGGGGCGGCGGGCATGGCACACCGCCAGCGGCAGAAACGGATGTGCCGCCATGCCATGGCCCCGGGCCGGCAGCGGCAGCTCATAGCGCAGGCTGCCATCCAGGTTCAGTGCCTGCACCACGTAACGGTTGCCGTCCCGGCGGCCGCCGCCCACCAGATAGCGGCGCGGACCAGCGGGCAGGGCACAGCCCGCCAGTCCCAGACTGCACAGTACGCCGGCGGCAGACAGCCCCTTTAAAAATTGCCGGCGCTGCATCAGTCACCGTCCGTGGCATTAAAGCCAAGGCTGATCCCCAGTGCCTCGGGCAGGCGCAGTTTGAGCTTGCTGCCCAGGCGATCAAAGGAAAGTTTAAAGCGCAGCAGGGCGGCGTAGTTATCACCTTGCAGCCAGTGGGCCAGGCTGTCGCCTTCGGGCAGGTGAGCCAGAGTATCGGCAAAGGCATCGTCCAGCTCGGCGATCAGCGCGGTTTGCCGGCTTTGCTCAAGGTAAGCGCGAATGCCGCCCTGCTGATATTCCCGCTGCAGGCTTTGCAGGCTGGTGCGCATAAAGTGCAGCGACTGCTCGCTGCGCCAGGCTTCGGCAAACAGCGGGCGGGGGTGCTCAACCGTGTTCAGAGGCAGATCCAGCTTTTTCTCGATGCGATCAAAACGATGGGCGAGCTGGCCGAGTATTTGTACCAGCACCACCTTTTCGCCGCCCTGAACCGACATCTGCTCCAGTTGCTGCTGGTAATGAGACGGATTGTTCCAGGCCAGCTGCAGCCGTTCGCTGTTTGCTACCAGCTGGTCGTTCACTCTGGGCAGCAGCCGGCAGCGCTGTGCCTGAGTCAGATCTTCATAGAGCAGGTATTCCACCGCCCCAAGAGTAATGCTGGCCCCCTTGAGCTGGCCGGGCCGGTTCAGCTGGCTGGCCAGCTGGCGGCCCGTGGTATCTTTTTTGTCGGGCCACAGCTGAAAGGCGTAACTCAGGCCGGCGGCATCCAGCGGACCGCCGCTCTGGCCCTGATGGGCGGTCCAGGCGGCAAAGGCCTGTTGCCATTGTTGCTGTACGGCACTCAGCGTCTGTTCACCGGCGCAGTAATCCCGGCCGCTTTGCTGCAGCCGGGTCAGGCCATAAGCCAGCTCGTCGGCCTGCTGGCGCATCAGCTTAAGGTGGGTACCGGTGAGTTGCGACAGGGCCGGATTGGCCGGCGGCTGGCTCTGGCAGGCGGCCAGCAGGCTCAGGGCGGCAAGGGGTAACAGGCGCAGCATCATAATGACTCCAGAAAGGCGATAAGTTGTTCACGTTCTTGGGCGCTGGCGGCCAGCACCCGGTTACGGGCCGCCTCGGCCTCGCCGCCGTGCCAGATCACGGCTTCCAGCGGAGTGCGGGCGCGGCCGTCGTGCAGATAGCGGGCGGGCTCACCAGCCACTTCATCGGCATAGCCAAGGCCCCACAGCGGCGGTGTGCGCCACTCCCGGCCACTGGCGGCAAACTCGGGGCGGTTATCGGCCAGATCTTCCCCCATGTCGTGCAGCAGCAGATCCGTGTAGGGATAAATGGTCTGGCCGCTCAGCGCCGGGCTTTCATGCTCACCGGTGGTGTAAGACGGCGTGTGGCAGCCGGCACAGCCCAGCGCCAGAAACAGCCGCTCGCCGGCCTGCACCTGCGGATCGTCCAGGTTGCGCCGGGCGGGCACGGCCAGATGCTGGCTGTAGAAGGTGACCGCGTCGAGAATATCGTCACTGACTTCGGGCTTGCCGCCGTCGGGGTATTGCCCGCAGTTTTGCGCTGCGGTGCAGTCATCGACCGGCACCAGGTGGGAAGTCAGTCCCATATCACCGGCAAAGGCATGAGCATTTTGCTGGCGCAGGCTGGGCTGGCCGGCCTTCCAGCCAAAGCGGCCTGCCACGGTTTTATTTGCGGCATTGTCCCACACTTTGTTGGTGCGGCCGCGAATGCCGTCGTTGTTTTTATCGTTAATATCTTCCCGCGCCAGCAGACTGGCTTCGGGAATGGCTTCCAGCAGGCCCAGGCCAATCATGGGCGGCGCAATACGGGCCGAGGTGAGCAGCTCATTACCGGGCGCGCCGTAGCCCGGCTTTTCTATGGTCAGGTGCGGGCGGCGCAGCTCCAGGGTGCTGCCATCGTTAAAGCGCACGGTTTCGGGTGTGTAGCGAATGGCTACCTTGCCTTCGGGCACGGCACCGGGAATGGCCATGTCCTGCAGCTGACCGCCATAGACCGGATGAGGCACCACACCAAGGGTTTGCAGATAGGCCCTGTGCTGCTGGCTTTCATCGGCGGGAATGGACAGCCGCACCAGCATGCTGACCGCATTGTCACCGTCAAAGGCGGGCGGGTGGCCGCGGCCGTCTTTAACGTGGCAGCTCTGGCAGGCGTTGGTGTTGAACAAGGGGCCCAGGCCGTCGCGGGCATCTGTGGTGGCCGGGGCGGCAACCCAGGGGTTGCGAAAGAAACTGTTGCCCACGGAAAAGTCGAGGCGCTTGTCAAAGCTCAGGTTGGAGGCTGGCATGGAAAAGGCGTTGGCACCGGTTTTGGTGGTGCTGGTGTCGCCGCCGGGTTTGGCGGGGTTGGCCTGGGCGCTCAAGGCAAAGGCAGCGCCAAGCAGCAGACCGGTGAGTCGAAATAGCATAAAGACTCCAGAGTAAAAGGGCCGTGCATTGCCGGCCCTGTTGTTATTGTTGTTACTGCACTCAGAATTCGTGATCGGCGGTATCCGGGTTCAGGTTGCTGATGCCAAGGGTGTTGGCGGCCAGTTCAATGGCGCGGGTCTGCTCCACCAGCGCGCTGATGGCGTTTTCCACCAGCTGGTTGCCTTGCGGGTTATCGGAGGCGATCAGCTGATCAAAGTGCACCTTGTTCACCTCGGCGGATTGTACCAGCTGATATACCGCCTGCTCACTGGTGCGGAACTGATCGCCGATTTGGGTGGCGGCCTGGCCATCCTGCTGGGCCACCAGCTGCAGCAGAGACGGGCCCTGCAGTGTGCTGCCGTCAATGCGCTGATATTCCCCGAACATCAGATTGCTGATGCCTTTCTCGTTGTAGTAGTGAGAGTGGTGAGTGTTGTCGGAGAAGCAGTCGTGCTCGTCTTCCACCGAGTTGGCCACCAGCGCCACCTTCATGCGTTCACCGGCCAGCTCACCCAAAGACAGGGAGCCCATGCCAAACAGCATGCGGCGCAGGCCTTCTCCCGCCGGCAGGGCGGTCAGCTCGGCGCGGTAGTTATCCTGGTCTGGCTGCCACTGGCCGGCCATGTATTGCAGATCCTGAATAAGCAGAGTGCTTGCCGCCTGCAGGTAGTCGCGGCGGCGGTCACAGTTGCCGTGGGTGCAGTTTTCACCCAGAGCATAGTCGGTCCAGGGGCGTTCACCGGCACCGGCGTTGGTACCGTTCAGATCCTGACCCCACAGCAGAAATTCAATGGCATGATAGCCGGAGGCCATGTTGGCTTCAGAGCCGGCCAGCTCATTCAGGCTGGCCAGCAGCTCGGGGGTGATCTCGGATACGTCCAGCAGCTCGCTGCCTACCTGCAGCTGGGGGTTGGCAATAATGTTGGCGGTGGCACCCGGGTTGCCCAGCTCGTGCTGATAGCCGGGGGCGACATAGTCGATCAGGCCTTCATCCAGCGGCCAGGCGTTCAGCTGGCCTTCCCAGTCGTCCACAATGGGGTTGCCGAAGCGGAATACTTCCGACTGCTGATAGGGTACCCGGGCAGCCAGCCAGGCGGTGCGGGCGGCATTCAGGCTTTGTTCACTGGGGTTGGCCAGCAGCTCGGCAATGGCCTTGTCCAGATCCTGCGCGGCGATTAAGGCGTCGCTGTAAACGGCATGAGCGATATCAGCGTAATGCTCTACAACCTGATCCTGGGTAACGGCGGGTGTGCTGGTCTGGGCACAGGCGCTCAGCAGGCCGCCAATGGCGGCAGCAAGGGCAAGTTTGCGGAAGTGCATCTGTTTATCCTTATGAGGTTGCGAATTATTTGTATTGACAGGCGATTTTAACGGCAGCTCATGCAGAAAAACAATGAATAATTGGCTGACTATTCCGCGATTGGCGCGCAGATAGCGTTAAGCAGACGTGCGATTTCTGCTGCGGAAATACCCACCGACAGCCCCCGCTTACCGCCGGACACCAGCACAGTGTTATGCTCGCGGGCGGAGGCGTCAATCACGGTAGTCAGCCGCTTTTTTTGGGCAAAGGGACTGATGCCGCCCACCTTGAAGCCGGTGAGCCGTTCGGCCTTTGGCGGCGGCATCATCTCCAGCTTTTTCACTCCGGCAGCCTTGGCCAGCCGCTTCAGATTCACCTTGCCCGACGAGGGCACCAGCGCCACCACGGCACCCTGTTCCCCTTCCGTCAGCAGGGTTTTGAACACGCGCGCCAGCGGCACCCCCAGCTGTTCAGCGGCGTGCGCGCCAAAGTCATCCTGCGCCGTGCAGTCATACTGGTACAGGGTAAAGGCGGCCTTTTGTTTTTCCAGAAACACAATGGCGGGGGTCATGAGAGTAGTCCGGTGGTGTTGAATAAAGGAAAATTATGCAGATAAGGGCGGGGAGTGGGAAGGGCTAATCATGGGACTGGGGACTGGGGACTGGGGACTGGGGGCTAGTGAATGGTTAAATGTAGGCCCGAATTTATTCGAGCAAATGCGCTCACATGCTACATCGTTGCTCCGTTGAAACGGGGCCTGCAAAAATTGCAGGCACAATTGCGTGCCTGCAATCACCGCCGAGCTACTTATAGCTGACAGCTTAAAGCTTACGGCTGGGTTTAACCGGTGTTACGCATACCTGCGGCAATACCCGCTATGGTCACCATCAGCGCCTGATCCAGCACGGGGTGAATGTCACCCTGCTCCCGGGAGCGCTTGAGCAGCTCGGCCTGCAGCACGTTGAGCGGATCCGTGTAGGGGTTACGCAGCTTGATCGATTCCTGAATCCAGGGTTCGCTGGCCAGCAGCTCGGATTTTTCTTTCAGCTTCAGCACTAGCTCGGTGCTGGCGCGCAGCTCGTCCCGCAGTGTTTTGCCCAGGGCTTTCAGCTCGTCGGGCACCAGCACGCTGTCGTAGTAGGCGGCCAGGCCGAGATCGGCCTTGAGGAACACCATTTCCAGCATGTCGAGGCGGGCGCGGAAAAAGGGCCAGCCCTGATTCATGGCATGCAGGGTGGCTTCGTGGCCGTCTGCCATGACCTTTTCCAGCCCCTTGTGGGCCCCCAGCCAGGCAGGCAACATCAGCCGGTTCTGGGTCCAGGCAAAAATCCAGGGAATGGCACGCAGGCTTTCTACACCGCCGTTGGGCTTGCGTTTGGCCGGACGGGAGCCCAGCGGCAGTTTGCCCAGCTCCAGCTCGGGAGTGGCGGCACGAAAGTAGGGCACAAAGTCAGGCTCACCGCGAATAAGTGAGCGGTAATGAGCACAGGACACCTCCGCCATGGTGTTCATCAGCTTGCGCCACTCGGGCTTTGGCTCCGGCGGCGGCAGCAGGTTGGCTTCCAGCACGGCGCTGGCATAGAGCGTCAGGCTGTCGATAGCCACTTGCGGCAGACCGAATTTAAAGCGGATCATTTCGCCCTGCTCGGTGACCCGCAAACCGCCAATGGTGGAGCCCGGCGGCTGAGCCAGAATGGCCTGACGGGCAGGACCGCCGCCCCGCCCCAGGCTGCCGCCGCGACCGTGGAACAAAGTGAGGGTGACCTTTTCCCGTTCGCTGATGGCCACCAGTTTCTCCATGGCGCTGTACTGGGCCCAGCCGGCGGCCAGCATGCCGGCATCTTTGGCGGAGTCGGAATAGCCAATCATGACGTACTGGCGGCCCTGCATATAGCCGCGATACCAGGGCTGCTGATACAGCCGTTCAATCACGGCGGCACCCTGGTTCAGATCATCCAGGGTTTCAAACAGCGGCGCTATGGGCATGGCAAAATCCACGCCGCACTCTTTCAGCAAAAGCTGTACCGCCAGCACATCTGACGGCTCACCGGCCATGGAAATGATGTAAATACCAAAGGCATCCTGTGGATGGCGGGAAATCACCCGGCAGGTATCCAGGGTTTCCTGAGTGTCGGCCGAGGGCTGCCACTGACGGGGCAGCAGCGGGCGGCGGGAGTTGAGTTCATTGAGCAAAAACGCCTGCTTGTCGGCTTCGCTCCATTCACCATAGTCACCCAGACCCAGATAGCGGGTAAGCTCCGCCAGTGCCTGAGCGTGGCGCTCACCGTCCTGACGAATATCCAGCTTGAGCAGATGAATGCCAAAACAGGCAACCTTGCGAATTACATCGAGCAGCAGACCGTCGGCAATCTTGCCCAGACCGCATTGCTGCAGCGAGTGGTAACACAGTTCCAGCGGCTGGCGCAGCTGTTCGGTTTGGGTGATCAAGTCACGGGCATCGGTCTTCTGGCCCTGAACTCTTGCATTGAGGTGCAGCAGGGTTTCGCGCAAGTCTTCCCGCAGCTGGCGCAGCACCGCCCGGTAGGGTTCGTCGCTGTCACCGCTGGCGGCGCGCAGCTCGGTGCTGGCATCCGACATTGACAGCTCGGAGACCAGCTCCTGAATGTCATTGAGGAACAGCGAGCTGGCCATCCAGCGTCCCAGCAGCAGCACTTCTTCAGTGACCCTTGCGGTAACAAAAGGGTTGCCGTCCCGGTCGCCGCCCATCCAGGAGGTAAAGCGTACCGGTGCCGCATTCAGCGGCAGGCGTTCACCCAGCTCGCGCTCCATGCGCTGATCCAGCTGGCGCAAAAAGCGGGGCAGGGCAGGCCAGAGGCTGTTTTCAATCACCGCAAAGCCCCACTTGGCTTCATCTACCGGTGTTGGCCGCTGCGAGCGGATTTCATTACTGTGCCAGGCCTGAGTGATGAGCTGGTCGATACGGGCCAGCAGCTCGGTTTTTTCATCTTCCGGCAGATCCAGCTCCATGGCGGCCAGACAGTCATTGAGCTGTACATGTTTGTGAATAAAAGTGCGGCGGGTCACTTCCGTGGGATGAGCTGTCAGCACCAGATCAATATCCAGATTGGTCACGGCACCGCGAATATCCGCCTGGCTGACATTGGCACCTTTCAGGCGGGCAAATACCTCGTCCAGGGGGTTGGGGCCGGCATCTTTCCGGTAACCCCGGGAAATGGTGTGAAATTGCTCGGCCACGTTGGCCAGGTTAAGAAACTGGCTGAAGGCGCGGGCCACGGGCAGCAGCTCGTCATCACTCAGTTGCTTCAGGGTCGTCAGCAGCCGCTGCTGATCGTTATCGTTGCCCTGACGCGCCGACTTGGCCAGCTGGCGAATGGTTTCTATTTTGTCGAGGAAGGCCTGTCCGTGATGATCCCGAATGGCATCGCCCAGCAACTGCCCCAGCAGACCCACATTGGCCCTGAGTGCCGCATGATTATCCATATTCGCCTCTTTTGTTGATTTATTACAAAATAGTCACGTTTCCTCGTTTAATTCAGCCAGCTTTCCTTAATCTGGTCAATCCTTCGACCTGTTTGACTTCACACTTTGTAATTTAATTACTTAAACAAAAGCGGTTCACCAGTCGCTGCAGTACCTCTACCGTGGGTTTAACGAAGGAGAGATCCAGATATTCATCTGGCTGGTGCGCCTGAGCAATATGTCCCGGACCCAGCACTATGGTCTGACAACCCAGCTGATTGATAAAGGGGGCTTCGGTGCAGTAGTTCACCGCCTCGGCGGCGTTACCGGTAATATCGGCGGCGGCCCGCACCAGCTCGGCGTCGGGATCGGTGCCGTAGGGCGGAATGGGCTCATGCAGATGAGTCAGCTCCAGCGCATCAGGGTATTGCTCTTTGAGCGGGGCCAGGGCGTGATGCAGCAGACCCAGCAGCTCATCCGGGCCCACACCGGGAATGGGGCGCATATCAAAGTGCAGCTCGCAACAGGCGCAGATGCGGTTAGGGCTGTCGCCACCATTAATGTGGCCCAGATTGAGGGTGGGCTGAGGCACCTTGAAGTGAGGGTTGGCATAGTTTTCTTTCAGCTGGCGCTGCAGATCAATCAGCCGGCCCATGACCTGCTGCATAATTTCCAGCGCGTTCACACCATTGGCGGGATCCGAGCTGTGGCCGCTTTTGCCGGTAACCCGAATGGCTTCCGACATGTGACCTTTGTGCATCATCACCGGCACCAGGCCGGTGGGCTCGCCGATGACCGCATAGTCGGGCTTGATCGCCATGGCGCTGGCAATGGCGCGGGCACCGGCCATGGTGGTTTCTTCATCGGCAGTGGCCAGAATGCGAATGGGTTTGTTGAGCTTGCTCAGATCCAGATCTTTCAGCG
Organism: Oceanimonas smirnovii ATCC BAA-899; assembly: GCF_000381965.1. Lineage (GTDB taxonomy): Bacteria > Pseudomonadota > Gammaproteobacteria > Enterobacterales > Aeromonadaceae > Oceanimonas > Oceanimonas smirnovii. The sequence continues at coordinate 65,549 of NZ_KB908469.1, forward strand.
CTTCCACAATAAAGGCAAAGAAGCCTTTCATGTCGATGGTGCCCAGACCATAGATACGGTCGCCTTCTTCGGTGAGTTTGAACGGATCCTTGTTCCAGCGGCCCGGATCAAAGGGCACGGTATCGGTGTGCCCGGCCAGCAGCAGGCCGCCATCGCCTTCGCCTTTGGTGGCCAGCAGATTGAATTTGCCGGGCAGATCGGGCAGTTCGGTCACTTCCACGTCAAAGCCCAGCTGGCTGAACCAGTCGGCCAGCAGACGAATGACCTGCTCGTTGCTCTGGTCCCAGCTGCTTTCGGTGCTGCTGATGGAAGGCAGTGCAATAATGTTGCGGTACATGTCCATAAAGTTAAGGGATGACATGGATCCTCCGTTGAAATCAGTCAAATTTAAATTCAATACGATTGCATAAATATGTATTTGTTGCTAGTCTGCCACTCTGTCATTTTAGTGGACCGGCGGCATTTACCTCAGGGTGACACAGCCCCCGCAAACACGCCAGGCTGATGCCTGCTTATTGATACCAAGCTGAACGAGATTACGGACGAGACCATGTTGAAAGCTGCAATCATAGGTGCCAGTGGTTACACCGGTGCCGAGCTGGCCGGACTGATCCACGGCCATCCCCATCTGGAACTGGCCGGACTCTATGTGTCCGAGGGCAGCCAGGATGCCCACAAGCCGTTTGCCAGCCTGCACCCCCGCTGGCGTGGCGTGATTGATGCGCCGCTGCTGCCGCTGGATGACGAAGCCCTCAGCCGTATTCACACTCAGGCCGATCTGGTGCTGCTGGCTACCGCCCATGAAGTAAGCCACGATCTGGCACCGGGTTTTCTGGCCAAGGGCCTGCCGGTATTTGATCTGTCCGGTGCTTTTCGCGTACCCGGTGAAGGCTTTTATGACAAATTCTACGGCTTTGCTCACCAGCATGCCGACTGGCTGAATGATGCTGCCTACGGCCTGGCAGAATGGAACCAGGACGCTATCAAGGCAGCCAGCCTGATTGCCGTGCCCGGTTGTTACCCTACTGCGTCACTGAGCGCGCTCAAGCCGCTGCAGCAGGCCGGCCTGATTGCCGAGGGTAACCGCCCCATTATCAGCGCCGTGTCCGGCGTGAGTGGTGCCGGCCGCAAGGCAAGCATGGCCAACAGCTTCTGTGAAGTGAGCTACAAGCCCTACGGCGTGTTTACGCACCGCCATCAGCCCGAGATCAGCCATCACCTGGGCAATCAGGTGGTGTTTCAGCCGCATCTGGGTAACTTTATTCGTGGCATTCTGGCCACCATTTATGTGCAGCTGAAAGAGGGCGTGACCGATGAGCAGATTGCCGCTGCTTATCATCAGGCCTACAACGGTCAGAAAATTGTGCGGCTGGCAGGCCAGTGGCCCCAGATTAACGATGTGGCCGGCACGCCGTTCTGCGATTTACACTGGGGCCGGGACGGTGACCAGCTGATCGTGGTTTCTGCCATCGACAACCTGCTGAAGGGGGCCGCCAGTCAGGCCATTCAGTGCATTAATATCCATCAGGGATTCTCGCCGGTGGCGGGGCTGGTCAAGGAGTAACAACGCATGTCTGAACAACAACCGCTGGTGGTGAAGCTGGGTGGCACTCTGCTGGAAAGCGAACAGGCACTGAACGCGCTGTTCTCCACGCTCAAGGCCTTTATTGATGATTCGGGCCGTCCGTTGCTGCTGGTGCACGGTGGCGGTGTGCTGGTAGATAACCAGCTCAAGGCCATGGGTCTGACCTCCACCAAGAAAAACGGCCTGCGGGTCACGCCGTTCGAGCAGATTCCGGTAATCGCCGGTGCCCTGGCCGGCACTGCCAACAAGCTGCTGCTGGCTCAGGCCATTGCTCATGAGATTCCTTCCGTGGGCCTGTGCCTGGGTGACGGTGGTCTGTGCCGGGTCAGCCAGCTGGATCCTGAGCTGGGGGCGGTAGGCCAGATTGAAGGCGGCGATGCTGCCCTGGTGAGCTCATTGCTGGCAGGCGGCTTTCTGCCCATTGTCAGCTCTATCGGCATCACCTTTGACGGCAAGCTGATGAACGTGAACGCCGATCAGGCTGCCACCGCCATTGCCGAAATTCTTGATGCGGATCTGGTAATGTTGTCGGATGTGAGCGGCATTCTGGACGGTGAAGGCCAGCTGATCGCTCACCTGAGCGAGGCCGACGCTCAGCAGCTGATGGAACAAAACGTAATTAAAGATGGCATGGCCGTAAAGGTAAAGGCGGCGCTCAAGGCCACCAAAACCCTGGGCAAGCCGGTGGCCGTGGGCAGCTGGCGTCATCCGGAGCAGCTGTTGTCGCTGCTGGCCGGTGAGTCCGGCTACGGTACCCGTATTTCTCATTAAGGACGACTCATGCAGCATTTACTGAGCCTGAAAGACTACAGCAAAGAGCAAATCGAGCAGATCCTCACGCTGGCCAAAGACGTTAAGGCCAATCCGGCCAACTATGCCGATGCCCTCAAGGGCAAAAGTGTGGTCACCCTGTTTGAAAAGCCCTCGCTGCGCACCCGGGTAACTTTTGATATTGGCGTGAACAAACTGGGTGGCCATCCCGTCTATCTGGACAGCCAGAATGGTGCCATGGGCACCCGGGAAACCGTACAGGATTTTGCCGCCAATCTGTCGCGCTGGTGCGATGCCATTGTGGCCCGGGTCTATGATCACCAGACCTTGGTGGAAATGACCGAGCACGCCACCGTGCCGGTGATCAACTCCCTGTGCAATCTGTATCATCCGTGCCAGGCACTGGCAGATTTTCTGACCATCTCCGAGCATTTTGATGACTTGAGCAAGGTCCACCTGGCCTATGTGGGTGACGGTAACAACGTGACCCATTCGCTGCTGCTGTGTGGTGCCATTCTGGGTGCTACCGTCACTGCAGTCAGCCCGCGTGGTCACAATGTGGATGCACAAATTCTGAAGGAAGCCGAGGCCCTGGCGGCCGTCAGTGGTGCCACCATTCGCGTGACCGACAGCCTGGATGATATTGAAGGTGTGGATGTGATCTATACAGACACCTGGGTTTCCATGGGTGATAATACCCCGCTGGAGCAGGTGAAGGAGATTTACATGCCTTACCAGATCAATCAGGCCCTGCTCGACAAAACCGGAGCCACCAAGGTGCTGCACTGCCAGCCCGCCCACAGGGAGTGGGAAATTACTTCCGAGGTCATGGACGGTCCTGCCTCCCTGATCCTCGACCAAGCTGAAAACCGCATGCACGCTCAGAACGCCGTGCTGCTGACATTGATGAAGGGATAATTGTTAATGAGCCAATTCAAAAAGATCGTACTGGCCTATTCCGGCGGCCTGGATACCTCTGCCATCATTCCGTGGCTGAAGGAAAACTACGAAGGCTGTGAAGTGGTAGCCTTTGTGGCCGATGTGGGCCAGGGCGCGGAAGATCTGGAAGGCGTGGAAGAAAAAGCCATCGCTTCCGGTGCGTCAAAGTGCATTGTGGCGGATCTGAAAGACGAATTCGTACGCGACTATGTCTATCCCACCCTGACCACCGGTGCCATTTATGAAGGTACTTACCTGTTGGGTACTTCCATGGCCCGTCCGGTGATCGCCAAGGCCATGGTGGAAGTGGCCCTGGCCGAAGGTGCCGATGCCATCTCTCACGGTTGTACCGGCAAGGGCAACGATCAGGTACGCTTTGAAGGTGCCGTGGCCGCGCTGGCCCCGCAACTGGCGGTAATCGCCCCGTGGCGGATCTGGGATATGCGCAGCCGTGAAGATCTGCTCGACTACCTGGCCAAGCGTAATATCAAGACCACCGCCAGCGCCACCAAGATCTACTCCCGTGACGCCAACGCCTGGCACATCTCCACCGAAGGTGGTGAGCTGGAAAGCACCTGGAACGAGCCGTCCGAACAGGCCTGGACCTGGACCGTGTCGCCGGAGCAGGCGCCCGACAAGGCCGAGCTGGTTTCTCTGACCGTTGAAAAAGGCCACATAGTGGCAGTAGACGGCAAGACCATGTCTCCTTATGAAGTGCTGACGCATCTGAACGAGCGTGCCGCCAAGCACGGCGTGGGCCGGGTAGACATAGTAGAAAACCGTCTGGTGGGCATGAAGTCCCGTGGTTGCTATGAAACTCCCGGTGGCACCGTCATGATGGCTGCCCTGCGCGCCATTGAAGAGCTGGTGCTGGACAAGCCGACCCGCGCCTGGCGCGAAAAGGTGGGTGCCGAGTTCTCCCATCTGGTGTACGACGGTCGCTGGTTCACTCAGCTGTGCAAGGGTCTGCTGGCTTCTGCCACCGCCATTGCCGAAGACGTGACCGGTGAAGTGGTACTGAAGATGTACAAGGGCCAGGTGACTGCCATCAAGAAACAGTCGCCCAACAGCCTGTACTCGGAAGAGTTCGCCACTTTTGGCGAAGACGAGGTGTACGACCAGAGCCACGCTGAAGGCTTTATCCGTCTTTACTCTCTGGCCAGCCGCATCAAGGCGCTGAAAGACCAGCAGAAGTAAACACCGAAAAAAGGGGGCTTCGGCCCCCTTTTTCCGAGCTGTAAGCTATAAGCTGTCAGCTTTAAGCAAAACCGCGTTATATTCACAGTTTTACAGCCATGCCGGACTGGCAGGTGGAAGAAAGCAGCCACCGACAACTCGGGCTGCTTCCAGCTTAAAGCTTACAACTTCCAGCTTTGTTTATAGGAGTAACAGAATTATGGCACTTTGGGGTGGACGTTTTACTCAGGCCGCAGATACCCGCTTCAAGCAGTTTAATGACTCGCTGCGGTTCGACTACCGGCTGGCGGAGCAGGACATAGTGGGTTCTGTAGCCTGGTCTCAGGCACTGGCCAAGGTGGGGGTACTGACCGGCGAGGAGCAGCAGCGGCTGGAACAGGCGCTGAACGAGCTCAAGGCGCGGGTCGTGGCCGATCCGGAGCAGATCCTGCAATCCGACGCCGAAGACATTCACTCCTGGGTGGAAGGAGAGCTGATTGCCGCTGTCGGTGATCTTGGCAAGAAACTGCACACCGGCCGCAGCCGTAACGATCAGGTGGCTACCGATCTCAAGCTGTGGTGCAAAGCCCAGGTGCCGCTGCTGCTGGAGAAAATTGATACCCTGCAAAAACAGCTGGTAAGCGTGGCCCGGGAACAGCAGGGCACCGTGCTGCCCGGTTACACTCACCTGCAGCGCGCCCAGCCGGTGACCTTTTCTCACTGGTGCCTGGCCTATGTGGAAATGCTGGAGCGGGATTACAGCCGGCTGCAGGATGCGGCTGCCCGCATGGATACCTGCCCGCTGGGCTCCGGTGCCCTGGCCGGCACCGGCTTCCCGGTAGACCGCCATGAACTGGCCAAATCTCTCGGTTTTGCCGGCCCGACCCGCAACAGCCTGGACTCCGTGTCCGACCGGGACCATGTGCTGGAGCTGATCAACTGTGCCGTCAACTCCATGATGCACCTGTCCCGCTTTGCCGAAGATCTGATCTTCTACAACTCTGGTGAGGCCGGCTTCCTCGAGCTGTCCGACGCCGTGACCTCCGGCTCCTCGCTGATGCCCCAGAAGAAGAACCCGGATGCGCTGGAGCTGATCCGCGGCAAGACCGGCCGGGTGTTTGGTGCCTATGCCGGCATGATGATGACCCTGAAGGCCCTGCCGCTGGCCTACAACAAAGACATGCAGGAAGACAAGGAAGGTCTGTTCGACGCCCTCGACACCTGGTACGACTGTCTGGAAATGGCCGAGATGGTACTGCACGACCTTAAGGTCAACGAAGACAAGACCCGGGAAGCGGCGCAGGGCGGTTACTCCAATGCCACCGAAATGGCCGACTATCTGGTGTCCAAGGGCATTCCGTTCCGGGAAGCGCACCACATAGTAGGTGCCATCGTCGTGCACGCCATCGGCAAGAAACTGCCGATGGAAGAACTGCCGCTGGAAGATTTTAAACAGTTCAGCGACGTGATTGCTGAAGACGTTTATCCGCGGCTGACCCTGGAATCGAGCCTGGCCAGCCGCTGCGCCCTGGGTGGCGTGGCCCCGGAACAGGTAGAAGTGGCGCTCACTAACGCCGAGCAGCACCTTCAGGCCCGCAAGTAAGCCGGTAGTCTTCCATTATGAGTTATTCCGGCCATGGAGCCGGAATCCACTCTGCGGGCAGCTGGTTAAAAAATAACAAAGCGGGCTTGCAACACAGTGCCAATCCCGTATAATGCCGCTCGCTTGGTTAACTTTATCAAGCGAGCCGAAAGGTTCATGCCAGGTAGCTCCTGGCTCTTACAGGCCCCCGATATGGTGGGCACCGTTGTTAAATCACACCCCCTCTTTCATATGAAGGAGCAGGCGGTGCTGATTTTATGTTCTTTATCCAATTGGAGCTCTGGTAATGCAGAACCAAAGAATTCGTATCCGTCTGAAGGCGTTCGATCACCGTCTGATCGACCAGTCTACTGCGGAGATCGTAGAAACTGCCAAGCGCACCGGCGCCCAGGTTCGCGGTCCTATCCCGCTGCCGACGCGCAAAGAGCGCTACACCGTACTGGTATCTCCACACGTGAACAAAGATGCACGTGATCAGTACGAAATTCGTACTCACAAGCGTCTGGTCGACATCGTTGAGCCCACCGACAAAACTGTCGATGCGCTGATGCGTCTGGATCTGGCTGCTGGCGTAGACGTCCAGATCAGCCTGGGCTAATAACGGAAAGAGGTTTTATCAATGGCAATCGGTCTAGTAGGTCGTAAGCTGGGTATGACCCGTGTCTTCACCGAAGACGGCGTGTCCATCCCGGTCACCGTTATCGAAGTAGATGCCAACCGTGTTACCCAGGTGAAAACACTGGAACAGGATGGCTACGCGGCCATTCAGGTGACCGCTGGCACCAAGAAAGCGAACCGCATCACCAAACCGGAAGCTGGCCATTTCGCCAAAGCCGGCGTGGAAGCGGGCCGCGGTCTGTGGGAATTCCGCCTGGGTGAAGGCGAAGGCGACAGCATCGAAGTGGGTGCCGAGCTGAAAGTCGACATCTTTGCTGATGTCAAGAAAGTAGACGTTACCGGTACTTCCAAAGGTAAAGGTTTTGCTGGTGCTGTTAAGCGCTGGAACTTCCGTACTCAGGACATGACTCACGGCAACTCTCTGTCTCACCGCGCTCCGGGTTCTATTGGTCAGAACCAGTCTCCGGGCAAGGTATTCAAGGGCAAGAAAATGGCCGGTCACCTGGGTGCTGAGCGGGTAACCACTCAGAACCTGGAAGTGGTTCGCGTTGATGTTGATCGTAACCTGCTGCTCATTAAAGGTGCAGTTCCGGGTGCGACTAACGGCAACGTCATCGTTAAACCTGCCGTTAAAGCGTAACGTCTGAGGAGATAGTAATGGAATTGGTAATGAAAGACGCGCAAGGCGCTCTTGAAGTTTCCGAAACTACCTTCGGGCGTGAGTTCAACGAAGCTCTGGTGCATCAGGTTGTTGTGGCCTATGCCGCCGGTGCTCGTCAAGGTACTCGTGCTCAGAAGACCCGTTCCGAAGTGTCCGGCGGCGGCAAGAAGCCGTGGCGCCAGAAAGGCACCGGCCGGGCCCGTGCCGGTACCATCCGCTCTCCGATTTGGCGTTCCGGTGGTGTGACTTTTGCTGCTAAGCCGCAAGATCACAGCCAGAAGGTCAACAAGAAGATGTACCGTGGTGCCATCAAGAGCATCCTCTCTGAGCTGGTACGTCAAGAGCGTCTGATCGTGGTAGAGAAGTTCGGTGTGGAAGCGCCGAAAACCAAAGAACTGGTTGCCAAGCTGAAGCAGTGGGATCTGAACGACGTTCTGATCGTCACCGGTGAAGTGGACGAGAACCTGTTCCTGGCCGCCCGTAACCTGTACAAGGTTGACGTGCGTGACGTGGCCGGTATCGACCCGGTTTCTCTGATCGCGTTCGACAAGGTACTGGTAACTGCTGATGCAGTTAAGCAAATCGAGGAGATGCTGGCATGATCCGTGAAGAGCGTATTCTGAAAGTTCTGAAGGCGCCGCATGTCTCTGAAAAAAGCACCATGGTTGCCGAGAAGACCAACACCATCGTGTTCAAGGTTGCCAAGGACGCTACCAAAGCCGAAGTAAAGGCGGCGGTCGAGAAGCTGTTCGAAGTTGAAGTTAAAGATGTTCGCACGTTGCTGGTGAAGGGTAAAACCAAGCGCACCGGTAACCGCATTGGCCAGCGTTCCGACTGGAAAAAGGCCTACGTGACCCTGAAAGAAGGTCAGGACATCGACTTCGACGGTGCCGAGTAAGAGAGGAGTAATTAAAAATGGCAATTGTAAAATGTAAGCCTACTTCTCCGGGTCGCCGTCATGTCGTCAAGATCAGCAACCCGGAACTGTACAAAGGCAAGCCGTTTGCAGCCCTGCTGGACAAGAAGTCCAAGTCCGGTGGCCGCAACAACAACGGCCGCACCACTGTTCGTCATATCGGCGGTGGTCACAAGCAGCACTATCGTATGATCGACTTCAAGCGCAACAAGGACGGTATTCCGGCCAAGGTTGAGCGTCTTGAATATGATCCGAACCGCTCTGCCAACATCGCTCTGGTGCTGTATGCAGACGGTGAGCGTCGCTACATTCTGGCACCGAAAGGTGTTCAGGCCGGCGACCAGCTGCTGTCCGGTGATGCTGCTCCGATCAAGGCCGGCAACAGCCTGCCGATGCGCAACATTCCCGTGGGCTCTACCGTTCACGCGATTGAAATGAAGCCTGGCAAAGGCGCACAGATCGCCCGTTCTGCCGGTACTTATGCCCAGATCCTGGCTCGCGAAGGCAACTACGTGACCCTGCGTCTGCGCTCCGGCGAAGTACGCAAGGTGCAGGCCGAGTGCCGCGCCACCCTGGGTGAAGTTGGCAATGCTGAGCACATGCTGCGTCAGCTGGGTAAAGCCGGTGCACAGCGCTGGCGTGGTGTTCGTCCTACCGTACGTGGTGTGGCGATGAACCCGGTAGACCACCCGCACGGTGGTGGTGAAGGTCGTACCTCTGGTGGCCGTCATCCGGTTACTCCTTGGGGTAAACCTACCAAGGGCGCCAAAACCCGTAAAAACAAGCGTACCGACAAGTTCGTGGTACGTCACCGTAACAAGTAATAGTTTTTTAGAGGTATCACCATGCCACGTTCTCTCAAGAAAGGTCCGTTTATCGACCTGCACTTGCTGAAGAAGGTAGAGAAAGCGGTGGAAAGCGGGGATAAAAAGCCAATTAAAACCTGGTCCCGTCGTTCAATGATCATTCCGAACATGATCGGTTTGACCATCGCTGTCCATAATGGTCGTCAGCACGTACCTGTCTACGTTTCCGATGAAATGATCGGACACAAGCTGGGTGAATTTGCACCGACTCGTACTTATCGCGGCCATGTCGCTGATAAGAAGGCCAAGAAGCGTTAAGGGGTAAAAGATGGAAGCTATAGCTAAACACCGCTTTGCTCGTACTTCTGCCCAGAAGGCGCGCCTGGTAGCCGATCAAGTTCGCGGTTTGTCCGTAGACAAGGCACTGGATGTCCTGGCGTTCAGCCCCAAAAAGGCTGCCGTTCTGGTCAAGAAGGTACTGGAATCTGCCATTGCTAATGCCGAGCACAATGAAGGTGCGGATATCGATGAGCTGAAGGTGACCAAGATCTTCGTTGATGAAGGTCCCACCATGAAGCGTATTCGTCCTCGTGCCAAGGGCCGCGCGGACCGTATCATGAAGCGTACCAGCCACATTACTGTGGTTGTGTCCGACCGCTAAGAGGCTAGGAGATAAGCAATGGGCCAGAAAGTACATCCGAATGGTATTCGCTTAGGTATCACCAAGCCTTTTAATTCGACCTGGTTTGCGAATACCAAGGACTTCGCTGACAACCTGCACAGCGATTTTGAGGTACGTCAGTTCCTGAACAAGGAACTGAAAAACGCCTCCGTTTCTCGCGTCGTTATCGAGCGTCCGGCCAAGAGCATCCGTGTGACCATTCACACTGCTCGCCCGGGTGTTGTTATCGGCAAGAAAGGCGAAGACGTTGAAAAACTGCGCAAGCATGTAGCCAAACTGGCTGGCGTGCCTGCACAGATCAACATTTCCGAAGTGCGTAAGCCTGAGCTCGACGGTCAGCTGGTTGCCGATTCTATCGCTTCCCAGCTGGAGCGTCGCGTTATGTTCCGTCGCGCCATGAAGCGTGCGGTACAGAACGCCATGCGCATTGGCGCCAAGGGCATCAAGGTGGAAGTGAGCGGTCGTCTGGGCGGCGCTGAAATCGCGCGTACCGAATGGTACCGTGAAGGTCGTGTGCCTCTGCACACCCTGCGTGCCGATATCGACTACGCAACTTCTGAAGCATCTACCACTTACGGCATCATCGGCGTGAAGGTTTGGATCTTCAAGGGTGAGGTACTGGGCGGCCTGCAGGCTGTGGCTCAGGAACCCGCTCCGTCCAAGCCCAAGCGCAAAGGCCGCGGTAAGTAAGGAGACTCGGACATGTTGCAACCAAAACGTACGAAATTCCGTAAAGTCCACAAAGGCCGTAACCGCGGTGTGGCGACCTCAGGCAACCTGGTAGCATTTGGTTCCTTTGGTCTCAAGGCGACTACGCGTGGACGTATCACTGCTCGTCAGATCGAAGCAGCACGTCGTGCCATGACTCGTCACGTCAAGCGTCAAGGCAAGATCTGGATCCGTATCTTCCCGGACAAGCCGATTACCGAAAAGCCCCTGGAAGTACGTATGGGTAAAGGTAAGGGTAACGTGGAGTACTGGGTAGCACAGATCCAGCCGGGTCGTGTTCTGTACGAAATGGATGGTGTACCGGAAGCGTTGGCTCGCGAAGCCTTTGCCCTGGCTGCTGCCAAACTGCCCGTAAGAACCACTTTTGTAACTCGGACGGTGATGTGATGAAAGCACAAGATCTGCGTGAGAAGAGTGTTGAAGAACTGAACCAGGAACTGCTGGGCCTGCTGCGCGAGCAGTTTAACCTGCGCATGCAAGCGAGCACTGGCCAGCTGGCTCAGACTCACAACCTCAAAACGGTACGTCGCGACATCGCGCGTGTTAAGACTGTTCTGAATGAAAAGGCAGGTGCCTAAGATGAGCGAACAAACCATTCGTACTCTGCAGGGCCGTGTAGTAAGCGACAAGATGGACAAGTCCATCACTGTGGCTATCAACCGCTTCGTGAAACACCCGATCTACGGTAAGTACATCAAGCGCACTACCAAGCTGCACGTTCATGATGAGAACAACGAGTGCAAGGCCGGCGACGTCGTGACCATTCGCGAATGCCGTCCTCTGTCCAAGACCAAGTCTTGGACCCTGGTAAAAATCATTGAGCGTCCGGTTAAAGCCTAACGTTCTCTGATATACTACTCAGGTCAAACGGCCCCTTGATGGGCCGTTTGTTTTTTACGCTACCCTTTCGCATTTGGCGGTGCTATAATGCCGCGCCTTCTTTGGCAGCCAACATGCCCTGAAAGGGGTTTTAACGTAGTAAATTTAGCGGAGCACTAACATGATCCAAATGCAAAGTATGCTGGACGTGGCCGACAACTCCGGCGCGCGCAGCGTAATGTGTATTAAGGTCCTGGGTGGCTCGCACCGTCGCTATGCCGGTATCGGCGACATCATCAAAATTACTGTTAAGGAAGCAATTCCGCGCGGTAAGGTTAAAAAAGGTGATGTAATGAACGCGGTGGTCGTACGCACCCGTAAAGGCGTTCGTCGTCCGGACGGCTCTGTCATCCGTTTCGACCGTAATGCGGCAGTGATTCTTAACAACAATCACCAGCCGATCGGTACTCGTATTTTTGGCCCGGTGACTCGTGAACTTCGTAATGAGAAGTTTATGAAGATTGTTTCACTGGCACCTGAAGTACTGTAAGGAGTCAAACGATGGCAGCTAAAATCCGTCGCGATGACGAAGTCATCATTCTTACCGGCAAGGACAAGGGCAAGCGTGGCACTGTCACCAAAGTCCTGACCGCGGAAGGTAAGGTAATCGTCTCTGGTATTAACATGGTCAAGAAGCACCAGAAGCCCGTACCCCAACTGGGTCAGGCTGGCGGTATCATCGACCTGGAAGCACCGATTGACGTTTCTAACGTAGCGCTGTTCAACTCTGCCTCTGGCAAGGCTGACCGCGTAGGTTTCCGGATTGAAGACGGCAAAAAAGTCCGTTTCTTCAAATCCACCGGCGAACTTGTGAAGTAATTGGAGTAATACGATGGCGAAACTGCATGATTACTACAACGAAACTGTAGTAAAAGAACTGATGAGCCAGTTCGGGTACAAGTCTATCATGCAAGTCCCTCGGATTGAGAAAATCACCCTGAACATGGGTGTGGGTGAAGCACTGGCTGATAAAAAGATCCTGGACAATGCTGCTGCCGATCTGGCTGCCATTTCCGGTCAAAAGCCGCTGGTCACCAAAGCTCGTAAATCCGTTGCTGGCTTCAAAATCCGTGAAGGCTACCCCATTGGTTGTAAAGTAACTCTGCGCGGCGAGCGTATGTGGGAGTTCCTGGAGCGTCTGATTTGTATCTCTATCCCCCGGATCCGTGACTTCCGTGGCCTGAACCCTAAGTCGTTCGATGGTCGTGGTAACTACTCCATGGGTGTGCGTGAGCAAATCATTTTCCCTGAAATCGATTATGACAAAGTAGATCGTGTACGTGGTCTGGATATCACCATCACTACTTCTGCTCAGTCAAACGAAGAAGGTCGTGCTCTGCTGGCTGCCTTTGACTTCCCATTCCGTAAGTAAGGTGTAGGGTTATGGCAAAACAATCAATGAAAGCTCGCGAAGTCAAGCGCGAAAAGCTGGCTGACAAATACGCAGCCAAGCGTCGTGAATTGAAAGCAATCATTTCCGACGTGAAGACTTCTGATGAAGACCGTTGGGACGCAGTGCTCAAGCTGCAGCAACTGCCCCGTGACGCAAGCCCGTCTCGTCAGCGTAACCGCTGCAACATCACCGGTCGTCCGCATGGTTTCCTGCGGAAATTCGGCCTGAGCCGCATCAAGGTGCGTGAGCTCATGATGAAGGGTGAAATTCCGGGCCTGAAGAAGGCTTCTTGGTAAGCGAACACGGGAGTAATACACAATGAGCATGCAAGATCCGATCGCGGATATGCTGACCCGCATCCGCAACGGTCAGGCAGCCAACAAAGTTGCTGTCTCCATGCCTTCCTCCAAAGTAAAAGTGGCGATTGCCCAGGTACTGAAAGAAGAAGGTTATATCACTGACTACGCCGTTGCCGGTGACACCAAGGCCGAACTGGAAGTTACTTTGAAGTACTTCGAGGGTAATCCTGTGGTAGAACTGCTGCAGCGCGTAAGCCGCCCCGGTCTGCGCATCTATAAGAAGCGCGACGAGCTGCCGAAAGTAATGGCCGGCATGGGTGTGGCCATCGTTTCCACGTCTAAAGGTGTGATGACCGACCGTGCCGCGCGTAAAGCCGGTATGGGTGGTGAGATCATCTGCTACGTTGCTTAAGGGGAGTAGATATGTCTCGCATAGCTAAGGCACCTATCGACATTCCTGCCGGCGTAGAAGTGACGTTGAACGGTCAGGAAATCACCATCAAGGGTAGCCAGGGTACGCTGAGCCGTACTGTTAATGCTGCCGTTGAAATCAGCCAGAACGACAACCAGTTGACGTTCGCCCCCCGTGAAAACGTGGATGGCGCCAATGCCCAGGCCGGTACTGCCCGCTCCCTGGTCAACAACATGGTTATCGGTGTTACCCAAGGCTTCGAACGCAAGCTGCAGCTGGTTGGTGTGGGTTATCGTGCCCAGATGAAAGGCAATGCAATTGCACTGTCTCTGGGTTTCTCTCATCCGGTTGAGCATGCGCTGCCTGAAGGCGTATCCGCTGAATGTCCTTCCCAGACCGAGATCGTTCTCAAGTCTGCCGACAAACAGCTGATTGGTCAGGTTGCTGCCAACATCCGTGCGTACCGCAAGCCAGAGCCTTACAAAGGCAAGGGTGTTCGCTATTTCGGCGAGCAGGTTCGCAGCAAAGAGGCTAAGAAGAAGTAAGGTAACACTATGGACAAAAAAGCAGCTCGTATCCGCCGTGCTACTAAAGCACGCAAAAAGATGCTGGAACTGGGTGCTACTCGCCTGGTGGTTCACCGTACTCCGCGCCACATCTATGCCCAGGTTATTTCATCAGACAGCACCGCTGTTCTGGCTTCAGCGTCTACCGTTGAAAAGTCTGTTCGTGAACAGGTGAAATCTACCGGTAACATCGATGCCGCCGCGCTGATCGGTAAAATCATCGCTGAGCGTGCGCTCGAGAAAGGTGTTAAAGAGGTCGCTTTTGACCGTTCCGGTTTCCAATATCACGGTCGTGTAGCCGCTCTGGCTGCAGCTGCCCGTGAAGCTGGTCTTCAGTTCTAAGGTGGAGTCGAAAATGGCAAAAATCGAAGCTCAAGCCGGTGAACTGCAAGAGAAGCTCATTGCAGTAAACCGTGTATCAAAAGTTGTAAAAGGTGGTCGTATCTTCTCCTTCACCGCACTGACTGTGGTAGGTGATGGTAACGGTCGCGTTGGTTTTGGTTACGGCAAGGCCCGTGAAGTACCCGCCGCCATTCAAAAGGCGATGGAACAGGCTCGTCGCAACATGCGTACCGTTGGTCTGAACAATGGCACCCTGTTTCACCCGGTCAAGGGTCGTCACTCCGGTTCCAACGTGTTCATGCAGCCCGCTTCCGAGGGTACCGGTATCATCGCCGGTGGTGCCATGCGCGCCGTTCTGGAAGTAGCTGGTGTGCACAACGTACTGGCCAAGACCTACGGTTCCACCAACCCGAACAACGTTGTTCGCGCTACCATCGACGCTCTGGCTCATATGAAGTCGCCTGAGCAAGTCGCTGCCAAGCGTGGTCTGCGCGTTGACGAAATTCTGGGGTAATGCGCCATGACTAACAAGACTGTAAAAGTTACTCAGACTCGTAGCTCCATCGGCCGTCTGCCTAAGCACAAGGCAACACTGCGTGGTCTCGGTCTGCGTCGCATTGGTCACACCGTCGAGCTGGAAGATACAGCTTGTGTACGCGGTATGATCAACCAGGTTTACTACATGGTTAAGGTAGAGGAGTAATCGCATGCGTTTGAATACTCTGTCTCCTGCCGCCGGCTCCAAGCCTTCCGCCAAGCGCGTAGGCCGTGGTATCGGTTCCGGTCTGGGCAAGACCGGTGGCCGCGGCCACAAGGGTCAAAAGTCCCGTTCCGGTGGTAAGGTTCGCAATGGTTTTGAAGGCGGTCAGATGCCGCTGAAACAGCGTCTGCCGAAGTTTGGTTTTACTTCGCGCAAGTCTCTGGTCAGTGCTGAAGTTCGCTTGAGTGAACTGGCGAAAGTTGAAGGCGACGTGGTGGATCTGAACACCCTGAAGCAGGCTGGCGTTCTGACCAAGAACATCCAGTTCGCCAAGGTTGTACTGTCCGGTACCATTGACCGTCAAGTGACTGTGGTTGGTCTCGGTGTCACCAAAGGTGCCCGTGCTGCCATTGAAGCCGCCGGCGGTAAAATCGAGGAATAATAAGTACTATGGCCAAGAAACCAGGATTAGAAGCTAAAAACGCACAGGGCGGGCTGAGTGAACTGAAAAGCCGTCTGCTTTTCGTTCTGATCGCGATTGTCGTGTTCCGCACCGGCTCCTATGTGCCTATTCCTGGTATTGACGCCGCCGTACTTGCCGACTTGTTCCAGCAACAACAGGGCACCATCATTGAAATGTTTAACATGTTCAGTGGTGGCGCTCTGGAACGAGCGTCCATACTGGCGCTGGGGATAATGCCGTATATTTCTGCGTCCATTATCATTCAGCTGCTGACTGTGGTTCACCCTCCCTTGGCCGAGCTCAAGAAGGAAGGTGAAGCGGGTCGCCGCAAAATCAGTCAGTATACCCGTTATGGTACGCTGGTTCTGGGCACCATTCAGGCCATTGGTATTGCCACCGGTCTGCCGAACATGATGCCTGGCCTGGTGATTAATCCGGGTCTTGCATTCTACTTTACGGCAGTGGTGAGCCTGGTTACCGGTACCATGTTTTTGATGTGGTTGGGTGAGCAGATTACCGAAAGAGGCATTGGTAATGGTATCTCGTTGATTATTTTCACGGGTATTGTTGCCGGCCTGCCTTCGGCCATCGGTGCCACGGCAGAGCAGGCGCGTCAGGGGGAATTGCACATTCTGTTGCTGTTGCTACTGGCCGTAATCGTGTTTGCTGTGACCTACTTCGTGGTATTTGTTGAGCGTGGTCAGCGCCGCATTGTGGTGAACTATGCCAAGCGTCAACAAGGCCGCCAGGTATTCGCAGCACAGAGTACACACCTGCCCCTGAAAGTGAACATGGCGGGGGTTATTCCAGCGATTTTCGCATCCAGCATTATTCTTTTCCCGGGTACTGTGGCCTCATGGTTCGGTCAGGGTGAAGGTATGGTGGCCAATGTGTTGCAGGAGATCTCTCTCACACTGCAGCCCGGTCAGCCGCTGTATGTAATGTTGTATGCCGCTGCCATTATCTTCTTTTGTTTCTTCTATACCGCGCTGGTGTTCAATCCGCGCGAGACGGCAGATAACCTGAAGAAGAGTGGTGCTTTTATTCCGGGTATTCGCCCGGGTGAGCAGACAGCGCGCTATATAGATAAGATAATGACTCGCCTGACCCTGGTTGGTGCGCTGTACATTACCTTTATCTGTCTGGTTCCACAGTTTCTTATGACAGCCTGGAACGTCCAGTTCTACTTTGGTGGTACCTCGCTGTTAATTATTGTGGTCGTCATCATGGATTTCATGGCTCAGGTGCAAACCCACATGATGTCTCATCAGTATGGCGATGTCCTGAGAAAAGCGAACCTGAAAGGCTACAACCGCTAAGGTTCGGTTATTTACGGAGTTAAGCAATGAAAGTCCGTGCTTCCGTTAAGGCTATTTGCCGTAACTGCAAGATCATCAAGCGTCACGGTGTGATTCGCGTGATCTGCACCTCTGACCCCAAGCACAAGCAGCGTCAGGGTTAAAGGCTAAAAAAGTTACGATTTAGCTTGAAAATTGAAGGCAGGCTGGCTAAAGTAGCCAGCCACCTTCGTTAGGTGAAAAGTTCAGCCATTACGTATCCTCGACGGGCTTTGTAATGGCTTTTTATTCGTTAATATGTAGGAGTGCATAGTGGCCCGTATCGCTGGCATTAACATTCCTGACCATAAACATGCCGTCATTGCTTTGACCGCTATTTATGGCGTCGGTCGTACCCGCTCCAAGGCTATTTGTGCCGCAGCCGGTATCGCTGAGAATGTGAAAATTAAAGAATTGGATGAAGCTCAGGTAGAATCTCTGCGTGAGCAAGTGGCCAAGTTTACCGTTGAAGGTGACCTGCGCCGCGAGATCTCCATGAACATCAAGCGTCTGATGGACCTGGGTTGTTACCGTGGCCTGCGTCATCGTCGCAGCCTCCCTGTTCGCGGTCAGCGCACCAAGACCAATGCTCGTACGCGCAAAGGTCCTCGTAAACCGATCAAGAAATAACGGGAAGGTAGATCATGGCTAAAACTCCGGCTCGTAGCGCACGTAAGCGCGTTAAAAAGCAGGTGAGCGACGGTATCGCCCACGTACATGCTTCTTTCAACAACACCATCGTAACCATCACCGACCGTCAGGGTAATGCTCTGTCTTGGGCAACTGCCGGTGGTTCAGGTTTCCGTGGTTCCCGCAAATCCACCCCGTTCGCTGCTCAGGTAGCTGCCGAGCGCGCTGGTGACGTTGCCAAGGAATACGGTGTCAAGAACCTGGAAGTAATGGTTAAAGGTCCGGGTCCGGGCCGCGAGTCATCCATCCGTGCGTTGAATGCTGCGGGTTTCCGCATCACCAACATCACCGATGTGACTCCCATCCCGCACAACGGTTGTCGTCCTCCCAAGAAGCGCCGCGTATAACGTTTCTTGTAGGATAGTTGGAGAAAGAACATGGCAAGATATCTGGGTCCCAAGCTCAAACTGAGCCGTCGCGAGGGCACTGACCTCTTCCTGAAGTCAGGTGTTCGCGCGATCGATTCAAAATGTAAAATTGATACCGCACCCGGTCAGCACGGCGCTCGTAAGCCCCGTCTGTCTGACTACGGTGTACAGCTGCGTGAAAAGCAAAAAGTTCGTCGTATCTACGGCGTGCTGGAAAAGCAATTCCGCAACTACTACAAAGAAGCTGCGCGCCTGAAAGGCAACACTGGTGAGAACCTGCTGCAGCTGCTGGAAGGTCGTCTGGACAACGTTGTATACCGCATGGGCTTTGGTGCTACCCGCGCCGAGTCTCGCCAGCTGGTGAGCCACAAGGCCATCCTGGTAAACGGTCAGGTTGTTAACATTCCTTCCTTCCAAGTTTCTCCCGAAGACGTAGTCAGCGTTCGCGAGAAGGCCAAGAAGCAAGCCCGGATCAAAGCTTCCCTGGAGCTGTCCGGTCAACGTGAAAAGCCGACTTGGGTAGAAATTGACGCTACTAACATGCAAGGCACCTACAAGCGCCTGCCTGAGCGTAGCGACCTGTCTGCCGAAATTAATGAACAGCTGATCGTCGAGCTTTACTCCAAGTAAAGCCAGCTTCTAAGAGAGGACACAATGCAGGGTTCTGTAACAGATTTTCTTAAGCCGCGTCTGGTTGATATTGAACAAATCACCCAGACTCATGCCAAAGTGACTCTCGAGCCGCTGGAGCGTGGCTTTGGTCATACACTGGGTAATGCGCTGCGTCGTATTCTGCTTTCTTCCATGCCCGGCTGTGCCATCACCGAAGTTGAACTCGACGGTGTTTTGCACGAGTACAGCAGCAAGGAAGGTATCCAGGAAGATATTCTGGAAATCCTGCTCAACCTCAAAGAGGTTGCCATCAAGCTGGAAGGCAAGGACGAGGTTACCCTGTCACTGACCAAAACTGGTGCAGGTCCCGTAACTGCAGGCGACATCACTCATGGTGATGACGTCGAGATCGTTAACCCAGAGCACGTCATCTGTCATCTGACTGGGGACGACGCCGAGATCAGCATGCGTCTGAAAGTGCAGCGCGGCCGGGGCTATGTACCTGCCTCTGCCCGCGCTCACACCGAAGATGACGAGCGTCCGATTGGTCGCCTGTTGCTGGACGCGGCTTACAGCCCCGTGGTTCGTATCGCCTATAATGTAGAGGCGGCCCGTGTTGAACAGCGTACCGATCTGGATAAGCTGGTTATCGACATGGAGACCAACGGCACCCTGGATCCTGAAGAGGCCATTCGCCGTGCAGCCACCATCATGGCTGAGCAGCTGGAAGCCTTTGTGGATCTGCGTGATGTCAGCGAGCCGGAAGAGAAAGAAGACAAACCTGAGTTCGATCCTATCCTGCTGCGTCCTGTCGACGATCTGGAACTGACAGTTCGTTCTGCGAACTGTCTGAAGGCAGAAGCGATCCATTACATTGGTGATCTGGTACAGCGTACCGAGGTGGAGCTGCTGAAGACTCCCAACCTGGGTAAAAAATCTCTTACCGAGATTAAAGACGTGTTGGCGTCTCGTGGTTTGTCTCTGGGCATGCGCCTGGAGAACTGGCCGCCTGCCAGCATTGCTGATGAATAAACCGGATCACAGGTTTTACCGATTTAGTTAGGAAGGATTAGGTCATGCGCCATCGTAAGAGTGGTCGTCAACTGAACCGGAACAGCAGCCACCGTCAGGCGATGTTCCGCAACATGGCCAGCTCCTTGGTTCGTCATGAAGTTATCAAGACGACTCTGCCCAAGGCAAAAGAGCTGCGTCGTGTGGTTGAACCTCTGATCACACTGGCCAAGAGCGACAGCGTTGCTAACCGTCGCCTGGCATTTGCCCGTACTCGCGACAGCGAAGTAGTTGGCAAACTGTTCAACGAACTGGGACCTCGCTACCAGGAGCGTCCGGGTGGTTACACCCGCATCCTGAAGTGTGGTTTCCGCGCTGGTGACAACGCCCCTATGGCTTATATTGAGCTGGTAGGTCGCGACATCGAAGCGCAAGAAGCAGCTGCTTCTGAAGAGTAAAAACAAAAGCCGGGTTCGCCCGGCTTTTTCTTTATTAGTCCATTTTCATTATCTTTCGTTAACCTTCCCCGCATTATCGTCATTCTGACTTCACTACTTTCTTTTTTCTGAAAGCCGGCTTCGTTTCGTACCTGTATTAGCAGGATGCTCTTTTCTGTGCTTTATTCTCTCATGCTGAGCAGCAGAACCTTTTCTGCTCCCTGTGTTAATCGTGCCCATTTGCCCATTTGCCCATTTGCCCATTTGCCCATTTGCCCATTTGCCCATTTGCCCAGTTATAGTCCTGTCGCAGGGGAGGTGGGTGTTCGGTGTGTGCAATAAATATGCGTAGTGACGAGCCAATGCCTCCCAATTTGTGCATAACTCTGTGGCTAACATGTGGTTTTGCTGGGTTAATAAGCGTTCGGTGCTGAAACCCCGTTTTTTGTCAAAAAAGCCCTTGCGCAGAAATCGCGGCTCCCTATAATGCGCATCCACTGACACGGGGCAACACGCCAACGGTCACAAGGGTTGAAAGACAACAAAATAAAGTTTGATTCAACGCTTGACGAACACCAAGAGTTGCGTAGAATACGCAGCCCTGACCAGCGAAAGCGGTCAACGCTCTTTAACAATTTATCAAGCAAACTGTGTGGGCACTCGCAGTCGATTGAGAAACAAAAAATATTGTTTTTCAATGATTTGTGAAGTGCACTAGCAATAGCAGCAATTCAGATATTCATTGAGCATCAAATCTTTAATTGAAGAGTTTGATCATGGCTCAGA
>NZ_KB908470.1 GCF_000381965.1 Oceanimonas smirnovii ATCC BAA-899
TTAATGCCTGGCGGCCATAGCGTTGTGGAACCACCTGATTCCATGCCGAACTCAGCAGTGAAACGCAACCGCGCCGATGATAGTGTGGCAGCTGCCATGTGAAAGTAGGTCACTGCCAGGCACCCAATTTAGTACTCTGACTATACAGCTTTTGCGGAGCGGTAGTTCAGTTGGTTAGAATACCGGCCTGTCACGCCGGGGGTCGCGGGTTCGAGTCCCGTCCGCTCCGCCATTACTCAAAACCCCAGCCGATTGGCTGGGGTTTTTTCGTCTTAATCAAAATTATCCCAGTACGGCGGGTTACTGAAGTATCCTTCCATAAAATCGATAAAGCATCTGACCTTGCTGGCCAGCAATTTACGGTGTGCATATACGGCATAAAGACCCATAGGCTCGGGCTCATGTTGCGGCAGCACAACTTTCAGCTTGCCTGCTGCAATGGCGGGGCCGCAAATAAAAGAGGGTTGAATGATAATACCGGCACCTTCTATGGCGGCGCTGACCAGTATTTCTCCATTATTGCTGAGCATGTCACCTGTTTGTTGATATCCAGCCGGTTGTAGCCACTCGTTGATAGAAAAACCGGTGTTGTCTTCCATATAGCTGTAGCGCAGATACCGATGATTTTTTAGTTCATCCGGACTGGAAGGAGTGCCGTGTTTTTCCAGGTAATCCGGAGCGGCGCACATGATCAGCCTGACCGGAGCTATCAGCTTGGCAATCATGGATGAGCTCTTTAAATGGCCGATGCGCAGCGCTATATCAAAGCCTTCTTCCACAATATCCACTTTTCGGTCGTTCAGTTGCAGGTCGATACTCACCGCCGGATGAGCGCGCTGAAAGCGACAGAGCAAAGGAGCCAGGTGCAGAGTAGCAAAGGATACCGGGGCACTGATGCGCAGTAGCCCCTGTGCATTTTGCTGCAGATCAGTAAGCTGGCTATCCATATCGTCAATATCATCCAGCACTAACTGGGCACGCTGGGCGTAACGGGATCCGGCTTCGGTAAGGTGTATCTTGCGGGTGGTGCGATTGAGCAAGCGTGCACCGAGGTGGTCTTCCAGGCGGGAAACATACTTGCTGACCAGCTGCGGTGACATATTCAGCCGCTCTGCTGCACGGGTAAAACTGCCTTCGGTGACCACGGTAACAAAGGCACGCATAGCATCAATACGGTCCATGGAAGCTCCTGACAAAGTAGACGTCTAATTATCAATGTTATGTTTATAATTAAGCAATATGAGCAGTATTAATCCCTTCAAAAAGAGATAGTAAAGTGTGCTTACTTCCTGAACATATACTTTCAGGCACACTCATTATTATCTTCATTTGAGGGCATTCCATGAAACGTTCATTAGCACAGAGCTTGTTCAGCAGTAACGGTGGTTATGCTTCATTGGTGCTGCGGATACCCGTCGGGCTGATCCTGGCTGCTCATGGGGCACAAAAGCTGTTTGGCTGGTTTGGTGGCCATGGTCTGGAAGGAACAGGGCAGTGGCTGGCAAGCATTGGTCTGACTCCCGGCTATCTGATGGCAATGCTGGCCGGCAGTGCCGAGTTTTTTGGTGGTATAGCGCTGCTACTGGGCTTGCTGACTCGTCCGGCAGCGCTGGTGTCTGCTTTTACTATGCTGGTGGCAATTTTTTCCGTACATATCGACAATGGCCTGTTTATGTCCAATAACGGCTACGAATATGCTCTGACATTATTGGCGGCGACACTTGCTCTGGCCATTCAGGGAGCGGGACGGCTCTCGCTGGACGACATAATACTGAAGCATTTCGAGCGTGCAGGAAACGGGTTGCGTACTGATGCATAATCATTCCCGGTCTAAACCCAGCAATATTCTCTTTATCTCTCACGGAGGCGGCCCTATGCCGCTGCTGGGAGATCCGGGCCATCAAGAGATGGTGTTTCAGCTCAAGACAATCGCCGGTGCCTTGCCCAGGCCCTCGGCCATACTGGTGATCAGTGCCCATTGGGAAGAGACGGTGCCAACCATTACTTCAGGAGCCAGCCCGTCTCTGATCTACGATTACTTCGGCTTTCCGCCGGAGTCCTATCTCATCGAGTATCCCTGCCCGGGTGAACCTGTGCTGGCGGTGCAGATCCACCAGGCGCTTGAGCAGGCAGGCATTACTGCCCGGCTCGATGAGCACCGGGGGTTTGATCACGGCCTGTTTGTTCCGCTTAAGCTCATGTATCCGGCGGCAGATATTCCGTGTGTTCAGTTGTCACTGGTCACTAGTCTGAATGCAGCTACGCACCTTGCTATCGGACGTGCGTTACAGGCTCTGGAGTGTGAAAATCTGCTGGTGATTGGATCTGGTTTCTCCTTCCATAATATGCGCGCTTTTTTCGCGGCTGATACACCGGACATTCAGGCCGGTAATGCGGCATTTGAATACTGGCTGAAAGAAACCTGCAGCAGTACTGACATAAAGGAGCCGGAACGTGCGGAGCGGCTGGTGCACTGGGAGCATGCGCCCTATGCCCGACTCTGTCACCCCCGGGAAGAGCATCTGCTGCCGCTGCACGTCTGCTACGGGCTGGCAGAAAAGCCCTGTAGTACTCATATTTCTGCGACGATCCTGGGCAAAAAGTCGGGCATTGTATATTGGGGGCCGGAATCTCTGGTTTGATCGTCTGTTTAAAGACCTGGCTGAAGCGTAAAAATTACTGTAAAACGTAAATGCAAATTAGTTTTAATTGCATTATAGTGTGGTTGCCTGGTTTTATCACATCAAATGCCATTAAATACTAACGGGTGAAAAATGAAAAAAGATAAGAAAATACAAAAGCTGACAGTAAGTGATTGTTACTCTGTCACACCTCATATGCAGCGCCTTGTATTTACAGTCGATGATATTACCCCTTTCACAGAGTGTAGTGCTGGCCAGTACATCAAACTTATGTTTACTCCACAGGGTAAAACCGATCTGTCTTTACTTGGTGAAGAAGAAAAGCCGGTATTACGAACTTACACCATCAGAAAATTCAGCCCGTTACATCAACAAATCACGGTAGATTTTGTCAAGCATCGGGATCTGCCAGAAAAAACATCCATATCGATTAACAGCGGCGGTTATGGTCATTACTTTGCCCAGCATGCAGCTATTGGTGATACCATTTTCATGGCAGGGCCCGGTATCATAAAGCCCATCAATATGGATGCAGACTGGTTTTTACTGGTTGCTGACATGGCAGCAATTCCTGCATTAAGCGTTGAAATAAACACCTTGCCTGAATGTGAAAAGGGCTATGTTGTATTAGCATTAACATCTGAAGATGATATGCCCGAAATAAATATTCCAGCAGGAATGAACTTGAAATTATGTATTAAAGGTGAAGAGGAATCACTGGCAAACACAGTAGAAAAACTTGAGTGGTTGCGTGGTCGTCCTTCAGTCTGGTGCGCATGTGAGTTTAATGTCATGAAGGCCATTCGCAGATATATCTCTGACCAGCATAATGTTGAACGTAGTAGATGTTACTTTAGTAGTTACTGGAAGGAAGGTGTTACCGAAGATGGCCACAAGGTATTGAAACGAGAAGATAACGACGCTTTTTATCGTTAAATAATACGGGTGACCTACCTACGTTGTTATAACACGCAACCTGGCTGCAGTAGCTCAGAATAGGAAATCATGAGCCATGACTGGCCAGCCTTCCCAGATAAGGCTGCAGCGAAAAGCCCAGCTGTTTGCTGAGCGCCCATTCCTGCTCTTTTAGTGCTTTGGCATTACCAGGAGCGGGGCTGGTGCCGGCAAATACCACCCAGTTGCCGCTGCTGAGCAGGCAGGAACGTACCTCGCAAAAGTGACGGTCCAGCAGTGCCATAAACTCGTCACTCTGATGACAGTCCCAGCAGTTCAGCACCAGCCAGCCGCCGGTTTTAAGCTGGTGTCGGCAGTTTTCGATAAACTCCGCCGAGAACTGCTCGCCTTCTGCATCATCAGCGTTATACAAGTCACTGAAGATCACATCCAGTTTTTTACCCTTGTACTCCCGCATAAAAGCAAAGGCATCGGCCTGATGCAGCTGCAGACGTTTGCCCTGAGGCAACTGAAAATAACGCTGAGCAGCCTCAACCACACCGGGGCGCAGTTCAACTACCTGCTGTTTCAAACCAGCCACGCCTGCATGCAGGCAACTGTTCAGGGTACCGGCACCCAGCCCCAGAGTCAGTGTCTGCCTGGGAGTATTAAATAACAGTACCAATAGCATGGCTCTTACATACTCCAGCTGTGGCACATGAGGTTCACTTCTGCTCCAGCTGCTCTGAGCATCCGGGCCGCCAAAGTTAAGGGTGCGTACACCGTCAGATTCCAGCACGCGAATTGGTCCGAATTCATCATGAGCAGTGAAAATTTCCTGCGGCATAGCTATCTCCCTGGCATAACAAAAAATAAAAAGCCCCGGCTGAGAGACCGGGGCCTGAAAAATACGGAAGGGTATTCAGTCCAGCAGCGCCTGCGCAATTTGCTGCCACTCATCTTTGGTGGAGCAATTGGGGCGTTTTTTACCGGCACGGCCATACCAGTAATCGGCATTCCACAGCACGCCTTCCACATGGTGCAGATAGGCATGAACCCAGGCAGAGGGCTGATCACTGTTATCGCGAATGCATTCGTGGGCATATTCCCACCGGTCGTTGGCATCCAGCCACAGTGCGGTGAGAGCATCAGACAGGCCGACCGGCGGCTGAGGCTGGTTAAGAGAAGCGTGAAAGGCCTTGAAGTTCATTGATGGCTCCCTGCAGGTTAACTGAAACTTTTGATAATGATCACAGTTTACCATAACGAAGCCGTCTAAAAACTCGCAAGCGGGCATCTGAATATTATTGAGTATTTACCATGGTGAACTCCTGGCCCAGCCGGCGAAAAGCATTCAGCACCAGACCATTATCCCGGACTTCCAGATAATGCAGGTTACCGTCGGCATTCAGCACCATGGTGAGCTGCTGGCCAGCCTGCAGCCGGCTTAGTGGCTTGTAAGAAGGCTCTGCCTGCACCAGGGCGATCAGCTCCTTGCCGGGCAGCTGCCAACTGCGGAACAGAGCGGATAGCGTTTCTCCGGGTGCCAGTGTGTGATCAATACGTTTGCCGCCAGTGGGCACATCTATCACCCGTTTGTCGGCATCACTCAAGGGCACCGCCAAGCGACCGGTAACAGGGGCATCCGGGGTTGCCGGAGCCGGTTGCCAGACAAACAACCCCAGCCAGGCGGGAAGCAGGATCAGCAGACCCGCCTTATGAACGCGAGGCAAGCGACCCAGAGCGTTCAGCAGCCGCCCCAGGCCTTTGCGGGCAGGCAGTGTAAATTGGTTAAAGCGCGCTCCCAAAGAGTGGCGCTGTTGATGTTTGGCGGCGCTTTTTGATCTGGACATAGTTTCCTCCCCTCGCGGCCACAAGTGTATCCAGCGCCCTGTAACTCCACAAGATAGCGGCACCGCTTCTTTACAAAAGCCGGCGTTGCAGACAGGGTGCTGCGACAAGGCGTTTCACCCCATGCCTTGCGGGTGCTAAAATAGCCGCCATTTCATTTTCAGCTCCTATTTAACCAAGGCAGACAGAATGACAGTTAAAACACGGTTCGCCCCCAGTCCAACCGGCTTTCTTCACGTAGGTGGTGCCCGCACCGCTCTGTATTCCTGGCTTTATGCCCGTCATCAGCAGGGCGAGTTTGTGCTGCGCATTGAAGACACGGATCTGGAGCGCTCCACCCAGGAAGCCATTGACGCCATTCTGGAAGGCATGAACTGGCTGGGCCTGAGCTGGGATGAGGGCCCCTATTACCAGACCAAGCGTTTTGACCGCTATAACCAGCTGATTGATCAGCTGCTGGAGCAAGGTAAGGCTTATAAGTGCTACTGCTCCAAAGAGCGGCTGGAAAGCCTGCGCGAGCAGCAAATGGCTGCCGGTGAAAAGCCCCGCTACGACGGCACCTGTCGTCATGGTGAGCACCAGCATGCTGCCGATGCGCCTTATGTTGTTCGTTTTGCCAACCCCACCGAAGGCAGTGTGGTCTTTGACGATCATGTACGCGGTCGCATAGAGATTGCCAACGATCAGCTGGATGATCTCATTATCCGCCGTACCGACGGCGCACCTACCTATAACTTCTGTGTGGTGGTAGACGACTGGGATATGGAAATTACCCATGTGGTACGCGGTGAAGATCACATCAACAACACACCGCGCCAGATCAATATCTATAAAGCGCTGGGTGCTCCTGTGCCGGAGTTTGCTCATGTGTCCATGATCCTGGGTGATGACGGTGCCAAGCTGTCCAAGCGCCATGGCGCGGTAAGCGTGATGCAGTATCGTGACGACGGTTATCTGCCTCAGGCCTTGCTGAACTATCTGGTGCGTCTGGGCTGGTCTCACGGCGATCAGGAGATCTTTACTCTTGATGAAATGATCTCGCTGTTCTCGCTCAATGCCATCAGCAAATCGGCGTCTGCCTTTAATACCGATAAGCTGCTGTGGCTGAACCAGCACTATATGAAAACCCTGCCTGCGGCAGAGGTGGCCGGTCATCTTGAATGGCACATGCAGGATCAGGGAATAGATATGACTCAAGGTCCGGCGCTGACCGACCTGATTGGCCTGTATGCCGAGCGTTGCCATACCCTGAAGGAGCTGGCCGGACAAAGCCGCTATTTGTTTGAAGACTTCAGCGAGTTTGATGCGGCGGCCGCCAAAAAGCACCTGCGCCCGGTAGCCGCCGAGCCGCTGCAGCTGGCCCGCACCAAACTGGCAGCCCTGACCGACTGGCAGGCGGCATCGATCCATGAAGTGATCAATGCGGTGGCGGCCGAGCTGGATCTTGGCATGGGCAAGGTAGGTATGCCGCTGCGGGTGGCGGTAACCGGTATTGGTCAGTCACCAGCCATTGATGGCGTGATGGCGCTGCTGAGCAAAGACAAGGTTCTGGCCCGCATCGACATGGCACTGGCCTTTATTGCCGAGCGTGCTCAAGGGTAATACATAGCTTGAAGCGAAAAGCCTGAAGCTGGAAGAAAAACGGCGTTGCCTGCAGGTAACGCCGTTTTCACAATCCTCAATCCTAAATTCCGCCAAAATGAATAATTACTGAACGCTTTGTTCAAAAATCATCTGCTTGCACTAATTTTTCTAATTGCCTGTTGACTCTGAACAGCGCTGTGCCTATTATGCGCCTCGCTCGCAGGGACAAGATTCCTGCAACGACTTGTGCGGGGCTATAGCTCAGCTGGGAGAGCGCTTGCATGGCATGCAAGAGGTCCGCGGTTCGATCCCGCGTAGCTCCACCAATCAAGTCAGAGCAGTTTCTGCCAAATGGGGTTATAGCTCAGCTGGGAGAGCGCTTGCATGGCATGCAAGAGGTCCGCGGTTCGATCCCGCGTAGCTCCACCAGGCGGCAGAAACAAACACCAGTGAAACAGCATTGTTTTGGGGCTATAGCTCAGCTGGGAGAGCGCTTGCATGGCATGCAAGAGGTCCGCGGTTCGATCCCGCGTAGCTCCACCAAAACAATCTGACCCAATTCGGGGCTATAGCTCAGCTGGGAGAGCGCTTGCATGGCATGCAAGAGGTCCGCGGTTCGATCCCGCGTAGCTCCACCAAATTTTAAAAAGCCGCAGTTATCATACTGCGGCTTTTTTCGTTCTGGCCTTTTTCCATTCAACTGCGCACAATAAAACAAACTCGTACGAGACTGTTTTTATGGAGCACTTCAATTCTATTTTTGAGCGCGCCTGCGCTCGTCACGGCGAAACCATGTTGCGCCGGCTTATCGCCACGCCTGCCCTCAGTGCCGGTGAACTGGCTGCCATTCCCGATGATCGCTGGCTGTCTTCCTTTACCATGAGCCTGTTTCAGTCGGGGTTTGTGTGGAAAGTGATCAGAGATAAGTGGCCGGACTTTGAGCGTGCCTTCTTTGGCTTTGATCCCAACAAGATGCTGCTGCTGGATGAACACCATCTGGAGCGGCTGAATAACGACGCCAGCATAGTGCGCCACGCGAAGAAGATTGCTGCTGTGCCGGTCAATGCTCAAATGGTGCTGGATTTAGGCCGTGATCACGGCGGCTTTGGTGCCTTTGTGGCCGCCTGGCCCAAAGACGATGTGGTAGGGCTGTGGCAGCACATTCGCAAGCACAGCAAACTGCTGGGCGGCAATATCGCCCCCTATGCCTTGCGCCGGCTGGGAGCAGAGACTTTTGTATTTACCGGTGATGTCAGCGCTTATCTGCAGCATCACGGTGTGGTGGATGCGGCGTTAAGCTCCAAAAAAGGCATGAACCAGGCCCAGGCCGCTTTTAACACCTGGCGCGAGCAAAGCGGCCTGAATTTAGGCGAAATCAGCAAGACCATCGCCTTTTCCATCGGTTAACGACAAGGGTTAAAGATAAGGCGCAAGAAACTCGTCTACTTGCTCGGCAATCAATGGCTGTGCCTCGGCAGTGGGATGAATACCGTCATCCATCATCATGCCGTTTTGGCCAATCAGCGGTGCCACAAAAAACGGCAGCAGAGGCACTTGCTGCTGCGTAGCTAGGCGGCTGAACAGGCTTTCAAACTGCTGCAGATAACGGCGGCCATAATTGGGTGGCAGCTGAATATCGGTCAGCACCACCCGGGCACCGGCGTTGTTGGCCAGCGTGATCAGCTGCGCAAGATTGCGTTCAATCAAATCCGGGGGCAGGCCGCGCAGGCCATCATTGCCACCCAGCTCCAGCAAGACCAGGCTGGGCTGATGGCGCTGCAGCAGAGGTGGCAACCGCTGCAGCCCCCCTTGAGTGGTATCGCCACTCACGCTGGCATTGATGACGGTGACATCACGTCCTTGCTGCTGCCATTTTTCAGCCAGCAAATGAGGCCAGGCCTGATCGGCACGCATGCGATAGCCGGCGCTCAGGCTGTCGCCAAGAATAAGCAGGGTATCGGCCAGCACGGCGGGCGACCCCAAAAAAACAAACAGCACAAGGATCCGTAGCATGACAACAGCATCTCCCATTATTCGTGTGGTGGATCTCGAGCACAGGGTGAGCCTGGGCGACGAGGACATTACCATCCTTAAAGGTGTTAATCTGGAAGTCAAGGCCGGACAGCGGCTGGCCCTGGTGGGCGCTTCCGGCTCGGGCAAGTCTACGCTGCTGGGATTGCTGGCGGGGCTGGACAGTGCCAGCCGCGGGCAAATTCATATTGCCGGTCAGCCCCTGCACCAGCTTGATGAAGAGCAGCGGGCGGCGCTCAGGGCCAGACACATCGGCTTTGTGTTTCAGTCGTTTTTGCTGCTGCCCACTTTAACCGCCCTGGAAAACGTCATGCTGCCGGCGGAGCTGAAGGGCGACAGTGGTAACCGCAAGCGGGCCATGGCGTTGCTGGAGCAGGTGGGTCTGGGTAACCGGGTGCGGCATTTTCCGGCTCAGCTGTCAGGTGGCGAGCAGCAGCGGGTCGCTATTGCCCGGGCCTTTATGACACAACCCGATATTCTGCTGGCAGATGAGCCTACCGGTAATCTAGATCAGCAAACCGGCGCCCGTATTATTGAGCTGTTGTTTGAGCTTAACCGCCAGCACGGCACCACCCTGGTGATTGTGACGCACGACGAATCTCTTGCCGTCCGCTGTGAGCGCCGTTTGCTGATGACCGCGGGTCAGCTGGAGGAGCAGCATGGCTAGTCTGGGATGGGGACTGATCAAACGGGAAATAGCCAGCGGCCCGCTGCGGCTGTTTGTGCTGGCGCTGGCCCTGTGTGTGGCCAGTATTCTCAGCGTCACTTTGGTGGCCGACCGGCTTAACGGTGCCCTGCAGGTATCAGGACGGGATTACATTGCCGCCGACAGAGTGCTGGCGGGCAGCCGGGCCGCCGAGTCTGAGTGGCTGAGCGAAGCCGAAGAACGTGGCCTGCAGGTGTCGCGGGGGCAATCGTTCAACAGTGTGCTGTTTGCCAATGAACAGCTGCAGCTGGCCAGCATCAGGGCGGTGGATAACGCGTTTCCGTTTTATGGCGATCTGGTGCTGGCACCGGCGGGCAAGGTTCGGCCTGGCAATATCTGGCTGTCGGCCCGGCTGCTGGCGTTGTTGCAGGTCAGCCCGGGAGACAGGGTGGAGCTGGGCAATCTTGAGCTGACCGTGGCCGGTGAGCTGGTGAGCGAGCCGGATCAGGGCTTTTCACCGTTTTTGCTGGCACCCAGAGCCCTGATGCATCTGGATGACGTGGCCGCCACCGGCATTTTTATGGAAGGCAGCCGCAGCCGTTACCGTTATCTGTTCAAGGGGGAAGACAACATCCTCAATGAATACGCTGACTGGCTGGAGCCACAATTGCAGCAAGGGCAGAACTGGCGCGGCCCCGACAATGCCGACACCCCCGTGGCCCGCTCCATTACCCGGGCTGAGCAGTTTTTTCGGCTGGCCTCACTGATTGGTGTGCTGCTGGGCATTCTGGCCATGGCCATTGCGCTGGGTTACTTCTCCCGCCGTGAGCAGGACCGCATTGCCTTGCTGAAAACCCTGGGAGCAGGGCGGCAGTCATTGCTGCGCTGGCTGGCGCGGCTGCTGAGCGGGCTGATGTTGCTGGGGGCAACACTTGGTGCTGCGGTGGGCTATGGCGTGCACCAGCTGATTTTGCTGGCGCTGGGGGATGCTCTGGCGGTGCCCTTGCCACCGCCTTCGCTCACGCCCTTCCTGGTGGCCGGCGGCCTGGCGTTGCTCACCACGGTTATGCTTTCTGTGGTGCCCATGCTGCGGCTGTTAAAAGTGCCGCCGCTCAGAGTGCTGCGCAACGAGGCCGAGGCATATATTTCACCCTGGCTCAGCGGCGGCATTCTGCTGGCAGGCACAGTGGTATTAAGCTGGCTGTTTGCCGGCAGTCTGGGCCTGGCCGCCGGTTTATTGCTTGGGCTGCTGGCGCTGGCGCTGTTGCTGGGCGGCTTGTGCCGGGGCTTGCTGGCACTGGCGCGTCTGCCCAAAGGCAGTGTGGCGTTCCGGCTGGCATTGAGCCGGCTTAATCGTGCCCGGCTGGCCACGCTGCTGCAGTTTGGTGGTGTGGCGATGGCGCTGTTTCTGGCCAGCCTGTTATGGGTAGTGCGCGGCGAGCTGACCGAGGGCTTTCTGGCCCGCCTGCCCGCCGACACTCATAACCGTTTTTTAATTAATATTGCCGATTATCAGCTGGATCCGGTACGTCAGATCCTGAACGATAACGGTCTGGCATCTTCTCGTTTTTATCCCATCGTACGCGGGCGGCTGGTGCAGGTGAACGGTGTGCCGGTGGCTGAAATCAACAGCGAGCGCGGCGGTGGTCTGGGCCGGGAGCTGAACCTGACCTGGAGTGACCAAATACCCGAAGGTAACCGCATTGTCAGCGGACAGTGGTCACAGGCTGAAGGTGGTGTTTCGGTAGAAAGCGACCTGGCCGAGCGGCTGGGGCTGATGCTGGGAGATACCCTCAGACTGGATCTGGCCGGCCAGCAGGTATCCGCTGAAGTACGCAATATTCGCGAAGTAGACTGGGACAGCATGAAACCCAACTTCTATCTGGTGCTCAGCCCCGACGTACTGGCGGATTATCCCGCCGCCTGGATGGCGAGTTTTTATCTGCCCGAGCGCCAGAAAGCGGTGGAAGTAGAGCTGATCCGTGCCTTTCCCACCATGACAGTGTTTGATGTGGAAGCTCTGCTGCAGCAGCTGCGCACCATACTGGCGCAGGTGAGTCAGGCGCTGCTGGTCATCATGGCGCTGGTGACCGGTGCCAGCCTGCTGGTGCTGCTGGCGCAGGTGGAAGCTACCCTGGAAAGCCGCCGCCGCGAGCTGGTATTGCTGCGCACGCTGGGGGCCAGCAACCGGGTGATTCGTGCCTCATTACGCTGGGAGTGGCTGGGGGCGGGTCTGGTGGCCGGGCTGGCGGCGGCGCTGGCGGTAGAGCTATGTGTGGCTGTGCTGCTGCCCTGGTGGCTTGATCTGCCCTGGCAGCCTCATCCGCGCTTATGGCTGGCGCTGCCGGGGCTGGGAGCCGTGCTTTTGCTGATCACCGGCCGCGCCGGCGGCCTGCTCAGCGGCACCCTGATGAACCGGCTGCGGCAATGGGGGTGACCCTGCGGGGAACTGTAAGTCGGAAGCTGGAAGTTTAAATCAAAACATTGTCACTCCGGTACTGAACCAAGTTCAGCATGACGGACCCGGAGTCTAAGTCAGAAACACAGTTATCTGCAGAAAGATTCCGGCTCGAAGGCCGGAATGACCAGTGTTTGGGGCCGGAGTGATGTTGGTTTTAACCTACCGCCTTGGCGCACTCAGGGTTTCTTTCAGCGCCTTGTCGAGGGTGGGGTAACGAAAATGAAAGCCGGCCTGTTGCAGCCGTACCGGCATCACCCGCTGGCCGGTCAGCAGCAGATCGGCCATTTCACCAAACAGCAGCTTCATGGCCCAGGCGGGAATGCGGGCAAAATGGGGCTTGCTCAGGTTCGCGGCCAGACTTTTACTGAACTGGGCATTGGTCACCGGCTCGGGAGCAGTGGCATTAAACGCACCGCGACACTCCTCGTGCTCCAGCAAAAACAAAATCAGGTTCACCACATCTTCAATGTGGATCCACGACATATACTGTTTGCCCGAGCCAATGGGGCCACCCATACCAAAACGATAGCTGGGCAGCATTTTGGCCAGCGCGCCTCCTTCGGCACCCAGCACCACGCCCAGACGAATACAACAGACCCGGGTCTGCTCGGTGTCTGCCCGTCTGGCCAGCTCTTCCCATCTGGCACAGACGTCATGGCTGAACTCGGGATGAGGGTGAGTGTCTTCGTCCACCAGGGTGTCGCCCTGGCGGCCGTAAAAGCCCACTGCCGAACCGCTGATCAGCACTCCGGGCGGATTGCTGCCGGCGCGTAGTTTTTCTACCAGCTGCTCGGTAATTTGCCAGCGGCTTTGACAAATGCGCTCTTTCTGCGCCGGACTCCAGCGCTTGTCGGCAATGGGCTCCCCGGCCAGGTTAATAACCGCATCAAAGCGGTCGAGATCGGGCAAATCATCAAGAGAAGAGAGGGCTTCAATATCGTGCCCCAAACGTTGATACACCTTATTGGGTGAACGGCTCAGCACCGACACCTGATGGTGCGGACGCAGGTGGCTCATCAGGCGGCTGCCTACAAAGCCGGTTCCTCCGGTAAGCAGTATCTTCATCACAGGCTCCTTCAAAAGGCGGGGCCGGCAGGCCCCGCAAAGACAAGGTTATCCACATTATCTGTGAGTAAGTCTGTAGATTATCTTGCCTGATAAGGATAGTTCTTTGATCTTTATAAAAAAATCAAAGACGCACAGGGATCCGTCAGGATCACTTCAGTGCGGCCAGAGCGCCGTCATAGTCGGGCTCGTTGGTCAGTTCGGGCACACGCTCAACGTGAGTGACCTTGCCGTCTTCGTCAATACATACCACGGCACGGGCAGACAGACCACGCAGGGCACCGTCGCTCAGGGCCACGCCATAGTCGGCCAGAAAATCAGTGTGACGGAAGGCTGAAGCCACCTGTACGTTTTCCAGACCTTCGGCAGCACAGAAGCGGCTGGCGGCAAAAGGCAGATCCATGGACACACACAGCACCTGAGTGTTGTTCAGGCCGGCGGCCTTTTCGTTAAAGGTGCGCACGCTGGTGGCGCACACACCGGTGTCGATGCTGGGGAAGATGTTCAGCAGCACTTTTTTGCCTTTGAAGTCACCCAGCTTGATATCGCTCAAATCGGCACCGGTCAGGGTGAAGTCGGGGGCCGCCTGGCCAACGGTGGGCAGCTGGCCGGAAACGGCAACGGAATTACCCTGAAAAGTTACGGAAGACATTGAGACTCTCCTGATGATTGCGGGTTGTTGGTGATTAGTTATCAGTATGAGTGACTAAGGTAGCAGTTTTCCTGTGCTGAAACAGCTTTTTATCCACCTGATAACGCCCCTGTTTATGTAGGGTTATGACCCTCGTCAACGCTTTTGTCATCCTTTGTTAGTAGAGTGGTCAAATGACTCTTTCATTTCAGGGAAATACGGTGCGTACTCTTCATCTGGATGTGGCCATTATCGGGGCTGGCGGGGCCGGGCTGCGGGCGGCCATTGCCGCCGCCGAAGCCAACCCGGCCCTTAACATCGGGCTGTTGTCCAAGGTCTATCCCATGCGCTCGCACACTGTGGCGGCGGAAGGCGGCGCTGCCGCTGTGGTGCGTGACGACGACAGCCTGCAACAGCACTTTGACGACACCGTCTCGGGCGGAGACTGGCTGTGCGAGCAGGACGTGGTGGCGTTCTTTGTGGAACGCTGCCCGGAAGAAATGACGCGCATGGAGCACTGGGGCTGCCCCTGGAGCCGCAAACCCGACGGCAGCGTTAATGTGCGCCGTTTTGGCGGCATGAAGGTAGAGCGCACCTGGTTTGCCGCCGATAAAACCGGCTTTCATATGCTGCACACCCTGTTTCAGACCTCAATCAAATACTCGCAAATTCAGCGCTTTGACGAGTTCTTTGTGCTTGACCTGCTGGTAGAAGAAGGCCGGGTGCGCGGGCTGGTGGCGCTGCACCTGGCCGAAGGGGAGCCGGTGCTGATTCGTGCCAATGCGGTGGTGATGGCCACCGGCGGCGGTGCCCGCGTGTTTCGCTATAACACCAACGGCGGCATTGTCACCGGCGACGGCATGGCCATGGCGTATCGTCATGGGGCCGCGCTGCGGGACATGGAGTTTGTGCAATACCATCCCACCGGCCTGCCCGGCTCCGGCATATTAATGACCGAAGGCTGCCGGGGGGAGGGCGGTGTGCTGCTCAATCGCCACGGCTACCGCTATTTGCAGGACTATGGCCTGGGGCCGGAACCCCCCCTGGGTGAGCCCAAAAACAAGCACATGGAGCTGGGTCCGCGAGACAAAGTCTCTCAGGCGTTCTGGCACGAGCTGCAACAGGGTAACACCATTACCCATGCGCTGGGCGAGGTGGTACACCTCGATCTGCGCCATCTCGGTGAGCAAAAAATCAAAGAGCGACTGCCCTTTATTCGTGAGCTGGCCAAGGCTTATGTGAATGTGGATCCGGTGCATGAGCCCATTCCCATTCGGCCCACGGCTCACTACACCATGGGCGGCATAGAGGTCGATAAACATAGTCATTCGGCAATTTATGGCCTGTTTGCCGCCGGCGAATGCGCGTCCAGCGGCATTCATGGTGCCAACCGGCTTGGCTCCAACTCGCTGGCAGAGCTGCTGGTATTTGGCCGTGAAGCCGGCGAAGGGGCGGCCCGGCTGGCGGCCGAAAACGGCGGCGGCAATGACGCAGCCATACAAGAGCAGGCCCGTGCCGTGGTGGCTGGGCTGGACAAGCTCAGAGGCCAGCGCGGCACAGAGCGGCTGGCAGACATTCGCAACGAGCTGGGCCGGGTAATGGAAGACGGCTGTGGCATTTACCGGGACGCCACCGGCATGCAGGCAGCGGTGAACAAAGTCGGCGAGCTGAAAGCCCGCTATCAGCACCTTAACCTGACCGACAGCAGCTGGGTGTTTAACACCGAGCTGGTCTCGGCGGTGGAGCTGGGCTTTTGCCTGGATGTGGCCGAGGCCATGGCCCACAGCGCGCTGGCGCGCACAGAGTCGCGCGGGGCGCACCAGCGGCTGGATGACCCTTGCCGCGAGCGCAACGATGAGCAATTTCTCAAGCATACTCAGGCCTTTTATCAGGCTGGTGCCGCGCCGCGCATTGATTACAGCCCGGTCAGGATCACTATATCGTCGCCCGCAAAACGAGTGTACGGTGCCGCTGCCGAGCAGGAGAAAACACAGTGAGCCAACTGAAAACCCTGAACATATTGCGTTATCAGCCCGAGCAGGACGAGGCACCGCATTTTGAGCCGTTTCAAGTGCCCTGGGACGACACTACCTCGGTGCTGGATGCGCTCAACTACATCAAGGACGAGCTCGATGCCAGCCTCAGTTATCGCTGGTCCTGCCGCATGGCCATCTGCGGCTCCTGTGGCTTTATGATCAACGGCGTGCCAACGCTCGGCTGCAAAACCTTTTTGCGCGACTTTGACGAGCTGACCATAGCGCCGCTGGAGCACTACCCCATAGAGCGGGATCTGGTGGTGGATATGGCGCCCTTTGTGGAGCGGCTGGAAGCGGTCAAGCCCTACATTATCGGCAACGAGCGCAAGGTGGAAGACGGCCCCAATGTGCAGACCCCGGCCGAGATGAGCGCCTATCATGCGCTGTCTCAGTGCATTAACTGCGGCCTCTGTTATGCCGCCTGCCCGCAGGTGGGACTGCGTCCGGGCTTTGTGGGGCCGGCCGCCATCGCGCTGGCCCGCCGTTATAACCTGGACAGCCGGGATAACGGCAAGAAAGAGCGCATGGCGCTGCTGAACGGTGAAGACGGCGTCTGGGGTTGCACCTTTGTGGGGTACTGCTCGGAAGTGTGCCCCAAAGAGGTAGACCCGGCGGCGGCAGTAAACCAGGGCAAAATCGACTCCGGCATCAGCTATCTGCTGGCGGCCTTAAGGCGGGAATAAGGAGCAGTTATGAGTGCACGCAAACCCTATCACAGACCCATGCCGGCAGGCTGGTGGCGGCAAAAGGCCCCTTACCGGCTGTATATGCTGCGGGAAGCCACGGTATTGCCCTTAACCTTTTTCTGCCTCTGTCTGCTGGCGGGATTATGGTCGCTGGGGCAGGGCGCTGCAGCCTGGGAAAGCTGGCTGGGCTTTATGGCCAGTCCGCTGGTGCTGGCGCTGAATGC
This sequence comes from Oceanimonas smirnovii ATCC BAA-899, assembly GCF_000381965.1. Classification (GTDB taxonomy): domain Bacteria; phylum Pseudomonadota; class Gammaproteobacteria; order Enterobacterales; family Aeromonadaceae; genus Oceanimonas; species Oceanimonas smirnovii. The sequence continues at coordinate 16,752 of NZ_KB908470.1, forward strand.
TCTGGCGCTGGCGGCCAGCTTGTTTCACGCCGCTACCTTTTTTCTGATGATGCCCAGAGTCATGCCGGTAAAACTGGCGGGCAAGCCGCTGCCGGTGATCAAGGTGGCGCTGGTGCAGTGGGCCATCACGGCGGGCATCAGTCTGTTTGCGCTGTTGTGGTTGCTGGAGGTGATATGAAACCCATCAATTCAAACCCCAAACGCTCGGAAGAGCCCATCTGGTGGAGCCTGTTCGGTGCCGGCGGCAGCTGGTTTGCCATGCTCACCCCCGTTACTGTGCTGCTGGTGGGTATTCTGGTACCGCTTGGGATAATAGACGCCAGCACGCTCAGCTATGAACGCATGCAGGGAGTGGCGGCCGGCTGGCTGGGCAAGGCAGTGATTGCCGGCTCCATTATTTTGCCGCTGTGGCATGCCATGCACCGCATTCACCATGGCATTCACGACCTGGGTGTAAACGCCGGCCTGGCCGGCAAGGTGGTGTGCTACAGCTTTGCGGCGCTGGTGTCGGTGGTCACTCTGGGATTGCTGGTGTTGTAGAAAAATTCCGGCTCGAAGGCCGGAATGACGGCAAGAAGTCACAGCTCGCGAATAAACGACTTATCCAGCTGCTTAAAAGCGGTGTTCAGGGTCTCGCCCAGCTCAAAGTAGCGGGGGCGGGACACAGGATCACTGATGCGGCCGCCGGCAGCAGTTATTTTCTCATGGATCTGCAGATACCATTCTCTGAGTGACGGCGGTAACCGGGTATCGGCCCGCTTGCCCAGCCAGTAATAACCCTGCATGGGCAGGCTGGCCAGGAACAACGCCGAAGCGACCACGCTTGGCCAGTAGTGGGGGGCACCAAACTGAAACTGCAGCATCAGGCTGAGAGTGATAAGCGCCGGCATGGTTTTAATACCAAAGCGGGTAGCAGCAATAATCCGGCTTTCCGGGAACATGGCGGCCAGCCTGCGTTCCTGGGGCCAGATAGTCGAATACTCCTGACCACGATGTAGAGTGCGAGTAAAGGGACTCATAAGTCCTCCGGCAACAACGATTCAGTGTAGCTAAGTTGCAAAACAACGACTCAGGTCAAAAAAACAGCGACAACTGTCAGTTATTTTACCACAGACAAAAGGTTAATATTTTCCATCATGGCTGCCGGCTACAATGCCTGCCCTGTAACGGAAGACACACGGCCCGACCGCCCGTTGGTAAAGCGCCTTTTCTCAAGGATAGAGTGAAAGTGATTTTTATTGCCCGGTTTTTATAACGGGCAAGATGTTTTCGCAACTCCGAAAGAAAGGATTTCCAATGAGTAACGATCTGGTCCTGGTGCTTAACTGTGGCAGCTCTTCCCTCAAGTTTGCCATTCTGGATGCCACCAGCGGCAATGAGCAGCTGTCGGGACTGGCCGAATGCTTCTATCTGCCTGATGCCCGCATCAAGTGGAAACTGAACGGTGAAAAAGGCGAAGCCGGGCTGGGTGCCGGTGCTGCACACCAGCAGGCGCTGGACTTTATTGTGAGCCAGCTGCTCAACCCCAACCCGGGGCTGCTGCAGGGGCTGGTGGCGGTGGGCCACAGAGTGGTGCACGGCGGCGAGCGCTTCACCCGCTCGGCGCTGATCACCGACGAGGTCATCAAAGGCATTGAAGACTGTGCCAGTCTGGCTCCGCTGCACAACCCGGCGCATCTGGTGGGTATTCACTCGGCGCTGGCGTCTTTCCCCAACCTGCCTCAGGTAGCGGTATTTGACACTGCCTTTCATCAGACCATGCCCGAGCAGGCTTACCTCTATGCCATTCCGCACCGGCTTTATCGCGAGCATGGCATTCGCCGCTACGGCATGCATGGTACCAGCCACTACTTTATTACCCAGGAAACCGCCAAAGTACTGAATAAACCGGTTAACGAGCTGAATATTATCAGCTGTCACCTGGGTAACGGTGCTTCCGTGTGTGCGGTGAAAAATGGTGAATCGGTAGACACCTCCATGGGCCTGACGCCGCTGGAAGGCCTGGTGATGGGCACTCGCAGCGGCGATATCGATCCGGCCATTATTTTTCATCTGCACGATGCTCTGGGCTACAGCGTGGAAAGCATTAATACCCTGCTGACCAAAGAATCTGGCCTGCTGGGGTTAACCGAAATCAGCAGTGACTGTCGCTTTGCGGTAGAAAACTATCATCAGTTGCCGGCCGCCAAACGGGCGCTGGATATTTTTGCCTATCGCCTGGCCAAATACATTGCCGGCTACACCTGTGCCCTTGATGGCCGGCTGGATGCCATCGTGTTTACCGGTGGCATTGGCGAAAACGCCGCCACGGTGCGCGCGCTGACCCTGTCCAAACTGGCACTGCTGGGTGTGGAAGTAGATGCCGACGCCAACCGCGATGCCTGCCTGGGCCGGGCGGGGCGCATCAGCACCAGTAACAGCCTGCCGGTGTGGGTGCTGCCCACCAATGAAGAATGGGTGATTGCCAAAGACGCACTCGCCCTGTCACAACAAGAGGAAAACCAATGACCAGAACCATCATGCTGGTGCCTGTCAGCAGTGGTGTGGGTGCCACCTCGGTAAGCCTGGGGATGGTGCGCGCCATGGAGCGCAACGGCGTTAACGTCAGCTTTTTCAAACCGGTATCCCAGCCTCGAAACCGCCGCAAAATACAGGATCATTCCACTGCTGTGGTGGCCAATGGCACCAACCTGACGCCGCCCGAGCCCTTTGCCCTCAGCTATGCCGAAAGCATGATCTCGGCGGGCAATCTGGATGTATTACTGGAAGAAATTGTGGCCCGCTTTGAAAAGCACGTGACCGAAAGCGCTGCCGAAGTGGTGGTGGTAGAAGGGCTTATTCCTACCGACAAACAGCCCTTTGCCACCCGCATTAACTACGATATTGCCAAGGCGCTGGACGCCGACATGGTGTTTATTGCCCAGCCCGGCAGCGACAGCAGCCAATATTTAAAAGAGCGGCTGGAGCTGGCCTGCGCCAACTTTGGTGGTGTGCTCAACAAGCGTATTGTGGGTTGCATCATCAATAAGGTAGGGGCACCGGTTGACGAGCAGGGCAACACCCGGCCCGATTTGACAGAAATGTTTAACCCCAACTACAAGGGCGATCATGTTACTGCCAACCTGGAAGTGCTGCAGGTGTTTGGCAAAACGCCCCTGCGCATTCTGGGCTGCATTCCCTGGAATACTCAGCTGGTGGCTCCCCGTGCGGTGGATCTGGCCCGTCACCTCAATGCCACCATTATTAACGAAGGCGCGCTTAATACCCGCCGCCTGCAAAGTGTGACCTTCTGCGCCCGCGCGCTGCACAACATGGTGCATCACTTTAAACCGGGCAGCCTGCTGGTGGCGTCCGGCGACCGCTCAGACGTGATAGTGTCTGTGTGTCTGGCTGCCATGAACGGCGTTAAAATCGGCGCGCTGCTGCTGACCGGCAGCTATCACCCCGAGCCTCAGATCATGGCGCTGTGCCAGCGTGCCATTGAGACCGGCCTGCCCATTCTGATGGTCAACACCAACACCTGGCAGACGGCGGTCAGCCTGCAGCATTTTAATCTGGAAATTCCGGTAGATGACGCCGGCCGTATTGAAGCAGTGCAGGACTATGTGGCCGGCCATATCGACAAGCACTGGATTGAATCGCTGTCGGCCAAGTCTGCCCGCAGCCGCCGGCTCAGTCCGCCGGCGTTCCGCTATCAGCTTACCGAGCTGGCCCGCCGGGCCGCCAAGCGCATTGTGCTGCCGGAAGGGGAAGAGCCGCGTACCATCAAGGCCGCCGCCATCTGTGCCGAGCGCGGCATTGCCCGCCCTGTGCTGCTGGGCAACCCGGAAGAAGTGCTGCGCATTGCCGCTCAGCAGGGGGTGGTGCTGGATGAAAAGGTCGACATTGTTGATCCGGAAGAAGTACGGGAAAACTATGTAGAGCGGCTGGTCGAGCTGCGTAAAGGCAAGGGCATTACCGAAATTGTGGCCCGCGAGCAGCTGCAGGACAACGTGGTGCTGGGCACCATGATGCTGGAACGCGATGAAGTGGACGGTCTGGTGTCCGGTGCTGTTAATACCACGGCCAACACCATACGGCCGCCGCTGCAAATTATTAAAACCGCGCCAGGCTGCTCGCTGGTGTCGTCTGTATTCTTTATGCTGCTGCCGGATCAGGTGCTGGTATATGGCGACTGTGCCATCAATCCGGATCCTACCGCCGAGCAGCTGGCAGAGATTGCCATTCAGTCGGCAGAGTCGGCCCGTGCCTTTGGCATAGAGCCCAGAGTGGCCATGATCTCCTACTCCACCGGTAGCTCAGGCACGGGTGCCGATGTGGAAAAAGTGCGGGAAGCCACGCGTCTGGCTCAGGATAAACGCCCGGATCTGGTGATTGACGGCCCGCTGCAGTATGACGCCGCCATTATGGAAAATGTGGCCAAGTCCAAAGCGCCCGATTCACCGGTAGCGGGCAAGGCTACCGTGTTTATTTTCCCGGATCTGAATACCGGCAATACTACCTACAAGGCGGTGCAGCGGTCAGCTCAGCTGGTGTCCATTGGCCCCATGCTGCAGGGCATGCGCAAACCGGTAAACGATCTGTCCCGCGGTGCTCTGGTAGACGACATTGTCTATACCATAGCGCTGACTGCCATTCAGGCAGGGCAGCAGAGCGGTAAATAAGAGGTCGTACTGAATGCCGCGCTTCAGGCGCGGCAATATACAAACTTATTTGCTCTTGATGCCCAGTATTTTATACAGCGGGCAAAAGTTCACAAAAGCGGTGATCAGCGGAATCACGCCAATCCAGCCCCAGGGCGTCTGCGGCCCCACAAACACCATGGCAATCAGGGCCAGGCCCACCACAATACGAATGACCTTATCGATACTGCCCACGTTCTTTTCCATCACAGCTCCTTTGATTAGCATTTTCTAATTAATAATGGCGCATTTTCATTCGCCCTGCAAGCCGGCACGCCTTGCAAATTACTGCACGATTGGCGAGGCTGGACCTTTCCCCCGTACCGAGAGTCATGATTGATGAACTTTTTATCCCAGCCGCTGCAAAGCCTGCCCGAGCCAGACTGGCAACAGGTGCAGGCCATTCCTGTTGTAGATAATGGTGATCCGCTGGTACCACTGGGGCTGGTGCCGCCGCCGCTGCGGGTGTATCCGGCCTATTTTCACCTGGGGGTGCCCGGCGCGCTGACCGAATGCTATGTGCGCCGCTCGGTATTGCACCGGCTGCAGCAGGCCGCTACGTTGCTGCCCTCGGGCACCGAGCTGGTGGTACTGGACGGCTGGCGGCCGTTTCGTGTGCAGGAGTATTTGTTTGACACCCTGACGGATGCCCTCAAGCGACGCTTTCCCGATGAAGATGAGCAGCACCTGCTGGCTCGGGCCCGGCATTTCGTGTCTGTGCCAAGTCAGGATGAAAACGCGCCCAGCCCGCACCTGACCGGCGGGGCTGTGGATGTGTGCCTGTGTGACGGCAACGGTCAGTTGCTGAACATGGGCACCGCCTTTGACGACATCACTCCCTGGTCTTACACCGCCGCCTTTGAGGGAGTGGTTAAACCCGGTGCTGCCGAAGCAGAAGTGATTGAACACCGCCGTCTGCTGCACAGCTGCATGACCCGCGCCGGCTTTACCAACCTGCCCAGCGAATGGTGGCACTATGACTACGGCACTCAAAACTGGGCCTGGTACAGCCAGCAGCCGGCGGCGATGTTTGGTGCTGTGCAGCAGCCCAGTCTGGCCGAGCGCTGGCGTATGCAGGTGGACGCCGGCAATCGCTGAGCCGTTTTAAAATGTGATTTCTGCAACAAATTCACACATTAGCCCGGGCATCGGGCTTATGTTTCTCTTCTTTATTTTTGCACTTCAACGCCCGCCAGCAGGGTTAAGCATAAACAGAGTAAAATGCTTAACCTTATAAAAAATAAAACATATTCCATTGCATCAAAACGCGCGATGATTTTCCGCTCAGTGCTGCTCATATCACTTTATAAATGAGTGCCGTCACTTCAATTAACATTACTGATGGTGTTACCTACTTGTTATAAGACCAATAGCGGAGTAATTTCCCTGCACTCGTCGGGTGCTCCAAGTAAATGATCCGCAGCCGGCGAACAACTCAGGATGATGTACTGCCAAAAAGGATATGTTCATGAGCGAACTGGTCAATACCATCAACGGCTATATCTGGAGCCTGCCCCTTATCTATCTGTGTTTGGGCGTGGGCTTATACTTCTCTCTTCGTACCCGCTTTCTGCAGGTACGCCACATCAAGGAAATGGTGCGGCTGATGTTTCAGGGGGGATCCTCTGCCGCCGGCATCAGCTCGTTTCAAGCGCTGGCGCTGTCGTTGTCGGGCCGGGTAGGCACAGGCAACATTGCCGGTGTGGCCACTGCCATTACCTTTGGCGGCCCGGGTGCCGTGTTCTGGATGTGGGTGGTGGCCTTTTTAGGCTCGGGCACCGCCTTTGTCGAGTCGGCGCTGGCGCAAATCTACAAAGAAAAAGACGACAACGGCCTCTATCGTGGCGGCCCCGCTTTTTACATTGAAAAGGGGCTGGGCATTAAATGGTATGCCTGGGTGTTTGCCATCTCCACCGTGCTTGCCTGCGGCATGCTGTTGCCCGGCGTACAGGCCAACAGCATTGCCTCCGGCATTGAGAACGCCTTTGGCATTCCCACGACTGTCTCAGCGGCCATTGTGGTGGTGCTGCTTGGGCTGATCATCTTTGGCGGCGTAAAGCGTATTGCTCACTTCACCCAGATAGTGGTGCCCTTTATGGCGCTGGGCTACATTCTGGTGGCCTTTGTGATCCTGGTGCTGAACATTAGCCAGGTGCCGGAAGTCGTCAGTTTGATTGTGGGCAGTGCCTTTGGCATGAAAGCGGGCTTTGGTGCCATTCTGGGCCTTGCTATTGAATGGGGTGTAAAACGCGGCATCTATTCCAACGAAGCCGGTCAGGGCACAGGCCCTCATGCGGCGGCGGCGGCCGAAGTGTCTCATCCGGCCAAGCAGGGCCTGGTGCAAAGCTTCTCGGTATACATAGACACCCTGTTTGTGTGCTCCGCCACTGCCTTTATGATCATTATCACCGGTGCTTACAACGTCATGGGCAAGGCCGGCGAGGCCATTGTAGAGCAGCTGCCCGGCGTGGAAGCCGGCCCCGGTTACACTCAGGCGGCGGTAGAGGCGGTCATGCCCGGCTTTGGCGGCATTTTTGTGGCGGTGGCGCTGTTCTTCTTCGCTTTTACCACCATTCTGGCTTACTACTACATTGCCGAAACCAACGTGGCTTATATCAACCGCAAGGTACACCGCCCCTGGCTGATGTTTGTGCTCAAGCTGGTGCTGATGGCGTCTGTGGTATACGGCTCGGTAAAAACCGCCGATCTGGCCTGGGGCCTGGGAGACATTGGTGTGGGGCTGATGGCCTGGCTCAACATTATTGCCATTCTGTTACTGCAAAAGCCCGCTCTGCTGGCGCTGAAAGACTATGAAGCGCAAAAGGCACAGGGGCTGGATCCTACCTTTGATCCGGAAAAGCTCGGCATTAAAAACGCCGATCACTGGGTAAACAAGGGCAAGCCTTCTCAGGCGGCACCTGCGCCGGATGCCCCTGAGTTAAAACCGCAGCCCGAGCGCTGATCACAAACCACTACCAAAGGCCGGACACAGTTCCGGCCTTTTTTGGCACCAGCATTTTGTGCACACTGGTGCCTATACTCGGGAGCAGGACTCAGGCATAACGAATTCATTACCATCACAGGAGGCAAACATGGACTCGAACAACCCACTGTGGCAAACCGGCTGGTACTGCAACGGTCAGTGGCAGCGCACTCAGCAACACTATGATGTGATTAACCCCGCCACCGGCAAGGTGCTGGCGCAGGTGTCTCGCTGTGGCAGCGATGAAACACAAGCCGCCATTGATGCCGCCGAGCAGGCCTTTAGTCACTGGCGCAACACCACCCCCAAAGAGCGCACCGCCGTGCTGCATCGCTGGTTTGAGCTGATGATGGAGCATCAGGACGAGCTGGCCGAGCTGATGGTGCTGGAGCAGGGCAAACCCCTGGCAGAAGCCAAGGGTGAAGTGGCCTATGCCGCCAGCTTTCTGGAATGGTTTGGTGAAGAAGCCAAGCGCGCCACCGGCAGCACCATTCCCAGCCCCAAGCGGGAAAACCGGCTGTGGGTGATCAAGCAGCCGGTGGGGGTGGTGGCCGCCATTACCCCCTGGAACTTTCCGCTGGCCATGATCACCCGCAAGGTGGGCCCGGCCATTGCCGCCGGTTGCACCGCCGTGGTTAAAGCCTCCAGCGTGACCCCTCTGTGTGCCAATGCGCTGGCGGTGCTGGCCGAGCGGGCCGGCTTGCCTGCCGGTGTGCTTAATTTGGTATCGGGCGACTCGGGCCCCATAGGGGAAACCCTGATGAAGAGCCCGGCCGTGCGCAAGCTGTCGTTCACCGGCTCCACCGGTATCGGCAAAAAACTGATGGCCCAGGCCGCCGGCACGGTAAAAAAACTGTCACTGGAGCTGGGCGGCAATGCGCCTTTTATTGTGTTTGACGACGCCGATCTCGATGCCGCCGTGGCCGGGGCCATGGCGTCCAAGTTCCGTAACACCGGCCAGACCTGTGTGTGCGTGAACCGTTTCTATGTGCAGGCCGGCATTTACGACCAGTTTGTAAGCCGCCTGGCGGAGGCCGCCAGCGCCCTGAAAGTGGCCGAAGGCCGGGTAGAAGGTGCTCAGCAGGGGCCGCTTATTACTCAGGATGCGCTCGACAAGGTAAAAGCTCATGTGGCCGATGCCCTGGAAAAAGGCGGCCGGCTGGTCTGCGGCGGCGCGGCCCATGCGTTGGGCGGTACCTTTTATCAGCCCACCGTGATTGCCGATGCCAGCGAAGAAATGCAGCTGGCTCAGGAAGAAACCTTTGGTCCGGTGGCCGCCTGCTTTAAGTTTACCGATGAAGCAGAGGTCATTGAACGCGCCAACAACACGCCCTTTGGGCTGGCGGCCTACTTCTACACTCAGGATCTGGGCCGGGTGTTCCGCGTCTCCGAAGCGCTGGAATCAGGCATGGTGGGCGTAAACGAGGGCATCATCTCCAACGAAGTAGCCCCCTTTGGCGGCGTCAAGGAATCCGGCCTGGGCCGCGAAGGCAGCCAGATAGGGCTGGATGAATTTCTTGAGACCAAATACGTTAACCTGGGTAATTTGAGCTGACACATTGACATCCTCCCCTCCCTAAAGGAAGGGGATTCCTACAGCTAGACGGCAATGTCCTGCCGCGAGAATGTTCATGGCCGCGTTCACATCGCGGTCGTACTCTGCTCCGCACTCAGAGCATGTCCATTCTCTTATTCCAAGACCTGCGATACCTCTCGGCCTCGAATCGGGCAGGGTGCCGCAACTCGAACAGGTTTGGGTGGAGTAGGATTCGTTAACGACTTCAAACACCACTGACCGCGCTATCGCTTTATATTCCAGTTGTGTTTTGAGCATGGCCCAGCCCGCATCCAGTACCGATTTGGCCATGCGGGTTTGGGTTAGCTTGGTGCTGCTCACGTCACCAACGAAAATCGCGGCGTGGCTGTTTACCAGCCGCGTGCTGAATTTGTGCAAGGCGTCCTTGCGTCGGTTTTTGATCTTGGCGTGGATCGCCTTGACTCGTTGCTTCTTGTTGGCCCGCTGGGCCTTGCCCAGGGCGCTTTCCAGATCACGGTAAAACCGCCCAGCTGACAGCTTGGTGCCGTCACTACAGGTAGCCGCATCCTTCAGGCCCAAATCAATGCCCACGGCGCTTTTGCCAGCCGTTACCGGCTGCGCGGCCACCTGCACACAGATATTGAAGTACCAGCGGCCCCGCGCATCTTCTGAAAAACTGCCCGCCCGGAACGGGTATTTGGATAAGCCATAGCTGTCCCACACCTTGAAGTGGTGCCCGGCAAATTTAACCTGGCCGTTGCGCCATTGGGCCGCCCGGCTCTTGAAGGGGATAAAGCCAAGGGAGCGTTTTGAGCCGGAGCTGACCCGCCAGCGCAGCTTGGCTCGCTTGAACTGCTTGCGGGCCTTGGCATGAACGGCAATCACTTCCTGCACAGTGGCCGAGCCGATCAGATAACCGCGCTCTTTCTGGATGCCTGCCGTCAATTTCTGAACATCAAACGCAGACAGCCACTCAGGCTTAACCGGGCCAAGATCGCTGTGGTTGCGATTAGCCTTCATGGTCAGTTCGTTGGCGTGGTTAAATACTTGGTTTACTTCGAACGCCATCTGCCGGAGCAATTTGGCGTGCTTGTCTTTAACGCGAACGCTGAGTGTTTTGGTCTGAATGCTCATAGTGGTTTACTATAGAGACCATAACTCACGTTTGCAAGGTTGGTCTATGGAACTTAGAAAAGGGCGTCATTGCGTATTTATGCTGCACGCGCACCTGATATTTATCACCAAGTACCGGGGCAAAGTGTTCAATGGTGCGCAACTTGCCACCATGAGGGGGGTCATGGCGGGGGTATGCGAGAAATTTGAGGCAGAAATTCAGGAGTTCAACGGCGAACAGGATCACGTTCATCTGCTGATCACCTACCCGCCAAAGGTGGCGCTGTCCAAGTTGGTTAACAGCCTGAAAGGGGTGTCCAGTCGCAAGATGAAGCACTATCACCCTGAGCTGATCAAGCCTGCTTATATGAAGGATGCACTGTGGTCTCCAAGCTACTTTGCCGGTTCAGTAGGTGGCGCACCGCTTGAAGTGCTGAAACAATATATCGAGCAACAGGACAGGCCGCATTGACGTTGCTTCGCAACGTGGCGCTATCCCTCCCCGCCCTAAAAGGACGGGGCTTCCCGTGCCTTATTGGTGACGGGGAAGCGGGTCGGTTGGTGACTGTTTTTTATACAGACAACCGGCCCGGGTGCGGAATTGTCATGATTTTGCGTTAAACTAGATTCGATTGAATCAAATCTTACGCCATTTTAACGCCACTCCAAGGAGGCCCGGCCATGACAGCGGATAAATCTCCCCCGTCTTCCACTGTGCTGATCCCTGTTTTTATTCCGGCAGTAATCGTGATCGCCCTGATGGTGATCGGCACCATGAGCAACCCGCAACTGGCGGGTGACATCTTTTCCAGCACCCTGGCCTACATTACCCGCAGCTTTGGCTGGTTCTATATGCTGTCGGTTGCCATTTTCCTGGTATTTATTGTTTCCATTGCTTTTAGCCGCTGGGGCAACATCAGGCTCGGGCCGGATCACGCCGAACCCGAATACAGCTTTCCTGCCTGGTTCGCCATGCTGTTTTCTGCCGGTTATGGTATTGCCCTGCTGTTTTTCGGGGTGGCAGAGCCGGTGCTGCACTATGCCGCACCGCCTGAAGGGCCGGCACTGACGGTGGACGCTGCCAAGCAGGCAATGCAAATTGCCTTTTTTCACTGGGGCTTTCATATTTGGGCCATTTACGGTCTGGTGGGGCTGGCGCTGGCCTACTTCGCTTTTCGCCATGGCCTGCCGCTGTCGATGCGTTCCACGCTGTATCCCATTATTGGCGAGAAAATTCATGGCCCCATGGGCCATACGGTAGATATTTTCGCCATTCTTGGCACCTTGTTCGGCATTGCCACAACACTGGGGCTGTCGGTAGCTCAGATCAATGCAGGCCTTAACTATCTGTGGCCGGAAATACCGGTGAATACCACGGTACAGATTATTGCCATCGTTGCCATTACCGGCCTGGCCATATTGTCGGTGGTAGCGGGCATGGACAAGGGGGTGAAGCGGCTGTCGATCCTTAATATGGTGCTGGCCATTTCGCTGATGGTGTTTGTGTTTGCCGTGGGGCCGACTATTTTCATCCTCAACACCTTTATGCAGAACACCGGCAGCTATTTAAGCAATATTGTGGAGCGCACCTTTAACCTGCAGGCCTACACAGCCAGTGACTGGATTGGTAACTGGACCCTGTTTATCTTTGGCTGGACTATTGCCTGGGCACCCTTTGTAGGCCTGTTTATTGCCAAGATCAGCCGGGGCCGCACCATTCGCCAGTTTGTGGTGGGCGTGATGGTGGTGCCGACCATTTTCACTTTTTTATGGTTTTCAGTGTTTGGCGACACGGCCCTGCATTTGATTATGGTGGAAGGTTATACCGCGCTTATTGACGAAGTGCAGACCGATCATGCCATTGCCCTGTTTAAGCTGTTTGAGCGCTTGCCGCTGACCTCCATTGTGTCTTTTATCACAGTCGTGCTGATCATCACTTTCTTTGTGACGTCGTCCGACTCGGGCTCTTTGGTGATTGACTCTCTTGCCTCTGGTGGCGCTCAGCATACGCCAGCCTGGCAGCGGGTATTCTGGGCCTCAACCGAGGGCATTGTTGCCGCCGCGCTGTTGCTGGCAGGAGGCCTGGGCGCGCTGCAAACCGCCTCCATTGTCAGCGCCCTGCCGTTTGCCATTATTATGCTGATTGCAGCCATTGGCATGTGGCGTGCCTTGATCATTGAAGGCCATCACGAGGTAAGCCTGCAACAGCATATGCAGATGCGCCAGACCAAGGCCGGCCCCGGCTTCTGGAAAAAGCGGCTGGCCAACCTGGTTGATTTTCCGCCGCGCGATGCAGTGGAAACCTTTATTCGTACTACTTCTTTTCAGGCCATGCAGCGGGTTGAGGAAGAGCTTGAGCAGCAGGGTTGGGTAGCAGAGGTTGTGTTTGACGAACCCAACTGCCGCACGCGCTTTGAGGTATTTCAGGAGGGTAAACTGGAGTTCATTTATGAAGTCCGGTTACGCGGTTATGCCATGCCCGACTTTGCCTTTCCGGAAACCGAGCGGGATCTGGATGGTGATGATCACTACTATCGTGCCGAGGTGTTTCTGCGCCGGGGCGGTCAGTCTTATGATGTTTACGGCTATGATCAGCAGGACATCATCAGTGACATTCTTGATCAGTTCGAGAAATATCTGCACTTTCTGCATATCTCTCCGGGCATATTGCCCTGGAAAATGGAAGAGCACGATGACGACCTCAAGCCGGATGAGGCCTCGCCGGCAGATGAAAAGCCGGCATAAGCCGGCTGCGGATAAAAATGGCGCTGTATTCAGCGCCATTTTTTTATTCAGTGGTGGGGCGGTTCAGCCAGCCCTGCATGGCAACAGGCCATACCGCGGCCTTGCCGGTGTGTGACTCACTGAATACGCTGAGCTGTTCATTGGCGCTGAGCAGCACCGACATCTGGTTGCTGTCGGCATTCCATACCAGGCCGGCCTTGTCGGCCCCGGCTTGCCGGGTGCGTGACATCAGATAAAACAACGGACCTTCCTGCTGCAACGCATCGGCGGTGCGCAGCAAAGACACAGTGGTGTCGTAATGAGGGCCAAGCAGGCTGGTCATACGGGTTTTAATGAGCGGCTGCTCCAACAAATTGGTCTGTTCAGGATCAAGCCCCACCATGGGTTTAAGGATGGCCCACATCAGCTGGCTGGGGCCCATTGCCAGTAACGGTGCCATACAGGCACTAAGGGTAAAAGAGAGCAACGCCACCTTTAACAACAGAGCAAAACGCATAGCAAACTATCCGGGTTGAAATAAGCCGGCGCAAATTATCACAGCTCACACAAAAAGAAATCAGCCCCGTTAAAAAATAACCGGCACGTGACAGGCCGGAACAACGCCAGCATGCAACCGGCACACGACAACCCTGCCATTTTTTGGCATGCTGAGCGCCTTGTTGTGACAAGGGTTCTGATATGAAATACGGGCTTATATTGATGCTGACCCTGCTGCTGACGGCGTGCTCGCCCGAGCCACAGCGGCACATTCGTTTGCTTGGTGGCGACTGGAGCACGGCCCGCGCCATGACAGAGCTGGCCCGGCAGGAGCTGGAGCAGGCCGGCTTTGCCGTGAGCGTAGAGACGGTGGCACCGGGTCAGGTCTGGTCAAAACTGGCCACGGGCGAGGCCGATGCCAGCCTGTTGGTCTGGTTGCCCGACAGCAGCCGGCATCACGCCGAGCGTTTTTTTGACAAGCTGCACGATCTGGGCCCTAACGGCCCTGTGCTGAAACTGGGGCTGGCGGTGCCGGTCTCGGCACCACTGAGTCGTATCAGTGATCTGAACGACAGTGATTATGCCGACCATAAGGTGATTGGCATGATGCCCGGACACGGCAGCCAAGTGCTGACCGAGCAGGCCCTGGCCCGCTACCGGCTGGATCATTATCAGCTGCTGTCCGGCACCGGTGAGGCTTACACACATCTTGCCGATAGCGCCATTGCACAACAACTGCCGGTAGTGATCGCAGCCTGGTCACCGGGCACTATCATGCTCAACCCGCAGCTAAAATGGCTGCAGGACGACAAGGAGTATTTTCCTGCCACCGAGCGGGCACACACACTGGTGCGCCGCGGTCTGGAAGACAGTGCTCCCGAGGCCATGACGGTGCTTGGCAATATTCGTCTGAACGAACATGAACTGATCCGGCTGCTGCAGCTGGTAGCTGACGAAGCAGATATTACGCTGGCGGTTAATAAGTGGCGCAGAGAAACAGCGCCGCTGTAGGGGACTCTGTTACCGGCCGGGCTCAGATATGAGCCCGGGTCTGTTGTGTTTAAAGGGTTTTCGGCAGCACCTGCTCAATGGCCGTGAGCGCACAGCCTTCATCAATTTCGGCTCCGCCGGCACCGGCTACGCCAATGGCACCAATCACCTGATCTTCCACTTTCAGCGGCACGCCGCCACCCAGCAGCAGCAGTTCATCCAGCGTATTGAGGTTTTCGGCCTCAGGGTTGTTGCGGGCGTTTTCTGACAGCTGCCGAGACGAAGTTTTGGTAGACAGAGAAGTAAACGCCTTGCGCTGGGCGGCCAGGGTATTGTGCGGGCCCACGTTATCATCCCGCTGCAGTGCCACCAGATTACCGCCACGATCTACCACCGCCGCGACGGCAGTGCGCCCCTGGGCGTGGCAGGCAGCCAGCGTGGCGTCCAGCAACTGGTTGGCAAGAGACAGGCTTACATCAGCTCGCTGAGGAATGGCGTCGGCGGCAAAACCGGGAGCGGCACACAGGGCCAGAGCCAGCAGAGAAAAGCGTAAGTTTTTCATGACGGTGGTTATCTCCGTTACATATCAGGTGGGAGTGAATAAACACCATCTTGCCTGCCTGACCCCGTCAAACGGATTGCCAAAGCATTACCATTTTGTCATGTTGGCAGCCAGCTGACCTCACACACACTCACCGGCAGCCCCTGTTCCAGCATGGCCCCAAGCCACAGCCGCTGATGATCCTGCAGCCGGTCGCCGGGGCCTTTTACTTCAATTAACCGATACTGGCCGGTGGCCGTATTCAGCTCCAGCAAATCGGGCATGCCCTTGCGGTGGTGGCGCAAATCCAGCAATAAATGCCGGAACACCGCCTCAAGATGCGTTGCCGGAATAATGTTCAGCGCCTGCTCCACCAGCCTTGCCGGCAGGGCAGGCCAATAAATAAAAGAACAGCTGATGCCCTGTTTTTGCTGATGCCGCGCCATGATAAGGGCTCGATATTCTCCTTTGGCCAGCTGAGTAAAACCTTCATCAATCAGCTCACGCCGGGCATCGGCAAATCCGGGCCGGTATAAATCGGCCGGCCCCGCCTGAAACGGATGAAAAAATGCCCCCCGCACCGGCGCAAACAGCGCAGGCCAGAACAGCAACGCAAACAGGCCGTTAAACAGCCGGTTTTCCACATGAAAAACGCACACCTGCTCGTTGGCCAAATGCGCGGCTACCGCCGCCTCCACACCGCCGCTGTCGGGCTTTGGCAACGACAAATGACTTACCGGCACCGCAGGCGAGGCCGGTGCAGGCACAACCATGCCCGCCTTTTTGGCGCTGCGCTGCAAAATGCGGCCGAGGCTAATGCGGGCTTCCGGCTGCGTTATCTCATTAAGCGCCTGCTGCGCCAGGGCGGCTACCTTGGCCGGATTGTCCTGTTTTTCCCGCAGGCGCAGGGCACGAATGCGCGCCTCTCTGTGCCGGCTTTGTTCATAATGTGCCAGGGCCAGTGCTGTGTTGCCTTCCCGCTCCGCCTGCCGGCCCAGCTGAAACAGCAACTTGTGGCGGCGATATTCAATCCACTCGCAGGCCACAGGCGCAGGCAGCGGCACATTCTGAGCACAGGTGTCTTGCATGCGCTCCTGCAGCTCAAACAGAGCCAGCATGGCATTTACTTCGTCCCGGTGCTGAAACGGGCGTGAATGCTCACTCAGCGCCACCGGCTCAAAGCGTTGCAGGCCCAGCTCGGTAAGCACAAATTCCGACCAGTCCTGATGCAGATTGCCGAAAAACATCAATCGCAGCCGGGTAAACAAGGCGGTGCAGGAAAGCGCCACCACTGCAAAGGGCGCATGGGGCCACCAGCCGGCCAGCGGCTGCGGGTTTTGCGCCGGGCCGGTTAACAACACCTCTTCCAGATCCTGCTTGCGGGCAGATGCCGCAAAAGTTTGCTCCGGGTGCCGGTGGCGGGCCAGCTGCACACATTCCTCACGCCGGGCCAGGGCGCAAACATCACTTAACGCCAGCGCTGGCTCCAGCGTCACCAGGCCGGCCCCGGCCAGCTCATGCAGCGCAGAAGTCACATTCGGAATTTCGGCATACACCAGCTTGTTAAGCCGAAACAAATGGCCCTTGCGCATGACCAGCCGCACCAGCAAGCCCTGAGCCGGCTCGCTCAGGGCCAGCATACCGGCAAGCTGGGCGCGTTCACCGGTCAGCCATAAATCGCCATAGCGGGTCAGGCAAAACCGAATTATCTGCTGCATATTACGCAGATAATAAAACGGGTCGTCCAGCGGGGCTGGCGTGATGGAAGGTGTTGTCATGGGGGTAGTTTACAGCGTTAAATTATTGATGAAAAAGACACAGCAGCAAACTGATCCATTTCACATTAAGTCTCGAATGAAAACGCCTCTATACCAGCAAGTTTGATACAGTAACCCGCATGTGTATTTACCGGCCGGCGTGATGACTCTCGATTATTACCAGCAACAGGCGGATGCCTTTTTTGCCGCCACAGTGAGTGTGGACATGACCTCCCTTTACCAGCGTTTTCTGCCAAGGGTAAGCAAGGGTGGCCATATTGTGGATGCCGGCTGCGGCTCGGGCCGCGACAGCCGGCATTTTGCCGGCCAGGGCTACAGGGTAACGGCCTTTGATGCCAGCCCGGCGCTGGTGCAAAAGGCGAGGGACTACACCGGTCTGCCGGTGGCCTGCCACGACTTTATGGCGCTGCATTGCCAGCCACCCGCCGATGCTATCTGGGCCTGTGCGTCTTTACTGCATGTGCCAGAAAATGAGTTGGCGGGCGTGCTGGCGCATCTGGCCACACAGCTGAAAACCGGCGGCGTGCTTTATTGCTCCTTTAAATACGGCAGGGGCGAGGTGGAGCGTCATGGCCGCCGTTTTACTGATATGAATGAACAGGGTCTGGCACAGTGGCTGGAAGTGTTGCCACTGACAATTGCAGAAAGCTGGCAGACGGCGGATCTGCGCCCCGGCCGCGAGCAGGAAACCTGGCTTAATGCCCTGCTGAAAAAGGAGAGCGACTGATGCTGGAACTGGTCACCGGTGGCGGCAAGCAGGATCCTGTGTTCAACCAGCCACTGTTAACGCCACTGCTTGATGCCATTAACCAGGCCGGCAAGGGCAGTGCCATTACCATGGCGGTGTCTTTTATTCGTCAGAGTGGGCTGTGGCTGCTGAAAGATGCGTTGCATGAAGCGCTGGGGCGGGGGGCCACATTGCGGGTGCTCACGTCCGATTATCTGGATGTAACCGAGCCGGTGGCACTCAGAGAGCTGATGCTGCTGGCCGAGCGCAGTGCCGATGTGCGTATTTACCAAAGCAGCGGCGAGGCTGGCTTTCATCTCAAGTCTTATCTGTTTATTCAGCAACAGGGCGAGCAGCAGCTGCAGGGCAAAGGCTTTGTGGGCTCCAGTAATTTATCGAAAGCGGCACTGACCCAGTCGCTGGAATGGAGCTGGCAGCTGACGGTGAATGATGTTCACAGTCCGGCGGCCAGCAGCCTGCTGGCGCTGCAGGCGCAGATGGAGCGACTGTTTAACGACAGCCGGGTAGTCCCGCTTTCCAGTGAATGGATAGATGATTACCTCAAGCGTTATCGCCAAAGCCCGTTAACCCATCTTCGGCTGGTTACCGGCGACACCCGCAGCGATGACGAAACCCTGCGCGAAACCCCCATGCCCAACAGCGTGCAGGAAGCAGCATTGGCGGCATTGCAGGCCAGCCGGACCGAGGGCTATCGCCGTGGTCTGGTGGTGATGGCCACCGGCCTTGGCAAAACCTGGCTGGCAGCCTTTGATGTGCGCCAGATGCAAGCCGCGCGCATTTTGTTTGTGGCTCACAGAGACGAGATTATTCGTCAGGCTCAGTCCACTTTTATTCACATGAACCCCGACGCACACACCGGCCTGTATACCGGCGATCAGAAAGAGCAGGCCAACTGGCTGTTTGCTTCGGTGCAGACCCTGGGGCAGGATGCTCATCTCAAACGGTTTGACCGGGAACACTTCGATTACATCGTAGTGGACGAATTTCACCATGCCACGGCGTCGTCTTATCGTCGGCTGCTGGATCACTTTAGGCCAAAGTTTTTACTGGGCCTGACCGCCACTCCCGACCGCACCGATCAGGCGGATATTCTGGCCCTGTGCGACGACAATCTGGTGTTTGAGTGCCACCTGCGGGAAGCCATAGAGCGCCGTCATCTGGTGCCGCTGGTCTATCACGGCATTTATGACGAGCATATCAACTACGAGGACATTCCATGGCGCAATGGCCGCTTTGATCCTGATGCTCTGGATCATGCCTTTGCCAGCCAAAAGCGGGCCAGGCACGCGCTGGAACAATGGCGACGGCTGGGGCGCAGCCGCACTCTGGCGTTTTGTGTATCGGTGCGTCATGCCGAATTTATGGCGCGGATCTTTCAGGAAGCCGGCATTAACGCCGCCGCCGTCTATGCCGGATCTTCGCTGCCCCGTAACCAGGCACTGAAGGATCTTGCTGTAGGCCGGCTCAGCGTGATCTTCTCGGTGGATTTGTTTAACGAAGGTACGGATCTTCCTGCCATCGACACTCTGCTGATGTTGCGGCCCACCGAATCGCGCATTGTGTTTTTGCAGCAACTGGGTCGCGGCCTGCGCCTGCACCCGGGCAAGCAGGATCTGATGGTGATTGATCTGGTGGGCAATCACAGATCCTGTCTGTTTAAACCCTGGCAATTGCAGGAGACGCTGGGGGGATCAGGCACGCCGGGAGTAACCGATATCACGCTGCCGCCCGGCTGCTTTATTAATCTGGATCCGCAAGTGATCAAACTTGCCGATCAACTGCGTTACGGCAGTCGGGTGAGAGTAGCCGATGATTATGTGCGCCTGCGGGATCAACTGGGATCACGGCCTACGGCGGTGCAGGTCTTTCAGGCAAATATCGATTTTACCAAGGTGCGCAAGCAGCACGGCAGCTGGTTTGGGCTGGTACAAGAGCAGGGTGATCTGCCGGCGAACGCCGAGCGTGTGCTGGCAAAACTACATGATTTTTTGCTGACCGGCATTGAAACCACCCGGCTTGCCAAGTGCTTCAAGCTGATTTTATTGCAGGCGCTGCTAGAGCTGGACGGCCTGCGTGAGCCGCCTCTGCTTAGCGAACTGGCCGAGCAGTCCCGGCTGGTGCTGGAGCGCCATCCTGATTTATTTATGCAGGATTTGCCCAAGCCTCAGCAGACCATGGCAGGCAACTCTGCCCAGTGGCTCAGCTACTGGAGCAGAAATCCGATAAAACACAGCACCAGCGGCAGCGGAGACTCTCAGGCTGACTACTGGTTCGAGATTCAGAATGAGCGCTTTTGTCCGCGCTTCAGCCTGCCGCTCAACGAGCTGAGTACTCTGCACGACATGATGCAGGAACTGGTGGACTTGCGGCTGGCAGAATACCGCCGGCGCAAGAATAAAGCCAAAACGGAGCAGATTACGCCAAGCGCCGAGGTGGTGAAGCTGCCGTATTATCCGAACCTAAAAATTGCCTGTGGCCATTTCAGAACCGGCAGCAGCGATGGTGCGGAAATGATGCCGGTGCCCGAAACAAAAGTGCGCGTGGATCCTCTGCATCACTTTCTGGCCAGAGCAAAAGGCAACTCAATGAATGGCGGTAAGCATCCGGTGAACGACGGCGATCTGCTGTTGCTGGAGTGGATTACTCCAGACCATGCCGGCAGCATCAGCAACCAGACGGTGGCTATAGAGCGGCAGGATCAAACCGGTGACGATCAATACCTGCTGCGGGTAGTGCGCAAAATCGCCGAGGGCAGCTATCTGCTGCACGCCACCAACCCGGATTATGAAGACATTGCCGTTACCGAGGAAATGAAGCCGTTTGCGCGGCTGAAGCAGGTAGTGGAGGGCTGATCCCTCATTCTACTACCGCCCTTTTCGCTACCGGCATTTTGAACACCAGCGCCAGGGCAAGCACCAGAGTCAGGCCTTCGGCCAGAGGCAGTAACCCGGCCAAATGGAGCAGGAAAAAGCAGGGATGAGCGGGTATGATGGCCGACATAAAGAGAGAGGCCAACAGTGAAAATCAAAAAACTCACACTGACCAATTTTCGTCGCTTCGCCGAGTTTGAAATCGGCTTTGAACAGCAGTTGACCGTGCTGGTCGCCCGCAACGGGGCGGGCAAGTCCAGTGTACTGGATGCGGTGGCTACGGCTCTGGGACCGTTTCTGACGCGCTTGCCTGGTGTGTCGGGACTTAATCCCAGAGATCTCGACTTTCGAGTATTTGAAGATGGCCAGAAGCCCCCTTTTATGCGCATTGCCTGTGAAAGTTACGATGGCATTTGCTGGGATCGTACAGAAAAACGGGATAAAACCAAAAAAACGGCGGCGCAAATTCCCGATGGCTTGGGGATTAAGCAACTTAATGACCACGTAGATTGCTTTGTTGATGCTCATAATGAAGGCGACGATTATCAGTTGCCAGTTTTCGTTTATTACGGCACCGGCCGGGGCGTATTTGATGTGCCTCAGCGTAAAAAGGGATTTGGCAAGGTGTTTTCCCGCTTTGAGGCTCTGGATGGAGCGCTGGAAAGCCGCACTAACTTCAGGCGCTTTGTTGAGTATTTTTACTTTCTGGAAGGTCAGGAATCCAGGTTGCAGAAGGAGAAGCGCTCCTTTGATGTTGAACTACCGGAACTCAAAGCCATTCGTGCAGCTGTGCAGCGGCTGATGCCGGAATTCAGCAACCCAAGAGGCGCTCATCCTGCCGGTATCATGGTTGACTGGACGGTAGAAAAGGAAGTGAAGCAGCTGCGTATTGAGCAACTTAGCGATGGTTACCGCACCACACTCGCTATGGTAATGGACATTGCCGCCCGTATGGCCGAGGCCAACCCGTCCATGGCTGATCCGCTGGAGACGGAGGGGGTGGTACTTATCGACGAAGTCGACTTGCATCTGCATCCGGGCTGGCAACAACGCATTCTGCCGGATCTCACTCGTACCTTCCCCAATGTGCAGTTTATTGTTACTACTCACAGCCCTCAGGTGGTTAGTACAGTGCTACCGCAGTCGTTGCGGGTGATCGACTGGCAAGCAGATACACCGCGGTTGTTGCCGGTAGATTTTTCTCTGGGTGCTGAGTCACAACAGGTGCTTAAGCAAGTATTGGGAGTTGATTCCAGGCCCGAGAAGCTTGAAATTGTCGGCAAGTTGCACCGTTATCAGCAACTGGTGGCTGAAGATGCTTGGGACAGTGAAGAAGCGCTGACGCTGCGACGGGAATTGGATCAGTGGGGTGCAGAGCATGAGCCGGAATTGCTGCGCCTTGATATGGATATTCGTCTCAAGGAACTGGACCGCTCTTTATGAAAAAGGTGTTGAAAGGTAAGGAGCCGGACCAACTCAAACGTTATCGTGCAGATTTTCCCGACCACAATTGGAAACAGTGCACTCAGGGTGGCTCAACCAAAACACGCAAGCAAGAAATCAGAGTCCGCCGGCAACAGATCCAGCAGCAACTGCGGGAGGATCAAGGTGGTCTCTGTGCCTATTGCGAAATCGATTTGAGACCTGCTGCCTCTGATGGCGTTGCGGATCTGCGGGTTGAGCACTTCCATCCCAAGTCTGACAACAGCACTGATCATAACTGGCACCTGGACTGGCAAAATTTGTTGGCCTGCTGCCATGGTGGCTCCCGGCCGGACGTAGTAGAAGCCGGCGTGCGCTACTCCAGCCCGGATCACAGCTGTGATGTTCCCAAGGCTGAGCAGAACTGGGATAACCTTATTCTCAATCCGCTACAGCTACCTGCCTCTCCATGCCTGTTCAAGTATCAACGAGCCAATGGTGCCATCCTGGTTAACATTGAGCACTGCCAGCAGGCCGGTATAGAGCAGGCCCGGGCTCAGGCGACCATCGAAAACCTGAGGCTGGATGCCGACAGGCTACGCCGTTTGCGCAAGGGAGAGCTGGACCGTATTAATGAACTGCTCAGAAACCTGGTGCAGCAGGGCAAGTCTGTCGAAGCTGCCCGGTCACACCTGGCCAGGGCCCTGCTGCGTAAAGACAGTGAGCAGCAGTGGCCGAGGTTCTTTTCCGCTATTCGCAGTTATCTGGGCCGTGCGGCTGAAGAGCAGCTGACAGCTATTAACTATGATGGTTGAGTGTTGTTCAAAACTCGCAACGCCAGCTTGTTATCTTGCCGATGCGCTTGAGTCTGGTGATGCCATGTATATATCCAAGGCGATCGGCATTATCGTCCGTCCTCATCATTGAGCATCATTAACCTTTAAGGCCGGCTGCACAGGAACGCCAGCTAAAGCGGCGGCTACATTTGTGTGTAACCAGAGTTTTATGGGCAAATAAAAGCGCTGTATTGTTTGGTTGTAACTTTTAAACTACAATTCACGCTATGAAGGTTATCGAATCAACCAAGTTCCGGCAATGGCTGAAAAAGCTCAGAGACGACACAGGCAGAGCCAAGGTTGTTTCCCGAGTCAGCCTCTTGCTGCCGGCCTGCCTGGCGATGTGGCCCCTGTTGGGCAGGGCGTAAGCGAGCTACGCATTCACTATGGGCCTGGCTATCGGGTTTACTTCTACCAGCAAGGTGAGGTGCTGGTGTTGTTGCTGTGTGGTGGCGACAAAGGGAGTCAACGTCGCGATATCGAAACCGCCCATCAGTTGTTGAAGGAATGGAGGGAGCAGCATCATGGCTGAAACATTCACCGAGTTTGACCCTGCCGAATATCTGAGCACCCCTGAGGCCATTGCCGAGTTCATTGCTGATGCGCTTGAGTCTGGTGATGCCACTTACATATCTAAGGCGATCGGCATTGCCGCCCGAGCCAGAGGCATGACTGATCTGGCCAGAGAAACCGGCTTGTCCCGCGAACAGCTTTACCGCAGCTTTAGCGAGCGGGGTAACCCTACCCTGAAAACCGTCATGGCCGTGACTCGCGCCCTTGGCGTGGACATCACTGCACGGCCTCATGTTGAGCATCATTAATTTTTTAAGGCCTGTTGTACAGGCCCCGCCGGCTGAAGCGGCGGCTACAAACAAGAAAAAGGCGTTAACTCTTTCGAGGTAACGCCTTAAAAATCAGTGCTTTAACTGAATATTATCAGTTCATTCCATACTTTTTGAGCTTTTTACGCAGAGTGCCGCGGTTAATGCCCATCATGTTGGCAGCGCGGGTCTGGTTGCCGCGGGTATACTGCATGATCACGTCCAGCATGGGCGCTTCGACTTCGGAGAGAACCAGTTCATACAGCTCGGTTACTTCCTGGCCGTTAAGCTGGGACAGGTAGTTGCGCAGGGCCTGATCCACAGAGTTGCGCAGCGGGCGCTGGGTCGGCTGCTCGGAAGTTGCAGATTTGGTGGTAGTTACCAGTGCGTCAGAAGTCGTAGTTTGTTCGAACATATTCAGTCGGCTCTTCTATTGTTCGTTAAGCTATTATTCGCGAAAAACTGCTCCAAGGCGTCGAGCTGTTGCTCGGCATCCTCGATAGCGTTGAAATTACGGCGAAAGTCACGGCCCGCCTCACTTTCCTGCAAGTACCAGCCCACATGTTTTCGGGCAATCCTTGGACCCATTACCTCGCCATAAAAGTCATGCAGCGCGGTAACGTGTTCCCGAATCATTGCCTGCTCCTGTTCCGTCGGGAGCGGGGCGGGCAGGGTGCCTTGCTCAAGATAATGGCGGATTTCTCTGAAAATCCATGGTCGTCCCTGGGCAGCCCGGCCAATCATAATGGCATCGGCACCGGTGTAATCCAGCACAAACCGCGCCTTTTGCGGACTGCTGATATCTCCGTTGGCAACAACGGGGATCGAGACGGCCTGTTTTATTGCCCTGATGGTGTCGTATTCCGCGTTTCCCTTATACATGCAGGCGCGAGTGCGGCCATGCACGGCAAGAGCCCGAATTCCGCAGTCTTCGGCAATGCGGGCAATGTGCACGCCGTTGCGGTTATCCGTGTCCCAGCCAGTACGAATTTTCAGGGTAACGGGCACCGGCACTGCATTTACCACGGCGCTGACAATGTCCTGCACCAGCTCCGGGAATTGCAGCAGGGCGGAGCCTGCCATCTTTTTATTTACTTTCTTTGCCGGACAGCCCATGTTGATGTCGATGATCTGCGCGCCCTGATCCACATTGTATCGGGCGGCATCGGCCATCAGCTCCGGATCGGCACCAGCAATTTGCACGGAGCGAATACCGGCCTCACCAGCATGATCCATTCGCCGGCGCGATTTGTCGGAATCCCGCAAACGGGGATTGGCCGACATCATTTCCGACACGGCCATGCCGGCCCCCATGCGCATGCACAGGGTGCGGAAGGGTCTGTCGGTCACGCCCGCCATGGGTGCAACCAGTAACGGTGCGTCCAGTTTGTAAGGACCAATTTCCATGAGGTTAAGGCTGTCTTGGCTCAGGGTCGCGTATCTTACGCATTTTTAACGGTGCTGAAAAGCTCACAAATTGACCGGCGCATAAATTTTTATAAGTCAAGGTTCTGGTGTATTTTTTATGCAGTTTCAAGAGGGCTTTGGGGCTTTAAAAGGCCCCGAAAGGAGCCTTTAGTCAGCGCTTGCTGCCGTTCAGGCGGGCCCATTCTTCCCGGAACTCAGGCGCAGCCATATCAAACCACTGGTCGTACACCTGATTCAGACCATCGGCCTGGGTTTCCAGAATGCCGGACAGCGCCAGTTTGCCGCCTGTGCGCACCAGGCTGCTGATCACCGGAGAGAGTTCTTTCAGCGGGCCGGCCAGAATGTTGGCCACCACCACATCGGCGGTGAGGCCTTCGGGCTGATCCTGGGGCAGATATACGCTCAGGCGGTCGGCCACGCCGTTGCGCTCAGCGTTGTCTTTGCTGGCCTGCAGCGCCTGAGGGTCAATGTCGATGCCAATCACTTCCTTGGCACCCAGCTTGAGCGCGGCAAGGCCAAGAATGCCTGAGCCGCAGCCAAAGTCGATCACGGTTTTGCCGGTGAGATCCTGGCCGTCGAGCCATTCCAGACACAGTGCCGTGGTGGGGTGAGTACCGGTGCCAAAGGCCAGGCCCGGATCCAGCATCACGTTGACGGCATCGGGCTCGGGCACATCGCGCCAGCTGGGGCAAATCCACAGCCGGTTGCCAAAGCGCATGGGATGAAAGCTGTCCATCCACTCGCGCACCCAGTCCTTGTCTTCCAGCTGCTCTACCTTATATACCAGATCTTTGCGGTAGAACTTTTTCAGAAAGTCGATGATGGGGGCCGGATCAGTTTCGGCGTCGAACAGTCCCACCACTACGGTGTCGTCCCACAACAGGGTTTCACCGGGCAGAGGCTCAAACACCGGCTTGTCTTCGGCGTCCATGTAGGTCACCGCCTGAGCGCCACGGCCAGACAGCATATTGCTGACCTTGTCGGCGGTTTTTTCGGTGGCGTTGATGCGAATTTGTATCCAGGGCATGGCAGTCTTCGTTAGGGGTTAAAGAGCATATTCTATCATATTGCCGCCGTGTCAGCGGCCAAACAGGGCGCGCACGTCGGCAGAGGGGGGCGGCGTCAGCAGAGAGCCCACCACATAGGCCAGGCCCGAGAGCGCCAGGCTCGGCACTATGGCATGCAGCCCCAGCGGCTTGATGCCAAAGTGCAGCAGCAGGCTATAGCTGATGGCACCGGTGAGCATGGAGGCCAGCGCGCCCGTGCTGTTACCCCGCCACCAGTACAGGCCCAGCACCAGCGGCCAGAAAAAGATCGCCTGCAGGGCACCAAAGGCCATCAGGTTCAGCCAGATAATCATTTCCGGCGGACTCAGGGCGGCCCACAGCACAATCAGCCCCAGCACCAGCGTCACCAGCTTGCTGGCGCGCTTGATGGTGGCGGGGGCCGGCTGGGTTTTGCACAGGTGATTAAGATAAAGGTCTTTTACCAAAGTGGCGGCGGCCTGGATCAGCTGAGAATCAATGGTCGACATAATGGCGGCCATGGGCCCGGCCAGAAACAGTCCGGCTACCAGCGGCGGCAGCACGGTGAGCATCAGGGTGGGCATCACCTTGTCGGGCACCGTCAGCTCGGGCACCAGCACGCGCCCAAGCGCACCGGCAAAGTGCATGCCAAACATCAGCAGGGCACCCACCACAGTGCCGATAATAATGCCTCTGTGCATGGCGGTGCTGTCTTTGTAGGCCAGGCAGCGCACCGCCGAGTGGGGCAGACCAATGACCCCAAAGCACACCAGCACCCAGAACGACAGCATAAAGCTCATGCTCAGAAAGCCGTCGGGCCCCTGCGGCTGCACCAGACCGGGATCAATGGCTTCCAGCTTGGTGAACATGGCCGCTGCGCCGCCACCGGCCTGCAGCACGCCGGCCAGCAGCACCACAGTGCCCAGCAGCATCAGCACGCCCTGCACCGCGTCGGTCACCACAACAGCGCGAAAGCCGCCCACCAGGGTATAGAGCAGCACGGCCCCGGCAAACAGCATAAGCCCGCTCTGATAAGACAATCCGGTCACGGTTTCCAGCAGCCGGGCACCGCCAATAAACTGCACCACCATGGTGGCCACAAAGGCGGCCAGCAGCCCCAGGCCGGCCAGCAGTACCACCAGCGAGTTCTGGTAGCGGGCCTGCAGCATGTCGTTAATGGTGAGTGCGTTTACCCGCCGCGCAATATGGGCGAACTGTTTGCCCAGCACCCCCAGAGTCAGCCAGACCGTGGGCACCTGTATCATGGCCAGCAGCACCCAGCCCAGCCCCATGCGGTAGGCAGCACCCGGGCCGCCAATAAAGGAAGAGGCCGAGGCGTAGGTGGCCACCATGGTCATGGCCAGCACAAAGCCGCCCATGGAGCGGCTGCCCAGAAAATAGTCCTGCATAAAGCCGTTTTCACTCTGGCGACGGCCCAGCCAGAGCCCCAGGCTGATCATGGCTGCCAGATAGACGAGCAGCGGAAGGGTGAGTTCGGCATTCATGAGGAGGCTTCCAGGTTTACTGCTTTAAAACACCAGCGCACCATGAGCGCACACAGCACAATAAACAGCAGCGGGTTGAACAGGCAGCTCAGCAAAAACCACAGCGGCCAGCCGGCCAGGGTGAGTGCCGGCGGCACCAGCCAGGCACAAGCGGCCCAAAGCGCCAGATACAGCAAGGCCAGCAGCACGCTGAGCAAGGCTTCGCGCCGGGCAACAGAGACAATGGAATTCATCAATTGAAGGCTCCTTCAGGAAGGACCGAAGCATACCAGCGAGGGAATAAAGGGACAAACACGGGGGTCACATCAGGGCGTATGTTGTGATGAGCGCAGCGAATCGCAACACCCGGGCACCGGTGAACAGTTGGGGGGCGAACAAAGATACCGGGTCGAGGCCCGGTATGACATTACCCCTGATATTCCTCGCCGGCGGCGGCGACAAAGGCCATCTCCACCAGATAGCCGGGGTTGGCCAGTTCGGCTTTAACGCAGGCGCGGCTGGGCGCTGTGTTTTCCGGGAACCATTCATCCCAGACTTCGTTAAAGGCGGGCAGGTTGGCAAAGTCGGTAAGATAAATGGTCACAGACAGCAGCCGGCCTGTGTCGCTGCCGATTTTGGCCAGCGCTGCTTCGGCCTGTGTCATCACCTGCCGGGTCTGCTCCTGAATGCCGGCAGACAGATCGCACTCGGGCACTTCCACAAAATGGGCGATGCCGTTAAATATGGTAATGTCGGACCAGCGTTTGCAGGGGTTGATACGATGAATCTTCATATTGCAGTTGTCTCAGTGGGCTGAGCGCCTGGTGTAACGGTTAGACAAAAACGGCACCCTCGGGTGCCGTTTTATCATTCCGCACAAGCCTTACAGGCCCAGCTTTTTCTCAAGGTAGTGGATGTTGGTTCCGCCATTGCGGAAGTTCTCATCACTCATAATTTCCTTGTGCAGCGGAATATTGGTTTTAATGCCGTCAATAACCAGCTCGTTCAGGGCGTGATTCATGCGGGCAATGGCGATATCGCGGTTTTCGCCGTAGCAGATCAGCTTGCCGATCATGGAGTCATAATAGGGCGGTACCCGGTAGCCGGCATACACGTGAGAGTCCCAGCGCACACCCAGGCCACCCGGCGAGTGGAAGCGGGTAATTTCGCCCGGGCTGGGAATAAAGGTGCGCGGGTCTTCGGCGTTAATGCGGCACTCAATGGCATGGCCACGCACCATCACCTGCTCCTGGGTGATGGACAGGGGCAGACCGGCGGCCACACGCAGCTGTTCTTTAATCAGATCCACACCGGTGATCATCTCGGTCACCGGGTGCTCCACCTGAATACGGGTGTTCATTTCAATGAAATAGAACTCGCCGTTTTCATAGAGGAACTCAAAGGTACCGGCACCGCGGTAGCCGATGTCGACACAGGCCTTGCAGCAGCGCTCGCCAATGAACTTGCGCATTTCAGCAGTAATGCCCGGCGCCGGCGCTTCTTCCACTACCTTCTGGTGGCGGCGCTGCATGGAGCAGTCGCGCTCGGCCAGATGAATGGCGTTGCCCTGGCCGTCGGCCAAAATCTGAATTTCGATATGGCGCGGGTTTTCCAGGAATTTCTCCATATACACCATGTCGTTGCCAAAGGCAGCACCGGCCTCGGCCTTGGTCATGGCAATGGAGCTTTCCAGCTCAGACTCGGAGCGCACCACACGCATGCCGCGACCACCACCGCCACCGGCGGCCTTGATGATCACCGGATAGCCAATGCGCTTGGCAATGGTGGCGTTACGCTTGGCATCGCCGCCAATGGGGCCATCGGAGCCGGGCACACAGGGCACGCCGGCTTTTTTCATGGCTTCAATGGCAGACACCTTGTCACCCATCAGGCGAATGGTATCGCCGCGGGGGCCAATGAAGATAAAGCCGGATTTTTCTACCTGATCGGCAAATTCGGCATTTTCTGCCAGAAAGCCGTACCCAGGGTGAATGGCCACGGCGTCGGTCACTTCGGCAGCGGCAATAATGGACGGCACGTTCAAATAAGACTGAGTGGCCTGATTGCCACCAATACAGATGGACTCGTCGGCCAGCAGCACGTGCTTGAGGTCGCGGTCGGCGGTTGAGTGAACCGCCACCGTCTTGATTCCGAGCTCCTTACAGGCGCGCAGAATGCGAAGGGCGATTTCACCGCGGTTGGCGATGACTACTTTATCAAGCATGGGAATTCCTTATTCGATGATGAACAGCGGCTCGTCGAATTCAACGGGCTGGGCGTTGTCGACCAGAATGGCCTTCACCACGCCGGCCTTGTCGGCCTCGATCTGGTTCATCATCTTCATGGCTTCAACAATGCACAGGGTGTCGCCCACATTGACGGTCTGGCCTACTTCAACGAAGTTTTTGGCACCCGGGCTGGAGGCGCGGTAGAAGGTGCCTACCATGGGAGAACGCATCACATGACCGCTCAGCTCGGCAGCCGGGGCTTCGGCAGCAGGTGCAGCCGGGGCGGCAGGAGCAGCAGCCGGGGCAGGAGCAGCCTGAAACTGCTGCGGAGCCTGCATCATCGGGGCGGGGTTACCGTAACGGCTGATGCGAACGGACTCTTCACCTTCGGCAATTTCCAGCTCGGCAATGCCGGACTCTTCTACCAGTTCGATCAGTTTTTTGATTTTACGAATATCCATGGGCGTTCTCTTTAGTTTTGTTGATGCTGTTATCAATCAGCGACGAGCCAGATAGCGGGCCGCCGCCTCTAGGGCAAATTCGTAACCATCGGCACCCAGGCCGCAAATTACACCCACTGCCTTGTCTGCCAGGTAGGAGTGATGGCGGAAAGGCTCCCGGGCATGCACATTCGACAGGTGCACTTCAATGAAGGGAATATTGACTCCCAGCAGTGCATCGCGAATAGCCACGCTGGTGTGGGTAAAGGCAGCAGGATTGATAATGATAAAATCCTGCTGGCCGTCGGCCTGGTGAATGGCATCGAGCAGCAGGTGTTCCGCATTGGACTGCACATGGCTGAGCTCAATATTGTGCGCCGCAGCCTGCTCGGTGAGGCGGGCAACAATATCGTTCAGACTGTTATTGCCGTAAATGCCCGGTTCGCGCCGGCCCAGCAGGTTAAGGTTTGGCCCGTTGAGCAGCAGAATTCGGTATTTGTCGGCCATTGTGCAGCAATCCTCGTCAATCTTGCGGTGTTCACCTTGATTTGAGATGAGCCTAACGCTTTTTGCCGGTTTCAGGCAAATAAAATTATGCATTTGGGCTCGGTGCGCTCAATTATAGTGATTTCACGAAAATTGGCAGCAATTTACTGGTCTAATGACCTAAGTTTTTTTGATGATGATCATGGCGGGCTGCCGCTGACGGGCATTGAAAGCGACAGCAAGCTCTGCAAACTGTTGTTGCTGCGACAATTTGCGACAGCCGCTCAAGGCTGCCTATAAAAAAACGCCGCATAAAGCGGCGTTTTTGCAACGGGCAGTCTGGCCTTATGCGACCTTGCTGCGCTCTTCAATCAGGCGATCCACCACACCCGGATCGGCCAGAGTGGAGGTATCACCCAGAGAGTCGGTCTCGCCGGTGGCGATCTTGCGCAGAATGCGGCGCATGATTTTGCCGGAGCGGGTCTTGGGCAGACCTTCAGCCCAGTGGATCACATCGGGCGTGGCAATAGGACCAATCTCTTTACGCACCCAGTCTTTTACTTCCTTGTGCAGCTCGGCAGACGGTACTTCACCGGCGTTGAGCGTGACATAGGCGTAAATGCCCTGGCCTTTGATGTCGTGAGGCACACCCACCACAGCGGCTTCGGCAATTTTGGGATGGGCCACCAGTGCTGACTCAATCTCAGCGGTGCCCATGCGGTGGCCGGACACGTTGAGTACGTCATCCACCCGGCCGGTGATCCAGTAGTAACCATCTTCGTCACGACGGGCACCGTCACCACTGAAGTAAGTGCCGGGGAAGGTAGAGAAATAGGTCTGCTCAAAGCGGTCATGGTCACCATAAATGGTGCGCATCTGACCTGGCCAGGAGTCCAGAATAACCAGGTTGCCGTCGGTGGCACCTTGCAGCTGGTTGCCTTCGCCGTCTACCAGGGCCGGCTGAACCCCGAAGAAAGGACGGGTAGCAGAGCCGGGCTTGAGATCGGTAGCGCCGGGCAGCGGCGTGATCAGAATGCCGCCGGTCTCGGTTTGCCACCAGGTATCTACAATGGGGCAGCGCTCTTCGCCGATCACACGGTAATACCATTCCCATGCTTCCGGGTTAATGGGCTCACCCACTGAGCCGAGCACGCGCAGGCTGGCACGGCTGGTGCCTTCCACGGCTTCGTTGCCCTTGGCCATAAAGGCACGAATGGCGGTGGGGGCGGTATACAGAATGTTAACCTGGTGCTTGTCCACTACCTGCGCCATGCGGTTGGTCTTGGGATAGTTGGGCACCCCTTCAAACAGCAGTGTGGTGGCACCGTTAGACAGCGGGCCGTAGATCAGGTAGCTGTGACCGGTGATCCAGCCTACATCGGCAGTACACCAGTACACATCACCCGGGTGATAGTCAAAGATGTACTTGAAGGTCATGGTGGCATACACCAGATAACCGCCGGTGGTGTGCAGTACGCCCTTGGGGGTACCGGTAGAGCCGGAGGTGTAGAGAATGAACAGCGGATCTTCGGCGTTCATTTCTACCGGCTCACAGTCGGCGCTGGCCTGGGCAGTGGCTTCGTGCCACCAGATATCACGATGATCATGCCAGGCAATGTCGCCGCCGGTGCGCTGATATACGATCACACTCTTTACAGAAGTGACGTTCGGGTTGGTGAGGGCTTCATCCACGTTGGCCTTGAGGGCCACTTTACGGCCACCACGCAGACCTTCGTCAGCGGTAATCACCACCTTGGCTTTGGAGTCAATAATACGGCTGGCCACGGCATCGGGAGAGAAGCCGCCAAACACCACAGAGTGCACGGCACCAATGCGGGTACAGGCCAGCATGGCCACGGCAGCTTCAACCACCATGGGCATGTAGATGCTGACCACGTCGCCCTTTTGCACGCCCTGCGCCTTGAGTACGTTGGCAAAGCGGCATACCTGCTCATGCAGTTCACGGTAGGTGACTTTTTTGTCGTCTTCGGGGCTGTCACCTTCCCAGATGATGGCAAACTCGTCGGCCTTAGTGGCCAGGTGACGGTCAATACAGTTGGCAGACAGGTTCAGGGTGCCGTCTTCAAACCATTTAATGCTGATGTGACCCGGGTCGTAGGAGGTGTTCTTGACCTTGGTGTAGGGTTTAATCCAGTCAACAAGCTTGCCCTGTGTACCCCAGAATTCGTCGGGGTTTTCAATGGACTGCTGATACATGGCCAGATAGCCGTCGTTATCCAGCAGTGCGGTCTTCGCAAACTCGGGCGTGACCGGATGAACCTTTACTTCACTCATTATTCCGCTCCTTGGTTGTAACCATTGGTTAACAAGGTGACCCAGATGGCCGTTACGCTCAATTAGACTTTCGGCTAGCCAATACGGGCACAGCCTCACGTAACATCATGATTCAGTCTGTCGAGTATACGGGTATGAAAGCCGCGTTCGATACCGATCAGGCTCACATTTCTTAACGATTGCTTAAAGATTGTTCCGGTTGCAGTGCCAGATACATCAGGGCGGTGGTTAATGCATCACCAAAGGCAGTGTGGCGGGCCAGCAATGGCACCCTGAGGTGGGTTGCCATTTGCTCAAAACCCAGATGGGGCTCAATGTCGGGATTTTTACGCAGCTGCCGGCTGCGATAAATGTGAGCCAGTTCAAGGTGCCGGTTGGGCAGCTCAAAACCAAGGTGTTCTTTGGTGAGCCGGCTGAGCAGCGCAATATCAAAACGCACATGATAGCCCAGCAGGGGGCGGTTCTGAATAAAGCCCAGCAGCCGCTCCAGGGCCTCTTTCTGAGTCAGGCCGGCGCTCAGGTCCTGATGGCGCAGGCCATGAATACGAATGCTGTCGCCGGTGAGTCTGGGGCTGGCCTGCAGCGTCAGCTCCAGCCGTTGACTGGTGAGCACCCGCCGGCCACGAATGGGCACGGCGGCAATGGTGAGCACATCGGCACGGCGCGGATCCAGCCCGGTGGTTTCGGTGTCGATAGCAATCACCTCTTCCCCTTTATAAGCTTCAAACAGATGATGCCAGGGGCTGCCGGCAAATTTGCGCGCCAGCCACAAGCGCTTCAGCGGCAGCATTACAGCCCCCTGATCTGAAAATGTACTTCCAGCTTTTGTTTGAACTTCTTTACCACATGCAGGGCGTGACGCAGTAAATCCCGCTGGTGGCGGGGCAGGGTGGCAGGATTGAGCCGCTGGTTCATGCCATCGCCGCCGCTGGCCAGCTGCTGCTCCAGCCTGAGCTGCCAGAACAGGATCAGTGCCGCACTCAGGTTATCGGCCTGCTCGGGCTCAAAAATATGCAGATTGGTCAGCCGGCGAATGCGTTCCAGGGTGTTGGTCTCGGTCACGCTTTGCTCCAGTGCCAGCGCGCGCACGCCCTGCACCACCGGAAAAATGCCGCCGCGTTTAATATCCAGCCCCTTGTCGGATTGCTTGATATCACCAAAAAAGGTCAGCGGGGTATGAAAGCGCAGCGCCTGGCCGGCAAATTCGCTCAGCAGCAGCTCCCGGCCTTTTACCGCCGCCAGCAGGTGTTTCTGAAACTGCCGCACCAAAGACTCGCGGCCGGCTATAAAGTGCGGATCTGCCACTATGGCCAGCTGCATATGGCTTTCCGGGGTGTTGCGGTTCACCCAGCGGTCCAGGCACTGCTGCCAGTCGTCAAGCGGTCTTACCCAGTCGGGATTATTGACCATGACCCGGCCGGGGCAGGGCGGATAACCCAGCCGCTCCAGATAGCGGCTGAATTGTTCGGCCTGGGGCAGTACTTCGGCCGCTGAGAGATCATTATCCAGAATAAGGGCATTGTCCTGATCGGTTTTCAGTACCTGCTCGCTCCTGCCTTCACTGCCCAGCACCATGAGTGCCAGCCGGTCGTGCAGCTCGGGAGCAAAGGCAAACTCAAAGGCCTTGCGCATCAGCTGGCTGTTCAGGCTGGCCAGCAGCTTCATGATAAAGGGCAGACGCACGCCATTGTTATGCAGGTTTTCCACCAGCATGCCAAGGGTGGCAGCCGCCTCGGCCAGCTCGTCTATGTTATCAGCCCGCAATATGCGCAGCCCCAGCACATGAGAGTGGGTGGAAAACTGGCTGAGCAGCTGAGTCATTTCCAGAATACCTGCCAGTTGCTCGCCTTCTTTTACTGCCACCCGCTCAATTTTTTTCTGCACCATCAGCATCAGGGCGTTAAACAAAAAATCGCCCTTTTGCACCGATACCAGGTTAAAGCTGGCCAGCACATGCACCAGCTCGCCGGGGGGCAGCTCATTAAGCACGGCCCCATAAAGCAGATCGGTGCCGGTGAGCATGCCAAAGCTGCCGTCATGGGCCACAATCAGCGATTCGAGGTGATGGGTTTTTAACAGCTGAGTGGCCTGAAAAATCGAGGTCTGACCGTCAATGACCATGGCCGGCTGAATATTGCTGTTGTCGATGCGGGTTAAAATAAATTCCGACAGATTTTTACGGGGCTCGGCGGTTTGCTGGCGGCCTTTGAGATCGTGCTGAAACCAGGCGGCAAAGTCGGAGTTTTCCGTCATCAGGTTAAGAAAGGCCTGGGTAGGCAGCACAAAACACAGGGTTTCTTCCAGCGCCACATAGTCGTGGCGGCATTCGCCGTCGAACTGGCCACGAATATCAAACAAATCGTCCGTGGTGTATTGCGCCAGTACTTCATTACGATCTTTGTGGCGCTCTTCCACCACGCCTTTAAGGATAATATGCAGGCTGTCGATTAGCTGGCCCGGCTCAAGAATGGTTTCACCTCTGCCAAAATAGGCAATATCTGTCTGATCAAGCAGATCCTGGCGCTCGTCCGGGGTCAGAGTATTAAAAGGGGGTTGCTCAAAGTTAAACTTGTCCTGCATATTGGCCTCCGTGCCGCAATCCATTGAGTATTGCAGCCGCAGATGGCTTTACCAGCCAACTTTGGTCTATAGCAGCAGGGTGTCGGCAAACCAGAGCACAACGGCATAGCGCAACGCCTTGCCAATAAACACCAGCAGGGTAAACAGGGCCAGCCGCACCCGCATAATGCCGGCAATAAAGGTAAGCGCGTCGCCGCCCACCGGTGCCCAGGCCAGCAGCAGTGACCAGACCCCAAAGCGCTGAAACCAGCGCTGGGCCCGATCCAGTTGTTTATCACTGACCGGAAACCAGCGTTTGTGCCGGTAGTGCAGCAGATATTTACCCAGCCACCAGTTGATCATGGAACCAAGCGTGTTGCCCACACTGGCCAGCAGCCATAGCAGCAGAGCCGCATCGGGCTGGCGGGTGAGCACGGCGGCCAGCACCACTTCCGAATAAAAAGGCGCTATGGTGGCCGCCAGCAGACTGCTGCCAAATACCAGTAAATAATCAATCATAGAGGGCTTCGGGCCGGCTTTTTTCGGCGGCACGAACCAGATTGTGAAACAGCCGGCGCTGGCCGGCCAGATAAGGCAGATATTCCGGATGCCACTGCACTCCCAGCAAATAATGGCTGGAGGTGGTTTCAATGGCCTGCACAAAGCCGTCAAGATCTCTGGCGACGACGGCAAGCCCGGTGCCCACTCGGTCTACTGCCTGATGATGCAGGCTGTTTATGCGCCACTGTGGCTGCTGCATCACCCGGCTGAGCCGGCCGTCGCCACAGCCAATGGCGGTTTTGCGCGGCAGCGGTGTGCGCCGGTTGGAGGTGTGCAGGCGCTGCGGCCGAATATCGGCATGCAATGAGCCGCCCAGCACCACGTTAATTAATTGCGCGCCCCGGCAAATACCGAGCAACGGCAGTCTGGTATTGAGCGCATGTTCAATCAGTTCAATTTCAAAGGCGTCCCGCTCCGGATCTGCCGGTGCCCGTCCGGTGTCGGCCCCGTAGAGGGCGGCATCGATGTCGTCACCGCCGCCAATAATCAGCCCCTGCAGTTGATCACGCTTGTGTTTATGCATATTGGCGGGGGTCAGCCGCAGTCCCTGACCACCGGCCAGCCGCAGCGACAGCCGCGTGGCCCACCAGGCCAGGGGCAGGCGGCTGTTGGGGCCGGTGACGCCAATCAGCGCAGCCATGGGCGCACCTTGATACCCCAGGGATCGATAAAGTCGGGTGTGAGCTGATTAAGATGGGCCTGATAAGCCAGGCATACCTGCTCAAGACGGTGTTCGTCATGGGCCAGCCATTCCACCTGCAGCCAGCCGTCCCAGGCGTGCTGTAACGACCAGAGCGGGTTGTCGATATCGGAATTAGGCAGCCGGTAGTGCAGGGTAGGGCGCTTGTTGACCTTGCTGTCCTGTACCACGGCCTGTACTTTCTGTTCATTGTGCCAGGCCAGCAACGGCAGCAGATCCATGGCCCGGTTGCGGGTAGGGTTCCAGGCCAGATAATCCTCAATAAATTGTGTCATGTCAGGCTGATAAGCAGGGCTTATCACTTGTTTGACATAGTCTTTGGGAAAGGCGCGAATATAGGGCGATATTTTGCGGGCAGCCACGATATCTTCGTGGGCGTCAAGCCAGTCGTGCAGGCACAGATAGGCACGGAAATAGCGCAAAATAGTGTGAATGCCGGTGTCGGGCAGCTCGGGGTTAAGATGCAGGCCAAAAGCATAATGCAGGGCGTGGCGGGTGCCCTGGGCACCCAGCTCTCTGAGCCGGCCAAACAACCGGTTGAGCTCATTCAGCCGTGACAGGGGCAGCGGCGGGCAAACCAGCTCCAGCGGTACCAGCTGCAAGGCCAGGCTGCCCAGCAAGTCGGTGGCGGCCTGTTCCAGCTCGCCGGGCGGATGCTGTTTTTGCTCCCGGGCCAGCTGTTTAAGATAGTCAAAGTCGAGTTCGGCCCGAAAGCAGCCGTCTTCGGTCAGAATATCGGTTTCATAGTCTGATACCGGCTGAGCCTGGCCCTTAAGGGTGTCGGCCACCACAAAAGCCAGCTGCTCCAGCGTAATACCGCTGAGCTCCAGCTCCACGCCCAGCCGGCGCTCTTCACCCTGAGTAGTCGTCAGTTGCGGGGGCATGGCAAGTGGCATCGTTACTCCGCTACGTTGTTGAGATAGTGCAGATCCATGATAAACACCGCCTGCAGCAGGGCAGCCGCGGCAGCATAAAAGCCGTTATGGTCACGCTCGCTGCAACGGGTAACAAACGCAGGCAGCCAGTCAATCAGCAGGGTATTGGCCAGCTCTCTTTGCTGATCCAGCAGCGCCAGGCGGCCCTTCTCGTCGCCGGCTTCGGCAGCGGTCATGGCCAGGGTACCCATCATTTCCAGCTGGTTACACACATGCAGCGGATCATCATCGGCAAGGCCGGTGCCGTGTTGTTTAAGCAGCATGCTCATTAACAGCAGGTTATCTTGTGATGCTTCACTCAGGTGCTGAGTGTCGAGCAAGGACGGGCTGGCCGTAAGCGCCTGATAACGGCCGGCCAGCGCGTCGTGTTGTGCCTGCTCAGCCTGCTGGCGAAAGGCTTCTGTGGCTTCGGTGAGCGGATCTAGGGTGGCAAGACTGTCAAGAAAGCGGTGCATGTCGTAGCCACCAAAGTCATTGAGGTCGTCTTTGCTGAGGGGGGCGGCAAACAGGGCGGTAAACCAGTGATACAGCTCTGCCCGGCGCTGGGAAGTAACTCTGAACGCTTGCATAATCCCCTTTTACTCGTGATGCGGCCCTGACGGGCGGTAAATCGAAACAATATTCTATCGGGTTTACCGGTCAACGTCATACCCGGTAAAACACTTGATTTGTTAAAGTTGAGTTAAACTTTATGTGAAGTTTTCAACATAAATGGTAAAAAAAACGTTGAAGCCGGGCTTCAGGGCTAGGCCGGATTGTCGCTTGGGGGTACAATTTGGCTTTCAGTGACAATCCCCCCATGAGTCAGGAGAGACGGATGTTAAAGCGTGAGATGAATATCGCCGATTATGATCCCCAGCTGTGGCAAGCCATCAGTGATGAAACCGTGCGTCAGGAAGAGCACATTGAGCTGATTGCTTCCGAGAACTACACCAGCCCGCGGGTGATGCAGGCGCAGGGTTCTCAGCTGACCAACAAATACGCCGAAGGCTATCCGGCCAAGCGTTTCTACGGTGGCTGTGAATACGTGGATCAGGTAGAAGAGCTGGCCATAGCGCGTGTCAAAGAGCTGTTTGGCGCCACCTGGGCTAACGTTCAGCCGCACTCCGGCTCTCAGGCCAACTCCGCTGTTTTTCTGGCGCTGGTCAAGCCCGGCGATACCGTGATGGGCATGAACCTGGCTCACGGTGGTCACCTGACTCACGGCTCTCCCGCCAACTTTTCCGGCAAGCTGTATAACATCATTCCCTACGGCATTAACGAGCAGGGCGTGATCGATTATGAAGAAATGGAGCGCCTGGCGGTTGAGCACAAGCCGAAGATGATCATCGGCGGCTTCTCTGCCTTCTCCGGCATTGTAGACTGGGCCCGCATGCGCGAAATTGCCGACAAAGTGGGTGCCTGGTTTATGGTCGACATGGCTCACGTAGCCGGTCTGATTGCCGCCGGTGTTTACCCCAGCCCGCTGCCTCATGCTCATGTGGTGACCTCTACCACCCACAAGACCCTGGCTGGTCCTCGTGGCGGTATTATTCTGTCTGCCGCCAACAACGAAGAGCTGGAAAAGAAACTGAACTCTGCTGTTTTCCCCGGTGGTCAGGGCGGCCCCCTGATGCATGTGATTGCTGCCAAGGCCGTGGCCTTTAAAGAAGCGCTGGAGCCCGAGTTCAAGGAATATCAGGCGCAGGTAGTGAAAAACGCCCAGGCCATGGCCGACGAGTTCCAGAAGCGTGGTTTCAAGGTGGTATCCGGCGGCACTCACAACCACCTGTTCCTGCTGGATCTGATCGACAAGGACATCACCGGTAAGGAAGCCGATGCCGCTCTGGGACGCGCCTTTATTACCGTAAACAAGAACGCCGTGCCCAATGATCCGCGTTCTCCGTTTGTGACCTCCGGCATTCGTATCGGTACTCCTGCCGTTACCCGCCGTGGCTTTAAAGAAGCCGACGTGCGCCAGCTGGCCGGCTGGATCTGCGATGTGCTGAGCAACATCAACGACGACGCCACCATCGCCAGCGTAAAAGAGCAGGTGCTGGACATCTGCCGTCGCCACCCGGTTTACGCGTAACACGCACCGGGATTAGGGACTAAACCCAGGGAGTAGGGAATAGTGAATAGGGAGTAGCAACTCCCCCCACTATTCCCCATTCCCGCTTCACAATTCCCTGCTCCCCATTCCCGTTTTTAAAAAAACTCCCCGCTTTCATTCCACAGCCCGCTTCTTTACACTAACAGCCGATTAACAGGCCCTGCGGAGGCTTTATGCACTGCCCCTTTTGTAACGCAACTGAAACCAAGGTCATCGACTCCCGTCTGGTGGGCGATGGCTTGCAGGTGCGCCGGCGGCGGGAGTGCAATGCCTGCAGGGAGCGTTTCACCACCTTTGAAACCGCCGAGCTGGTAATGCCGCGCATTATTAAAAGCAGCGGCATTCGCGAACCCTTTAACGAAGACAAGCTGGAAGCCGGCATGCAGCGGGCGCTGGAAAAGCGTCCGGTGAGCACCGAGGCTATAGAGCAGTCGGTGAGTCGCATCAAGTCGCGGCTGCGGGCTACCGGTGAGCGAGAAGTAAAATCGGAGCTGGTGGGCAACCTGGTGATGGACGAGCTTAAACAGCTCGACAAGGTGGCTTACATTCGTTTTGCATCCGTGTATCGTTGTTTTGAGGATCTGCGTCAGTTTGGCGAAGAAATAGCCCGCCTGGAGCAATAAGTGTTCACACCCCAAGATGCGCACTGGATGGCCAGAGCGCTTGAGCTGGCCCGTCGTGGCCGCTATACCACCAGCCCCAATCCGGCGGTGGGCTGCGTGATCGTGAAAGACGGCCACATTGTCGGCGAAGGCTTTCATCAGCGCGCCGGCGGCCCCCATGCGGAAGTGTTTGCCCTGCGGGCCGCCGGTGGCGCTGCCCGCGGTGCCACTGCTTATGTGACCCTGGAGCCCTGCTCTCATTATGGCCGCACGCCACCCTGTGCTCAGGGCCTGATTGACGCCGGTGTGGCCCGGGTGGTGGCCGCCATGGTGGATCCCAACCCCCAGGTGGCGGGCAGGGGCCTGGCCATGCTGCGCGAGGCGGGCATAGCAGCCGAAGCCGGCCTGATGACCCAGGAAGCGGAAGCGGTGAATGTAGGCTTTTTGCACCGCATGCGCACACGCCGGCCCTTTGTCACCTTAAAGCTGGCTGCCAGCCTGGATGGCCGCACCGCACTGGCCAATGGTGAAAGCAAATGGATCACCGGCCCCGCTGCCCGGCGCGATGTGCAGCGCCACCGGGCGCAAAGCTGCGCCATTCTTTCCGGTGCCGATACCGTATTAATGGACAATGCCGCGCTGAATGTGCGCTGGCAGGAGCTGCCCGGCTCACTGCAGCAACACTACCCCGAAGCTGAGCTGCGCCAGCCGCTGCGCATCATTATTGATACGCAAAACCGCTTGCATGCCGGCCTGCGCCTGTTTGCTCAGCCCGGCCCCATCTTGCTGCTGCGGAGCAAGGTCACCGGTGGTTTTAGCGAGCAAGTAGAAGAATGCCTGCTGCCGTTAAGCGATCATGGCAAGCTGGATCTGACGTTGCTGCTGGACGAGCTGGGCCGGCGGCAGCTGAACCATCTGTGGGTAGAGGCGGGTGCCACGCTTGGGGGCGCGCTGTTTGCGGCCGGACTGGTGAATGAGCTGATTTTGTATCAGGCCCCCATGCTGATGGGCAACCCGGCCCGGGGCCTGCTGGCGCTGCCGGAATTTACCGCCATGAGTCAGCCGCCACGGCTGGCATGGCAGGACAGCCGCTTTGTGGGTGACGATCTTAAACTGACTGCAAGAGTAACCGACTGATGTTTACCGGTATTGTTGAAGCCACCGGCACCCTGGCCGCCATTGAGCGAAAGAGTGCCTCCTCGGTGATCCGCATTCATTGTCCGGCGCTGGATTTATCTGATGTGGCACTGGGTGATTCCATTGCCACCAACGGCGTGTGCCTCACCGTGACCGAGCTTGGCAAAGATTATTATTGCGCTGATGTGTCGGCAGAAACCATTGCCCGCACCGGCTTTGCCGATTACCAGACGGGGCAGGCGGTCAATCTGGAAAAAGCCCTGTTGCCCACCACCCGCCTGGGCGGCCATCTGGTGTCAGGTCATGTGGATGGCGTGGGACGGATCACCAAAAAAGCCAGGGTCGGATTTGCCATTGAGCTGTGGGTTGACGCACCCGAGGCGCTGGCCCGCTATATTGCCGAAAAAGGCTCCATCACGGTAGATGGCATCAGCCTCACAGTAAATGCGGTATCAGGCTCGGCCTTTAAATTGACGCTGGTACCCCATACATTAAACAACACCACGCTGAATGACTGGCAGGTTGGCCGCAGTGTTAACCTGGAAGTAGATTTGATTGCCCGCTATCTGGAGCGCCTGCTGAGTGCCGATGCGCCGCCAGCGTCCGGCGGGCTGACGCTGGCGACCCTGGCCGCCAGCGGATTTGTAAAGTCAGCGGTTTAGCGAATTAACCAAGGGGAACATCATGGCCTTAAGCAGTACCCAGGAAATCATCGACGACATTCGTCAGGGCAAAATGGTCATTCTGATGGATGACGAAGACAGAGAAAATGAA
This sequence comes from Oceanimonas smirnovii ATCC BAA-899, assembly GCF_000381965.1. GTDB lineage: Bacteria > Pseudomonadota > Gammaproteobacteria > Enterobacterales > Aeromonadaceae > Oceanimonas > Oceanimonas smirnovii. The sequence goes on from NZ_KB908470.1 coordinate 59,041, forward strand.
GGCGATCTGATCATGGCCGCCGAGCATGTGCGTCCGGAAGACATCAATTTTATGGCCAAATATGGTCGTGGCCTGATCTGTCTGACCCTGACCGAAGCCCGTTGTCGTCAGCTCGACATTCCCCAGATGGTGAGCCGCAATACCGAGCAGTTTTCCACCGCCTTTACTGTTTCCATTGAAGCTGCCGAAGGGGTGACTACCGGGATTTCTGCTGCCGACCGTGCCCGCACTGTGCAGGCCGCCGTGGCCCAGAATGCCAAACCCGCCGATCTGGTGCAGCCCGGCCATATTTTTCCGCTCAAGGCGCAGAATGGCGGCGTGCTGACCCGTGCCGGTCATACCGAAGCGGGCTGCGACCTGGCCCGTCTGGCCGGCGTGGAGCCGGCAGCGGTGATTGTGGAAATTCTGAACGAAGACGGCACCATGGCCCGCCGCCCGGATCTGGAAAAGTTTGCCGAGCAGCATGGCATCAAGCTGGGCACCATTGCCGATCTGATCGAGTACCGCAACCAGAACGAAACCACCATTGAGCAGGTAGCCCGCTGCAAACTGCCCACCGAGCACGGTGAGTTCGAGCTGGTCACTTTCCGCGATACCATCGACAATCAGGTGCACTTTGCCCTGCGCAAGGGCGAGATTAAGGCCGACCAGCCGGCACTGGTGCGGGTACACATTCACGATATGCTCACCGATGTGCTGATGACCGACCGCCATGCGTCCCGCACCTGGCCGCTGGACAAGTCCATGGCGCGCATTGCCGAAGAAGGCGGTGTGCTGGTGATTCTGGGCAAGGAAGAAACCCCGGATCATCTGCTGTCTGTGGTACGCATGTTTGAGGCCGCCGACAAGGGAGAGCGTCCGGAAGGAGCCAAGCGCCAGGGCACGTCCCGCCGTGTGGGCGTGGGCTCGCAGATTTTGCGCGCCATGGGCGTGGGCAAGATGCGTCTGCTCAGTTCACCCAAGCGTTATCATGCGCTGTCGGGTTTTGGTCTGGAAGTGGTGGAATACGTCACCGAGTAAGCTGCCCCTTTGTATTTGAGTTTGTGTGAAAAAAGGTCAACAATACTGGACTCTGACGCGCTCAAATATCAAAGCAGGCAATTATGGCCATCTGGGGAAAAGGACTTCGGGCAAAATCGATTTTTGCTTTACTGCTGGTGTGTATGCTGGCCTTTATTCCGGCAATCGGGATTGGCTGGCAGCTGCTCAGTGGCATTCAGGAGCACTTTGGCCGTGCCTATGCAGAAAACTTTACCCGGCTTAACCGCCAGAAGGTGCTGGTGCCACTCACCCGTGAGCTGGCGCTGGCACAGCGTTTTGCCAACTCGGTACTGACCCGTGAATGGCTTGCCAGCGGGAATAATCAGACCCTGTTTATTCGTGAAGCCGAAGGCTTCGCGAATGAATTCAGCAGCGGATCCTGGTTTCTGGTCAGTGCCGACTCGCTGAATTATTACTACCGTGCTCCCAAGGTGCCGTTCGGTGCCTTGCCCAAATATCGTCTGCAACCCGATAACAACGCTGATCAGTGGTTTTTTAATTTGCTGACCGCGCCCTCACCGTTAAGCATTAATGTTAACCATGATAAAACGCTGGGAGTAACCCGGGTCTGGATTAACATGCGTGTAGAGCAGGATGGCCGCGCCATTGGCATGGCAGGCACCGGCCTGGAACTGACGAACTTTATTAACGACTTTATTGCCGTTGAGGAGAAAGGGGTGGTGCCCATGATCCTGGACGATGCCGGGCGTTTTCAGGCTCATGCCGACACCGGGCTGATTTCCTTTGGCTCGGCGGCCGGCGTCAGCGGCGGAGGAATAACGCTATTTGATATGCTGGATTCAGCACCGGACAGCGACAAGCTGGCCGCATTGCTTGCCAGCGCCAGGCGTGCTCCCGATAGTGTGGCAATGGACTGGATCATGCTGGATGGCAAGCGGCAGCTGCTGGCTGTCAGTTATATTCCCGAGCTTGACTGGTATCTCGCCACAGCCATGGATCTGGGGCTGGCGCAGATCATTCAGCCGGGCCTGTTTAATGCTGCCCTGCTGGGGCTGGTATTGATCCTGGCTATTTTACTGCTGGGCCTGGCTTATGGCGTAGACAGGGTAGTGCTGACGCCGCTGCGCCGGCTGCAGGGCTCGGCCAGTGCCATTGCCAGCGGTAGTTATGAGGTGTCGCTGCCGGCCCCTTCCAGTGACGAAATTGGCGATCTCAGCCGTGCCTTTGGCGTGATGGCCAATAAGGTGCGCAGCCATACCGAAGAGCTGGAGCAAAAAGTACAAAGCCGCACTGAAGAGCTGGAAAAAGCCAACCGGCAGATGCGCCAGGCTCATCAGCTGATTAATGATTCCATCGACTACGCCAGCCTGATCCAAAAAGCCATTTTGCCCGACCGCCAGCTGACCCGCACCCTGGGAGAAGATCATTTTGTGCTGTGGCATCCGCGGGACGTGGTGGGCGGTGATTTTTACTTGTTTCAGCCCGGTGAGCAGGGCCGCTTTCTGGTGGGTGTGGTGGACTGTGCCGGCCATGGCGTGGCAGGCGCGCTGATGACCATGCTGGGGCGGGCCGCGCTGGATCATGCGGTGCGTGAGCACGGTATTGAATCCCCGGCGGCCATTTTACAGCTGGCAGACCATACCCTGAGGGGCATGCTGCAAGACACAGAGCTGCCACGGGGGCTGGCCACCACCATGGATGCCGGCCTGGTATATGTGGATCCGGTGGCAGGCCAGCTGGTGTTCAGCGGAGCCAAGATGTCACTTTATATCAGTAACGGTGACGAAGTGGCGGAGCACAAGGGCCTGCGCCGTTGCCTGCTGGATCGGCGGCCGGGCACGTTTGAAGATCTGACATTGCCGGTGCATCGCGATGAGGTGTATTACCTGGCTACAGACGGCTACCTGGATCAGGCCGGTGGTGTAAAGGGCTTTGGGCTTGGCAGCAGCCGCTTTCATGAATTGCTGCGTACTCATGCGCAGCTGCCGCTGAGCGAGCAGGCCGAGATGCTGAAACAGGCACTGGATGAATACCGGGGCAGTCATGCTCAGCGGGATGATATTACCCTGCTGGCATTCCGTATGGATGCTAACCAATAAGGAGTTGCCGATGAATGGCATAGATCTGCTGTCGATTCGCGAGCAGTTTAATCAAAATCATATACTGTTGTGTTTTAACGGCCCCATTTCCCGCAGTTTGATTGAGGAAATTGGCAAGGCCCTGCGTAATTATCTGCAGGCTGATAACGCCCAGCCCGGTGCCGCCATGGATGTGTTTGGTGTCTATATTGAACTGACTCAGAATATTCGCCATTACGCCAGCCGGCTGAACTACAACGAGCAGGAAGGATCCGCCACCGTTGTGGTGGCCCGGGATGAGGCCGGTCATTACAATGTGATGGCGGGCAACCTGGTGGAGCTGGCCGACGGCGAGCGTATTTGTCAGCGGATTGATGAGCTGGCCACCATGGACAAGCAAGGCCTTAAAGCTGCCTATAAAACTCAGCTGCGTGCTCCCCGTGATTCAGACGGCGTGAGTGGTGCCGGCCTTGGCCTGCTTGACGTCGCCCGTAAATCAGCAGCACCAATGACGGCAAGGCTGGTTAGAATAAGCGAGCAGCGTGGCTTTTTAAGTATTTTGGCGGTGGTATAACTATGCAAACGGAACTGGCGATGAACACACTGACAATCACCGGCACAGATGCAACGCCGGACATTAGCTGTGATCCGGCCCGGGGTATTGTTGTGATGCGGGGCGATTCTTACCCTGAAAACTCTTTTGAGTTTTTTCAGGATGTGATCAACTGGATTGAGCAATATCTGAGAGACAGCGAGCAGGCGCTGCAGCTGCAATTGCATCTGGCCTATATGAACACCAGCAGCGTCAAGGCCATGATGGACATCTTCGACATGCTGGAAGCTGCTTTTGACAAGCAGCGTGAGGTAAGTGTGCAATGGTTTTTTGATCCCGATAATGAGCGGGTTGAAGAGCTGGCCGAAGAATTCAAGGAAGACTGTACTTTCCCCTTTGAGGTGCTGCCTCATGGCTGAACTGCCTTCAGCAGAAGAGCTTGAGCGGCTGCTGGCCGATCCGGAGCATCAGCACAACCCTTTGCTGCCGGTGGTGGCCGCGCTGGCGGAACAAAACCGTGAGCAGGCCAGAAAGCTGGAGCGGCTGCTGCGCATTGCCGACAGCAGCTATGGTGTGGCCGTCACCCGTAATCAGGATCTGCTGCAGCAGTATGAGCGCCAGCTTAAACGGCTGGATAAAATCACCCGTATTTCTGATCGCTATCAGCGCAATCTGATTGAGCTGAACGAGCAGCTGCGTTACGCGGCGTTAAAAGACCCGCTTACCGGCCTGGCCAACCGGCGTCAGCTGATGGAGCGTCTGCATGACGAGCAGGCCCGTTGTGGCCGGGGGCAGCCGGCGTTTACTCTGGCCATGATCGACGTTGATCTGTTCAAGCGCATTAATGATAACCACGGTCACGACACGGGTGATATTGTGCTGTGCCAGCTGGCTGATACCATTTGCGCCGAGCTGCGTTCGCAGGACTTGTGTGCCCGCTGGGGCGGGGAAGAATTTATGCTGTTGCTGCCCCATACCGGGCTGTCACAGGCAGAAGTGCTGCTGCAACGTATAATGACAGCGGTAAAAGCGCTGCGGTTTGAAAAATTACCCGATCTGCGTCTGACCATCAGCGCAGGGATTGCGGAATATTGCCCTTCCGAGGCGCTGGATAATACCATTCGCCGTGCCGATAACGGCCTGATTGCCGCCAAACAGGCCGGCCGCGACCGGCTGGTTATATCTGAACCACCCCATCAGGATTGATCCCACAGTAAGGAATAACATGAACATTCAGCAACTGCAGAGCAAACTGGCCGATGCGCCGGAGACCATTGAGTTTGCCGAGGTAATAGCGCTTATCGACGATCTGTACGAGTTTCATCCGGTGGCCTTTACCAATGGCGAACAGCACAACGATGCCGGCCAGAACAACGGCTCCTGCAAACTGTTTGCCTTTGCCCGCCTGCAGGGTTTTGACGAGCAGGAAACGCTGGCCTGTTTTGGAGCTTTTTATCGCGACGACGTGCTGGGCAACCCCCACGGCGACGACCACCAGAATATTCGTAACTTTATGAAAACCGGCTGGCTGGGCATAGAGTTTCAGGGCGATGCGCTGAGCGCGAAATAACCTCTTCAGGGCGCTGGAAGCTGAAAGCCAGAAGCGGGAAGCAGGCAACGCCATTGTCACACGAAGCAGCAGCGGGGATTGCCGTAGCCGACCATTAAATGCCATGGATGGCATTTTCGAGCGCCCCATGGAAGGGCTCGAAGCGTGTCGGCGGAGTGCAACCGCGCTGCTGCTTCGCACCGAGTCTGGCAGATTCAGGCTTTATACGCCTTTCGGTTTCGATACCATTCATACAGGGCCCGGCTGCGAAAGCTGAGCAGGGCCAATAAAATCAGCAGGCAGCCCAGCACTTTTTGCAGCGGCATGGGCTCGTGATACCAGAACACACTGATCAATACCGTCCATACCGGCTCCAGCATCATAATCAGCGCGGCATTGGCCACGTTGCTGAACTTTTGCCCCGCACTCTGGCAGAAAAAGCGCAGCGAAGTGGCCAGCAGAACGCTGGCAGCAAACCAGCCCCAGATATGGCCGGGAACCTGCTCTGGCCACTGCTCGAACGCGGCCGAGTAAAACAGGTGCATCACACCGGTCACTGCCAGCTGCACACAGGTGAGCGCCATGGGATCTACCCGGCGGGCAAAACGGCTGTTCAGACAAAAGTAGAGCGCCAGTGACATGGAGGCCAGTAAAAACAGCAGCTGCCCCAGTGACAGCGACAAGCCATTGCCCGAAGTGAGCAAAAACAAGCCGGAAATGGCAATGGGCAGAGCAACCCAGAACTGACGGGCAGGGCGTTCACGAAATATCAGCCAGGCCAGGGGCGGCACTATCAGCATGGCCAGGCTCATAATAAAGGCCCCTTCACCAATGCCCTCGCTGTGCATCACCGCCTGAATCCAGAAGATCAGGTTCAGGGTCATCACCAGGCCAATGGCCGCACTTTTCAGCAGGTTGGCCGGCGAGGTGGCCCGCAATGCGCGATGGCAAAAAGGGAGCAGGATCACGGCAGCCAGCAGAAAGCGCCAGCCCACAAAACCAGCCGGGGGCAGGGCGGTGATGGCTTCCTTGGAGAATAACCAGCCCGCCGAGGCCAGCAGGGTGGCGGTTAAAATCAGTAAATCGCCGCGCCGTTCCGCCAGCATAAACACCTCGTTATATAACCATGAATTCGTCCAGCCGGCCGGCTGGCGTAAAAGTTACTAATGTAAGTGATTTACCGTGCCTTGCACACCATGCTGTTTTATTGCGACTGCGGCGGAGGAGCGTGTTGAAGGCTTTTGTCAATCGCCGATTGTGCTAGAATGTGCGCACTTTTCTGCAAACAAGGATTCCCATGAAGGTAATCGAAGGGCTGATGGCCGCACCCGAGGCCAAAGTGGCCATAGTGGTGGCCCGCTTCAACAGCTTTATCAATGACAGCCTGGTGGCCGGTGCTCTGGATGTGCTCAAGCGTCAGGGCCAGGTTAAGGATGACAACATCACTCTGGTACGGGTACCGGGTGCGGTAGAAATTGCCCTGGCGTGTAAAAAGCTGGCAAAAACCGGCAAATACGACGCCATTGTGGCCTTGGGCTGCGTGATCCGCGGCGGCACCTATCACTTTGATCTGGTAGCCAACGAAAACAGCAAGACCATGAGCAGCGTGATGATGGATTATGAAATCCCGGTTGCGTTTGGCGTGCTGACTACCGAAAACATTGAACAAGCCATCGAGCGCGCCGGCACCAAGGCGGGTAACAAGGGCGCGGAAGCGGCCCTGAGCGCGCTGGAAATGATTAACGTCCTGCAACAGCTGGACTGAGAGGAGTACTGCATTGAAACCGTCTGAACGCCGCAAGGCCCGCCGACTCGCTACCCAGGCCATTTATCAGTGGCAGATGAATAAAGACAATGTGGCCAACATTGCCGAACAGTTTGCCCTGGAACAAGAAACCAAGGGTGTAGACATGGATTATTTCCGTGATCTGCTGTTTGGTGTGTCTGTGCACACCACTGAACTGGACAGCGTATTTTCACCTTACCTGTCGCGCCCGCTGGCTGAGCTTGATGTGGTAGACAAGGCGGTGCTGAGGTTGGCCTGCTACGAGCTGACCCGGCGTGACGACGTGCCATATCGGGTCGTGATTAACGAAGCCATTGAACTGGCCAAGGCGTTTGCCGCCGAAGACAGTCACAAGTTCGTTAATGGCGTGCTCGACAAGGTCGTCAAGCAGTTGAAAAAATAACAAGATGCACCGGGAAAAAGCCAGCTGACGCTGGCTTTTCATTTTCTATGAATGAGTTTGAAATAATAAAACAATATTTTACCGGGCACTGCGGTCGCAAGGATGTGATCATGGGCCCGGGGGATGACTGCGCTCTGCTGCAGTTGCCGCCCAATACCACGCTGGCAGTCAGCACCGATACCCTGGTGGCCAATGTGCACTTTTTTGCCGATATGGATCCGGTGGCCCTGGGCCACAGAGCCCTGGCGGTGAACCTGTCGGACTTGGCGGCCATGGGGGCAGATCCCTGCTGGGTGTCGCTGGCACTGACTCTGCCTGAAGTCAACGAGGCCTGGCTGAAGGGCTTTTGCGAAGGCTTTTTTGAGCTGGCGGAATATTACAATGTGGCCCTGGTGGGCGGTGATATGACCAAAGGACCGCTGTCTATTACCGTGACCGTGCATGGTTCCTTGCCTCAGGGCAAGGCGCTGCGCCGGGACGGAGCCAAGGCCGGCGATGGTATTTATGTGACCGGCACGCTTGGGGACGCGGCTCTCGGCCTGCAGCAGCAGCTGGGTAATGTGACGGTGGCTGAGCCCCATCAGGCCTTTGTGCGCACCAAGTTTGAGCATCCGCACCCGCGTATTCTGGCCGGGCAGGCATTGCGCGACATTGCCTCCAGCGCGCTGGATTTATCTGATGGTTTGCTGGGCGACCTGGCTCATATTGCCCATGCCTCACATGTGCGGGCTCAGCTTGAGCTGGAGCTGTTGCCCCTGAGCAAGGCCATGACCGACACCGTTAAGCAGGAACAAGCCTGGCAGCTGGCACTGACCGGCGGCGATGATTATGAGCTGTGCTTTACTGTGCCGGAATTGCACCGGGGCCAGCTGGAAACTGCTCTGGCGCACTGTGGCGTGAAATTTACCCGCATTGGCCGCATGGTGGCGGGTGAAGCCGGCGTAGAGCTGACCGCAGACGGCAAGCCTTACCAGCTGGCAGCCAGAAGCTGGGATCATTTCCGGAGCGGCGAATGAGAAAGCCCGAGCTTGCCGCACTGAAGCTGTCCAACCCGCTGCACCTGCTGGCCCTGGGCTTTGGAGCGGGGTTAAGTCCCATTATGCCCGGCACCATGGGCACACTGGCGGCCGTTCCGTTCTATTTGCTGATGACAGCGTTGCCGCTGTGGCTGTATGTGGCTTTACTGATCATCGGCTTTGTGGCCGGCATTAAAATCTGCAATGCCGCCACCAGCGCCATTGGCCGCCATGATCACGGTGCCATTGTGTGGGATGAATTTATCGGCTTTGGCATTACCATGCTGGCGGCCCCCGCCGGCTGGCAGTGGATTGCCATCGGCTTTGTGCTGTTCCGCTTCTTTGACATGGTCAAACCCTGGCCCATCAGCTGGTTCGACCGCCGCGTGCACGGCGGCTTTGGCATTATGCTGGACGATGTGATCGCCGGCCTGTTCGCCCTGGTCTGCCTGCAAGGCCTGGCTTTACTGCAGCTGTAAGCCGTCAGCCGTCAGCGATAAGTTGAAATGTTGGGACTCGTCCCAACCCCCTGATCGCTTACGGCTGTGTTTTCCTCCGTTTTCTTTCTCGCCCTCCTTATTTATCTTCGCGTAAAGATTTAGTCATTTCTGCTGAAAACATGACCCATGTCTATTCAATCAGTCTTGGTTTTTGGCTTAATACCAGATTAGAATGCGCCGGTATGTTATATATTTGTTGCAATAATAATTCCGTTTAAGGATGAGCATGTCGTTACTGGAAGTAAAAAATCTGCGGATTGAATATCCGTCCCGTCACGGCGTTATGGCCGCCGTTGAGGATCTTTCCTTTAACATCGAAAAGGGCGAAATACTGGGCGTGGTGGGGGAGTCCGGTGCCGGCAAGTCGACCATCGGCAATGCCGTGATTGATCTGCTCAGCCCGCCCGGCCGTATTGCCAGCGGTGATGTGTATCTGGATGGCGAGAAAATTTCCGCACTGTCGCCCACCGCCATGCGCGCGGTGCGGGGCAAACGCATCGGCTTTATTTTTCAGGATCCCATGACCTCGCTGAACCCGCTGTTCACCGTGGAGTTTCAGATGGTGGAGACCCTGCTGGCCAACACCAGTCTCAGCCGGGAAGCGGCCCGTAAAAAGGCCGTTTCGCTGCTTGATGCGGTGGGCATTCCCCAGCCCGAGCTGCGCATCAAGCAGTACCCGCACCAGTTTTCCGGTGGCATGCGCCAGCGGGTGGTCATTGCCATTGCGCTGTCGTGCGATCCTGAGCTGATCATTGCCGACGAGCCCACCACGGCGCTGGATGTGTCGATTCAGGATCAGATCCTCAACCTCATTCGCGGCCTGTGCAAGGAGCGCAATGTGGGCTGCATGCTGGTGACCCACGACATGGGCGTGGTGTCGAACGTCACCGACCGGGTGGCGGTCATGTACCGGGGCAAGCTGATGGAAATAGGCCCCACCGAGCAAGTGCTGGGCAATCCGTCTCATGCCTATACCCGCAGCCTGATCTCCGCCGTACCCCGCTCCGACATTAAACTGCACCGGTTTCCGCTGGTGTCTTACATTGAAGATGCCAAGGAAAAAGCCAGCCTGGATCTGAAAACCCACTGGCTGGGCCAGAGTCAGGATCAGCGCGACTACGAGGGTGCTTTGCTCAGAGTAGAGCACTGTAACCTGCGCTTTGTGACCAAAGACTCCATTTTTGCCGCCAAGCGGGAATATCTGCAGGCCACCAATGATGTGAGCTTTGAGATTTTTGAAGGTGAAACCTTTGGTCTGGTGGGGGAGTCGGGCTCGGGCAAGTCGACCATTGCCCGCTCCATTACCGGCCTGTATCCGCCCGACAGCGGTAAAATCTGGTTTGAAGGCATAGAGCTCACCGCCATTAAAACCGAGCAGGAGCGCCGCCCGCTGCGCCGGCAAATGCAGATGGTGTTTCAGAACCCCTATTCGTCCCTTAACCCGCGCATGCGGGTGGACGATATTATTGCCGAGCCCATTCGCTTTCATCAGCTGGCGAAGAACGACGCTCAGGTGCGCGGCATTGTGGCCGACCTGCTCGACTATGTTGGCCTGGGCCGGGCCGCCGGGGTGAAATTTCCTCATGAGTTTTCTGGCGGTCAGCGCCAGCGCATTTCCATTGCCCGGGCCCTGGCTACCCGGCCGCGGCTGCTGATCTGCGACGAGCCCACCTCGGCACTGGATGTGTCGGTGCAGGCGCAGATCCTTAACCTGCTGAAAGATCTGCAGGACGAGCTCAAGCTTACCATGCTGTTTATCAGCCACGATCTGCCGGTGATCCGGCAAATGTGCGACCGCATCGGGGTGATGAAAAAAGGCACCCTGGTGGAGGTAGCTCCCACCGAGCAACTCTTTACCAATGCGACAGACCCCTACAGCCGCTCGCTGATTTCCCTGATGCCCGAGTTTAAGGGCATGTCCCGGGAAGGGCTGGATATTTCGGAACAGGCTTAGTGCCATCATTAACTCACGTAAATGGAGTGTGACATGAAAAAAGGACTCAACAGGATTGCAGCCGCCATGGTGGCTGCCGGTTTCGCCTTTAGTGTGCAGGCGGCCGACATCACCATTGCTTATGATGCCGATCCGGTCTCAATGGATCCCCATGAGCAGATCTCGGGTGCCACCCTGGAAATGTCGCATCTGGTCTTTGATCCGCTGGTGCGCTGGACCAAAGACTTTAAATTTGAGCCCCGGCTGGCAGAAAAGTGGGAGCGGGTAGACGAAAATACCATGCGCTTTTATTTGCGCCAGGGCGTGAAGTTTCACAGCGGTAACGACTTTACCGCCGACGACGTGGTCTGGACCCTTAACCGTCTGAAGTCCTCTGCTGACTTCAAGGCCATTTTTGAGCCCTTTGCCGAAGCCAAAAAAGTGGATGAGTACACAGTAGATCTGGTGACCAAAGGCCCGTTCCCGCTGGTGCTGAATACCGTGACCTACCTGTTCCCGATGGACAGCCAGTTTTATACCGGCACCACGGAAGACGGCAAAGACAAGGGTGAACTGGCCAAGCACGGCAGCACTTTTGCCTCTACCAATCCGTCCGGGACCGGCCCGTTCAAGCTGAAATTCCGCCAGCAGGGCGTCAAGGTGGAGTATGAGCGTAACGCCGATTACTGGGACAAGAACTCTCCCGGCAACGTGGATAACATGACACTGGTGCCCATCAAGGAAGATGCCACCCGAGTGGCCGCCCTGCTGGCCGGTGACGTGGACTTTATCAAGCCTGTGTCTCCCAACGATCATAAACGGGTGCAGTCGGCAGGCGATGTTAAGCTGGTGACCGAGTCGGGCACCCGCATTATCACCTTCCAGATGAATCAGGACAGGTTTGAGCCCTTCAAGGATGTGCGCGTGCGTCAGGCGGTGAACTACGCCATTAACCAGGAAGGCATAGTCCAGCGCATTATGCGTGGCTTTGGCACCACCGCCGGCCAGCAGGCCCCCGCCGGTTATGTGGGTCATAACCCTGAGCTGGTGCCCCTGTATGATCTGGACAAGGCCAAGGCGCTGATGGCGGAAGCCGGTTATGGCGATGGCTTCAAGATCAGCATGATCGCCCCCAACAACCGCTATGTGAACGACTATCGTATTGCCGAAGCTGTCAAGGCCATGCTGGCGCGCATTAATATAGATGTGGAGCTGAAAACTATGCCGGTGGCGCAATACTGGCCCGAGTTCGACAAATGCGCCGCCGACATGCTGATGATTGGCTGGCACTCCGACACCGAAGATACCGCCAACTTCTCGGAATTCCTCACCATGACCCGCAACGAGGAAACCGGCCGGGGCCAGTATAACTGCGGTCATTACTCCAACCCCGAGCTGGACAAGCTGATTGAAGAAGCCAACATCGAAACCGATGGCGACAAGCGCGAGGCCATGCTGCAAAAAGCCGAGCGCATTCTTTATGACGACGCCGCCTTTGTGCCACTGCACTGGCAGGATCTGGCCTGGGGTGCCCGCAACAATGTGCAGGCCGAAGCCGTGGTAAACGCCATGGATTTCCCCTACCTGGGTGACCTGGTCGTCGAATAAAACTGGGGAGTAGGGACTGGGGATTAGGGATTAGGGTGGTCGATTCCCTATTCCCCATTCCCTGATCCCGCTAATGGATATAGCAACATGTTTACTTTTTTACTTAAACGGGTGTTCCAGGCGCTGGTGGTGATGTTTGTTATCAGCCTGGTGGCCTTTTCGATTCAGGACAATCTGGGTGACCCCCTGCGTGAGCTGGTGGGGCAGTCGGTGTCGGAAGAAGTGCGTCAGCAGATGCGCGACGAGCTGGGCCTGAACGATCCTTTTCTGGTGAAATACAGCCGCTTTGTGGGCAATGCGCTGCAGGGCGACTTTGGTACTTCCTATTTCTTCAAACAACCCACACTGGAAGTGATTTTCGACAAGCTGCCGGCCACCCTTGAACTGGTGTTCTGTGCCAGCGTTCTGATTATTGCGCTCAGCATACCGCTGGGGGTGTATTCGGCCATCAAGCCCAGGGCCGTACTGTCCAAGGTGATTATGGGCATCAGTATTGTGGGCATTTCGGTGCCGGTGTTCCTTACCGCCATTTTGCTGATGTATGTGTTCTCCATTGAGCTGGGCTGGCTGCCCGCCTATGGCCGGGGTGAGCTTACCAGCCCGCTGGGCTGGGAGTCGGGGCTGTTTAACTGGCAGGGGTTCCGTAACCTGATTTTGCCGAGCATAGCGCTGTCTTCCATTATGCTGCCGCTGTTTATTCGTCTGGTGCGCTCGGAAATGCTGGAGCAGCTCAGCTCCGAATATGTGAAGTTTGGCTGGGCCAAGGGCCTGGGCAAATACCGCATCTGGTTTGTGCATGCGCTGAAAAACACGCTGTTGCCGCTGATCACCGTAGGCGGAGTGCAAATTGGCACCATGGTGGCCTACACCATTCTTACCGAAAAAGTGTTTCAGTGGCCCGGCATCGGCTTTTTGTTCCTGGAAGCCATTACCCGGGTGGATACGCCGCTGATCACCACGTATGTGATTTTTGTGGGCTTTATCTTTGTGGTGACCAACACCATAGTGGATTTGATCTACGGCCTGGTGAACCCCACCGTTAACCTGGCAGCAAAGGGATAAGCAATGAGCACCGAACTTTCTCAAAGCCGCTGGGCCCGTTTTCGCCAGTCGGACTTTCTTTATTATTTTCTGCGCGACAAGGTCGCCATGTTCAGCTTTGCGGTGTTTGTGGCGCTGGTGGCGGCGGCGTTTCTGTCACCGCTGATTGCCCCCCACAACCCCTATGATCTGGCCACCATCGACATTCTTGACTCCGAGCTGCCGCCCAGTTGGCAGGACATGGGCGACGAACGTTTTTTGCTGGGCACGGATGTGCAGGGCCGGGACATTCTCAGCACCATTCTTTATGGCTCGCGTGTATCACTGATCATCGGTCTGGGGGCGGTGGCGCTGCAGCTGGCCATTGGCATAGTAGTGGGCCTGAGTGCCGGCTACTTTGGCGGCCGCATTGATAACTTTTTAATGCGCATTGCCGATGTGCAGCTGTCGTTCTCCACCATGATGGTGGCGATTATTGTGTCGGCGGTGTTTCAGGCCACTCTGGGCAGTGACTTTTATGCCCGGTATGCGGTGCTGATGCTGGTGGTGATTATCGGGCTGGCAGAGTGGCCACAATATGCCCGCACCATTCGCGCTACCGTGCTGGCCGAGAAGAAAAAGGAATATGTGGAAGCCGCCAAGGTGATGGGCTTCAAGTCGGTGCGCATTATGTTCCGGCATATTCTGCCCAACTGCCTGTCGCCCATTCTGGTGATCTCCACCGTGCAGGTGGCCAACGCCATTATGAGTGAAGCGGCGCTGTCGTTTCTGGGCCTGGGCATGCCGGTAGACAAACCCTCGCTGGGAGCGCTGATCAGCATGGGCTTTAACTACATTTTCTCCGGCTCCTGGTGGATCACTGCCTTTCCCGGCATCTATCTGGTGGTGCTGGTGTTGGTGATCAACCTGCTTGGTGACTGGCTGCGGGATGTGTTCAACCCCAAGATCTACAAGGGGTAACACATAGCTTTAGGCCGTCAGCTTTCACTATTGGCCTGCAGACACAGTGTTGTGTCTGCAGGCTTTTTTGTTTTTGTCGCTGAAAGCGGCCTCATAACGGCTTGGTCCTGAACTACACTTTTGCTAATTGTTTGCTGCCGGAGCCGCGCATGAAACACGACGAAATTCCCGCCGATCATTCTGATCCTCTGCTCAGTTTTCTGCATAGAGCCATTCGGGTGGCCATCAAGTTTCTGGCCGTGCTGATGGTGCTGGTGATCTTCTGGAGTATTCTGGATGTTGTTTATGTGCTTTATGAAAAGCTACAGACACCGCCTTTTCTGCTGCTGAACCTGGAAGACATATTGCAGACCTTTGGTGCCTTTATGGCGGTGCTGATTGCGGTGGAGATATTTATTAATATTCGGCTCTATCTGGGCACCAGCGTGATTCCGGTGCAGCTGGTGCTGGCCACGGCGCTGATGGCGGTGGCCCGAAAGGTGATAGTACTGGATCTTAAACTGGTCACTGCAGAGCAGATCATCGGTCTGGCACTGGTGACCATTGCCCTTGGCGTGTCTTACTGGCTGGTAAAAACCAAAGGAGAAGACACCAGGCCGTGAGCGGCAGCTGTCAGCTCACGGTGTTTATGGTTATGATCTTTCCTCTGTTTAACTCCACCACCGGAGCTTATTTTGCTCGCTACGCTTTATTCGCTGTTTCCTCTGCCATTGCGCCGGCAACTGGCCGGCATGCTTATTCTCGCTGCCATGCTCATGATAGCCGCTGGCCTGCTGGGGCTGCCCCTGGCTCCACACTGGGCGGGACTGGCTTATTGGGGAGCGGCGGCGCTGTTGTGGCAAGGGCTGGCCCGGCGTAACCGCACCCAGGCGCTGGTGCTGCTGCTGGTGGGCGGCGCTTGTCTGGCCTGGAGTGCAGGGCAGGGGGCAGACATAGATCCGCAGCGGCTGGTGGCAGGCAACAGCGGGCTGCTGTCCATGCTGGTGGCGGTTAGTTTTTTAAGCCTGGTGAGCCGGCCACAAACCGACGATGACGAACGTACTCCCAAAGGCAAAAAGGCGCTGGCGTCTACCCTGGCGGCGGTGCATCTTTTTGGCTCTGTCATTAACCTGTCTTCTGTCTTTATTATCGGCGACCGGCTTGCAAAGCAAGGCAGCGTAACCCGGGAGCAGGCGCTGGTGCTTATTCGTGGTTTTACCGCAGCGGCCTTCTGGTCTCCTTTTTTTGCCGCCATGGCGGTGTCGTTAAGTGTGGCACCCAATGCCAGCCTGGTCCGCCTGTGGCTGGTGAGCATGCCGCTGGCGCTGTGCAGTTTGCTGCTGACCGGCTGGCAGCTAAGTCGCCGGCCGGCTCATACGGAAAACGCCCCGGTGCAGCACTTTACCGGCTATCCGCTGCATGCCGGCGGCCTGTTGTTGCCCGGTTTGCTGGCGATGGCGGTGCTGGCCATGCATCAGTGGCAGCCGCAGTTATCCATTCTGGCAGTCATCACGCTAATGGCACCGGCACTCACCCTGATCATGCTGGCAGTGAAACGCCAGCCACCGCTGGCGGCGGTAAACGGGCTGACCCAGGGCCGGCTGCCGCAAATGGGCAATGAGCTGGCGCTGTTTCTGGCTGCCGGTGTGCTGGGTTATGGTCTGGAAAGTCTGTTTTCCACCCTGGGTGGCAGCCTGCCGTTAACCCGGTTTGGTGCTGTGGAGGCCAGCGTCACTTATCTGGCTACGGTCGGGTTGTCGTTACTGGGCATTCATCCCATCATCTGTATTGCGCTGGCAGGTGCTGTGCTGATGCCGCTGGAGCCTGATCATACCCTGCTGGCACTGGTGTTTTTGTCGTCCTGGGCGGTGGGCACCTCTACCGGGCCGCTTTCCGGCATTAATCTGGCCTTTCAGGGGCGCTACGGGCTCGATTCATTTCGCATTATGCGCTGGAACCTGAGCTATGCGGCCATCATGTCGGTATTGGTGGTGGCAGCTATTTTTATCCTGACGAGTGTGCCGGGGCTGGCATAAGCTGAAAGAGGGTGTCACAATCCTGCTGAACAGGGCAGTAATGAAGCCCACGGGAGATAAGCGTGAAATTTATCTGGCTCAAGGTGTTACTGACCGTGATTATCTTTGCCGGCCTGTTTGGTTGGGTCTACTACAAAGTAGCCAACGGCGGTATATGAGTGCACTGGCATAAAAAAACGGGCCGGAGCGCGAAGACAAATCTGCACAAAAAGTACACGTAAACCCGCTTTGGCCATTTGCGCAGGGGCGGGTTCTGCTGCATAATGTGCGCCTCGAATTCTGAGGTGCGGTGTGCTGGTACTCTTCGCATGCTCCGTCTACTTCTTCAATCAACCATATAAAGTTGCATCATGTCTGATTTATCACATTACAGAAACATCGGTATTTTTGCTCACGTTGACGCGGGCAAGACCACCACTACCGAACGTATCCTCAAGCTGACCGGTAAAATCCACAAAGCGGGCGAGACCCACGATGGTGAGTCCACCACCGACTTCATGGAGCAGGAAGCCGAGCGCGGTATTACCATTCAGTCTGCAGCCGTAAGCTGCTTCTGGAAAGGTCACCGTTTTAACGTTATCGACACTCCCGGACACGTTGACTTCACCGTTGAAGTATACCGTTCACTGAAAGTACTGGACGGCGGCATTGGTGTGTTCTGTGGTTCCAGCGGTGTTGAGCCTCAGTCTGAAACCAACTGGCGCTATGCTAACGAATCCGGTGTTGCCCGTCTGATCTTCGTAAACAAGCTGGATCGCCTGGGTGCCGACTTCCTGAACGTGGTTCAGCAGACCCGTGACGTGCTGGCTGCCAACCCGGTTGTTATGACTCTGCCCATCGGCCGTGAAGACGAGTTCAAGGGTGTTGTTGACCTGCTGACCCGTAAAGCCTGGATCTGGGATGACTCCGGTGATGCCGACAACTACACCATCGAAGACGTACCGGCCGACATGGTTGAGCTGGTTGAAGAGTACCGTGAAAAGCTGATTGAAAGCGCCGTTGAGCAAGACGACGACCTGATGGAAGCCTACATGGAAGGTGAAGAGCCTTCTATCGAAGACATCAAGCGTTGTATCCGTAAGGGTACCCGCACCATGGATATCTTCCCGGCCTACTGTGGTTCCGCGTTCAAGAACAAAGGCATGCAGCTGGTGCTGGACGCCGTGAACGACTACCTGCCGAGCCCGACCGAAGTTGATCCGCAGCCGCTGACCGACGAAGAAGGTAACGAAACCGGCGAATACGCCATTGTTGATCCGGATGCGCCGCTGAAAGCACTGGCGTTCAAGATCATGGACGACCGTTTTGGCGCCCTGACCTTCGTACGTATCTACTCCGGCCGCCTGAAGAAGGGTGACACCATCCTCAACAGCGCCACCGGCAAAACCGAGCGCGTAGGCCGCATGGTAGAAATGCAGGCCGACGAGCGTACCGAGCTGGACTCTGCCCAGGCTGGTGACATCATCGCCATCATCGGTATGAAGAACGTGCAGACCGGTCACACCCTGTGTGACGTCAAGCACCCCTGCACCCTGGAAGCCATGGTGTTCCCCGAGCCGGTAATCTCCATCGCTGTTGCGCCGAAAGACAAGAACGGCTCCGAGAAGATGGGCGTGGCCATTGGTAAAATGGTTGCTGAAGATCCGTCTTTCCGCGTTGAAACCGACGAAGATTCCGGTGAAACCATCCTGAAAGGCATGGGCGAACTGCACCTGGACATCAAGGTAGACATTCTGAAGCGTACCTACGGCGTTGAGCTGATTGTAGGTGAGCCGCAGGTAGCCTACCGCGAAACCATCACTTCTCAGGTTGAAGACAGCTACACCCACAAGAAGCAGTCTGGTGGTTCCGGTCAGTACGGTAAAATTGACTACATCATCCGCCCGGGCGAAGCCAACACCGGTCTGGTGTTCAAGTCTTCCGTAGTGGGTGGTAACGTACCGAAAGAATTCTGGCCTGCCATTGAAAAGGGTGTTGCCAGCATGATGGGTACTGGTCCTGTTGCCGGCTTCCCGGTACTGGACATTGAGTTTGAGCTGGTTGATGGTGCCTACCACGCCGTTGACTCCTCTGCCATCGCGTTTGAAATTGCCGCCAAGGGCGCTTTCCGTCAGTCTCTGCCGAAAGCCAACCCGCAGCTGCTTGAGCCGATCATGAAAGTTGACGTGTTCACTCCTGAAGATCACGTAGGTGATGTAATTGGTGACCTGAACCGTCGTCGTGGCATGATCAAAGATCAGGTAGCTGGCATGACCGGCGTACGCGTTAAGGCTGATGTACCCCTGTCCGAAATGTTCGGTTACATCGGTCATCTGCGCACCATGACTTCTGGCCGTGGCCAGTTCTCCATGGAATTCTCTCACTACGCTCCCTGCCCGGCCAACGTTGCCGAGAAAGTGGTAGCCCAGGTGAAAGAGCGCAACGCCGCTGAAGCCAAGAAGTAAGTTCGGTTAATTCCGGTTACTTTGATAAAAACCGCTGCTCCGGCAGCGGTTTTTTTATGCCTGGAATATTAGCGAACGCAATGCACAGCAGCAGTGGGGATTGCCGAAGCTGCTTCGTGGGGCCTGGTCTCAACCCTGTGAAAAATCCACAAAATAGTCCGTTATGCGCAGCAATCGCTACATGTGGCTGATCAACATGTTTCCGGTTGGGCACTCAATACTTATTTCTATCTGATAAAAACATCACAGTCACAATTGAAACCCAGCCATGACTGGGCCAGAATAGCTGCATCAAATTGAGAGCCAGCAGGGCACGGCGGCCCGTAACGCTTGGGCGGTAGCGTGCCTGATGCTGATGTTTTATACAGTGAATTGGCTGATTTTCAGGTTGGCTGCGCACTATATCTCCAGACCATGCTCGTGTACAACAAAACCGGCTCAAAAAACGCTGTATTTTGAAAAGGTTACGGCAGGCGAATATTGATAACGAGCAAGCGGCCCTTGATAGTGAGCGTGCTCATTTTTGCTCATTGCTGCATACGGCAGTTGAGAGATATTTTATTTATTATCAATGATTTAGGCGTGTAAGCTGCTCTGGTGTGCAGGAAGAAATATGAGCGCGCTTACTATTATAATGTTATGTGTCAGTCAGAGTCTAGCTATGAATAAAGAAATTAATTGGATAGAACCTTGGTGGCATTTAAATGAAAATGAAAAGGTTAAAGCAGGCATACAAAAAGAACTGGAATCCGAAATTGGGCCTAAACATCCTCTATGGCAATTAAAGCCTCTCGCAATTGCTAAAACTGACGCAAATGATGATGTCATAGTTCAGCTTAATGATGGCAGGTTTGCTTGTGTACATTTAGTTTGGCATGGAAAAATTGACCAGTATCCAGATAAATTTCCATCAAGCATTATTTTCGATACTGTCAAAAGCCTGCAAGCTTATATAAATGAAGAAGCAGATGAATACACATAACAAGGCCAAGCAACATCGTTCGCTGCGCTCTCTGGACAGCCTTGCGCTTGCGCCTTTTGTGCATGGCTTCGCCATTGTTGCACAAAACCCACAATCACAAGTCTGCCGTTGTTGGCGGCGTTAGCATTTTTAGACTTAAGCCTATGGATAATCTTAAAGGTAAACATATGAGCAATAAAGAAAGTTTTGGAAGTGTGAGCCTAGTTCGTCAGGGAGAGCATAGGTTTTACTCATTCACTATGCCCAGTGATATCCTTGCAGAAACGTGTTACGTGATCAACCGCGATGAAGATCCCATAGAAGGATTTCAGCGAGAGCTGGATAAAAAAAGAGCGATGGAAATTGCAAATTATATTGATTCAGGACTTGGAACCATTCCTAGCTCAATAGTTTTGTCAGCACAGGAAGATTGCGATTTCACATATGATTCAAAAATAAAATCAGTGAGCTTTAAAAACATAAATAAGGCATTTCTTATTATTGATGGACAGCATCGAGTGTATGGATTCAAGCTCGCGAACACGGCACTAAGAATCCCTGTTGTAGTATACGAGAACTTGTCAAAAAGAGATGAAACAAGGCTGTTTATTGATATAAATTCTAAGCAAAAGGGGGTGCCAACAGAACTTCTTCTAGACATCAAGAAGATGGCTGAGTATGAGAATGACACTGAGCAATACCTAAGAGAGATATTCGATACATTCTCAAAAGAGAATGACAGCGCTCTCTACAATAGGCTTTCAGCTTCGAAACGAGACAAGGGAAAAATCACTAGATCTGTTTTCAATACGGCGATGAAGCCTTTGGTTAAAGTTTTTGGAAACAAGACGCCAACGGAAATATATGAGATATACAACGCATACCTAATTGCTTTCAATGAAGGGATATTGGTCCCCCATGGCATTCAAGAGCAGGCTTTCAATACGACTGTATTCAAGGCCATTGCGGGGTTCTTCCCTATTATAACAGCAAGAGTTAAAGATCGGTTTGGTGCCATTTATACAGTTGATAACTACCATGAATTCACGGAGATTATTGGTCAGAGAATCAAGCCTATAAAGCTAGAAAATCCGACTAATGCATATAAGCCTATTGTTGATCATCTTGAAGAGTCGTTAAAGCAGGAGTTTACTCTTTAAATGACGCCTGAGATTAAGCTTATTCACCAGTTATCACATAACGCAATATTCGAAGTATCTTCGAAAGCTGAGACTGACCTAAAAGCTTGGGTTGCGAATGGTCAGTATCTGATGGATCAGGCGTTAGTGCCAAATGCGCAAGGAAGAGCTAGCGAATTCAAGCTCCGATTTCAAGACGCTGACAAAATAAATATTGCCTTAGCGAATGATTGCAACCGTTTTTCACAGGCCGCGATTGAGTCTATGTGGTGTATTGGAAAGGTGGAAAAATTACCAAAAAGCACTGCCTGGGCTACTGTTCAAATGTATTATTCTGCATTTTTCGCCGTGCATGCGTTATTGAGAATTTTTGGCAGAGCTTGCACGCAATTGGATAGCAGCCATGTTGAGGCAGTATATCAAGTGGCAAGCGCCACCAATATGGATAGCGGTACATCCTGCATTGAAAATGGGTTTTACATCTCAGTGATCAAGAATAACGGTATTGAATACAAAAAATTAAAAGATTCTCATGCAGATACTTGGCTGTCATTCTCGAATTTATTGACTTGGATAATTAATAACATTGAGAGCACTACAGGCTTAGGAAAACACAAGTCCGATGCTATCGACCTTGTTTCAAACCTCAAACAGGCGATGTCACAGTCCGGAGCAGCTAAAGGGAATTGGCCTTCGCAAGTAAGGAATAGGGTTAACTATCAACACAGTCATGGTGTTTGGTATCCTTACAAAAATGCATTGCATGATCACGAGGCTATACTAAGAAACTCAGAATGGTTAAAACAGCCACAGACCTTTGATCTAAATCCAAATACCGGCGAAATTCAATCACTATTCAACATTAGTAATTCGATACTATCGCTGATGTACCAGCTAATGAAGTACGGCTATGACCGTGCAGGTAAAATTTCGCTGCCATTGGCGAATGGAACATTTCGACTTATAAATCAAATCCGAGCAGCATGATGCTAACAAAGCAATGCACGCGACAAGCGCGTGATTGCGGCGTTAAGCGCCAATGTGGCAATTTTAAACTAGGAGTATTTATGGATTTTGATGCACTGGCATATCCAGAGGTTGTTTTCATTGAAGGGCAAGAATATAAAGCTCAACGTAATATGTCTAAAGGGCAGGTTTTGGTGCCTTATACTGAAGCTCCTGATGTAGGGATAGGCGATGTAATTACGCAAAAGTCCGGTAAACGTGAAATCCATTTGAAAGTCCTAGACGTTCAATTTTTAGAGGGTGGCTCGTTAAACGTTGGTACTAATCATCCTCATATGTTGACCTTACATGTGGAAAACTCGACTTCTCAACCACACAAAACAAGTTCATCTAGCAATACAACTTTTAATATTGGTAGTATCTCAGGCGAGCAGCTTCAAGTCGGTAACAACAACTCTCAGTCAGTTACTATCAATGTCCAAAAGTTGGTCGAAGAAGTCGCAAAAAGTAATGATCCTGAAGCAAAGAGTTTACTTAAACAACTGTTAGAAAATAGCACTGTTGGGAGCGTTATTGGAGCAGGAGCTTCAGCATTGATAAGCATGCTTTGAGTTGACGCTTAACAAATAAGGATAAGTGTCGCGCAGCCGACACTTCATCCGGGTGTTGAACAAGCCCGAAGCTGCCTTATTAAGTAAATTGCTCGGTTGAGCATGAGGTGGACGGTGAGGCTACTATTTTCTGCAGGCATAGCTAGCCGCTAAGCGATTAGAAGACTAATAACTTCAGCTAGTTACCGTGTTCGGTGAGTGACGGTCGTGCTTCTCCTGCTGTTGTTGAGGTCATTATCCTTATTGTGCACGCCTTTCGGCTATCCCGTTCGGATGATGCCGGTGCACACCATGCTCTGTGCGCAGTACGGGCAACTGCGGCTGGCTTTGGTCATCGTGGCCGGCTTCCCTGGCAGCCCTCGCCATCCCAGTCGCACCAACAACAACTGGATAATCAAGCGCACCGCCCTGGCGCTACCGTGCAGCAGCCCGTAGTCCCGTACTCGTTGTAGCCCCTTGGGCAAGGCGTGTTGCAGTATCAGCCCCAGGAACCTGACGATGGGTAAGGTGCGGTGTTGCCAGTGATTGGTTTTCCCCTCGCGGTAGCGGAAGGTCACCCGGTCACCGTCTATACCGATAATATCTCGGTCGGGCAGTACCCCGCGGTATAAATAGCGGGACAGGTATTTCAGGGCGGGTAGGCCCCGGCCCACAGGGCGGCAGTCCACCACCCATTGCGCCGGTAGTCTGGCTGGCAGGTAGAGCTGGGGGTGCTGGTGAATGGCGGCCAGTAGCCGGCCCCGCCATACTTTGGCCAGTGCGACAGCAGGGTAGAGGTAACGCTTGGGGCCCTTGTGCCACTGGCGCCGTGCGGGATTGTAGTAGCCTGCCGGGACCATGACATGCAG
>NZ_KB908471.1 GCF_000381965.1 Oceanimonas smirnovii ATCC BAA-899
TGAGGCGTGTAGCTAACCTGTACTAATGACCCGTGCGGCTTAACCATACAACACCCAAGAAGTGTGAGACCTTGCAGGCTCAAGAGCACAAAGAAATTCATCACCAAGCTTTTTTCGAATTCAAGTTTAATGCCTGGCGGCCATAGCGTTGTGGAACCACCTGACTCCATGCCGAACTCAGCAGTGAAACGCAACCGCGCCGATGATAGTGTGGCAGCTGCCATGTGAAAGTAGGTCACTGCCAGGCACCCAATAAGAAAAAGCCCTTCACTGATGTGAAGGGCTTTTTTCGTTTCTGAAAAATACGTTTCACCTCACATTGTTACCAAAAGCTGCACTCAAAACGTTGTATTTATCGCCAGTCAAGCTATCCGCGCATTTTATGAGCTTGATGAACTGATAAAAAAGGCATAGCGTTAAATCGTAATAAAGCTGTCATGACTCGGTGCTTTAACTGGGTTATGACCATGACAAGGGCTTAGCCCGGGGAGCACGCCTATGGACGGCTACGACCGCAAACGCTTTATTCTCGACACCAATGTGCTGCTGCACGAGCCTCTCTCTATTTACTCTTTCAAAGAGCACGATGTTGTCATTCCCATGACGGTGCTGGAAGAGCTGGATCGCATCAAAGACAGACAAAAGGACGTCAGCCGGGACGCCAGAGTAGCCATTCGTACTCTGGAAGATATCTTTCGTGATGCCACGCCGGAAGAAATTGTTGCCGGTGTATCACTGGGCCTGAAAGACGATGATGCTTCGGGACGCATCGCCATTATCTCTGATCGTCATCTGCCGGAAGGCTATTCGGTATTTACTGATGATGAAGCCGACAATCGCATCATCAATACCGCGCTTTATCTGCAGAAACATGATGCCACCAGCAAAGCAGTGCTGGTCACCAAGGATATTAATATGCGTCTCAAGGCCAAGGGTGCCGGTCTTGAACGGGTTGAAGATTATCGTTCCGATCAGCTGGTGGACGACATACGCCTGCTGTCCAAAGGTTTTTTCCAGATGGAAAACAGCTTCTGGGACAGGGTAGGAGAGTGCCAGAGTGAAACCCATGGGCGCGAAGTGATCCATACTGTTTCGGAAGAGTTGCTGCCCGGCGCTCATGTTAATCAGTATTTGATTGATGATACCGATGACTTTGCGGGCAGAGTGCTGAGCAAGGCTGACGGTCAGCTGCGTTTTGTGGATCTGGGCCGGGAACGCATGATGGGACGTAAGGCCTGGGGTATTCAGCCCAAGAATATTTATCAGGCCATGGCATTGGATGCGTTGCTGGATCCCCATATCGACATGGTGATCCTGACCGGCCCGGCGGGCTGTGGTAAAACCCTGCTTGCCATGGCATCGGCACTGGAAATGACCATCGAAAAAGGCATCTATGACAGAGTTATCGTGACGCGCAATACGCCGGAAATCGCCGAGAGCATCGGTTTTCTGCCCGGCTCGGAAGAGGAAAAAATGGCCCCCTGGCTGGCAGCCATTACCGATACCCTGGAAGTGCTGCACAAGCAGGACGAATGCATGGACGGCTCACTCAGTTACATCATGGGCAAGGCCAATATTCAGTTCAAATCGGTCAACTTCATGCGCGGACGCAGTATCCAGAATACCTTTGTGCTGCTGGATGAATGCCAGAACCTGACCGCTTCTCAGCTCAAGACCATCATTACCCGCTGTGGTGAAGGAACCAAGCTGGTGTGCTCGGGCAACCTGGCACAGATTGACTCCAACTATCTGACCCCGGTGACCTCCGGGCTGACTTACATAGTCGAGCGTTTTAAGGACTTTGAAGGCAGCGCCAATATTTACCTGAATGGCGTGATGCGCAGCCGGCTGGCGTCCTTTGCTGAAGAGAATTTGTAAAAAGTGAGGGGTGGAATGTGATAAGGGAGGGTTACTCCTCCCTTATCACCGCCGTTGTTCCCAGATAGGCCCTTAATTCTGTTGTGCGGGGGGCTGACAGCAGCTCGCCGTCACCCAGCTCCAGAATACGGCCATTATGAATAAAGGCCATCTGATTAGCCACGCCGGCCGCTTCGGATGGGTGGTGGGTTACCATCAATACCGTCAGTTGCAGGCGGTCGGTTTGCTCTCGCAACAGTTGCAACAGCTCATAGCGCAATGCCGGATCCAGCGCCGAAAATGGCTCATCCAGCAGTAAGACGGGGCGGTTGCGTACCAGGCAGCGTGCCAGTCCTACCCGCTGTTGCTGGCCACCGGACAACTGTGCCGGCTTGCGGCTCAGCAGTCCGTCTATGCCAAGGCGTAAGGCTACATCTTGCACCTGTTGTTGCTGCTGCTCGTTCAGACGCAGCCCTGCATTCAGGCCAATGGCAATATTTTGCTGCACACTCATGTGCCAGAACAAATTGTTATCCTGAAACAGGGTGGTTATGGGCCGTTCGGCAGGGGTAAGGGGCAGCAGGCTGTTACCATTAAAACTCAGTGTGCCGGAGTCGACCCTGGCAAAGCCGCCAATCATTGCCAGCAGGGTGGACTTACCGGCACCACTGGGGCCAATCAGTGCAGTGATGGTGCCCGGGGCAGCAGTCAATGAAAAGCACTGGGTTTGCTCCGGATAGCTGGCGGCCAGATCAGTCAGTGTCAGCATGCTTTCCTCCCAATACGTGCTCAATCAACAGAAACAGCGCCAGGTTCAGTATCAGCAGCACCAGGGCGGTGGCGGCGGCATCGGTCATCTGGTAACTGCCAAGTTGCTGATAGAGCAACCAGGGCAGTGTCTGCAGCTGCTGACTGCCAAACAGGGCTATGGCACTCAGATCTCCCAGTGACAGCATCATGGCCAGTGCCAGTGCCAAAGCCAGGGGTTGGCGCAGCAGCGGCCACTCCACCCGCCGCAGACGATCCATACCGCTTATATTCAGGCTGGTACATAGCCGGTCGTAGCGATGAGCCACCCGCGCCATGGGCTGTTGCAGAGCGCGCAGACCATAGGGCATGGCCATCAGCGCATTCACCAGTACCACCAGCAGCGGGCCCAGCGCAAACACATCGGCCACACTGCGCAGCATAATAAACAGGCCGGTAGAAAGCACCACTGCAGGTAACACCAGAATGGCAGACCCGGTGGCTTCCATCAGCCCGGCGGCTATTCGTTGCTTACGGCGTATTCTGAGATGGCGGCTGGTCAGCAGCAGGGACGTGGTCAGCAGTACTGACAGCACGCCCGCTCCTAACGCTATGGTGACGGACTGACCCAGCGCCGACCAGAGCCGGGCAGAGGCCAGCGCGGGCAACAGACGAGGATTCAGGCCGGCGGTGATGATGGCCAGCAGAGGCGGCAGAAAAATACTCAAGGCTACCGTCAGTACTACCCCGTCGGTCAGCCGGGCATGCCACCAGCGCGTATCGTGGCGCAGACAGGTGGTGACGCTGTCGCCTCTGTATTCCGGCGGTTTGCTGAGGGCATATTGCAGTAACAGAAAGGCACCGCAAAACGTCAGTTGCAGCAATGCCAGGCTGCCAGCCAGCGGCAGATCAAAGTCGAAACGCAATGCCTGATAGATGGCCACTTCCAGCGTGGTGGATTTAGGCCCGCCGCCCAGTGCCATGACGGTGGCAAAACTGGTAAAACAGAGCATAAATATCAGGCTGGCCAGCCCCGGCAGGGCTCCGCGAATGGCCGGCCAGATCAGCCAGCGAAACAGTTGCCGGCTGTTAAAGCCAAACTGGCTGGCCAGCCGCCAGTGGCTGGCAGGAATAGCTTCAATATTTTGCAGCAGAATACGTGCCGCCAGCGGCATATTAAAGAACACATGAGCCAGCAGAATACCGGTCAGGCCATAGAGGTAGCTGACCGGCTCAAAACCCAGCCATTCCAGCACAGTGTTACTCCAGCCCTGACGGCCATGCACCGCTACCATGCCAAAGACCACCAGAATGACCGGCAGCACCAAAGACAGCCCGAACAGCCGCAGCAGCAGGCTTCTGCCGGGAAAACGCCGGCGCGACAGGGCCTGGGCCAGCGGCACAGCCAGCCCCAGGCTGAGCAGGGCAGACAGCCCGGCCTGATAAAAGCTGAACCAGATCACATGGCGCAGGTAAGGATCGGCAAACACCTGAGTGGTATTGTTGTCACCTTGCGTCATCAGCGCGGCAATGGGGGCGGCGGTAAGCAACAGAATAGCACTTACCGCCAGTATGCCCGGCAGCCACCAGTAACGCTGCAGCATCAGCGGGTGGTAGCGTGCAGCCACTGACGTAACCATTGCTTACGTTGTATGGCGATTTCTTCGGGAGTAAAGCTCAGCGCCCGCTCCGGCACAACCAGCTCATTAAAGCCGGCGGGCAGTTCAGTGTCGATCACCGGATACATCCAGTTGCCGGCAGCAATATGCTGCTGAAAGCCGGGAGTGGTCATAAATTGCAGAAAACGGTCCGCCAGCTCGGGCTGGCTGGCACTTTTTACCTTGCCGGCGACTTCTACCTGCAGGTAGTGGCCTTCTTCAAAGGCGGCGGCCTGATACTGGTGCTTCTGCTCGGCTTCAATATGGTAAGCGGGAGAAGTGGTGTAAGACAGTACCATGTCTGCTTCTCCTTCCAGGAACATGCCATAGGACTCGCTCCAGCCTTTGGTGACCGAGATGGTCCGTTGTGCCAGGTTTTGCCATACCTCCGGCGCCTTATCGCCATAGAGTTTCTGCACCCACAGCAGCAGGCCCTGACCCGGCGTGCTGGTACGGGGATCCTGATATAGCAAAGTCAGCTCTGGGCGCTCCAGCAATTCGGCAAAGCTGGCCGGTGGCTGGCTCAGCTTGTCGGCATTATAGATAAAGGCGAAATAACCATAATCAAAGGGCAGAAAATAAGGGTTGTTCCAGCCACCGGGCAGGGTCAGCCCCTCGGGCGTAAGGCCATGTTTCTCAATCAGGCCGGTTTCTGTTGCTGCCTGCAGCAGGTTATTGTCCAGCCCCAGCACCACATCAGCCTTGGTATTGCTGCCTTCCAGCCGCAGCCGGTTAAGAATGGATACGCCATCATCCAGCGCGACCCACTGCAAATCACAGTCGCATTCAGATTCAAAGCTTTTTTCAATGGCCGGCCCCGGCCCCCAGTCTGATGCAAATGAGCTATAGGTATAGATGGTTAATGTCGGCGTTTGTGCCGCCAGCGATGTGCTGGCCGCCAGCAGCAAGGCAAACAGCGTCTTTTTCACTGGGCCACTCCCTGGTTATATAGTGTCAGTATCGGGGCGAAATGGCTGCCTGAGCCGGCGAGCCCGATAGCAAAGGGTAAGAGCGCTATTGTAGGAAGATTTATCTGATGAAACCAGCCATGAAAGGATAAGCCCATGTTATCAGCCAACAAGGAGCAACGGTTATTCAGCCGAATGCAATTGAATACGATCGTGATCCTGGCCACTACCAGCGAACGTATTCAGGGAACCTGCATTAATCTCAGTTCGGAAGGCGTATTGATGCGGGTAGAAAGCGGCCGCTGTGAGCCGGGACAGGAATGGCAGCTGGTCTTGCCCTCGGCCAGCGATCAGGTACCGCCATTAATGGCCATGGCCAGAGTGTTGCGGGTAGAGCAGAGCGAAGAAGGGGATTTGGTGGCGTTATACCTTGATGATGTGCATTAAGGCCAGCTAATAAAAACGCCGGCGTGTGCCGGCGTTTTGCATCAGGCTTACAGCCAGGCCGGCTGCTTGGCCTCATAGGCGTCAATCTGATCCGCATGTTGCAGGGTCAGGCCGATGTTGTCGAGGCCGTTCAGCAGGCAGTAGCGGCGGAACTCGTCAATCTCGAACGGAAAGGCGTGCTCGCCGGCGCGCACTTCACAGGCTTCCAGATCCACGGTGATCTCGGCACCCTTGCTGGCCGCCACATGCTGGAACAGGCTCTCGACCTGCTCGTCGGTCAGGCGTACCGGCACCATGCCGTTGTTAATGGCGTTGCCGTAGAAGATATCGGCAAAGCTAGGGGCGATGACGGCCTTCAAACCGAAATCGGCCAGCGCCCAGGGCGCATGTTCGCGGCTGGAACCACAGCCGAAGTTTTCCCGGGCCAGCAGGATCACGGCTTTGTCGTAAGGCGCCTGGTTAAGTACAAACTCCGGGTTCGGCTGCTCACCGGCGTCATCAAGAAAGCGCCAGTCGTGGAACAGGTGTCTGCCAAAGCCGGACCGGGTCACCTTTTGCAGAAACTGCTTGGGAATGATCTGATCGGTGTCTACGTTGGCCGCATCCAGGGGGGCGGCGATACCGGTTAATTGCTTGAATCCGCTCATGTTATTCCCCTTATAAATCCCGAATGTCGACAAAATGACCGAACACGGCGGCGGCGGCGGCCATGGCCGGGCTCACCAGATGGGTGCGGCCACCCCTGCCCTGACGGCCTTCAAAGTTGCGGTTGCTGGTGGCGGCACAACGCTCGCCCGGCTGCAGCCGGTCGTTGTTCATGGCCAGACACATGGAGCAACCGGGCAGACGCCATTCGAAACCGGCTTCGATAAAGACTTTATCCAGTCCTTCGGCTTCGGCCTGCGCCTTCACCTGCTGTGAACCAGGCACCACCAGCGCCTGAACCCCGGCGGCCACCTTGCGCCCCTGAGCGATGGCGGCGGCGGCGCGCAAGTCTTCAATGCGGCTGTTGGTACAGGAGCCGATGAACACCTTGTCGATGTTCACGTCGGTGAGCTTGCCACCGGCAGGAATGTCCATGTACTGCAGCGCCTTGACGGCAGACTGACGCTCAACGGCGTCGTCAAAGTCTTCCGGTGCCGGAATGGTGCCGTTCACCGGCATCACCTGGCCCGGGTTGGTGCCCCAGGTCACCTGCGGGGCAATGTCGGCACCGTTGAGCTCGACCACGGCGTCAAACTCGGCACCCTGGTCGGACTTGAGGGTCTGCCAGTAGGCCACGGCCTGCTCCCACTGCTCGCCTTCGGGAGCGAACGGCTTGTTCTTGAGGTAGTCAAAGGTGGTCTGATCGGGCGCGACCAGGCCGGCCTTGGCACCCAGCTCGATGGCCATGTTACAGATGGTCATGCGCGCTTCCATCGACAGCGACTCAATGGCGCTGCCGCAGAACTCCACTACATAACCGGTGCCGCCGGCATGACCGACCTTACCGATAATGGCCAGCACCACGTCCTTGGCGCTGATGCCCGGGTTGAGCTCGCCGTTAACCTGAATTTTCATGGTTTTGGCCCGTCCCTGCTTCAGGGTCTGGGTGGCCATAACGTGCTCTACTTCCGAAGTGCCGATACCAAACGCTAGGGCACCAAAGGCGCCGTGGGTGGCGGTATGGGAGTCGCCGCAGACGATGGTGGTGCCCGGCAGGGTCAGGCCCAGCTCGGGGCCGATCACGTGCACTATGCCCTGGTACTTGTGGTGCAGGTCATACAGGGGCACGCCGAATTCTTCACAGTTCTTGGCCAGGGTTTCCATCTGAATGCGGGCCATTTCACCGGAAGCGGCAATGTCATTGGTCTCGGTGGAGACGTTGTGATCCATGGTCGCCCAGGTGCGGTCGGGGCGGCGCAGCTTGCGGCCCTTTTCACGCAGGCCGTCAAAGGCCTGGGGCGAGGTCACTTCGTGTACCAGATGGCGATCAATGTAGAGCAGCGGGGTTTCGCCGGCTTCATTGCGCACCAGATGGGCATCAAATACTTTCTGATAGAGGGTTTTGGCCATTAGTTTGCTCTCCGAATGCGGGATACGATTTGCTCGCCCATTTGACTGGTGGACTGCTCCGGATGTTCGGCCTTGTCGCTGTACAGGTCGCCGGTAAAGTAACCGGCGGCCAGGGTTTCGGCCACGGCACGCTCAATGGCCTGGGCGGCTTCTTCCTGCTTGAAGCTGTAACGCAGCATCAGCGCGGCGGACAAAATCTGGGCGATGGGGTTGGCAATGCCCTGACCGGCGATGTCCGGAGCGGAGCCGCCGGCCGGCTCGTACAGGCCAAAGCCCTGATCGTTCAGGCTGACGGAGGGCAGCAGGCCCATGGAGCCGGTGATCATCGCCATTTCGTCGGAGATGATGTCGCCGAACAGGTTGGAGCACAGCAGCACGTCGAACTGGGACGGATCCTTAATGAGCTGCATGGTGGCGTTGTCGATGTAGATGTGGTTCAGGGTCACATCCGGGTAATCCTTGGCGATTTCGGTGACCACTTCCCGCCACAGGATGGAGGCCTGCAGGACGTTGGCCTTGTCGACGGACGTCACCACACCACGACGGCCCTGGGCCGCCTCAAATGCCAGCCGGGCGATACGCTCAATTTCATAGCGGTGATACACCTCGGTATCGAACGCCTTTTCTTCGGGGCCTGAACCTTCCCGACCCTTGGGCTGACCGAAGTAGATGCCGCCGGTCAGCTCGCGCATGCACACTATGTCAAAGCCGCGGGCACTGATGTCGGCGCGCAGCGGCGAGAAGCCTTCCAGGCCCTGGTAGATCTTGGCCGGGCGCATGTTGCAGAACAGCTTGAAGTGACCGCGCAGGGGCAGCAGGGCACCGCGCTCGGGCTGCTCATTGGGCGGCAGGTTTTCCCACTTGGGGCCGCCCACAGAGCCGAACAGTACGGCATCGGCGGCTTCACAGCCGGCCAGGGTGGCGGCGGGCAGGGGACTGCCGTGGTTATCGATGGCGATGCCGCCCACATCATAATGGCTGTAGTCCAGCTGCAGGCCGAACTCGGCCTGCACTTTATCCAGCACCCGAATGGCTTCAGCCATCACTTCCGGGCCAATGCCGTCACCCGGCAATACCGCGACCTTGTAGCTTGCGCTCATGTTCACACTGTCTCCATACGAATTTTTTTCTGAATTTCTTCTTTCTTTTCCGCGACCTGCTCGGCCCGGTAAATGCAGTTAATCACGTGAATCAATGCCTGGGCAGAGGACTCGACGATATCGGTGGCCAGGCCCATGCCGTGGAACTTGCGGCCCTTGTACTCGGCGACGATGTCCACCTGACCCAGTGCATCTTTGCCTTCACCCTTGCTTTGCAGTTCGTATTTGTCGATGCGAATGTCATAGCCGGTGACCCGGTTGATGCACTGGTACACGGCATCTACCGGGCCATTACCCACGGCGGCTTCATTAACGATCTCGCCGCCCACTTCCATGCGTACACTGGCGGTGGACATGACATTGCTGCCGGACTGCACGCTCAGGTACTTGAGCTTGAACTGCTCGGGCTCTTCGTGGATCTGGCTGAAGAACACCAGGGCTTCCAGATCGTAATCGAATACCTGGCCCTTGCGGTCTGCCAGCGCGAGGAAGCTGGTGTAAAGGGTGTCGAGATCATAGTCCTGCTCGGAGTAGCCCATCTCAGCCATGCGGTGCTTGATCACGTGGCGGCCGGAGCGTGAAGTCAGGTTAAGCTGGTTCTTGGGTAAACCAATGCTTTCGGGGGTGATGATCTCGTAAGTGTTCTTGTTTTTCAGTACGCCGTCCTGGTGAATACCGGAAGAGTGTGAGAAGGCATTGGCTCCGACGATGGCCTTGTTGGGCTGTACCGGCATATTGCACAGGTTACGCACCAGCTGGCTGGTCCGGTAGATTTCCTGGTGCTTGATATTGGTATGTACCCCGAGCAATTCGCCCCGGGTTTTCATGATCATGGCCACTTCTTCCAGCGAGCAGTTGCCGGCCCGCTCACCGATGCCGTTGATGGTACATTCAATCTGGCGCGCACCTGCCTGTACGGCGGCAATAGAGTTGGCTACCGACATGCCGAGGTCGTCGTGGCAGTGCACGGAAATAACGGCTTCGTGAATATTGGGTACCCGCTCAAACAGGGTCTGAATAATGCCGCCAAACTCGCTGGGCACTGTGTAGCCCACGGTGTCGGGAATGTTTACGGTGCGGGCACCGGCCTTGATCACGGCCTCGACCATGCGGCACAGATTGTCGATGGGGGTGCGGCCGGCATCCTCGCAAGAGAACTCCACGTCGTCGGTGTAGCCCCGGGCGTGCTTGACCGCCGCCACGCTCATTTCCACGACAGAGTCGAAGTCTTTGCGCAGCTTGCTCTGCACATGTATGTCGGAGGTAGAGATAAAGGTGTGAATACGGAACTGATCCGCCACCCGCAGCGCCTCGCCGGCGGCGTCGATGTCGGCCTTGAGGGCTCGGGACAGGGCGCAGACCCGGCTGTTTTTGATATGACGGGCAATGGTCTGCACCGATTCAAAATCGCCGGGAGAGGAAATGGGAAAGCCCACTTCCATCACGTCAACACCGAGGCGCTCCAGAGCCTGGGCGATCTGCAGTTTTTCCTTGACTGACAGGCTGGCGGAAAGCGCCTGTTCACCGTCCCGCAAGGTGGTATCGAATAAAATGACCTGGTTCGACATGTCGCTTTCCTCTGTGTGTCCGTGCCGCCCGAAGCAGAATAAAAAAACCCGTGCGGACGGCACGGGTTTTTAAGTGTGAAACTGTGTGAATGATAAATTCCAGCTACGCCTAACCCCGTGCGCTAAAGCACCTTGTTGGTTAGTAGTAGTAGCTGAATTTGTTTTTGCATGGTCACTCACATCAGAAAGAATCCGTTAACAACGCTATACAGATAACGATTAACAGCGGTGCTGTCAACTTTGGCTGTGCCGGGAAAGTATGGTTTCACTCTTTTTATAAACGGCATATTGGCATTTAAGTAGTGTTTTATACTGCGTTTATAGTTTTATTCTTGTTTATAGTTTCGCTTTTTATCTTGAATGTTGGGCTGTTGTTTTGTTGTTGTCTTAAGTGACCTTTCAGGTCTTTTCGGTCAGGCTTTAAACACTGGCACCAGCATGCACCCGGGGCTGGTGCTGGTACCGGCAAAGCAGCATGGGCAGGCTGTTTCAGGCGGAGCAGGCAGAATTGCAAAGCCCCCGTGGACAACGGATTTAAAGCAGGTTAAGGTGATTTTTCATCCTTTTTCTGCTTATCTTCAGCCTGGCTGTTGTAAGTTGTTGTTTTATAAATATAAGAACCTTCATTTAGCAGTGCGCACAGCGTGCCCGCCTGCGGCTGCCTAAAGGAAGGCAAAGTGAACGGAGCAGAGCCTGGAGGGCTTTACCATGGAGATGTTATCAGGCGCAGAAATGGTCGTACGAGCGCTGGAGGACCAGGGGATAGATTACCTGTTTGGTTATCCCGGTGGCTCGGTACTGGACATCTATGATGCCTTGTTTGAAAACAGCAAAATAGAGCATGTGCTGGTGCGCCACGAGCAGGCGGCCGTGCACATGGCTGATGGCTATTCACGGGCAACCGGCAAGGTGGGTACCGTGCTGGTCACGTCCGGCCCGGGTGCGACCAACTGTATTACCGGTATTGCTACTGCCTATATGGATTCTATTCCTTTGGTAGTCTTGTCCGGCCAGGTGCCAACCCACTATATTGGTGACGATGCCTTCCAGGAAACCGACATGATCGGTATTTCCCGCCCTATCGTGAAACACAGTTTTTTGTGCAAGAAGGCGTCCGATATTCCTCTGGCCATTAAAAAGGCCTATTACATTGCCGCATCCGGTCGCCCCGGCCCGGTGGTAGTCGATCTGCCTAAAGATATTCAGAACCCCAAGGAAAAGCATCCTTACGTTTACCCTGACAGCGTGGATATGCGTTCCTACAATCCCACAGGAACAGGCCATAAGGGGCAGATCAAAAAAGCGATGAAGGCCCTGGCCGCGGCCAAGCGCCCGGTGATGTATGTGGGGGGCGGTGCTATTACTGCCGATGCCAGCAATCTGGTGGTGCAGCTGGCCGAGCAGTTTAATCTGCCGGTCACCAACACCCTGATGGGCCTGGGTGTCATGCCCGGCACGCACAAGCAGTTTGTGGGTATGCTGGGCATGCATGGCACCTATGAAGCCAACAAAACCATGCATAACTCGGATCTTATCCTGGCCATTGGTGCCCGCTTTGACGACAGGGTAACCAATAACGTGGCCAAGTTCTGCCCGCATGCCACCATAGTGCATGTGGATGTGGATCCGACCTCTATTTCCAAAACCATTCCTGCGCACATTCCCATCGTGGGCTCAGCCGACGCTGTGCTGGCGCAGATGCTCGACGCCATTCGTGAGCTCGGACTTAAGCCCGATACTCAGGCCTTGAGTGACTGGTGGGCGCAGATCGAGCAGTGGCGTGACCGCAAGTGCCTGAGTTATGAAAAAAGTGATAAATACATCAAGCCTCAGGAAGTGATGGAGGCGGTGTACCGCATTACTGAAGGTAAGGCCATCATCAGCTCCGATGTGGGTCAGCACCAGATGTTTGCCGCCCTGTACTATCCCTACGACAAGCCGCGCCAGTGGATCAACTCCGGTGGCCTGGGCACCATGGGCTTTGGCCTGCCTGCCGCCATGGGCGCCAAGCTGGGCTGCCCCGATGCCGTATCTGTGTGTGTGACCGGTGACGGCTCCATTCAGATGAACATTCAGGAACTGTCCACCTGTATGCAATACAACATACCGGTGAAAATTATTTCCATGAACAACAGCGCCCTGGGCATGGTGAAGCAGTGGCAGAAGATGTTCTATGAAGGCCGTCAGAGTCATTCCTACATGGACTCGCTGCCCGACTTCGTCAAGCTGGCCGAGTCCTATGGCCATGTGGGCATGAAGGTCACGGATCCGGCCGAGCTGGACGCGGCCCTGGAGAAATGCTTCTCCCTGACCGACAAGCTGGTATTCATGGATATTCAGATCGATCCGGAAGAGCATGTGTATCCCATGCAAATCAAGACCGGAGCCATGGATGAAATGTGGTTAAGCAAAACGGAGCGAACCTGATGCGGCGTATTATTTCCCTGTTGCTGGAAAACGAGTCCGGTGCCCTGAGCCGGGTAGTGGGGCTGTTTTCCCAGCGGGCCTATAACATTGAAACCCTGACAGTGGCACCCACAGAGGATCCCACCCTGTCACGCATGACCATCGTCACCAGCGGTGACGAGCGGGTGATCGAGCAGATCACCAAGCAGCTCAACAAGCTGGTGGATGTGCTTAAGGTCAGCGACCTGACCGACGGGGATCATATCGAGCGTGAAATTGTGCTGGTCAAGGTGCGCGCCGACGGGTCCAACCGGGATGAAGTCAAGCGTACCGCCGACATCTTCCGGGGCCAGATTGTGGACGTCACTCCGCATCTGTATACGGTGCAGCTGGTGGGCACCAGTGACAAGCTTGACGCTTTTATACGCAATATGAGCGAAACTACCGAAGTGGTGGAAGTAGTACGCAGCGGTGTGTGCGGTGTGTCCCGGGGTGAAAAATCCCTGCGCGCCTGATCCGTCAGTTGCCTTAGAAGAAAAAACCGCCCGCAGGCGGTTTTTTTATTCCTGGAGTTCAGTTCTCATGTCTGGTTTCAAAAAAAGTTGACATTCACCATCAGCGATTGAAAATCAGAGCCAGAGAACAGGGTGGAAGCAGGGGATGGCTCAAGCATTGAATACAACAGTTACCAAGGCACTGACAACGCCATCACAAGGAGTGTCCGAGAGTTATGCCCAGCTGGCCGAAGGGTTAGCAACACTCTATGGTCGTCACTGCGAAGTCGTCGTGTACAGCCTGCATCAGCCGGAGGGTGTTGCCGTCTATCTGGCCGGCAGCAGCCGCCAGCCTGGTGCCGCCATGAGCGAGACCGAGCAACGGCTGCTGAGTCAGCTGTATCATACCCGGAATGAGCGTCTGTGCCTGACCCATCAGCGCCTTGGTGCGCCAGTGCGCAGCTTGCTGCAACTGGTGCGCGATGGTGAGGTTTTAATGTTGTTGTGTGTGCACCTGGATCTGAGTGCCCCCTTGCATGAGCTGATGAGCGACTTGTTACCGCCAGAAAATGAGCGGCCGCAAACCTCGGCAGAAAACTTCAGCAATAATGTGGAAGAGCTGGTCACCCTGACGGTGGAACGCACCATAGATGCGATTAATGCCGATCCTCATGTGGCCAATAATGCCAAGAACAAGCAAATTGTGACTACCCTGTTTGAAAAGGGCATTTTCGATATCAAGGACGCCATTGCCATGGTGTCGGACAAGCTCAACATTTCCAAACACACTGTCTATCTCTATATCAGACAGAAAAAACGCGATGATGAAGAGTTATCGCCTAATAACCAGGAGAACCCATGACTAAAACCGTAATTGCCACCGATCAGGCTCCCGCTGCCATTGGCCCATACATTCAGGCTGCCCGCGTGGGTAACATGGTCTATACCTCAGGTCAGATCCCGCTGGATCCGGCCACCATGGATGTGGTGGAAGGCGGCATTGAGGCTCAGACCAAGCAGGTAATGGACAATCTGATGGCCGTGCTGGCGGAAGCCGGTGCCGACGCCACCAGCGTGGTC
The DNA here is from genome assembly GCF_000381965.1 of Oceanimonas smirnovii ATCC BAA-899. Classification (GTDB taxonomy): domain Bacteria; phylum Pseudomonadota; class Gammaproteobacteria; order Enterobacterales; family Aeromonadaceae; genus Oceanimonas; species Oceanimonas smirnovii. Next base: position 14,321 of record NZ_KB908471.1, read on the forward strand.
AAAACCACCTGCTTCCTGTCCGACATGAACAACTTCCTGGCCTTTAACGAAGTGTATGCCAGTTATTTTGCCGCTGGTGCGCCTGCTCGTTCCTGTGTCGAAGTAGCTCGTCTGCCCAAAGACGTGCTGGTGGAAGTGGAAGCCATCGCTCTGGTTGAGTAACCTTTCAAGAGCGGCCCGAGCCGCTCTTTTTTCAGCAACGGATACCCGTTATGACTCCAGCTTCTCTGCGCTTTGCCCTCTTGATCACCGGGCCCTGCTACGGCAGCCAGGCTGCCGCTGATGCCCTGCGCTTTGCCAGTGCCGTGCTGGAACAGGGTCATGTGCTCGACAGTGTGTTTTTTTATCAGGAAGGGGTACACAACGGGAGTCGTCTGGTGCAGCCCGCCAGTGACGAGTTTGATGTGCACCGGGCCTGGGTCACGCTTGCCGAGCGTCATCAGCTCACCCTTGACCTGTGTGTGGCAGCAGCCCTGCGCCGGGGCCTGTGTGACGATAGTTGTGCCGCAGAGGCCGGCCTGGGCACCGGCAATGTTGCTGCCCCTTTCCGACTGAGTGGTCTGGGCGCGCTGGCGCAGGCGGCTCTGACGGCAGACAGGGTGGTGCAATTCTGATGAACAAGGTCGCTTTTATCTTCCATACACCACCTCATGGCAGTGCTGCAGGCCGGGAAGGACTGGATGCGGTGCTGGCCACGTCGGCCCTGAGTGAAGAGCTGGCGGTGTTCTTTATCGGTGATGGCGTTTATCAGCTGAAATCGGCTCAGGCACCGGCGGCTATTCATGGCAGGGACTATGCGCCCACTTTTGGCCTGCTGGAGCTGTATGATATTGAGCATATCTATGTCTGTGCCAATGCATTGATGAAGCGCAATCTTGCGCTGGCTGATTTGTGCATTGAGGCGCAAGCCTGCACGCAAGAAGAATTAACCCGCCTGCTGGGCGAGTATGATGTCCGGCTGATTTTCTGAGGACGTATGCTGCATACCGTTAAACACTCTCCTTTCAGTCATCAGAGCCTTGAGCTGGCGCTGCAGTTGCTGCAGCCCGGTGATCAGTTATTACTGTGGCAGGATGGCGTGATTGCCGCCACTGTACCGGTCTGGCAGGAGCGGTTGCAGCCTCTTGCCGATGCCGGCTGTCTGCATGTAATGAGTGAAGACCTGGCCGCCCGCGGCCTTGAGCCTTTGCTGGGCCAGCCGCTTACCATGAATGGCTTCGTTGAGCTGGTCGCCAGCCAGGGCAGCCCAACAGCCTGGTAGAAAACCATCATTTATTCACAGGCCACGTTACATTTAAAGCCTGTTGCACAGGCTCTGCCAGCTGAAACGGCAGCTACAACCGAGTGCCAGTGACTGGGCAGTGGCGGGGATTGCCGAGCTTCCCATGGATGGGCCTGAAGTGTGTCGACGCAGGTAACCCTGCCTCTGCCCGTACGAGCAACTGTATAAATCTTGACTTGCCCGGCGGGCAGGAATAGAATTTTGCGTCCCCGCATTTGGGGATGGATTTTTTCAACTGTAGAACGACATTATCAGGAGCTGTTAATGGCAACTATTAACCAGCTGGTTCGCAAGCCGCGTAAAGCAATCGTTGCTAAAAGCAACGTGCCTGCGCTGGAAGCCTGCCCGCAAAAGCGTGGTGTTTGCACCCGCGTATACACCACCACTCCGAAGAAGCCGAACTCCGCACTGCGTAAAGTATGCCGTGTTCGTCTGACCAACGGCTTCGAAGTGAACTCCTACATCGGTGGTGAAGGTCACAACCTTCAGGAACACTCTGTGGTTCTGATCCGTGGCGGTCGTGTTAAAGACCTTCCCGGTGTGCGTTATCACACCGTTCGCGGCGCGCTCGACACTTCAGGTGTTGCTGCCCGTCGTCAGGCCCGTTCCAAGTACGGTGCCAAGAAGCCCAAGGCTTAATGGTTCTCCGTTAAGTAAGGCCAAACATTTATTTTTTTAACCTGTTTTGTTTTGGGTTAATCCTGAAGCTACGGAGAGTTAGCAATGCCAAGACGTCGCGTTATCGGCCAGCGTAAAATTCTGCCGGATCCCAAGTTCGGATCTGAGCTGCTGGCAAAATTCGTAAACGTAGTAATGGTAGACGGCAAGAAGTCTACTTCTGAAAAGATTGTTTACGGTGCCCTGGATATCGTTGCTGCCAAAACCAGCAAAGATCACCTGGCTCTGTTTGAAGAAGCCCTGGACAACGTTCGTCCTACTGTTGAAGTTAAATCCCGCCGGGTAGGTGGCTCCACCTATCAGGTGCCAGTTGAAGTGCGTCCCGTACGTCGTAACGCCCTGGCCATGCGCTGGCTGGTAGAAGCTGCGCGTAAGCGTGGCGAAAAATCCATGGCCCAGCGTCTGGCTGGTGAGCTGATGGATGCCTCTGAAAACAAAGGCTCTGCCGTGAAGAAGCGTGAAGACGTTCACCGCATGGCCGAAGCCAACAAGGCCTTCGCTCACTACCGCTGGTAATGAGAGCGGGCGCGGCGCAAGCCGCGCCCTCTGTGGCTCACGAAGGACATTCGACCTTGGCAAGAGGATCTTATTGTGGCTCGTACAACCCCGATTGAGCGTTACCGTAATATCGGTATCAGCGCGCACATAGACGCCGGTAAAACCACCACTACCGAGCGCATTCTGTTCTATACCGGTGTTAACCATAAGCTCGGCGAAACCCACGAGGGTGCGGCGACCATGGACTGGATGGAGCAGGAGCAGGAGCGTGGTATTACCATTACGTCCGCAGCAACAACCTGTTTCTGGGACGGCATGGAACATCAGTTCCCTCAGCATCGTATCAACATCATCGACACGCCCGGACACGTTGACTTCACCATTGAAGTAGAACGTTCCATGCGGGTGCTCGACGGTGCCGTTATGGTGTATTGCGCCGTGGGTGGTGTTCAGCCGCAGTCCGAGACGGTATGGCGTCAGGCCAATAAATACCACGTTCCGCGCATTGCCTTCGTCAATAAAATGGACCGTACCGGTGCCAACTTTCTGCGGGTGGTCGAACAGATCAAAACCCGCCTGAAAGGGGTGGCGGTACCGGTGCAGCTGCCCATTGGTGCCGAAGAAGGCTTCAAGGGTGTGGTTGATCTGGTCAAGCTGAAAGGCATTGACTGGAATGAGGCGGACAACGGTACCACCTTTGAATACCACGATGTGCCTGAAGACATGCAGGAACTGGCTGAAGAGTGGCACCAGAATCTGGTTGAAGCCGCTGCCGAAGCCAGCGAAGAGCTGATGGAGAAATACCTGGAAGACGGTGAGCTGACCGAGGCGGAAATCAAGGCTGGTTTGCGTCAACGTGTGCTTAACAACGAAATCATCCTGGTTACCTGTGGATCCGCGTTTAAAAACAAGGGTGTGCAGGCCATGCTTGACGTAGTGGTGGAATATCTGCCGTCTCCGGTGGAAGTACCTGCCATTGCCGGCGTGAAGGAAGACGGCGAAACGCCTGACACCCGAGCCGCCGACGATGCGGCGCCCTTTGCGGCGCTGGCTTTCAAAATTGCTACGGATCCCTTTGTGGGCAACCTGACCTTCTTCCGCGCTTATTCCGGCGTGGTCAACACCGGTGATACGGTGCTGAACCCGGTGAAGAACAAGCGCGAGCGGGTTGGTCGTATCGTACAGATGCATGCGAACAAACGGGAAGAAATTAAATCCGTTTGTGCCGGCGACATTGCCGCCGCCATCGGCCTGAAAGATGTAACCACCGGTGACACCCTGTGTGCACCTGCGGCTCCCATCATTCTGGAGCGGATGGAATTCCCCGAGCCGGTTATTTCCGTTGCCGTTGAGCCGAGAACCAAGGCCGACCAGGAAAAAATGGGCCTGGCCCTGGGTCGTCTGGCTCAGGAAGATCCTTCGTTCCGTGTGTGGACGGATGAAGAATCTGGTCAGACCATTATTGCCGGTATGGGTGAGCTGCACCTGGACATCATCGTGGACCGCATGAAACGCGAATTCAAGGTAGAGGCCAACGTGGGCAAGCCCCAGGTTTCCTACCGTGAAACCATTCGTGGATCTGTGGAGCAGGAAGGCAAGTTTGTGCGCCAGTCTGGTGGTCGTGGTCAGTTTGGCCATGTCTGGATTAAAATCCAGCCCCAGGAAGAAGGTGCCGGCTATACCTTTGAAAATGCCGTTGTGGGCGGCGTGATTCCCAAGGAATTCATTCCGGCTGTAGACAAGGGCATTCAGGAGCAGATGAAGCAGGGTGTACTCGCTGGTTATCCCATCGAGGACCTCAAGGTTACTCTGTATGACGGCTCCTTCCACGATGTTGACTCTTCCGAAATGGCCTTTAAAATCGCCGGCTCAATGGCGTTTAAAGAGGGTTTCATGAAATGTAACCCCGTTCTGCTTGAGCCGCTGATGAAGGTGGAAGTGGAAACGCCGGAAGAGTACATGGGTGATGTTATCGGTGATGTGAACCGTCGCCGTGGCATCATTGAAGGCATGGAAGACGGTGTCACCGGCAAGATTATCAATGCCCTGGTTCCGCTGTCCGAAATGTTCGGTTACGCTACCGACCTGCGTTCTCAGTCTCAGGGCCGTGCTTCCTACTCCATGGAGTTTGCCAAGTACGCCGAAGTGCCTGCGAACATGGCCGAGGCAGTGATTGCTGTCCGCCGAGGTTAATTAATCTTTGTTAAATCTTCCCGCCCTGCCGGGCGGGAGCAAATCAGGAAGGACTAGTCCGTGTCTAAAGAAAAATTTGAACGTACGAAACCGCACGTAAACGTTGGCACCATCGGCCACGTTGACCACGGTAAAACCACTCTGACCGCCGCCATCACCACCGTTCTGGCCAAGAAAATGGGTGGCTCTGCCCGCGGTTACGATCAGATCGATAACGCGCCGGAAGAAAAGGCCCGTGGTATCACCATCGCCGCTTCTCACGTTGAGTACGACACCGAAGCCCGTCACTACGCTCACGTTGACTGCCCCGGTCACGCTGACTACGTGAAAAACATGATCACCGGTGCTGCTCAGATGGACGGCGCTATCCTGGTAGTAGCTGCTACCGACGGCCCCATGCCGCAAACCCGTGAGCACATCCTGCTGGCCCGCCAGGTAGGTGTACCTTACATCGTTGTATTCATGAACAAGTGTGACATGGTTGACGATGAAGAGCTGCTCGAGCTGGTAGAAATGGAAGTGCGTGAGCTGCTGTCCGAGTATGAATTCCCGGGCGACGACACGCCGGTTATTCAGGGCTCCGCTCTGAAAGGCCTGGAAGGTGATCCTCAGTGGGAAGAGAAAATCCTGGAACTGGCTGACGCCCTGGATTCTTACATTCCGGATCCTGAGCGTGCCGTTGACGGTGCTTTCCTGCTGCCGATCGAAGACGTATTCTCCATCCAGGGTCGTGGTACCGTTGTTACCGGCCGTGTAGAGCGCGGTATCGTTAAGGTTGGTGAAGAAATCGAAATCGTTGGTATCAAAGACACCACCAAGACCACCTGTACCGGTGTTGAAATGTTCCGCAAACTGCTGGACGAAGGCCGTGCCGGTGAGAACGTAGGTGTTCTGCTGCGTGGTACCAAGCGTGAAGACGTTGAGCGTGGTCAGGTTCTGGCCAAGCCGGGCTCCATCACTCCGCACACCGACTTCGAATCCGAAGTATACGTACTGTCCAAAGACGAAGGCGGCCGTCACACTCCGTTCTTCAAAGGCTACCGTCCTCAGTTCTACTTCCGTACTACTGACGTGACCGGTACCATCGAACTGCCGGAAGGCGTTGAAATGGTAATGCCTGGCGACAACATCAAGATGGTTGTAAGCCTGATCGCTCCCATCGCGATGGAAGACGGTCTGCGCTTCGCTATCCGTGAAGGTGGCCGCACCGTGGGCGCCGGCGTTGTAGCCAAGATCATCAAGTAATTGATGACTTGCGCAACCCGCGCTGCAAAAAAGGAGGCTTCGGCCTCCTTTTTTCGTTTCTGAGCTTGCCTGCACACCTTTATGTTAGTAACTTCTAATCTAAAGGTGTGAGGGGAATGCTATCATTCGTCACCGATAACCCAATTAAGGAACCCAGTATGAATATCAAACAGGTAACCTCCGGCTTTGCGGTGGCGGATCAGGTCACCGCCGGTGATCTGGCGACACTTAAACAGCTGGGATATAAAGCGCTGATTTGTAACCGCCCCGATGGTGAAACAGACGGCCAGCCTGCCGCCGAGGCGCTGGCAGCCGAGGCGCGCAGTCAGGGCTTTGCCTGGGAGTGGATTCCTATCAGCTCAGGCAACTTTACCGATGAGGCCATTACCGACTTTGACACGGCCCTGAAGCGCCACCCGGGCCCCGTACTGGCCTTTTGTCGCACCGGTACCCGCTCTATTACGCTGTGGGCCTTGTCTCAGGCAGCCCGGCAGCCGGCAGAAGTATTGCTGCAGCAGGCTGCTGCAGCCGGTTATGATCTCTCTGTCCATGCCGGCCGGATGGCGGAACGCCTGTCATCATGAGTCTGTTGCCCGAGTGGGCGAAAGATTATAGCCGCAGCATACTGGCTCAGGATGGAGCCGCAGCACTGATTGTTACCCTGATGCTGATCCCTCAGTCGCTGGCTTATGCCATGCTGGCGGGGCTGCCGCCTCAGGCTGGCCTTTATGCCAGCATATTGCCATTAATTATCTATGCACTGTCCGGCTCAAGCCGAACCCTGTCGGTTGGGCCGGTGGCGGTGTTGTCTCTGATGACGGCGGCTACCCTGGGCCAGCTCTCACTGCAGGGAGTGCATTACACTGACGGGGCCCTGGCGCTGGCGTTGCTGAGCGGTGGCTGGTTGCTGCTGTTTGGCCTGTTCCGGCTGGGGTTTGTGGCGCATTTTATCAGTCATTCAGTGATGTCGGGCTTTATCAGTGCGTCTGCGGTGCTGATTACGCTAAGCCAGTTGCGTCACCTGCTGGGGATTCAGCTTGAAGGGGCGCTCTGGCAGCTTCCTGTGGTGCTGGTGGCCCAGTCTGAAGCCATACCGCCGGCGACCCTGGGGGTGTCGGTTATCAGCCTGATCGCCCTGTTATGGGCCCGGGCCGGCCTTAAAGGCCTGTTGTTGCGGATAATGAGCCCGGCCTCGGCCACCGCAGTGGTGCGGCTGATGCCGGCCCTGGTGGTGATGTCGGCGATTGTACTGTCGGTGCAGCTGGATCTGGAGAGCGCCGGCGTGGCGGTGGTGCAATCCGTTCCGGCTGGCTTGCCGGTGCTGAGCTGGCCCGAGTGGCACAATTTGCCATGGCGGGAGCTGGTACTGCCTTCATTACTGCTGGGCCTGGTGGGATTCGTCGAGTCGGTATCCATCGGTCAGACTCTGGCAGCGCGCCGCCGGCAACGCATTCGGCCCAACAGGGAGCTGATTGGCCTGGGGCTGGCTAACTTGTCTGCAGGCGTCTCCGGTGGCATGCCGGTAACCGGGGGCTTTGCCCGCTCCGTGGTGAACTTTGACGCCGGCGCACAAACGCCGGCAGCCGGTATTTATGCTGCTTTCGGCATTACCCTGGCCGGGCTCTGGTTTGCGCCCTGGCTGAGTAACCTGCCCCAGGCAGTGCTGGCCGCCACCATAGTTGTATCGGTACTGGGGTTGTTTGACTGGCGGCATTTCGGCCACACCTGGCGTTATTCCCGGGCTGACTTCAGTGCCTTGTGCGTTACCTTTATCGTGACGCTGACGGCAGGCGTTGAGATCGGCCTGGTGAGTGGCATTCTGGTGTCACTGTTGCTGCATTTGTATCACAGCCACAAGCCACACTGGGCTGAGGTGGGCCGCATTGCCGGCACGGAGCATTTTCGTAACCGGCTCCGTCATCGTGTAGAGCTGAACGAGAGGCTGCTGTGTCTGCGAATTGACGAAAGCCTGTATTTTGCCAATGCGGGTGAGCTGGAAGAGGTAATCGCGACGCTGGTCAGTCAGCGCCCCGGGCTGCGCCACCTGGTGCTGCAATGCACGGCAGTCAACCGCATTGACGCTTCAGCCCTCGACAGCCTGCTGATGATTAATGAACGCCTCAGGCTTGCCGGTATTTGTTTTCATCTGGCCGAGGTAAAAGGCCCTGTGATGGATCGGCTGGAGCGCAGCGAGCTGTTGCGGCAACTCAGTGGCAAGGTCTATCTGACGCTGTTTCAGGCCTGGCAAGAGCTGGGCGGGTCGTGAGTGTTAAAAAGGATCCCGGACATAAATCGACGTGTTTTTAGTCAAAATTAACTTGCACTGATAACTGATATCATTTAGATTTGCTCTATAGCGGAGGGCATCATTTATGTATGTTTGTTTGTGCAAAGGTATTACCGAACGCCAGTTAAAAGCAGCCATTGCCGAAGGCAATGCCGATTTTATGGATCTCAAGCGCGAGCTGGGAGCTGGCTCCCAGTGTGGTAAATGTATTCCGGTTGCACTGGCCATTCTGGCTGAAGAAACCGCTAAAAACGCCGTCTTTTACGAAGTGGCCTGACACCGGCCGCCTGGTACAAAAAAAGCTCCTTCGGGAGCTTTTTTTGTTGAAGCAGTCAGCTGCGGCCCAGCTGTTTGTAAGCATAGCGGGGGCGAGAGCTGAGTAGCTGACTTTTCTGCTCTTCGGTCATGTTGGCCGGATTCAGCCCCAGTACTCTGAAGGTTAACAGGGGGCGCGCTTCCAGCGTGATCATCAGTGCTTTGATGGCCTGCAGGCTGTTTTCTCCCGGCTCGCCGTAGGCGTAGGTCAGAATGCCCTGATTCAACAAATTTTTGACGGCGGGCTCGGTGACCGGCAGTTTTATGACGCTTTTACGCTGGATCACAAACTCCCGCAGCACGGCTTTTTCATTCGGATCCAGGTATTCAAGCAGCTCTTTCAGCAGCTTTTGCCGGGTCACTCGCTGTTTACGATAAAACACATGCTGAAACAGCATGATGGCACCAATCGACAGAAAATAAGTCGCTGACAACACCAGGGCAAGCACAAAGAGTAGCCGGTAATCGGCAAGCCAGAGTCCAAAGGCACCGGTAAACAGACTGTCGGGCAACAGCGTGATCAGCAGGCAGCTCAGCATCAGCCAGCACATAAACCAGTTCAGCGTAGAAACCTGTCGCAGCTCCGGCATTGTATTTTCTCCATTGAATGATGCCTGAGCCGAGAAGTGAGCAATATTCGTGCCATTGGTCAGGCAGGCAGCGGCCAGAAGACAGTTAATACATCAATGCCGGCACTTGTTAATGGCTTACGCAAAACAGGAGCAGAAGTGACGCAAGGTTTGTCTTTATATTAAACGTATACAAATATCTGTTAACTTTGTCGCGATTTTATGTTTTATTAGTGTCCAGTTGGTAATACTTTAGTATGGCTAGACAGGGAGTCATTGAGTAATGAATACAATTTCACTTGAGCAGGCATTATCAATCACCGAAGGTGCGCTGCAGCGCGCCAGGGAAATGTCTGCCGCACCGCTGACCGTCGCCGTGCTCGACAGTGCCGGCGTGCTGGTATCTTTGCAGCGTGAAGATACTGCCAGTCTGATGCGTCCCGATATTGCCATTGCCAAGGCCTGGGGCTCCATCGCACTGGGTCGCAGCTCCCGTGGTCTGGCCGAAATGGCAGAAGCCCGTCCGGGCTTTATGCAATCCATCAATACTCTGGGTCAGGGCAAAGTGTTGCCTGCTCCCGGTGGCGTACTTATTCGTAACGACAATAATCTGATCATTGGTGCCGTGGGCATTACCGGTGATCTGTCTGATGTGGATGAAGCCTGCGCCGTTGCCGGCATTGAAAAAACCGGCCTGAAGGCAGACTGCAGCTAATATTCGGTGCGCGCCCGCCTGCGTGCGGCTCATCACCCCATTGTTTTGGTCGAGGGGTAACCTTGGTTACTCTTTTTTCACGCTCACCCTGTGGTGGGCGTTTTTTTATGAATTTGTAACCGATTAGGGTATGGTTGCTGACTAGTAGGTCAAACAAACGTAAAGAACTATGTCACGGATAAGAGCCAGAAACGAAGAAAAAATCATACGCGCTGCCAGCCGGGTATTTGCCGAGCATGGCTATGCCGCTACCAAAACTGCCGATATCGCCGAGCTGGCTCAGTTGCCCAAGCCCAATATCTACTACTATTTCGGCAGCAAGGAAAATCTCTACCGCGCTGTACTGGAAAGCGTGACCGAGCCGCTGCTGGCGGCCTCTGCTCCTTTTGAGGAGCATGCTGATCCGGTAATGGCACTGACGGCTTACATACGCACCAAGCTGACGATTTCCCGTGACTACCCTTATGCCTCAAAGGTGTTTGCCAGTGAAATCATGCATGGTGCTCCTCACTTGCCAGAAGATCTGATTGCTCGCCTGAGCGAGCAGACCAAAACGCTGAGCAGCAAGCTGAGTGACTGGATGGGGCAGGGATTGATGGAGCAGTTTGAGCCACGGCATCTGCTGTTTGCCATCTGGGCCTCTACCCAGACTTATGCCGATTTCAATTGGCAGATCACCATGGCCCTGGGTAAGGAGGAGCTGGATGACAGCGACTTTGAACAGGCCGCCGAAGTGATCACCCGGCTGGTGATTGAAGGCTGCCGGGTGCGTCCTTTACCTCAGTAACGTTTCAGCCCGGCTGGTTTTTGGCCTGATTACCCAGCTCTTTGTCGGGCATCACGAAACCCAACAGCAGGCACACCAGCCCATATCCTGTGAGCGAGCTGTAAACGTGTACCGACCAGTCGCTTAACTGCTGCTGATATTGCCAGCTCAGCCAGACCACTCCCAGGGTGCCACCCAGGGAGCGACAGAAGTTCATCAGCGCCAGCCCGGCACCCAGCTGAGGGGAAGGCAGGGCGTTTTGCACTGCAATGGAGCAGGCCACAATCAAAAAGCCGATGCCCACGCCACCGGCAATCAGGCCGCCATACAGCCAGGGGCCGTTCAGCCAGCGGCCAAACAGCGCCAGTAACAACGCACAGCCAAGGCCCAGCAGAACACCGCCCGCCCAGGGAAAAGGACGGCAAAAGCCGCTGTGAGCAATGCGCTTGCCGCTGATAAAAGTACCGGCGGTCACACTCAGAATAAACCAGAGTAACACCCGGCTGGTGCCGTCCGGGCTCATGCCTTGCTGTTGCTCCAGCGCCAGTGGCAGATAAACCAGCAGCCCCAGTCGCACACCTTCCGACAGCGCCAGCAACAAAAAGGCAATGGCCAGCAAACGGTTGCCCAGCAGTCGTAATGGCAACACCGGATTGGAATGACGCCATTGTTGTACCAGCAGCACCAGGCTGAGCAGGGCAGCCCCGGTCATCATATAAGGCTGGTATGCCGCCAGTGCCGGCAACAGCTCGGCGGTATTGGTAGACAAACCCCAGCCGGTGCCGGCCAGCAGCAGCAAAGTAATGCCTATATTATCCGGCTTGCTGCGGGCTCCTTTATGACCCAGATCCTTTAATGCCCAATAACTCACTGCCATGGCCAGCAGCCCCAGGGGCAGCTTGAACAGAAACAGCCAGCGCCAGTCAAAATGCGCCACCATAAAGGCGCCCAGCAGCGGGCCGGCCACGCTGGAAACGGCAAACAGAGTGGAAATCAGCCCCTGATAACGGCCTACCTGACGGGGTGGTATCACATCGGCAATCACTGCAAACGACAGTGCAATCAGACCACCGCCGCCCAGACCGGTGAGCAGCCGGGTGGCCAGCAACACCGGCAGGCTGTCGGTAAGGGCGCTTGCCAGTGAGCCAAAGGTAAACAGCGCCAGCGCTGCGGCCAGACAGGGGGTGCGGCCAAAGCGGTCGCTCAGCCGGCCATATACCGGCATGGTCAGGGTCATGGTGAACAAATAACTGCTTACCAGCAGCGGGGCCAGCTGTGGCGAGTCAAAGATCTCACCCAGCCGGGAGATAGCCGGCATCAGTAAGGTAATTTCCAGCGCTCCCAGCATAATGGCCATGGCCACGCCGGCAAACACTCTGTGTGCTTGCTGGCTTTGTTGCACCTGAATTGTTTCAGACATGATAAAAATGACTCCCACTACACTTTAAGAGATCAGGCTGCTTGGCTATCACAATTTGTGAGCAAAACTGCTTTTTCAGCAAGCAGTTAACTACGAACCGGGCAAGCGTCGCAAGCCATGTGTAAAATTTTTGTTGACCGAGAGGTCAAATTTTAATTTAATTAGATGTAAAGATATTAACAACTCATCTGTTCGTCCGGGTGTTTTACCCTGAAGGAGGCAAGCTGTGATCACCTTTTTGTTAAACCAGGAGCTGCGACAGGAAAAAGACCTGTCCCCCAATATGACGGTGCTCAATTACCTGCGCACCCGCGTTGGTAAAACCGGCACCAAGGAAGGCTGCGGCTCCGGTGACTGCGGTGCCTGCACTGTGGTGCTGGGCGAGCGGGATGGTGATCGCATGCGCTATCGCTCGGTCAACTCCTGTCTTACCTTTGTCTCGGCCCTGCACGGCAAGCAGCTGCTGACCGTGGAAGATCTTAAGTCCAGAGACGGCCGCCTGCATCCGGTGCAGCAGGCCATGGTGGACTTCCACGGCTCCCAGTGCGGCTTCTGTACCCCGGGCTTTATCATGTCGATGTTTGCTCTGAGCAAGAACAAACCTGCCGCTGACAAACACGATATTTTTGAGGCGCTGGCCGGCAATCTGTGCCGCTGCACCGGCTATCGCCCCATCGTGGATGCCGCCAAAGCCATAGCCGAGCAGCCACAGCTGGCCGATGACTTCTCTCGATATGAGCAGGAACTGCTGGCGCGGCTGGGCAAGATTGAAACCGATACTCTGGTCACTCTTACCGGTGATGACAAGGTCTGTTTCTCGCCCACCAGCAGTGCCGAGCTGGCCACCCTGCTGGAGCAGCATCCGGATGCCCGGCTGCTGGCCGGCGGCACCGATCTGGCTCTGGAAGTGACCCAGTTTCACCGCGAGCTGCCCACCATGATTTATGTGGGCAATGTGGCCGACATGAAAACGCTGGAAGAAACCGAGCGGGGGCTGGTGATTGGAGCGGCCCGCTCTTTAACCGACAGCTATGAAGCGTTAAGCCGCTACTACCCCGACTTTGGCGAGCTGCTGCATCGCTTTGCTTCTCTGCAAATCCGCAACCAGGGCACCCTGGGGGGAAACATTGGCAACGCCTCGCCCATCGGTGATGCGCCGCCGGTGCTGATTACCCTGAACGCCACTCTGGTGCTGCGCAAGGGCGAGCGAGTGCGGGAACTGCCGGTGGAAGACTACTTCCTCAGCTACAAGGTGACCGCTCAGGAAGAAGGGGAGTTTATCGAGAAGATCATAGTGCCCAAACCGTCGGCCAATCAGCACTTCAGGGTGTACAAGCTGTCCAAACGAATAGACGACGATATTTCTGCGGTGTGTGGTGCCTTCAACCTGATCATTGAAAACGGCATCATCACCGATGCCCGCATCGGCTTTGGCGGCATGGCCGCCACGCCCAAACGAGCCAGTGGCTGCGAGCAAGCGCTGGTGGGCAAGATCTGGAACATGGCCACGGTCAAGGCCGGTATGAAAGCCCTTGAAGCCGACTTTGAACCGCTGTCGGACTTCCGTGCCAGCAAGGAATACCGCACCAGAACCGCGGCCAACCTGCTGTATAAGTGCTTTATCGAGCAACAGGATCTGAAACTGGAAACCAGGGTAACGTCTTATGTCTAACAAACCTCAGAACACGCTGACCATCGATGAAATGATGGCGAAAATGAAACAGGAACTGCAAACCGGTGTAGGCAAAAGCGTGCCCCACGACAGCGCCGCCCGGCAGGTCTCCGGCGAGGCTCAGTACATAGACGATCGCCTGGAGTTTCCCAATCAGCTACATGTGTATGCCCGGCTGTCGGACCAGGCTCATGCCCGTATCACCAGGCTGGATGTGAGCCCCTGCTACGATTTTCCCGGTGTGGCCATTGCCATTACCGCCGAGGACGTGCCCGGCGAGCTGGATATCGGCCCGGTACTGGCGGGTGATCCACTGCTGGCGGACGGCAAAGTGGAATATTACGGCCAGCCGGTGCTGGCGGTAGCCGCCAATGATATGGAAACTGCCCGCAAGGCGGCCATGGCCGCCATCGTGGAATATGAAGCGCTGCCGGCGGTGCTGTCGGTGGAAGAGGCGCTGGAAAAAGAGCTGTTTGTGACCGAAAGCCACAAGCAGCAGCGGGGCGACTCCGCCGCCGGCCTGAAAAAGGCCAAACACGTCATTGAAGGCAGCCTGCATATCGGCGGTCAGGAGCATTTCTATCTGGAAACCCAGGTCAGCTCTGTGGTGCCCACGGAAGACGGCGGCATGATGGTGTTTACCTCCAGCCAGAACCCCACCGAGGTACAAAAGCTGGTGGCCAGTGTGCTGGACGTGCCCATGAACAAGGTGGTGATCGACATGCGCCGCATGGGGGGCGGCTTTGGCGGCAAGGAAACCCAGGCCGCCGGCCCCGCCTGCATGGCGGCGGTGGTGGCGCGCCTCACCGGTCGTCCGGCCAAAATGCGGTTGCCGCGCATGGAAGACATGATCATGACCGGCAAGCGTCACCCCTTCTTTAACCAGTACAAGATTGGCTTTGACGACAGCGGCCGCATTCAGGCGGCAGAAATTACCGTGGCCGGTAACTGTGGCTACTCGCCGGATCTGTCCTCGTCCATTGTAGACCGGGCCATGTTCCACTCCGATAACGCCTATTACCTGGGTGATGCCACCGTTATCGGTCATCGCTGCAAGACCAATACCGCGTCCAACACCGCTTACCGCGGCTTTGGCGGCCCTCAGGGCATGATGACCATTGAACACGTAATGGATGAGATCGCCTCGTACCTGGGCAAGGATCCCCTGGAGATCCGCAAGATCAACTTTTACGGCAAAGCCGAGCGCAACGTCACTCACTATCATCAGCCGGTGGAGCACAACATTATTCACGAGCTGGTGAATGATCTTGAGCTGTCGTCGGAATACGCCAGACGCCGGGAAGAAATCCGGGCCTTTAACGCCAAAAGCCCCATTCTGAAAAAGGGCATCGCCATCACACCGGTGAAGTTTGGTATCTCCTTTACGGCCACCTTTCTCAACCAGGCCGGGGCGCTGATCCATGTTTACACCGACGGCAGCATTCACCTTAACCATGGCGGCACCGAAATGGGCCAGGGCCTGAATATCAAGGTGGCCCAGATAGTGGCGGAAGAATTTCAGGTGGATATTGATCGCATTCAGATCACCGCCACCAATACCGACAAGGTGCCCAACACCTCGCCGACGGCGGCGTCGAGCGGTACCGATCTGAATGGCAAGGCGGCCCAGAATGCGGCGCGCACCATCAAGCAGCGGCTGATCGACTGGGCTGCCGGTCACTTTCAGGTCAGCCCCGAAGAAGTGGTGTTCAAAAACAACCTGGTGCAAATTCGCGATACCCTGATGGCGTTTCCGGAGTTTGTGCAGCTGGCCTACTTCAACCAGATTTCGCTGTCGAGCACCGGCTTCTACAAAACGCCGAAAATCTATTACGACCATGCCAGCGGCTCGGGCCGGCCTTTCTACTACTTTGCCTACGGCGCAGCCTGTGCCGAAGTGGTCATAGATACCCTTACCGGTGAATACAAGCTGCTGCGCACCGACATACTGCACGATGTGGGCGACTCCCTGAACCCGGCCATTGACATCGGTCAGGTGGAAGGAGCCTTTATTCAGGGGGCCGGCTGGCTCACCACCGAAGAGCTGGTATGGAACGACAAGGGCCGGCTGATGACCAGCGGACCGGCCAGCTACAAGATTCCGGCAGTGGCCGACATGCCCACGGATTTTCGTATCAAGCTGGTGGAAAACCGCAAGAATCCCGAAGACACCGTCTTTCACTCCAAGGCCGTGGGCGAGCCGCCCTTTATGCTGGGCATGGCAGTCTGGTGCGCACTGAAGGACGCCGTGGCCAGCGTCTCCGGTTACCTGCGCTATCCGCACATAGACGCACCGGCCACTCCGGAGCGGGTACTGTGGGCGGTGGAGCAAATGCGAGAGCTGGCAGAGCAGCAGCAAGGCGCTGCCGATGCGGTCAGCATGAAATAAGTCATTGGCCCGGGAGCGAAACATGTTCAAGGACAACTGGATTCAGGTTCTGGCCGAGCTGGAACAGCGGGGTGAGCCCTGCATCATGGTCACAGTAGTGGAGCACAAGGGCTCCACCCCGCGGGACAGCGGCACCAAGATGCTGGTGACCGAAGCCGGCTGTTACGCCACCATTGGTGGCGGCCATCTGGAATTCAAAGCCATGGAGCTGGCGCGGCACATGCTGGCAGAAGGCGAGCAAGCCATGCGGGTGGAGCGTTTTAATCTGGGGGCCAGCCTGGGCCAGTGCTGCGGCGGCATGACTACCATTATGCTGGAGCCGGTGGTGCGGCCCCGCCATCATCTGGTGCTGTTTGGTGCCGGCCATGTGGCCAAGGCGCTGGTGCATATACTGGCCACCCTGCCGTTTCGCATTACCTGGATAGACTCACGGCCCGAGGAATTTCCCGCCAGTCTGCCCGAAGGAGTGACTGCCGTGGTCAGTGACGAGCCCGTTGACGAGATTGATGAGCAGCCTGCCGGCAGTTATTACCTGGTGATGACCCACAATCATCAGCTGGATCTGGAGCTGTGCGCCCGCATTCTTAAACGCAATGATGCCCGTTACTTTGGCGTAATTGGCTCGCGCACCAAGCGCAAGCGTTTTGACTACCGGCTGAAGGAGCGGGGAGTTGACGCTGCCGCCCTGGCAAACATGATCTGTCCCATCGGCCTGGCCGAGGTCACCGGCAAACATCCGGCGGAAATTGCCGTCTCGGTGGCGGGCCAGCTGATTGCCGCTTATCAGGGTGAGGTCGTCAGCAATCAGGCGATTCCCGCCGCCCAGGCCGAGCACGCCTGATTTTATTGATTTCAAGGAGACGCGCAGAGATGACGCAACCCGTAGCCTATCGCGCCGCCATTTTTTACAGCCTGGGTGATCCGGCCAAAGTGGGCCTGGAAAACTCTTTTGCCTGGCATGAAGATGGGGTGCTGGTGGTGGCCGATGGCCATATTCAGGATGTGGGGCCGGCCCCGGAAGTACTGAACCGGCTGCCCGCCGGCACCCAGGTGGTGGAGCTTGAAAACCGGTTGATCACGCCGGGCTTTATCGACACTCATATTCATTTTCCACAAACCGAAATGATCGCCTCTTATGGTGATCAGCTGCTGGACTGGCTCAATAACTACACCTTTCCGGAAGAACGCAAGTTTGCCGACCCGCAGCATGCCGCCCGGGTAGCAAAGCTGTTTCTGGACGAGCTGCTGCGCAACGGCACCACCACCGCCATGGTCTACGGCACCGTGCACCCCCAGGCGGTAGACGCTTTCTTTACCGAGTCCGAGCGGCGCAATACTCGCATGATCGCCGGCAAGGTGATGATGGACCGCCATGCTCCCGAGTTTCTGCTGGACACGCCTGAGTCGTCCTATGCCGACAGCAAGGCGCTGATTGAGCGCTGGCACAACAAAGGCCGCCAGCTTTATGCGGTGACACCGCGCTTTGCCCCCACCAGCAGCCCGGAGCAGCTCGACGCCGCCGGCCGCCTGCTGCGTGAGCATAAGGATCTTTATCTGCAGACTCATCTGTCGGAAAACCGCAAAGAGATTGCCTGGGTCAAGGAGCTGTTCCCCGAACGGTCCGGCTATCTGGATGTGTATGACCATCATGGCCTGCTCAGCGAGCGCTCCATATTTGCTCACAGTGTGCATCTGGAAGACGGTGAATGCGAGCGGCTCCATGCCACCGGCTCGGGGGTGTCTTTCTGTGCCACCTCCAACCTGTTTCTCGGCTCGGGCCTGCTCGATCTGGCGCGGCTGGAGCGCTTTGATGTCAATGTGAGCCTGGGTACGGACGTGGGCGGCGGCACCAGTTTCTCGCTGCTGCAGACCATGAATGAGGCTTACAAGGTGTTGCAGCTGCAGCAGCAAAAGCTGCATCCGCTCAAGGCGTTTTACCTGGCCACCCTGGGTGGTGCCGAGTCGCTGCGTCTGGATGACAAGCTGGGTAACCTGCTGCCGGGCAAGGAAGCCGACTTTCTGGTGCTGGATCTGAATGCCACTGCGCTGATGCATGCCCGCACACAAAATGCACAAACTTTGTACGAAAAACTTTTTGTACTCATGATGCTGGGAGACGACAGAGCCATTGAAAGTACCTTTGTTTATGGCAAATGCCAGCATGGCAGAAATGGCGTCTGAGAGAGTTAAGAGGCATTTGAGTAGTAAGAAACGCCCGCTCAGGGCGTTTTTTGTGCTCAGTCACAGACTTGGACATTGTGGCTGTTGAATTGGCAAAAAGCGCGTTAGATTGTATACGTAAAGTGTAACAATTTTTTAACTGAAACAGGCAAGGATAGCGGTGATGTCGTCGCTGCAGCCAAGTCCGCAACTGGAAACAAAAACATGAGTTCACTCAGTCAACTGGAGCCGAGACCTGTCAAGTCGAGCTCAAACACGCAAGACGATATCGTCTACGAACATATTTTTGATGCCATTCTGGAGCAGCGACTGGCACCGGGCACCAAGCTCAGTGAAGAAGCGCTGGGCGACATTTTTGGCGTCAGCCGCACCATTATTCGCCGCGCCCTGCTGCGCCTGTCTCACGAGCAGGTGGTGATTATTCGCCCCAACCGGGGGGCCGTGGTGGCCGCACCCAGCGTGGAAGAAGCCCGGCAAATTTTCGCCGCCCGCCGCGTGGTTGAGCTGGCGGTTATTGAGCTGGCGGTAAAAAATGCCACCCCCGAAAGCCTGGCCCGTATGCGTGCCATGGTGCAGGAAGAGCAGGACGCCTTTGCCCGGGGCGATCGCGGCAGTGGTATTCGTCTGTCCGGTGAGTTTCACCTTGAGCTGGCGCACATGGCCAACAATACACCGCTGCTTAACTTTCAGCGCAGCGTGGTGTCACAGACATCACTGATTATTGCCCAGTATGAAGTCGGTCATCAGGCCCATTGCTCCTTTAACGAGCATGAAATATTGCTGAATGCCATCGAAACCGGCGACAAAGATACCGCCATGCAAAAAATGGCCGAGCATCTGGACCATATCGAAGCCAAGCTCAATCTGGACGGCGACTCCGCTTCCACGGATCTGCATGTGGTCTTTTCCGGCGTGGCCAAAAAACGCCGCGGCCGTTAAGACGAGGCCTGAAAGAACAAAGGGCGGCTCACTGGCCGCCCTTTGTGTTTTTAGTGAGTCAGCAGCAGATAGCTCAGGATCAGCAGGGCGATAAAGACAGTTTCCAGCACCACCAGCAAAACCGGTTTCCAGCCTACCGAGAGAATGTCTTTCAGCTGAGTGCGCACGCCCAGCGCGGCAATGGCAGTGAGCAGCAGCCAGGACGAACTGTCCGCCAGCTGACCGGCCAGCTGTTGCGGCAGCCAGCCCAGGCTGTTAATGATAAACAGCACCACAAAGCCGATTAAAAACCCCGGAATTGCTACCTTTCCGCTCTCATTGCCGTTGCCCTGTTTGCTGGCGGCCCGGCGAATAATAATGCCAATGGTCATCACAATGGGCACCAGCATGGCCACCCGCAGCAGCTTGACGAAGGTGCTGAGATCGCCCACTTCTTCCGACATGCTGTAGCCGGCCCCCACCACCTGAGCCACATCATGAATGGTGGCCCCGAGAAAAAGCCCGGCTTCCTGCCCGGTCAGCCCCAGCGCCTGGCTGATCATGGGATAGAAAATCATCGCCAGGGTACTGAGGGTGGTGACGATAATCACGGTAAACAGCGTATCGCGTTTAGCCTGCTCGCTGTTGGGCAGCACGCTGCTGATGGCCATGGCCGCCGAGGCACCGCAAATGGCCACTGAGCCGCCGGTCAGGGTGCCAAAGGCACTGCTGAAGCCGAGCCAGCGGGCCATCACCACGCCAAAAGCAATGGTCAGCACCACCGCCGAGCACACCATCAGCATGGGTTGCCAGCCCAGGGTCAGCACATCGCCAAAGGTAATGCGCAGGCCCAGCAGAGCCACCCCCAGACGCAGCAGGGTTTTGGCTGAAAATTGCAGCCCCGGCGCACACTGGGATTCTTCACTGAGAAAGTTAAAGGCCAGCCCCAGCAGCAGCGCCATCAGCATGGCGGGCGCACCATAGTGCTGAGACAGAAAACTGGCGGCAATGCCGATGGTGGCGGCCACACACAAACCGGGAAAAAAACGTTTTCGAGTGTCGTCAAGACGACGCAGCAGCGCGGCCATCAGGCCTCCTGATTAAAAGTGCATAAGGATATTCCCTAATGTTATCAATGCCAGCCAGCCCAGGGCCAACCCTGGTTTGATTTTTGTTTCCTGTGGGGTGGTCCAAGTTAATCCGTGCAACTGGCGCTACCGGCTTAAGCCCCTTTCCCCCTAATGTTATGAACATGTAAATAACTCGGTGCGCCGGGTCTTGATTCATCGCCACTTGCTGGCCAAGGGAGAATTGATATGTCTGCTGAAAACAACCAGAAAACCACCGAGCTGCTGGAGCAGCTGTTTGCTGCCTTTAACCGTCACGATATTGACGGCGTCATGGCCTGCATGACCGACGATGTGGTGTTTGAAGGGGCGGCCGGGCCCGAAGCCCATGGTAACCGTTTTGTGGGTGCCGATGCGGTGGCGGCGGCCTTTATCAATGTATGGACCACAATGCCGGATGTGCAGTGGAACAACACCAGCCACTTTGCCACCGGCGATCGGGGTGTGTCCCAGTGGACCTTCTGTGCCACCACGCCGGATGGCCGCCGTATTGAAGCCGATGGCGTGGATCTGTTTACCCTGAAAGGCGGCAAGCTGGCGCTGAAGCAGGCCTTCCGTAAGGATCGTCCGCTGCTGGATCCGCGCTAAGCCTCGGCAGCCTCACTCTGTTAACGGGAATCACGAATATGGATATGGTCAACAACACTCGGGCGGACTTCCGCCAGTCGGCCAAGGCCGATACCGTGCTGGATCGTTACGATCCCAGCTATGATCCCCTGGTGGCGGCCACGCCCGGGAAGGGTCAGCAGTATGCCCCCACTTATTGGGTTGCCACTGCCGGAACGCCGCCGGAGGATGATGGCCCCGTGACCGGTGACATGGATGTCGACGTCGTGATCATCGGCAGCGGCTTTACCGGCCTGTCAGCGGCGCTGCATCTGGCCAAGGAGCATGGCATCAAGGCCACCGTACTGGAAGCCAACCAGGTCAGCTGGGGCTGCACCAGCCGTAACGGCGGCCAGGCCCAGAACGCCTCGGGCCGGCTGACCCGCTCTCAGTGGATCAAACGCTGGGGGCTGACGACTGCCCGCAAAATGCATGATGAAGTGCAGGAAGGCTTTGATACCTTCAAGGGCCTGATCCGGGAAGGCAACATCGACTGTGATCCTCAGGATGGCGGCCACCTTTATATTGCCCACCGTGACAAAGCCATGCGCAAACTGGAAGCGGAAGCCAAAGTGCTGCGTGAACAGTTTGGCTATGACACCGAGCTGCTCGACAAGCCCACCCTGAGTCGTGATTATGTCAATGAAGCCGAGGCGGTAGGGGCCATGCACGAGCCGGAAGGCATTGGCGTGCATCCGCTCAAGTTGGCTCAGGGCTACCACCGTATGGCTCGCAATCTGGGTGCCACCATACATCCGTCTAGTCCGGTACTGGGCTGGGAAACCATTAATGGCGTACATCATATCAAGACCCCGGGCGGCACCGTCCGTGCCCGTGCTGTTGGGGTGGCCACCGGTGGCTATACCTCTCAGGGGCTGCATACCAGCCTGAACAGCAAGATCATGCCGATACTGTCCAACTCGCTGGTGACCCGGCCGCTCACCGAGCAGGAAATTGCCGCCTGCAACTTCAAGACCAATGAAGTGATCACCGACACCCGGACCCTGCGGCACTATTACCGCAAGCTGCCCGACAACCGGGTACAGATTGGCAGCCGCAGTTCCATTACCGGGGCAGATGCCGGCAATCACAAGCATCTGGAGTTACTGATTAACGGCCTGCACCGCAAGTTTCCGGCGCTTACCGGCATTCAGATCGACTATTCCTGGTGGGGCTGGGTGGATGTCAGCCACGATATGATGCCGCGCATCTATCAGCCCGACGACAAGGAGCAGATTTTCTATGCCCTGGGCTACGGCGGTAATGGTGTGATGTTCTCGGCCCACGCCGGCCGGCGCATGGCCCAGCGCATTGCCGGCATTCGCGAAGGCTTTGAGCTGCCCATTTACAACTCACCGCTGCCGGGGCACCTGTTCGCCCCCTTCCGCCGGCTGGGTCAGCGCATGCTGTACCACTGGTACCATTTGCGTGACGAAGTGCTGTAAATGAACAAATAATTGTTAACAACCCTTTTACTTTACCGCCCTCTGAGTTACAACGGCTTACATCAGAGGGCGGCTTTTTGGTACCGCCAGCAGAACTCAACTCGCTGACAGGTAAGCCTTTTCATGCTTCATTTATTTCATCTCTCCACGGAAAAAAACACCAGTCTGCAGCAACAGCTGCGTGAACAAATTGCTGCCGCCATTCTTAATGGCAATATTCCGGCGGACAGCCCGCTGCCGTCCAGCCGCAAGCTGGCCAAGCAGCTCAGCATTGCCCGCAATACGGTGGTACTGGCCTACGAGCACTTGCTGGACGACGGTTATCTTCTGGCCCGTGAGCGCAGCGGTTATTTTGTTAATCCGGAGATTTTGTCCCGTCGGCCCGAGCTGCCGGCAGAAACCGCACCGGCCAGTGAAGGCACGCCACCGGACTGGGGCCGCAAGCTCAAGATCCATCCCAGTGCCCAGCACAATATCAGCAAGCCCAAAGACTGGCAGAAGTACCCTTATTCCTTTATTTACGGCCAATTCGATCCCACCCTGTTTCCCAGCAACAACTGGCGCGAATGCTGCCGTGATGCAGTGAGTATTCCGGCTATTCGTGACTGGGCCTCCGACAGCTTTGATAATGACGATCCGCTGCTGATCGAGCAGATCCGCACTCGCCTGTTGCCACGGCGCGGGGTCTGGGCCTCGGCGGATCAGATCCTGGTCACTGTGGGGGCGCAGCAGGCGCTCTATTTGCTGGCGCGCTTACTGCTGGATAAAGACAGTACCATCGGCATTGAAGATCCCGGCTATGTGGATATTCGCAATATTGCCACCATGAACCCGGCCAAAGTGCGGCCGCTGCCGGTGGATGAGCAGGGGCTGATCATCGATGATCAGCTGGCCGGCTGCGATCTGGTGTATACCACCCCCAGTCATCAGTGCCCGACCACGGTTACCATGCCGCTGGAGCGCCGCTTTGCACTGCTGAAGCAGGCCAGTGAGCGTGATTTTCTGATTATTGAAGATGACTATGAAAGTGAAACCAACTTCAGGACCAACCCCACGCCGGCGCTGAAGAGTCTGGATGATAATGACCGGGTGCTTTATGTGGGCAGCTTATCCAAAACCCTGGCACCCGGGCTGCGGCTGGGTTATCTGGTGGGACCGGCGGAGCTGATCCGTGAAGCCCGTGCCCTGCGCCGGCTGATGCTGCGGCATCCGGCGGCCAACAACCAGCGTTCGGTGGCGCTGTTTCTGGAGCGGGGCTATCACGATGCGCTGATCATGAATCTGGCCAAAGCCTATGAGCAGCGCTGGCAGGAAATGGGCAAGGCGCTGGATGAGTTTCTGCCTTGTTCCAGCCGCCAGCCCGGCTTTGGCGGCTCCTGCTACTGGGTAAAAGGGCCGGAAGGACTCGACAGCCGTATTTTGCGTAAAGAGGCCGCTGACCGTGGCATTCTGATAGAGCCCGGCGATATTCATTTTCAGGGTGAGCAAGTGCCGCTCAACTATTTTCGGCTGGGCTATTCCTCCATTGCCGCGGATCGCATTCGTCCCGGCATAGAGTCTCTGGTGGCGCTGATCCGCGATATGACCTGAATAAAAAAAGCCCCGCATGTGCGGGGCCAAAAAGTGCAAGAGTAATAAAGCAGCATCATCAGCCCGTCAGCAGCAGGTAAGCGAGCACCAGCAGGGCGATAAAGGCGGTTTCCAGCACCACCAGCAGCACCGGCTTCCAGCCTACCGACAGAATGTCTTTCAGCTGGGTGCGCACGCCCAGAGCGGCAATGGCGGTGAGCAGCAGCCAGGATGAGCTGCCGGCCAGCGGCTGAGCCATGTTCTGAGGGATCCAGCTCAGGCTGTTGAGCACAAACAGCACCACAAAGCCGATCAAAAAGCCGGGAATGGCCACACTGCCACCGTGGCTTTGTTCGCCTTTTTTGCTGGCGGCGCGGCGGATTAGAATGCCGATGGTCATGACGATGGGCACCAGCATGGCCACCCGCAGCAGTTTCACAAAGGTGCTGAGATCACCCACTTCGGCGGACATGCTGTAGCCGGCACCCACCACCTGGGCCACATCGTGAATGGTGGCACCGATAAACAGGCCGGCTTCCTGATCCGACAGCCCCAGGCTCTCGCTTATCATGGGGTAGAAGATCATCGCCAGGGTGCTGAGGGTGGTCACGCTGATCACGGTGAACAGGGTATCGCGCTTGGCCTGCTCACTCTGGGGCAACACACTGCTGATGGCCATGGCCGCCGATGCGCCGCAAATGGCCACAGAGCCACCGGTAAGAGTACCGAATTCCTTTGAAAAGCCGAGCCAGCGGGCCATGACCACGCCAAAGCCAATGGTCAGCACCACGGCGGAGCACACCATCAGCATGGGTTGCCAGCCCAGCGTGAGCACATCGCCAAAGGTGATGCGCAGGCCCAGCATGGCAACCCCCAGCCGCAGCACGGTTTTGGCCGACAGCTCAAGACCCGGCGCGCATTGTGGCTCCTGGCTGAGAAAGTTAAACGCCAGCCCCAGCAGCAGTGCCATCAGCATGGCGGGGGCACCATAATGCTGAGACAAAAAGCTGGCGGCAATGCCAATGGTGGCAGCAACGCAAATGCCGGGAAAATAGCGCTTGCGGGTGTCGTCCAGACGGTACAGCAGGCCCATTACCGGAGAGTGGGTGTCGGCAGCCATGGAATTTCCTCCGTGAAACAAATCCAGTCAATGTTGCTGTTATGTTATTGACGATGCTGTGACCCAGGCCAATGCCATTTTCAGCCATTGCGGTTACTTTTTTGCATAGGTGTGATGTTCAGATACTAAGGACAGGTTTATGGAAACCAAATGGCTGCATGATTTTATTGCCCTCAGTGAGCAGGGCAGCTTTTCCCGGGCGGCGGAGAGCCGCTTTGTCACTCAACCCGCGTTCAGCCGCCGCATTCGTTCACTGGAAAACTGGCTGGGGGTGGCACTGGTATGCCGTAACCGTTATCCACTGGAGCTGACTCACGCCGGTGAAGCCTTTCTGGAGCAGGCCCGCCAGCTGCTGGCCCAGATTTATGGCATACGCAGCCAGCTGCGACTGAGTCAGCAACAAACTCCCGGCGTCAGCCTGATCACGCAGCCGGCGCTGGCGGTGACCTTTTTTCCCGCCTGGCTGCACCGGCTGCGCCCGGCGCTGGGCGAAGGGCTGATACGGCTTAACACAGGCCACTATCACGAGGCCATGGAGCAGTTTGTAGCCGGCGCGGTGGATTTTTTACTGTGCTTTGCCGAGCCGCAGCAGGCCGAAGCCCTGCAACGCCTGAACGTAGAGCGGCTGCAGCTGGGCCAGGACCGGCTGGTGCTGGTATCGGCTACTGACCCGCAGCATAACCCCCGCTTTCAGCTCAATCATGAACAGCCGTTGCCGCTGCTGCTCTACCCGAAAGATGCCTATCTGGGGGCTCTGGTGCAGCAGCATTGCCTGCCGGCGCTGGCAGAGCAGCCCTGGCAGCCGGTGTGTGAAAATGCACTGGGAGAAGGGCTTAAGGCCCAGCTGCTGCAAGGCGAAGGGGTGGCCTTTCTGCCGGAAAGTCTGGTGCGTGACGAGCTTACCAGCGGCCGTGTGGCGGTACTGGAGCAAAGCCCGTCACTGCAGCTTGATATTGAGCTGTGCCGGTCCGGTGAGCCCCGCTCGGAGCTTGCGGAGCGGTTCTGGCAACAGAGCACTTTACTGGCGAACAAATAAACCGGCTGGCATCATTTTTTTAACCCTGGCGTAACATGGGGAGTGAAACTGGCCCTATGTTACCTTGCCCCCCCTTCCTAAGCTGTTTCCCAAGCGAGCCACTCAGGTGCTTTTACTCTGCAGGGCCTGCTCGTCATAACCAACGCAATTGCCCGGACAGAAAACGGAAGATTGAACTCAACCCAACCGAGGCGGCTGGCATCAAGCCACCACCAACGGGAAACAGCAAAAGGAAGACAGTTATGCCACGTATGACTCCCAGTGAAGCTCTGGTCGAAACCCTGGCGGCCAACGGTGTGACCGATGTGTTCGGTATCATGGGCTCTGCCTTTATGGATGCCATGGATATTTTTGCCCCCGCCGGCATTCGTCTGATCCCCACGGTGCACGAGCAGGGGGCCGGTCACATGGCCGACGGTTATGCCCGGGTCAGCGGCCGCCACGGTGTCTGTATTGCCCAGAACGGCCCCGGTATTACCAACTTTGTCACTGCCATTGCCGCCGCCTACTGGGCCCACAGCCCGGTGGTGTGCATTACTCCGGAAACCGGCTCCATGACCCAGGGGCTGGGCGGTTTTCAGGAAGCGCAGCAGCTGCCCTTCTTTGAAACCATCACCAAATATCAGGGCCATGTGTCCAACCCGGCCCGTATGGCCGAATTTACCGCCCGCTGTTTTGACCGTGCCATGCTGGAAAACGGTCCGACTCAGCTCAATATTCCCCGGGATTTCTTCTACGGTGACATCAACGTGGAAATCCCCGAGCCGATCCGCATTGAGCGTGGTGCCGGTGGTGAGCAGAGCCTGCAGCAGGCCGCGGCGCTGCTGGCCGAAGCCCGGTTCCCGGTGATCATCTCCGGTGGCGGTGTGGTGATGGCCGACGCGGTTGAAGAATGTAAAGCGCTGGCCGAATACCTGGGCGCGCCGGTAGTGAACAGCTACCTGCATAATGATTCCTTCCCCGCCAGCCACCCGCTGTGGTGCGGCCCGCTGGGCTATCAGGGCTCCAAGGCCGGTATGAAACTGCTGTCCCGCGCCGACGTGGTGCTGGCACTGGGCACCCGTCTCGGTCCGTTCGGTACCCTGCCACAGCACGGCCTGGATTACTGGCCGAAGGAAGCCAGGATCATTCAGGTAGACTGTGATGCCAAGATGCTGGGGCTGGTGAAAAAGATCTCCGTGGGCGTGTGTGGCGATGCCAAGGCCGCTGCCGTGACCATTCTCGATCGGCTGCAGAACCTGAACGTCGCTTGTCTGGAAAATAAGGGTGCCCGCGCCACTGAAATTGCCAGCGAGAAAGAAGCCTGGGAAGCCGAGCTGGATCAGTGGATCCACGAAAAGGACGACTATTCCCTCGACATGATTGCCGAGCAGTCTGAAGAAGAGGGCAGTTATCTGCATCCGCGTCAGGTATTGCGTGAGCTGGAAAAAGCCATGCCCGAAGATGTGATGGTATCCACCGACATCGGCAACATCAACTCGGTCGCCAACAGCTATCTGCGTTTTGAAAAGCCGCGCTCTTTCTTTGCTGCCATGAGCTTTGGTAACTGTGGTTACGCTCTGCCCACCATCATTGGTGCCAAAACCGCAGCACCTCACCGTCCGGCCGTGTCCTACGCCGGTGACGGTGCCTGGGGCATGTCCATGATGGAAGTGATGACCTGTGTGCGTGAGCACATTCCGGTGACTTCCATCGTGTTCCATAATCGTCAGTGGGGGGCCGAGAAGAAGAACCAGGTCGACTTCTATAATCGTCGTTTTGTGGCCGGCGATCTGGAAAACCCGAGTTTTGCCGATATTGCCCGCTCCATGGGTGCCGAAGGTGTCACCGTCGACAAGCTGGAAGACGTGGGCCCGGCGCTGCAGAAGGCCATTACCCGCCAGATGGAAGAAGGCAAGACCACCGTTATCGAGATTATGTGTACCCGGGAGCTGGGCGACCCCTTCCGCCGGGATGCACTGTCCAAGCCGGTGCGTCATCTGGATAAGTACAAGGACTATTGCTGATAGCCAACGCTAAAGCTGCCCCTTGGGGCAGCTTTTTTGTTTGTCAGGCTGTTTACCGGCCATCATTAAAGGGAACTCAGTGATGCTCAATACTAACCCCAAACAATGCCCGGCCCATTTGCTGGAGCAGGCCCGGCAATATTCAGCCGTCCGCACTGTGGTGATCAACCCGGTTAACCGGGTGTCACTGGCCAGCGTCCGGCTGGCGCAGGATGAGGGGCTGATCATGCCCGTTCTGGTAGGCGATGAAGCACGCATGCGTGCAGAAGCCGCTGCCATGGGCTGGGATCTGGCCGGTGTGCGTCTGGTGCATGCCGCCGATGAAGCGGCCGCCGCTCAGGCCGGCGTGGCTCTGGTCAGCCGAGGCGAGGCCGACGCCATTATGAAGGGCCATGTGCATACCGACATCTTGCTGCGCGCTGTGCTCAATCGTGCCGCCGGCCTGCGTACCGACAGCCGGCTGAGCCATGTGTTTTACATGACGGTGCCGGGCAGCTGCCGGGCCCTGTGCATTACCGATGCGGTGATTAATGTGCAGCCCAATGTGCTCGACAAGCTGCATATTGCCCGCAACGCCATTGCGCTGTTGCATGCGCTGGGCTGCGAAGAGCCCAGAGTGGCGCTGTTGTCGGGCACCGAAGAAGTGAGCAAAAGCATGCCTTCAAGCCAGGATGCCGCCGAGCTGGTCAAGCTGGCCGCCATGGGGGCCTTGCCCGGGGCCGTGGTGGAAGGGCCGCTGGCGTTCGATAATGCCGTGTCCCGGGAAGCGGCCGAGATCAAGGGCATTTCCGGCCAGGTGCCCGGCAATGCCGATGTGTTGCTGGTACCCAATCTGGAGTCGGGCAACTTTCTGTTCAAGCAGATGGTGTACTTTATGGGGGCCACCGCCGCCGGTCTGGTACTGGGCGCGCGGGTTCCCGTTATTCTCACCTCTCGTGCCGATCCGCCTGAGGCCAGGCTGGCATCCTGTGCCCTGGCCAGCATAGTGCATCATAACCGTTATGGCGCGGCGCCGGTCCGCGCCACCGCCTGAACAAGGAGAACACTGATGAGTCTGAGTCGTTACGGATTTATTGTAAAAGCGCCGGATCTGGAGATGTTCAAGCATCATGGCCGCATCAAGAGTGAAGGCTTTGATCTGGCGGTGTCTGGTGTCAGCAATCTGGAAGAGGCCATTATGGCTGCTCAGGAAATGCTGACCCGGCGTATTGAACTGATCGAGTTGTGCGGCGGCTTTACCGCCGAGGAAGAAGCACAGATCCGTGAGGCGATCAACGATCATGTGCCTCTTGGGCGGGCGGTGATCCGCCCGCAGGATCAGGGGCGGATCCAGTGGCCCTGATCCGCTGTTATACCAGGTAGATCAGAAAAAAGCCGGACAACAGTCCGGTTTTTTATTGGAGACTGAAGCGCGTTCAGGAGCCTTTCTTTTCCGGGCGGGGCACTATCAGGGTGGGAATGCGTGACTCCCGCAGTACGTTCTTGGCCACACTGCCCAGCAAGGTATGAAACCAGCCTTTTTCGTGCGCCCCCATAATAATCAAATCGCACTCCAGCTCTTTTGAACGGGCCAGAATGGTCTGTACCGGGTAGCCCTCCACCACTTCACAACTTACCACCTTGCTGCGCAGAGCCTGTTCTTCCGGCGCTATCTGCTCCCAGAAATAATCCTGGCGTTGCTGCAGCTGAGCTTGGGCATTGTTCAGGCGCTGATGCAGAAACTCTTCCCGGCTGCTCTGGTTAAGAATGTAAGACTGCAGCGTCAGTTTCTCATCGCCGGACAGCTGCTCCACCACCTTGAGAATATGAATATCGGCACCGGTTTCCCTGGCCAGGTAAACGGCATACTGAAAGGCATAAGAGGCGTTCTTGGACAGGTCTGTGCAATACAGGATTCGGTTCACTTGCGGCAGCATGGGCATTTCCTCATTGACTGAAACGGAAAACGATCAGCATAGCGGCTGATCGATGACATTATCATGATAGTGCCGGCCTGAATAATTCATTGATAATGATCAGGCCGGTATTCGGTTACCGGATACTAGTAGCCAAGCAGCCTTGGCAGGAACAGGGTAATTTCCGGAACAAAAGCAATAATAAACACGGCGGTCACCGAGGTCAGGGCAAAGGGCAGAGCCCGTACCGAAATTTCTTCAATGGAGGTTCCCGAGACGCCCGAGGCAATAAACAGGTTCTCACCCAGGGGCGGCGTCTGAAAGCCAATCGACAGACAGCACACCACCACAATGCCAAAGTGCACCGGATCAATGCCCAGGCTGTAGGCCACCGGCAGCAGCACCGGCGTCAGGATCAGAATGGCGGCCAGGGTCTCCATAAACATGCCCACAAACAGCAGAAAGAAAATAATCAGCGCCCAGATAAGATAAATATTGCTGGTCAGCTCCAGCATGGAGGAAGCCACTATGGCCGGAATCTGGTTCTCTACCAGCAGCCGGCCAAAGACGGTGGCGGTAAACAGGATCAGCAGCACGCGGCCGGTGAGCCAGGTGGTGGTTTCCAGCGAGCGCAGCAC
Organism: Oceanimonas smirnovii ATCC BAA-899; assembly: GCF_000381965.1. Taxonomy (GTDB): domain Bacteria; phylum Pseudomonadota; class Gammaproteobacteria; order Enterobacterales; family Aeromonadaceae; genus Oceanimonas; species Oceanimonas smirnovii. Next base: position 44,891 of record NZ_KB908471.1, read on the forward strand.
GTCCTTTATCTTCAGCTCCCGGTGCACAAAAAAGCCGATAAACAGGGTGTAGAAGATGGCCACAATGGCCGACTCGGTGGGCGTGAACAGGCCACTGTAAATGCCACCCAGAATAACAATGGGGGCCAGCACCGACCAGGTGCCTCTGCGCAGCATGGTCAGAATATTGGCACCGGACCAGCCGTCGGTGGTGCCCTTGTAACCCTGCTTCTTGCACAGGAAGTAGTTCATGGTCAGCAGGCCGCAAGACAGCACCAGACCGGGGAAAAAGCCCGCGATAAACAGCTTGGGAATGGACACCGACTGAAACTGGCCATGTTCGGCTACCGCTTCCGGCGGCGCCATCAGGCCAATGGCGGAAATGCCGAAGATCACCATGGGAATGGAGGGCGGAATTACCACGCCAAGGCCACCGGAAGAGGCAGTAATGGCAGAGGCATAGCCCTTGCCATAACCTCTGTCGATCATGGCCGGAATCATCAGCATGCCCACGGCGGCGGTAGTGGCCGGGCCCGAGCCGGAAATGGCACCAAAGAACATGCAGGCCATCACGGTGGCGGCCGACATGCCGCCGGTAAAGGGGCCGGCAAAGCTTTCCGCCAGATCCACCAGCCGTTTGGAGATGCCGGCCGCCTCCATCAGGGCACCGGCCAGAATAAAGGCGGGCAGCGCCATTAACGGAAAGGAGCCCACGGAGGTAAAGGCAATTTGCACAAATTTGATGGGGTTTTCACCCAGATACAGAAAGGATGCCAGCGCCGACACTCCCAGCGACACACTGATGGGGGCACCCAGCAGCAGCAGAACCAGAAAGCTGCCGAACAAGATTAATACGACGGATGATTCAACCATGATGCGCTCCCGCTTTGACTCGTCCTTGGGTGGGGGACCGGGATTCTTTGTCAGCTACCGGTTTGCTGTTTGCCTGCTGCTCTGCCGAGTCCATCAGCTTTGCTACTTCCAGCGACTCGGGATCGCGAATATCAATGCCCTTGACCAGTTTGTAGTAGTTCACCTGCAGAATGCGGAAGGTCATTAACGCAAAGGCAACGGGCAGAATGACGTAAACATATTTCATCGGAAATCCAAGGGTCTGGGACTTCCAGAACAGGTTCATTTTATTAAAGACAAAGTCATAGCTGAGCCAGACAAAATAGCTGTTAAAGCCCACCCAGATAAGATCGGCCAGCGCCTCGCTGTAGACAGCGACCCTGGGCGGAAACAGTTTGAACTGAAAGGTCACCCGGTTGTGCGCGGCCAGCTTGGTGGCATAGCTGGCACCAAAGTACACAAACCACACAAACATGTAGGTAGACAGCTCCTCGCTCCAGGATATGGAGTGGTTAAACAGCTGCCGGGAAACAATCTGAATAAACAGAATCACCACAAAGGTGGCAAGGAGCGTGCTGCAGATAACACGCTCTATATTGTCGATAACACGGTAGATAATGATGCCAATAGACATGGCCGGCTCCTCCCTGATGCACACAGCCCCCGATAATATCGGGGGCAGGCAGTGATAGCGGGGTGATTAAAGGGTGTCTCGGCCCAGCGATTGCAGGATTTGATTGAGCTTGTCTTTGCCTCCCACCAGGTCGTAATACTTGGGCCAGACCTGGCTGACTGCCTTATCCATCCACTCTTTTTCGCCGTTGGCGGGCTCGCTGATTTCCATGCCGTTGCTCACCAGTTCGCTCTTGATGCGCTCTTCCTGGGCCACCAGCCACTGGGCACTGTGCTCGGTGGCGGCCTTGCCGGCAGCCAGAATGGCCTGCTGCACCTCTTTCGGCTGTTCCTGGAACACGGCTTCCGACATGATCAACGGCTCAATGGAGAACAGATAGCGAATGTTGGTGATGTATTTCTGCACTTCATCAAACTTCATGGCAGACACGGTAATGTAGGGGTTGTCCTGTCCGTCTACCACGCCCATCTGCAGGCCGGTAAAGGTTTCGGACCAGGCCATGGGGGTGGGGTTGATGCCCCAGGCGCGATAGGTATCGATCATGATTTCGTTGTTGGGCACTCGAATCTTGAGACCGTCGAGATCGTTCAGGCTGGACACCGGACGGCTGGAGTTGGTCAGCACACGAAAGCCCGAGTAAGCCCAGCCCACAATGCGCACACCGGCATCGCGAATGGTGTTGTCTACCAGCTGCTGGCCCACTTCACCCTGGGTCAGGGTGACCGCATCGTCCAGGCTGTGCACCATGTAGGGCAGGGTCAGCACGCCCACAGAGGGTGAAAAGGGGGTCACGTTATTAATGGCCAGAATGGAGAAGTCGAGCAACCCCATGGAAGCGTCGTTAACCGTGGCCTGTTCATCACCCAGCTGGCCGTTCAGAAATAACTGAGTGTCGTGTTTGCCACCGGTGCGCTCTTTCAGCTGTTTGGAAAAAGCTTTGCCGAGTTCATGCTGGGTGCCGCCGGCACCATCACCCACTGCAACCCGAAAGGTCTTTGCCAGAACCTGAGGGCTGGCCATGGCAGCACCAAGGCACAGGGCAAGAGACAGGGATTTCACAAAACGCTGCTTGAATATCATGGTATTTGCTCCAGTTGTGTGGCCCGGTGAGACCGGGCGTTTACCTTCCGTGATAGCCGGAGTTGTTGCACTCCGCAGACTGGTTCAATGTGCCGCTCGCTCCTGAAGAGGCTGAGCGGCCGGTTAAGGTGTCCGGCTTTCCTTAAAGCCTGACAATATCTTTGATTGAGGCTGTTAAATTGGCTAGGGCCACTTGTATTTTGCTGCTGGGTCCAGAATTAAAGTTAATTAAAATCAAAGACTTAATTGATATTTTTGTAAAAAAGTTGTTAATTATAATGCAGTGAAGAGCAGGCTGTCTGTATTTATGTTCAGCCCCGTATGCTTCTTGAAAGCAGGGCCAGAATTTCATCAAAGATGGGGTTGTCTGGTGCCTGCTCCAGATCCAGCAGCTGGCTGTGGCGGTAATAGCGGCTCAGATCCAGCCCCACGCCCAGCGCGCACAGCCGAATGCGCGGATCGGCATCAATGCGGCCGGCCACCGCCATCAGATGACTGTCGAGAATATCCTGCTCGTTGCTCTGGCGGGTGGCGGTATCCATGGGGCAGCCATCGGAGATCACCAGCAGAATACGCTCGTTCACCTGCTCGGCGAGCAGCCGCTGCTCTGCCCACAGCAAGGCTTCGCCGTCCAGTCCTTCACGAAACATATCGCCCTTGAGCAGGGCGGCCAGGCTGGCTCTGGCCCGACGCCAGGAGGTATCGGCATTTTTGTAAATCAGGTGGCAACGTTCGTTAAGACGCCCCGGATTGGCTGGTTGGCCCCGGCGCTGCCAGTCTTTGAGAGGCTTGCCGCCGTTCCAGTGACCGGTAGTAAAGCCCAGCACTTCAGTGCGGGCACCGGTGCGTTCCAGCCCCCGCACCAGTAAATCGGTCAGCATGGCGATATGCTCCATGTGGTTACGCATGGAGCCGGAGTTATCCACCAGAATGGTCACAGCGGCATTGGCCCGCCATTCATTCCTGGGTTGCTTGAAGACACGGTGATCAGCCTGGCTGGTGACCAGAGTAGCCAGCCGGCGGCCATCAAGCAGGCCTTCTTCCTCGCCAAAGCGCCAGCCGTCATTCTCGGGCCGGGCCAGCAGCCGGCGCAGTTTTTTGGTCAGGCCATTAACATTAAGACCCTGCTCGCGAATGCGCTCATCCAGCTGATGGCGCAGCCGGATAAGCAGCTCGGGCCGTACCTTCTTGTCTGCCCGCCATTCCTTGTCGTACTGGCTGGTAAAAATGCGATAACCGGCCTCAGCGTCACTGTTCCTGGGTGATCCCGTGCCGGCAACACTGACTCCTTCCTCGCCGTCGCCATCAACATCCAGCAGCAGGCCAAAGCGCTGGCTGATTTCCTCCAGTGCCTCTTTACTTTGCTCATCGTCGGCCAGTTGTTGCTGCAGATCGTCAATCAGGCCGTTCACGGTCAGCGCAATGGCCCGGGCCTGCTCGCCAAAGGCGGCCTGATCATCGCGATGGCGGCGCATGCGACCAAAGGGCTGGCCGATTTCCCGCAGCAAAAACATGCGGGTCGATTCGATCAGCATCTCGGTGCCTTCATCAATGGGGCCACCGCCCAGCTGGACCCAGCTCATCATCGACAGGGTAAACAGCAGCAGCCCCAAGTGACTTTCGGTCTGGCCCGAGGCCAGAAAGCGGTTGCTCCAGACGCTGAAACGATAATGCAGGTTACGGCGGCTGCCGGGGTGATGGGCGGGCACCAGAGACTCGACCCTGAGCTGCTCCAGCAACTCAAACACCAGCCGGGCCACCGGAGACTCAGGCAGCAGGCTCAGGTGCAATTCGGGATCATGATGGCGCAGGCGCAGAGCAATGGCATCAGCCACGCCCCGGCATGAGCCCCAGTCGTCCTGTTGTGCATCTAGCTGCAGGTGCGGAGCACGCAGCGGACAGGCCTTGCCCTGCCATTCCAGCCGGTGGCCCCGGTAGCGCACTTCCCGTTGTGCCGACTGCGCTCTGATCAGCGCCGCGCACAGCTCTTCCAGCCGTTGCTGGCGGCGGGAAGCTGCCGCCGGATCCTGAGCGTGAGTAGAATCAGCCATGGTTCAGACTGCCGTCAGTTGCAGGGCTTGCGGCTCGGCCAGCTCCTGATCGAAGCAGCGCTGATAATATTCTGCCACCAGCGGCCGTTCGGCTTCATCGCATTTATTCAGAAACGACAGCCGGAATGCCAGCGCCGCATCGTGAAAGATCTCGGTATTTTCGGCCCAGGCGATCAGAGTGCGCGGTGACATCAGGGTGGACAGATCGCCGGCGGCAAAACCGGCCCGGGTCAGCTCCGCCACCGCCACCATTTGGCTGATCAGTTCATGGCCGCGGGCATCGTTATAGCGGGGCACCTTGCCCTGAATAATGCTGATTTCATCTTCCCGGGGCAGATAGTCCAGTTTGGCCACTATGTTCCAGCGGTCCATCTGGGCCTGGTTAATCTGCTGAGTGCCGTGATACAGGCCGGTCACATTACCCAGGCCCACCGTATTGGCGGTGGCGAACAGCCGGAAATGGGGGTTGGGGCTGATCACCTGATTCTGATCGAGCAGAGTGAATTTGCCGTCCTGCTCCAGAATGCGCTGGATCACGAACATCACATCCGGGCGGCCGGCATCGAATTCGTCAAAGATCAGCGCGACCGGCCGGCGCAGTGCCCAGGGCACTATGCCTTCCTGAAAACGGGTGATCTGCTTGCCTTCTTCCAGCACGATTGTGTCTTTGCCCACCAGATCCAGGCGGCTGATGTGGCCGTCCAGGTTGACCCGCACGCAGGGCCAGTTAAGACGGGCCGCTACCTGCTCAATGTGGGTCGATTTACCGGTGCCGTGCAGGCCCTGCAACAGTACCCGGCGGTTACGGGTAAAGCCGGCCAGAATGGCCAGGGTCACATCCGGATTAAAACAATAGTTGGGATCAATCTCGGGTACATGTTCGTCTCTGTGCTCAAATACCGGCACCTGCATGTCTATATCGAGACTGAACAGCTCGCGCACCGGGCGCAGCTGGCTGGGATGGTCGTGAAGAAGATCGGTCATGGCTCTGGTTCCGGCTGAAAGTAACAAAGTGTTAACACTCTAACCTTCATCATCAGCCTGAACAGGGCCAGTTGCGGTCTGGCCATGCAGCCAGTGGGCGAGCTGCAGCTAAGTGCAGCTTGTGCGGTTGATCAGCCTCCGCCTGCTTCGGGTTGCCCCGGCGGATGAATATGGCACTCTCTGAAAATGCGGGCGGTACAGGTGCGGCACACCTCGGCATTGAGCTGATCATAAATGCGGTGAATGGCCTGGCCCTTGTTAATAAACACATGGTCCCGGCGAATTTCATCGAGCCGGTTATTGCGCAGCAGAAACCGGATGACGCCTTCGCGCAGGTTGCACAGATACAGATCGCCCCCCATGGCGCGGCGGCGTTCGGCTTCCTGCACCAGCATGTCGACCCCCACCATATCGATAAAGTTAATGCCGTTACCCACAATCAGCAGGCGGGGCTCACGAATGGCCTGCAGATCTTCCTGCACATGGTTCACCGCGCCAAAGAACAGCGAGCCTTCAATGCGAATAATGCGCAGCTGGGGGCAATAGGGCAGACGTCGGCGTTCCGCGTTAACAAACAGCGGATGCTTGCTGTCGGGGTCCGGCAGAATAGACACCACCCGCGGCGTGGACGTGCGCTTTAAGTAAAACACCAGCGACAGTATTACCCCGGTATAAATGGCGAATTCCAGCTCAACCAGCAGGGTGGCGGCAAAAGTGGCGGCCAGCACCGCTGTCTCGGAGCGCGAGCCCAGTACAATCAGCCGAATATGACGAAAGTCGATCAGGTTCCAGGCCACCACCAGCAGCAAGCCGGCCATGGCCGGCAGCGGCAGCCAGGTGGTAATGCCGGGAAACAACAGCACAATCAGCAGTAAAAAAACCGAGGCAAAAATGGCCGCCATGGGCGTGCGGGCACCGGAGGTGTAGTTGATGCCGGAGCGGCTGAAAGAGCCCGACGAGGCATAACAGGAAAAAAAGGCACCCACTATGTTGGATAAGCCCTGACCCACAAATTCCTGATTATCGTCCAGCCGCTGATGCGAGCGGCTGGCAATGGCGCGGGAAATGGCGGCGGCTTCCACCAGCCCCAGCAAACTAATGGCCAGCGCCCCCGGTGCCAGCGCGCTGATGCTGGACAGGCTGAAGTCGGGCAGGCTCAGGGGTGGCAGCCCGGAAGGAATGGCTCCCACCAGGGCAATGTGTTCATGCCCCGGATCTATCAATACCGCCAGGCCACTGGCCAGTGCCAGGGCCAGCAGCATATTGGGCCAGCGCGGCCGCCAGCGTTTTATCAGCACACAGGCCAGCACGGTAAACAGCGCCACCGACAGGGTGTAATAGTCTACTTCCTGCACGTGCTGCAGCAGCTGCCACCAGGTGCCGGTGACATTACCGCTGTTTTCTATGCTGATACCCAGCAGCGCCGGCAGTTGACTGGAGGCGATCACCACGGCAGCACCGGCGGTAAAGCCAATGACCACCGACTGAGACACAAAATTCACCAGCACCCCAAGCCGCGCCAGGGCCAGCACCAGCTGAAACACTCCTTTCATCAGCGTCAGCGTTAACGCCAGTGCAATAAAGGTGCTGGTGCCCGGCTCCGCCAGCGGACTGACCGAAGTAAATACCACTACCGACATGGCCGCAGTGGGGCCGGAGATCAAATGCCAGGACGAGCCGAACAGGGCGGCGATCACGGCGGGAATAATGGCGGCATACAGGCCGTATTCCGGCGGCAGACCGGCAATCAGGGCATAGGCGACGCCCTGAGGCAGCACCACTATCGCATTGGTCAGGCCCGACTGAGCATCGGCCCGCAGGCTGGCCCCATTGACCATGGGCCACCAGCCCAGAAAAGGCAGCAAACGCTGCACACGTGAAAAACCGCCGGCCTTTGGCTCGGGCATAAATATCCTCCCTGGTTCCATAGCGCACGAACAACTGGCCTTTGCAGGCCCGTTAACCTTTTATTAACGTCTGTCGCAGCACTTAGTATACCAGCCGATTTTATTACCGAGGGCGCGGTGAGCCCTGCACAAGGAGCCGTGTGATGACTTTTGTTTCCTTTGACCCCAGCTCTGGCCGTGTGCTGGCCCATCATGCCTGTTTAAGTGAGACTGAGCTGGAGCATCGCCTCAGCCGGGCATTCCAGACTACCCAGGCCTGGCAGCAGACGGTGCCTGCCGAGCGTTCAGCCTTATTGTTCAGGCTGGCATCCACACTATCGGAAAAACGTGAGTCATTGGCCCGCGAGCTGAGCCATGAAACCGGCACCCTGCTGGCCGATTGCCTGCGCGAGATAGAGCGCTGCGCCGAAGAATGCACTCACTTTGCCGCTCATGGCCAGGCCATGTTGCCGGCGGCACGCAGCCAGATAAGCCAGCTGCCCATCGGGCTGATGCTGGCGCTCACCGCTGGGCCGGCACCGCTGTGGCAATGCTTTCGGCTGCTGGCACCGGCGTTAATGGCCGGCAATGGCCTGCTGCTCAAGCCTGCCGGGCACTTATCCCGGCTTGTTACTCTGCTGGAACAACTGTTGTCTGATGCGGATTTGCCGCAAGGCCTGGTAACGCCCCTGCGTATCTCCAAAGAGCAGGTTGCTGCCCTGGTGGCAGACTCACGCATTGCCGGTCTGGCTTACAGTGGTGAGCACAAAGGCGGTGCGGCCATGGCGGCGCTGGCCGGGGCTCAGCTTAAGCCGGTCAGGCTGGATCTGGCGCGGGCCAATGTACAGCTGATCCTGGATGATGCCGAGCTGGAGCCGGCGGTGGAGTCGGTGCTCAACAGCTGTTTTCGTTATCGCACCAGCTGGCGTCAGAGTGAGGGAGGCGTGCTGATTACGCCGGCACTGGCCGATGCGTTTCTTGAGCAACTTGCCACCAGGCTGATTCATCTGGAAACCGGACAACCCGGTCATCCTGCTGCCGATATCGGCCCCCTGGCTAAAAGCGGACAGCGGGAATGGCTGGAGCGTCAGCTGCGCGAGGCCGAGCGGCAAGGTGGCCGCATTCGTTGTGGCGGCGTGATGCCCGATGAGCCGGGCTGGTATTATCCGGCTACCTTAATTGAGGGCGACAAGCCAGCTCAGACGCTGTTCCCGGCCTGGCCGGCAGGGCCATTCTGTGGCGTGCTGCGGGTGGCGGATGAGGCCGCCATGACAGCGCTCTGCCATGATCTGAATACTGATGGCGTGGCCTCGATCTGGACCAGGGATCGTGCCCGGGGAGAGCAGCTGGCGCGCACGTTGCCCTTTGATGTGTGCCGGGTTAACCCTGATCCTTATCATGGCCGGCACTGGCCGCCTTATTCCGAGCCGGAGCAACGACCGGCGCTCAAGGAGTTTTGCCGCACTAAAACCGTGCTGGTCTCGGCCTGAGCTCACTGGTTCTAATGCGGTGATAAAACTGGCCCTGTCTGTTGAAGCCGGGCCGGGCTACCATACCCGGCCTGTTGCCAGCTCCGCTCGAATTTGTGCCGGTGCTGCTCAAGGAAGAAAGGTTTAAGCAACAGTGTATTCTGCCTGACCGGCAGAGTGATGTTGAGTCATCTACTTTTGAGCGAGCAGCAATGAGCCATTCCTATCCTACTCTTGCCCAGATGGGCATCACGTCTTTTGACAATATCAGCCGCTATCAGCTGCGCCGTGAAGGGCGTGCCGATGTACTCAAGATTTACTATCACAGACCCAAAGGCTCCTTATTGTCGCGCAGCAAAAAGTTTACTTTTGCCCGTCCCAAATCATTGGGGCCGATGGAGTTTCAGAAAACCGAGCAATGGCACCAGCTGGAAGACACCAGCCCGGTGTTGCGCCAGGCTCTGTGTGAACTGCATCAGTTGCTGGGCGAAGAAGTGGCATCCGATGACGCCACCGCCAGCACCAAGCAGCAGCTACTGGAAGATCTGGAGCATATGGAGCGGGTCATGCAAGACAAGCTGGACGAGCTGCGTCGTCAGATTGAAGCACTGAAATAACAGGCAACAATGGACCCCCGCCTTAGCGGGGGTGACAAATGAGAATGCTCAGGCCTGAGCCTGCTGCTGGCGCAGCATGGACTCGGCCATTTTTTTGCCAAACAATTCCATGACCGCGGCTTCATCGTCGCCGGCTTCCTGCAATGCGGCCACCATGGCAGCCAGAGTGGGCTGTGTCTTTTCCACCAGCTGCTGCACATATTGCTCTGCACTGACATGAGTCAGGGCTTCATATTGCTCAAACAGAGCAGCAAGTTCTGGGTTCAATTCCAGAGTAAGAGGTTGTGCGGCCATGACGGCTCCTTGTCTTGTTTCAGTATTGTTAGCCCCACTCTATGAAGAGCGTCAGGCCGGTATTAGCACCAGCTGCACCTTCTCTGTAGGGCCAGCTGGTCTCAACACTTTTAATAACTGGCTCTATTGATGCTGTAAGAAAGTGCATAGCCTTCAGGTTAATTTTTTGTGATCAAGTTGTGTGGAGAAAGTTGTCATGACACAGAATTATTCCACTCTGGCGGCCATGGGCATTGAAGATCTGGAGCAAATCAGCCGTTTTCGTCTGTGCGACGGTGACGCCCATAAAGAGCTCAAAATCTGGTTTGAGCGTGCCCCCGATTCCTGCCTGCCCGACAGCCTCAAGTTTCGTTTTCCCAAGGTGATCAACCGGGAAGTAGCCCACACCCTGGACAATGCCATTGAAGAGCTGGAGCAGCTGCTGGGCAAGGAAAGTTCACGAGAGCGGCTGCTGCTGGAGCTGGGCCGCTTTGAGCAGGTGATGAACGATAAAATGAATGAATTGCGCCGGCGTATGAGCCGGCTGGTATGACGGAACAAAGCCAATAAAAAAGCCACCGCGAGCGGTGGCTTTTTACTTTCCATCACCAGGGCTTACATAAAAATAAATTTGGCGATGAAAATCACGCTCAGAACATAAACCCCCACGGACACCTTGGCGGCCTGACCGGTGGCCAATTTCAGCACTGCATAGGCCACAAAGCCCATGGCAATGCCGTTGGCAATGGAGAAGGTCAGCGGCATCATCAGGGCGGTCAGTGCCGCCGGAGCCAGCTCGGTGTAGTCGTTCCAGTCAATGTTGGCCAGGCTGCTCATCATCACAAAGGCCACATAAATCAGCGCACCGGCGGTAGCATAGGCGGGCACCATGCCGGCCAGCGGGGCGAGGAAGATAGACAGCAAAAACAGCGCCGCTATGGTCACGGCGGTCAGGCCGGTACGACCACCTGCAGCCACACCCGCTGAGCTTTCGACATAGCTGGTAACCGGCGGACAACCCACAAATGTACCGATAACCGACGAAGCACTGTCGGCCTTGAGTGACTTTTTCAGGCCTTCAATGGTGCCGTCAGGACGGCGCAGTTGTGCCCGCTCGGCCACGCCCATCAGGGTACCGGCGGTATCAAACATGTTCACAAACAAAAAGGCCAGAATCACGGTGATCATGCCGATATCCAGCGCCCCCATAATGTCCAGTTTGAACAGGGTAGGGGCCAGACTCGGCGGGGCGGCAAAAATACCGTTATATTCCACCAGCCCCATGCCCAGACCAATCAGGGTCGTACCCAGCACGCCGATCAATACGGCACCAAATACCCGCAGGTGGGCCAGGGTGGCAATAATCAGAAAGCAGGCGGCGGCCAGCCAGGTATTGGGATTGGTAAAATCACCCAGAGTGACCAGGGTGGCTTCGCTGGGCACCACTATGCCTGCCGTTTTCAGGCCGATCAGGCCAAGGAACAAGCCCACACCGGCGGTCATGGCATAGCGCAGAGACTCAGGAATGGCGTCCAGAATCCACTCACGAATTTTCCAGAAACTCATGGCGGTAAAAATAATGCCGGACCAGAACACGGCACCCAGTGCCACTTCCCAGCTGTAACCCATTTCACCGACCACGGTAAAAGCAAAAAAGGCGTTCAGCCCCATGCCCGGGGCCAGGCCTACCGGCCAGTTGGCATAAAGCCCCATAAACAGGGTGGCCACGGCGGCACCGATGCAGGTGGCCACAAACACCGCACCCGCATCCATGCCCGATGCAGACATGATGTTGGGGTTGACGAAAATGATGTAGGCCATGGTAATAAAGGTGGTCAGACCAGCCACCAGCTCGGTTTTCACTGTGGTGCCGTGCGCGCTGAGTTTAAACAGTCTGTCCAGAAGTCCCGAAGATGCCGGGAGTGCTTGAGAGGTTGGCTCGTGCTTGGCGTGTTCCATACCGGAAGTCCTCATGGGTAATTTGCAGACTACCCATGCCATCGGTCATTCCTTGAGCCGGTGGCATGGGCAGGAGCCGTCTGCGACCCTTTAGCTTACTCAGCTACCGCGATAGGTAGAGTAGCTGTAGGGCGAGATCAGCAGGGGTACGTGATAATGCTCTTCGCCTTCGGCAATACCAAAGCGGATAACAACGTCATCCAGGAATGCCGGCTCAAGCAGTTCAATACCTTGTTTCTTGAAATAAGGAGAAGTGTGGAATACCAGCTGGTATTTGCCGGCAACATAATCCGCACCTTCCAGGATGGGCGCATCGGTACGGCCGTCATGGTTGGTGTAAACGGTGTTGATCAGCGTGGTTTGCTCGCCGTCTACCTTATACAGTTCAACCTTGATATCGGAGCCGGGCAGGCCCTTGGCAGTATCGAGTACGTGTGTAGTCAGTCTTCCCATTTTCAAGTTACCTTGCGCATTACTGCGTCTTCAAAGTCCAAGGTACTACCAACGATCAACGCCGGTAGAAGTATTTTTACATCAAGATAACCAGCGCGTCTACATTGTTTTAACATCAAGAGATGTTTTTATGAGTGCTGAATCACATTTTTCAATGTGTCTATCTTGATCCGTTACCGATTGTCTTTGCTTTATCGCCGCAAAGCAAGAATTGCGAGCCGCTTCCGATACAAAAACTAAACCAGTCATTTACATAAGTTGATTTTATTGTATACAATGGGAAGATTGTGACGACCGTCAAACTCTCGCTGCCAGGCCTTTCATGCCCGGCAAGTAACCCGTTGTTTTTTAGGAGTTTTCCGATGAGCCAAAATAAAGACTATCCCCGCGACCTCGTCGGGTATGGCGCCAACCCGCCTCACCCCAAATGGCCCGGTGATGCCCGTATTGCTATTAACTTTGTACTGAACTACGAAGAGGGTGGTGAGCGCAACGTGTTGCACGGCGACGGTGAGTCTGAAGCCTTCCTGTCTGAAATGCCGGCAGCGGTAGCTTTTCCTGATACTCGTCACATGAGTATGGAATCCATTTATGAATATGGCAGCCGTGCCGGCGTCTGGCGCCTGCTGCGTCTGTTCAAGCGCTACGACATTCCGCTCACCATCTTTGCCGTGGCCACCGCCATTGAGCGCTATCCCGAAATTGCCAAGGTATTCATGGAAGAAGGTCATGAGATCTGCTCTCACGCCTACAAGTGGATCACCTATCAGTTCATGAGTGAAGAAGAAGAGCGCGAGCACTATCACAAGGCGATGGAAATCTTTGAGCGCGTTTGTGGTCAGCGTCCCCAGGGCTGGTACACCGGCCGTGACAGCCCCAACACCCGCAAAATCGTAATGGAAGACGAAGGCATTCTGTATGACTCCGATTCCTACGGTGACGATCTGCCTTATTGGGTAGACAACAATGGCAAGGGCCACCTGGTGATTCCGTATGTGATGGACACCAACGACATGCGCTTTGGCCAGGGCTGCTATAACAACGGCGAAGAATTCTATCAGTATCTGAAAGACGCCTTTGACGTACTGTACGAAGAAGGTGCCGAAGCGCCCAAGATGCTGTCCATCGGCATGCACTGCCGTCTGCTGGGTCGTCCGGGCCGTATGGCCGGTCTGGAGCGTTTTATCAAGTATGCCCGCAGCCACGATAAGGTGTGGTTTACCCGCCGCATCGACATTGCCAAGCACTGGCATGAGCACCACCCCTACAAAGGAAACAAATAATGAGCCTGTTCAAGACCTGCAAGCCCGCTTCCATGGGCCGCGACGAATTCGTAACAACTTTCGCCGACATCTACGAGCACTCTCCCTGGGTGGCAGAGCAAACTTATGATCAGGGCCTGACTGAGGCCGATAACGAGATTGAACAACTGCATGCCCGCATGAGCAGCGTGATGAACAACGCCGATAAACAGGCTCAGCTCGATCTGATCAATGCTCACCCGGATCTGGCCGGCAAGGCTGCCCAGCGCGGCGAGCTGACCGCAGCCTCCACCAATGAGCAGGCTGGTGCCGGCATCAGCGAGTGCACCGCTGAAGAGTTTGAGCGCTTCACCACCCTGAACAACGCCTATAAGGAAAAATTCCAGTTTCCTTTCATCATGGCGGTGAAGGGCTCCAACCGTCACCAGATCCTGGCGGCGTTTGAAGAGCGCATTCACAATGATTACGACACCGAGTTTGATCGCGCTGTTAAAGAAATCAACAAAATCGCCATGTTCCGTCTGAGCGATATGTAATACCGACCGGCGAGGCGTTCTGCCTCGCCTTTCATCTTCTTCTCTGCAGGAGGCAGCAATGATCAAAACTCTCAAGATTGAGCCGCTGACCAAGGAAGCGTTTGCTCCCTTTGGCGACGTGATCGAATCCGAAGGTCGTGACTACTTCATGATCAACAACGGCTCCACTCAGCGTTATCACAAACTGGGTGAAGTGCAGCTGGATGAACAGGGTCAGGGCATCATCAGCATTTTCCGTGCCGAAACCCTGGAATATCCGCTGCAGATCAAAATGCTGGAGCGCCATCCTTTCGGCTCCCAGTCTTTCATTCCGCTGTTCGGTCGCGAGTTTTTGCTGGTCGTTGCCCCTGTTGGCGATGGCAGCATGAACATTGACCCGTCCACTGTGCGTGCTTTCCGTGCCACTGGCCGTCAGGGTGTGAACTATCATCGCGGTGTATGGCACCATCCGATCATGGCGCTGCACAACAACGACGAGTTTCTGGTGGTTGACCGCAGTGGTCCTGGCAACAACTGTGATGAATTCTTCTTTGACGAGTCGGTACAACTGACCGTTGAGCTGGACTGAGTCACAGCTTGCTGATGCAAAAGGCCCGCACATTTGTGCGGGCCTTTTGGTTTACTGGCCGTTAAATTCCCGCATAAAGATATCCCAGAACACCAGAAACAGGGCCGCCACCAGCGGGCCTATCACAAAGCCGTTAACTCCCATCAGGCTGATGCCCCCAAGAGTGGAGAACAGCACCAGATAATCGGGCAGCTTGGTATCCCGGCCTACCAGCAACGGGCGCAGCACATTGTCGGCCAGGCCAATCACCAGGCCACCAAAGGCCATCAGTATCACGGCTGATATCCAGGCACCGGTAGCAAACAGATAAATGGCTACCGGCAGCCATACCAGGGCCGCGCCGATGGCCGGGATCAGTGACAGAAACGCCATCACCACGCCCCACAGCAGTGGCCCGGGAATACCCAGCACCCAGAAAATAAAGCCGCCCAGGGCACCCTGCACCATGGCCACCAGAATATTGCCCTTTACCGTGGCCCGGGTCACTTCCGAAAACTTGGCAAACAGCATGCGCTCGCGGTCATCTCCCAGTGGCAGGGCCCGCACCAGCAGCTCGGTGAGCTGGTGGCCATCGCGCAGCAGAAAGAACGCCAGATACAGCATCAAGGCCACGTCCACCACAAAGGTAAAGGTACTCTGGCCGGCGGTCAGGGCTTTTTCTGCCAGCAGCTTGCTGCCCGCCACCGCGGCCTGAGACAGATTCTCCCTGGCGCTGTCGAGATCCAGTCCCAGTCTGGCCAGAAAATCGGGCAGCAACGGAAAGGCGGTGCGCACCTGCTCCAGCAAATTGCCCGGGCTCACTTCGCCTTTGTCAATGCGCTGATACAGTGCCAGTCCTTCCTGCGCAAATGAGGCCGCAATAAACAGCACCGGCAGCACCACTATCACTACGCACAGGGTAAGAGTAAGCAGAGCGGCACGATTGGGCTTGTTGCCAATACGCGCCAGAATACGGTGTTGCAGCGGATAGAAAATCACCGTAATGGCACAGGCCCAGAAAATGGCTCCCCAGAAGGGGCGCAGTACCAGCCCGAACAGAATGCTGACTATCAGCAGAGTGAATAGAAACGATCGGCGTTCAAGTTTTTCGCGCATGAAAAAGGGTTCCGTAAGAAGCGGAACCCCAGTGTAAAGAAGCCGGCGTAAAGAGGCCAGATAATGTGCAGGTTCAGCTGGTACGGTAACGACCTACCAGTTGCTGCAGGTGACCGGCCAGCTCGCCCAGCTGGCGGCTGGTCTGGCTGGCCGCCCTGGAGCCGGCATCAGTCTGCCCGGCAATGGCCACAATTTCGTGCACATTGGTGTTGATGCTTTCCGACACCTGAGTCTGCTCTTCTGCCGCGCTGGCTATCTGAGCGTTCATCAGATTAATGGTGTTTACCGCCGTGCCGATATCAAGCAGGGCTTCGTCGATGCGGCGCGCTTCGGTGACGGTATGGCTGCTGCCGTCACGAATGTTTTCAATGGCCTGTACCGCCTCCTTGGCCCCTTGCTGCAGCTGGGTGATCATGGTGTGTATTTCTTCTGTGCTGGTTTGGGTTCGGCCGGCCAGGGTACGAACCTCGTCGGCCACCACCGCAAAACCACGGCCCTGTTCACCGGCCCGTGCTGCCTCAATGGCGGCATTCAGCGCCAGCAGGTTGGTTTGCTCTGCCACGCCGCGGATCACATCCAGTACGGTGCCAATTTGCTCTGATTCCTGCCCCAGCCGCTGAATAATTTCCACGCCGGCGGCCACCTGATTTTCCAGTCCGTCAATCACCGAGATGGTTTCCTGCAGCTGTTGCTGAGCAGTGTGTACCAGGGTTTCGGCCTGCTCGGCGGCCTGGGCTGCATTGGCGGCGCTGCTGGCCACTTCCTGGGCGGTGGCCGACATCTGATTCATGGCGGTGGCCAGCTGGTCGCTTTCATGGTGCTGACGACTGATGCCGTCCTCGGTTTCTGCCATAAAGCGCTGCAGCTCACTGCTGGCCTGTTGCAGCGTGTCGGCAGAATGACGAGTATCCTGCACCAGGCTGCTGATCTGGCCGGCAAACTGGTTAAAGGAGCGGGCCAGCGTGCCCAGCTCATTTTGCTGGCTGTCATCCAGCCGGCGGGTCAGATCGCCTTCGCCCCGGGCGATGTCTTCCATGGTGTGCACTGCCTGACGAATAGGTGCATGAATGCCTCTGGCAATCACCAGGCCGGCAGCCGCAATCAGTGCCAGCAGCAGGGTTGCCGACAGCGCCGAGTTGAGCAGCCCCTGACGCACAGAGGCAGACAGATCTTCTTCCAGCTTGGCGACGGAAGCCAGCAAATCATCAATATAAAAGCCGGTGCCAAGCAGCCAGTCGGTGCCCGGTACGGGCATGATATGAGCCAGTTTGGGCGAGCCTTCGCTGGCATCCAGCCTGGGCCAGCTGTATTCCACATAGCCGCCGCCCTGGCGGCCCAGCTCAATATATTCCTGTACCAGATGGCGGCCGTCGGGGCTGGTAGAGTTAAAGTAGTTATTACCTTCCCGGGCGGGGTTATCGGCGCTCATTACCTGTACGCCATCGTCATTGTATACAAAGAAATAGCCACCGCCGTTGTCAAAACGCAGGCCACGCAGCTGGGCCTTGGCCCCTTCTGTGTTGCCCCTGGCCAGCAGCGGCTGAATGCCGGTAATGGCCAGCTCCATATAGTTGGCGAGTTGCTGCTTGCGTGACTCAAACAGCGAGTTATGCAGGCTTTGTCCGCTCAGCTCCTTTAGCCTGATTGACTGAGCCACATTTACCCAGGTGCTGACCGCCGCCAGTAACAACAGGGGTAACAGAGCCAGCAACAGAATTTTCTGTCTGATGGAAAGTCGCTTCATCCTTGATCTCACCATGGTTTTGTTTACAACTTTGTATCATTTGAATGGCGCAATGTCATGCATTCCAGTTGTAAAATTGTGTGCCTTTACCAACAGGTTAACGGCAGAAGTCGTCCGTACTTGAGCAGGCTTTGCTTTAAAGCCTGCCGGTGGCTGGTTATTATGCTGTTATTGATCAACAAGCGGATATGCCATGGATTTCACCATTCTTGCCGGCCCCATAGTGCGCCGGGCCGACGCCGACCGGCTGGTTTTCTGGCTGGCCAGCCGCGAGTCACTGCGCTTTCGCCTGTGTCTTGAGGGCCGGGAGCCACTGTTGTTTGACGAGGGCCAGCAAGAGATAAGAGTGGGAGAGTCCTGTTATATTCAGCTGCTCGATCTGCCACTGAATGAGCCCTTGCCGCTCGACATGCTTGTTCACTACGATCTGCAGTGGCAAAGATCCGCTGAGCATAACTGGCATGGCATGGCAGAGTGGGGCAGTGAGCTGTGCTTTAATGATGAGTCTTTGCCATCGCTGGTGATACGCAGCCGGCTGGATGCCATGTTGCACGGCTCCTGCCGCAAACCCCATCATGCCGCTCCCGACGGCCTGGTGGCAGCGGAACGCTGGCTGAGTGAACGCCAGCAGCAACCCATGCAGCGGCCGGCATTACTGATGATGAGCGGCGATCAAATTTATGCCGATGATGTGGCCGGCCCCATGCTTACCGCCATTCATCAGCTGATAAAGGAGCTGGGGCTGTATGACGAGACGCTGGAAGGGGCGACCGTGGCCAACAGCCGAGAGCTGTTTGCCGATCCGCTCAGTTATTATCGCCGCCATCAGCTGCTGCCCGACACTCATGCCAACCTGCCGCTGCAAAAGCGCTTTTTTGAAGGCGCGCGCAAGCCCATTTTTACTACCAGCAGTGCCGCCAACCACTTAATAACCCTGTCGGAAGTACTGGCCATGTATCTGCTGGTGTGGTCACCGGTGCCCTGGCGGCTGCTGCCCGACACCCGGCCGGCGCTGGATGAAGCATTTGTAGAACGCTATGAACGGGAGCGGGGCCGGCTGCTTGGTTTTGTGGAAGGCTTGCCGGCAGTGCGGCGCTTGCTGGCCCATTTGCCCACCCTGATGATCTTTGACGATCACGACGTGACCGACGACTGGAACCTGACCGCCGGCTGGGAGCAAACCGCTTATGGTCATCCGTTCTCCAAACGGATCATCGGTAATGCGCTGGCCGGTTACATGATTTGCCAGGGGTGGGGGAATGATCCCGATGCCTTTGCCGGTGATCCTTTAACCCGGCTGTACGCCTGGAGCGATCAGCCGGACAGCGAACAGCAGGATCAACTGATCGACTGTCTGCTTAAATTTGACGGCTGGCAATATCACCTCGACACTCAACCCCGGCTGCTGGTGCTCGACACCCGCACCCGGCGCTGGCGTTCCGAGTCCAACCTTAACCGGCCTTCCGGCCTGATGGACTGGGAAGCGCTTACCGAGCTGCAGGGTGAAATGCTTAATCGCGAGTCGGTAGTGGTGATCTCGCCCACGCCCGTGTTCGGGGTAAAACTGATAGAAGCAATTCAGAAGGTGTTTACCTGGCTGGGCAAGCCGCTGCTGGTGGATGCGGAAAACTGGATGGCCCACAAGGGCACCGCCAATGTGATCGTCAATATTTTCCGCCATGCCCGCACGCCGGCCAACTATGTGATCCTCTCGGGTGATGTGCACTATTCCTTTATGTATGACATTCGTGTGCGTCAGCGCGGCGGCGATCCTCATATCTGGCAGATCACCAGCAGCGGTATCAAGAATGAATTTCCGCGCCGGCTGCTGGATGTGCTGGACCGGCTTAATCGCTGGCTCTATGCGCCGCGCTCGCCGCTGAACTGGTTTACCCGCCGGCGCAAGCTGCGCATCAGTCCCCATTCACCCGTGGGAGCGTCAAAGGGAGAGCGGCTGCTGAACCGCGCCGGCATTGGCTATGTGCGCTTTAATGAGCAGGGTGAGCCGGTGTGCGTGCAGCAAATTACCGCCGACGGCGTGGTGGATTTTATCGAGCCTGACATGAAAACCAGCCCGGTGGAATTGCAGCAGCAAGGCCGGCAGGCAGAGTAGGGCTGAGGCTGGTAGAATGGCGTCATAACAACACAACCATGAAGCAAGCATGAGCAACCTTACCGGAACCCTGATCAAAATGCCGGCGCAGCCTGGCTCCCCGGTGGCCTATGAGCTGGCCCTGGGCGAGCAGCGCACCAGCCTGAATGCCTTTCTGGGCAAGCCCCTTCGGCTGACCTTCAGCGGCAATATCTTTTGTAATGCCTGTGGCCGCAAAACCAAAAAAAGCTACTCACAGGGGCACTGCTTTCCCTGCATGAAAAAGCTGGCCCGCTGCGATATGTGCGTGATGAAGCCGGAAACCTGTCACTACTTTGAAGGCACCTGCCGCGAGCCGGAGTGGGGCGACAGCCATTGCATGGTGGAGCACATTGTCTATCTGGCCAATACCTCCGGCCTTAAGGTGGGCATTACCCGCCACACTCAGGTGCCCACCCGCTGGATTGATCAGGGTGCCACTCAGGCGCTGCCGCTGCTGAAGGTGGCTACCCGCCAGCTGTCCGGCTTTGTGGAAGTGGCACTGGCCGGCATGGTGGCCGATAAAACCAACTGGCGCGCCATGCTCAAGGGGGACGAAGCCCCGCTGGATCTGAAAGCCGAAGCTAAACGTCTGCTGCCGGAAATTAAGGAAAAACTCGCCGAACTTACGCTCAAATACGGCGAAAATGCCATTACCGTGCTGGATGAGCCTGTGGTGGAGCTGAGCTATCCGGTGCTGGAATATCCCACCAAAATCACCAGTCATAACTTTGATAAAAACCCCGAAGTGGCCGGCACCCTGCTGGGCATCAAGGGTCAGTATCTGATGCTTGACACCGGAGTAATTAACCTGCGCAAGTTCACCGGTTATGAAGTGACGCTGGGCTGAAGGCTTGTTATTAACGGTAAGGAGCGGCAGTGATTACGCAATTCAGTAATTTTAACTTTGATGAGATTCAGGGCGTTATCTTTGATCTCGACGGCACCCTGGCCCATTCCAACCCCGACTTTCCCGGTTTGCGCCGTGAGCTGGGTATGGGGCCGGGAGAAGACGTGCTGGCCCATGTAGACAGCCTGAGCGGCGCCGCCGAACGGGAGCGTGCCCTGGCCATTATTCATGAATATGAATGCCGGGCATCCCACAGCTCCAGCTGGGTGGACGGTGCCAAAGAGCTGATTGCCTTTTTGCGGAGCCGCTCGCTGCCCCTGGCCATTTTAACCCGCAATATTCCCGAAGCGGCCCAGCTCACCATCAACAAGCTGGGCATCGACATTGATCTGGTGCTTACCCGCCACGATGCCCAGCCCAAACCGCATCCTGAGGGCATTCACCTTATCTGCCGGCAATGGCAGCTGGCCCCCGCCAATATTCTGTATGTGGGTGACTATCTGTTTGACCTGCAAACCGCACAAAATGCCGGCAGCCGCTGCGCGCTCTATTTTCCCGACACCATTCCTGACTATGCCCATCAGGCAGATCTGCTGGTGCCTTGCTACCACGGCTTTATTGAGGCCTGGCAGCAGAGTGATGCACGCGTACGATAGTCACTCACATCAGGCGTTCAGGCATCGTCGGCCAGCAGGTGTTCATTACGGCCCTTGATGCGGGTAATGATCAGGGCAGTGATCACCAGGGTGAGCACAATGCCGGTGACGGTAGACAGCGTCATCGGCAGACCCGCGCCCAGGGTGGCTGAGTTCAGCAGAAAGCTGATGACGACTGTGGTCATGAACATGGCCGGCACGGTAGCAATCCAGTGCAGCTTGTTGTGGCGCAGCAGATAGGCCGAGGCAGTCCACAGCATCATGACGGCGGTAGCCTGGTTGGCAACGCCGAAGTAACGCCAGATAATGCCGAAGTCCACCTGTGTCAGTACTGCGCCGGTCGCAAACAGCGGCAAGGCCAGCAGCAGCCGTTTGGGCAGGCGATGTTGCGGCATGTTGAAATACTCCGCCAGGATCAGCCGGGCAGAGCGAAAGGCAGTGTCGCCGGAGGTAATGGGCAGCACAATCACGCCCAGCACCGCCATAAAGCCGCCTACGGCACCCAGCAGGCCGGTAGAGGCCTCATATACCAGGTTGGCCGGGTTGCCACCCATACCGGTGTTTAGACCTTCCACGCCACCGAAGAAGGACAGGGCAATGGCGCACCAGATCAGCGCGATAATGCCTTCACCTATCATGGCACCATAAAACACAAAGCGGCCATTGCTTTCGTTTTCCACGCAGCGCGCCATCAGCGGCGACTGAGTGGCATGAAAACCGGATACCGCACCACAGGCAATGGTAATAAACAGCGCCGGCCACAGCGGCATGTCGTTGGGGTTCAGGTTCTGAAAGAAATCCCCCATTTCAAAGCCCGGCAGCATGGTGTGCTCACTGGAAAACGCCAGCGCCACGGTGAGGCCCACCGACATGAAGATCAGCAGGGCACCGAAGAAGGGATACAGACGACCGATAATCTTGTCGACCGGCACTATGGTGGCCAGCAGGTAATACACGAAGATCACGCCCACAAACACCGACACGCTCACGCCGGTGATCTTGGCCAGCAGGCCGGCGGGGGCGGAGATGAATACCACGCCCACCAGCAGCAGCAGCACAATGGCGAACACGTTCATAAAGTTTTTTGCGCTGCGGCCCAGATACTTGCCCGCCAGGTTGGGCACCGACTGACCGCCATTGCGCACTGACAACATGCCGGAGAAATAGTCGTGCACACCGCCGGCCAGAATGCAGCCCAGCACAATCCACAGCATGGCGGCGGGGCCGTACAGTGCGCCCAGAATGGGGCCGAAGATGGGGCCGACACCGGCAATATTAAGCAGCTGAATGAGGTAGACCTTGCCCTTGGACATGGGCACATAGTCAACGCCGTCGCCCTGTGCGAAGGCGGGAGTCTGGCGTTGTGTCTTGATACCAAACACCTTTTCCACCAGGGTTCCGTAAATAAAGTAACCGCCGAGCAGCAGCCCGACGCAGAGCAAAAACCAGGTCATAACATCACCCTCTTGTATAGATAGCCGCCAGTGTAGGCAGTAATAAAGACGGGAAAAGAGAGACTTGAGTCAGCGGTCGAAAACGCGGGGTCAGCGGTCGATAGCGGGAGTGAACGATCATTCACTCCCGGCTGCGGAGTCAGTGAAAACCGAACAGTTGCTTCAGGGGTTTGAGATAGCGGCGCGACACCGGCACGCTGGCACCAGCCCGGGTGGTGAGCTCGGCACCTGCCTCCAGTATTTCAATTTCAGCAATGGCATCAGGTGCCACCAGATATTGCCGGTGGCAGCGCACCAGGGGCGTTTTTTCCTCTATTACCTTGAGGGTCATATGAGTGTGTACCTGCTCGTTGGGCGTGGCTACATGCACACCGGAGAGATCACTGAACACATATTCTACCTCCGCCACCGGCACCACTTTCAGCTTCTGACCGCTGTAGCAGGGCAGGTGCTCCAGCCGGTCGGGCGCCAGTGTTTCCACTCCTTGAGGGCGCAGATCCCGGCGCACCTTCTCCAGGGTCTGCTGCAGACGCCGTTCATCCACCGGCTTGAGCAGATAGTCAAAGGCATGGCGGTCAAAGGCCTGCACGGCAAACTCGTCAAAGGCGGTGACGAACACCACCCGGGGCATGGTGGCCGGATCCAGCATGGCAAGCAGCTCCATCCCGCTGATGCGGGGCATCTGAATATCCAGAAATACCAGATCGGGCCGCAGCCGGCTGATAGCCTGCATGGCTTCAATGGCGTTGCCGCACTGGCCCACTATCTCGATGTCGCCGGCGTCGGCCAGCTGGGCAGCCAGTTCGTCCCGGGCAAAGGGCTCATCGTCGATAATCAGGCAGGTGATCATGTTGCAGGCTCCGTAAGGGGCAGACGAATGTCAACTTGGGTTAGCTGACCGGGGTCACAGGTTACGCTCAGGCCGTAGCCGGGACCAAACAGGTTCTGAATGCGTTTATGTACCAGGTTCATGCCCAGGCCGTCCGAGTCTTTTTTGGGCTGATACAGGCCGGCGTTGTCTGTGACGGTCAGCAGCAGTTCTCCGTTATTCACGCTGGCGGTCACCTGAATATGACCCGTATCCAGCATGTGTGAAGTGCCGTGCTTGACCGCGTTTTCAATAATGGGCTGCAGGGTAAAGGCCGGCATTCGCACGCGATGCAGCGATTCGGGAATCTGGATATCCACGCGCAGCTTGTCAATAAAGCGGGCCTTCTCAATGGTCAGGTAAGCATGAATGTGCTCCAGTTCGTCGCCCAGGGTAACCAGGCCGGTAGTGCGCTTGAGGTTGATGCGCAGAAACTGACTGAGCTGCTGTAACAGCTGCCGCGCCTTGTTGGGATCCTGTCGGGTAATGGCACCTATGGTGCTCAGCGCATTAAACAGAAAATGCGGGTTGACCTGAGCCTGCAACAGCTTCAGCTCCGCCTGAGTCAGCAGATTTTGCTGCTGCACAAAGCGGCCAAACAGGATCTGGTTTGATAACAGCCGGGCAATGCCTTCCCCCAGGGTTCGGTTGATATTGAGGAACAGCTTGTTTTTGGGCTCGTACAGTTTGATGGTGCCCACCACCTCGTTATCACTTCTCAGAGGAATCACCAGGCTTGAGCCAAGGGTGCAGTGAGGCGACATGGAGCAGGCGTAGGGTGTTTCTACCCCGTCGGCAAACATCACTCTGTTATGGTGAATGGCATCCAGTGTCATCTGTGAGGAAATGGGGGCACCGGGCTGATGATGATCAGCGCCGATGCCAATAAAGGCCAGCAGCTTTTCCCGGTCGGTAATGGCCACGGCACCGACTTTGGTTTCTTCTATCAAAATGCGTGCTACCTGGGTACTGGTTTCCTGGTTAAAGCCCTTGCTGAGCAGGCCCACGCTGCGCTCGGCAATTTTCAGCGCCTTGGTCGAGAAGGCGGAAGACTGCTTGTCGTACATGGCCTTCTGATCCCGAATCATGCTCATAAACAGCGCAGCTCCCACCGAGTTTACCAGCAGCATGGAGGGAGCGATTTGCAGCACCAGCGCCAGGGCATCGTCAAAGGGGCGGGCCAGCAGCAATATAATGGCCATCTGCATCAGCTCGGCCGCGAGTGTGAGCAGAAATACCCACAGCGGATGGAACACCTGTTCGCTTCTGCCGGTGCGGCGCAAATACAAACTGACCACACCGGCCAGCAGCCCTTCCAGGGTGGTGGATACGGCGCAGGCCAGGTCGGTAAAGCCGCCCAGACTGTAGCGATGCAGCCCGCCGGTAAGCCCCACCAGCGCCCCGGTAACCGGGCCACCGAGCAGGCCACCCAGCACAGCGCCCATGGCCCGGGTGTTGGCAATGGCACCATGGGTCTGCTCACCAAAATAGGTAGCCATGATGCAAAAACAGGAAAAGAACAGATAAATAAATACTTTATGGGGCAGCCGGGTGGCAGCTTCAGTAAAGAGCCTGAATAAGGGAGTGCGGCTGATCAGGTAAACAATCACCAGATACAGAGACATCTGCTGGATAAGCAGCAGGATCAGTGACATGGCGGCTCCCTGAACATAAAGGCTGCACTGATCATAGCCTGTGCCCGCCTAAGATTGAAAGTGGCCCGGCAGCCGTGATTGATGCGGTTTTTAGAACCATTTACCCTTAAACAGCTCAAACTTATAACGTAAAAACCTAGCTAAACACTCAAGTATTTGTCTGCTTCTGCCGATTCATTAGGGCGACCAGAATCCCTTAATTACATAATAAATCGCAAGGAAATTGCATTGTTCAGAAAAGTGAATATTGGCACCCGTCTGTCTGTGGGGATGGGAGCATTGATGGTGATCACGGTTATCGCCATGTCTTTCTTCTATCTTGCCAACGCCAACCGCTTGATTAGTCAGGCGGAAAAACGTGAGCTGCAAAGTCTTTTCGATGCCGTGAATGCTCAGATTGACACTCAGGCGCTGTTTGCCGAGGCCATGAGCGCCATGGTAGCGGCTCAGCCCGATGTGCAGCAACGCTTTGCCAGCGCCGATCGTGCCGGACTGAGTGACCAGTTTCTGCCGGTGTTCCAGCGTTTGCAGCAGCACTATGGCGTGGCCCAGTTTCAGTTTCATACCGCGCCGGCCACCTCCTTTTTGCGGCTGCACAATCCGGAACAATACGGTGACGATCTCTCCCGGTTAAGGGCTACCATAGTGGCCACCAACCAGAGCCGGGCACCGGTGCGCGGGCTTGACGGCGGCGTGGCCGGCATTGGCATTCGCGGCCTGTCACCCATCAGCCAATATGGCCGCCATCTGGGATCGGTAGAGTTTGGTCTGAATCTGGCTCAGGACTTTGCTGCTCACTTCAGTGACGAGTTTAATGCCGGTATTGCCATTCATGTGATTAACGGCAACCGGGCGGAGCAGCTGGCGTCCACTATTAACGGTGGCAGCCTGAACACACAGCAGCAACTGCTGGCCGCCTGGCAGGGTGACCCTGTGCAGGGCCGGGCTGACCGGGGCGAGCTGCATTTTGCCACCCTGGCCCGCACCCTGAACGACTATGCCGGCAAGCCCATTGCCGTGGTGGAAATTGCCATGGATCGCAGCTTCTATGCCGATAACCTGGCCGCTACCCGGCTGTTTGTGGGCCTGTTAGCCGCGGGGGCCTTGCTGGTGTCTGTGCTGGTGGCACTGATGCTGGCCCGCAGCATAGTGCAACCGCTGCAGCAAACCGTGCTTAATTTGCAGGACATTGCCGATGGTGAAGGAGACCTGACCCGCCGGCTGGCCGAAACCGGCAACGACGAGCTGACCGAGCTGGCCAAAGCCTATAACCGCTTTGTGGTGAAGGTGCAGGAGCTGGTGCGGCGGGTATCGGACGCTACCGGCCATATGGCCGCCGCCACTGAGGAGCTGTCTCAGGTGGCGCAGGAAACCCGGCAGGGCGTGGACAGTCAGCGTGACCAGACCACCCAGGTGGTGACCGCCATGCATCAGATGACCATGTCGATTCAGGAAATCGCCGGCAATACCGGCAGCGCGGCCGATACCGCCCGCCAGACCACAGCCACCACCGAAGACGGCCGCGAAGCAGTTACCCGCAATGTGCAGATCATGGACGAGCTGGCCGGTGAGGTAAATCAGGCCTCTGCCATGATCCAGGAGCTGGCCCGCCAGAACGGTGATATTGGCAAAATGCTGGAAGTGATCCACACCATTGCCGACCAGACCAACCTGCTGGCGCTGAACGCGGCCATAGAAGCGGCCCGGGCCGGTGATGCCGGCAAAGGTTTCTCGGTGGTGGCGGAAGAAGTGCGCAGTCTGGCTCAGCGCACTCAGCAAAGCACGGGTGAAATTGAACAGCTGGTTACCAGCATTCAGCAAAGTACCCAGAATGTGGTGGCAGTGATGGAGCGCAATCAGCAAAAAACCGAAACCGCCGTGAGTGAAGCCAACACGGTTGCCAGCCGTCTGGGCAATATAAAAACTGCCGTGGACGCCATTCACGACATGAACACTCAGGTGGCTGCTGCAGTAGAAGAGCAGTCCGCCGTGGCGGAAGACGTGAACCGCAGCATGAGCCTGATTAACGACATTGCCGAGCAAAGCGGCCACTCTGTGGGCCAGACTGCTCAGGCCAGTGCAGAGCTGGCGCGACTGGCCACTCAGCTGCAGGAGCTGGTAGGACGCTTTCGCGTGTAAACGCTGAAGAAACTCAGGGCGGCATCAGCCGCCCTGTTTGTTTTCGTCACTGGCTTATTTTCCGAGACGCCAGCCCGCTCAGCGCTCCCTGCAACAGCGGCGTAATGGGCGCATTCAGTTTCAGGCTGAGCAGCTCATCGGCGCGGGTTTTGCCAAGGGTCAGCGCGGCGATGGGCTTGTTCCATTCCTGCGCCTTGCGGCAGAAGCGAAAGCCGGAATACACCATCAGCGATGAACCAATCACCAGCAGGCCGTCGGCCGCTTCAATGGCGCTCAGCGAATCCTGTACTCGCTGCCTGGGCACATTGTCGCCAAAGAACACCACATCGGGTTTAAGAATGCCGCCGCACTGGTGGCACTCGGGCACACGAAAACGACTGAAATCCACCTCCAGATCCGCATCGCCGTCGGGCGCTGTGGCGGCCGTGTAATGAATAAAGTCCGGATTCAGCTCGGCACTGCGCTGGTGGGTTTCATTGCGGCTGCAGCGATAATGGCAGCTCATGCATACTACGCTGTCGGAGCGGCCGTGCAAATCCACGACTTTTTGGCTGCCGGCGCGCTGATGCAGGCCATCCACATTCTGAGTGACCAGCAGGCTGATATGCCCCAGCTGCTCCAGCTGTGCCAGCGCAGTGTGGGCCGGATTGGGCTGTGCATCCCGCATCACCGGCCAGCCCACGAGACTGCGGCCCCAATAGCGCCGGCGAGTATGCTCACACCCCATAAAATCCGGATGCTGCACCGGCTGCTGACGCTTCCACTGGCCCTGCTGATCCCGGTAATCGGGAATGCCCGAATCGGTGCTGATGCCGGCACCGGTAAGCACCAGCAGGCGAGGGTGTTGGTCAATAAACTCAAGCAGCGCGGCGGTGGTGTCAGTCATGGTGTTAGCTCCGGAGCAATGCAGTAAACAGTATTCAATATATTCACAGAGCCGGCCAGTGAAGAAGGAATTTCAAAAAAGAACATCAGCGTCTAAAAATAAGTGATAACGACAATGGCGCTTTTCAGTGCTGGCCTGATTGCTTACTATCGTGACTAATGTCCATCTTTCTCCCACCATTTTAGAGAAAAGCATATGACTCAAGCGCATAACGCGCTTGCCATGCAGCAAGCTATTCAGGATCAAATTGCACGGCATGCCCTACTTGGCGATATTCTGGACAGTATTATTAAGATGGTGGCGCAGCAGTTACCCAGCGCGCGGATATCCTTGATGATGCTGGACTCAGAAGATGGCACCTTGAGCCTGACCGCCGGTCACGGGCTGTCTGACGGCTACTGTCGGGCACTTCAGCGCTTACCGGTAGGACCAGCCATTGGTGCCTGTGGCGTCAGTGCATACAACCGTGATGTGGTCATTACCGAAAATATTGAACAAGATCCCAACTGGGTACCCTTTCTGCAATATACCCGTGCTGAAGGCGTGGCATCATGCTGGTCTGCTCCTGTACTGACATCCAATCATGAGTTATTGGGTACGTTTGCCATCTATCATCATTATCCCAGATCGCCTTCAGTTCAGGAACGCAGCCTGCTGATCCAGTCTGCCGGCCTGCTTGCACTGGCCATTGCCCGCCAGCGTGACAGACAGGCGCTGGCATGGAATGAACAACGCTTTCGCTCACTGTTTACTCACCATCCTGACGCGGTATTTGAACTGGACTTGCAAGGCTACCTGCTTGATGCCAATCGTGCTCTGACTCAAATAACCGGATTCTCGCTGGAGCAGATAAAGGGGCGGCATTATGAGCAGTTCATGGCAGAAGAAAATAAAGCGCGGGCCAGGGAAGCCTTTAAGCTGGTATGTGAGGGCCAGCCACAGCGTTATGAGCTGACAGCCTATAATGCCAATGGTGAGCGCTATTGGCTGGATGTGACTAATCTGCCGATTATGGTTGATGGCAGGGTAATGGGTATATATGGCATAGGGCGCGATATTACCCTGCAACAGGCGCAGGCAGCCGAGCTGCATTTACTCAAACGCGGCATTGAAGCTACCCCCAACGGGGTTGTGATGGCAGATGCCACCTTACCCGATATGCCACTGGTTTATGTAAATAAAGCCTTTTTAAATATTACCGGGTATTTACGTGAAGACGTGCTGGGGCGAAATTGTCGTTTTCTGCAGGGCAGCAATACAGACCCTCAGGCAGTGTCAGCTATTAAGGAGGCTATCTCTGCTTGTCGGGAGCATGAATGTACGCTGCTTAACTACCGCAAAGACGGCACGCCTTTCTGGAATCAGCTGATTATTGCACCAGTATTTAACTCGCTTGGACAATGTACTCATTATATTGGCATTCAGCAGGATATCACCAAACAGCGTGAAAATGAGGAAGCGCTGCGTTTTCAGCGCAGTCATGATGTGCTTACCGGGCTGCCCAACCGGGTTGCGTTCCATGAGCGGCTGACAGAATATTATCGGTTGTGCCGTCAACAATCACGAGAGCTGGCTGTGCTGGCACTCAATCTTGATGGTTTTAAAGTGATTAATGATGCTTTGGGTCATTATGCGGGAGATCAGTTACTTAAAAGTGTAGGGCAGCGGCTGGCCGGCTGGTTAAACTCGGGCGATATGGTTGCCCGTCTTGGCGGAGATGATTTCGGCATTCTGCTGCCGAACCGGGATGAGGCCGGTATTATCAAGGCCGCTGAAAGTTTGTTGTCATTGCTTGAGCAGCCATTTTTTATTAAAGATCAGCGTTTGTATCTGAGTGCCAGCATTGGCGTTGCCACCAGTGATGAAAAAACACACGACAGCAGACTGTTAATTCAGCATGCCAGACTTGCCATGCGGGAAGCCAAGCGGCAGGGCTATCATCACTGGCAATGGTATAGCGGCAGCATCACCTCTCATATTCATCATCATATCAATCTGAGGCGTGAAATTGAGGAGGCGCTGGAGCAGGGGCAATTTATCATGCACTATCAGCCGCTGGTAGATGCCCGCACCGGTGAAATACGCAGCCTTGAAGCATTAATACGTTGGCATCACCCTGAGCGAGGACTGATTTTCCCTGGTGACTTTATTCCTCTGGCAGAAGAAACCGGAAAAATTATCGGTATTGGCCACTGGGTTCTGCGCCAGGCCTGTAAAGATATTACCATTATCAATGCCTCGCGTAATACTCAGCCGCTTTCAGTGGCAGTCAATATTTCTCCGCTCAGCTTTCAGCGGGGCAACATATTCAGTGATATTAAACATATTTTACAGGAAACCTGTCTGGCACCACATCTTCTGGAACTGGAGCTGACGGAAGGAGTTCTGATGACTGGTACCGAAACGGCTATCGATAATCTCAGAGCTATTCGCGAGCTGGGAGTAAGGGTAGCGATTGATGATTTTGGCACTGGTTTTTCCAGTCTCAGCTACCTTCGTAAACTGCCCATTAACCAAGTAAAACTGGATCGCAGCTTTATCAGCGATATTACTGTTGATAAAGATAATGCCGCCATTGTGCAGGGGGTGATTACCATGGCGCACCATCTGGGGCTGGAAGTTGTAGCCGAAGGCGTTGAAACAAAAGAGCAGCAGCAAGACCTGATTATGCGCGGCTGTGATTTATTACAGGGGTTCCGTTTTTCCCGGCCTGTTCCCCTTGAGGATATTTTGCGATTACCCTCAATACTGCCAGAATAAAGCGGCACACAGGAAGCACAAAAAAAGCAGCGCATTGAATAGCCGGACTATGGCAGTTATCGTTTCTCTGTATTGGAAACCAAGAGCGACATTTAAAAGAGAACGGCGGCACTGAGTACAAACGCCGTTTTTTTTGAGCTATTAACTGAGCGCGTCAAAAAAGCGGTGGATGCAGGTGAGCTTACGTTGGAAGCCGCATCCGGTGGTATCCCTCTTAAACGCCTTGTTGAACTAAGCCGCTGCGCGGCAGAACAATGGCGCTGCACATCATACTGATCTCAGGGCCCTACCAGAGGGGTAGTGGACTGGAGATAGTATGATGAATAGCCAACAGCAACGCCACTTCGATACGCTGTATCAGCAGCATCTCAATAATTTAACCCTGCAGGGCAAACGACCCGCGACCATTGACGCCTATGCCCGAGCCGTGAGGCGGATCGCCGCATTTTTTGACTGCCCGCCGGACAACCTGACGACTGCCCAACTTAAACAGTACTTCGTCAGCCTGATTGACAGCCATTCCTGGAGTACCGTCAAGCTCGACCGCAATGGCCTGCAGTTTTTTTATCGCCATACGCTCGATAAACAATGGCAGTGGCTCGACATCGTCAAACCGCCGCAGCTCAGCACCTTGCCCGATATTCTCTCACCCGCCGAAGTCGGCCTGCTGATCAGCATGACCCGACAACGTCGCTACCAGATGTTCTTCTATACCCTCTACAGCCTGGGGCTGCGGCTTGGCGAAGGACTGTCGCTGACCGTGGCCGATATTGAC
>NZ_KB908472.1 GCF_000381965.1 Oceanimonas smirnovii ATCC BAA-899
GTGTTGCCCCGTGTCAGTGGATGCGCATTATAGGGAGCCGCGATTTTTGCGCAAGGGCTTTTTTGACGTTTTTTGTCACTTTAAAACCGTTCGCTCAAAATTCATACTGAAGCGGTTTTTTTGACTAGTTTTGATCTGATTCAAGTTGCCTTTGACGTGAACACTTATAATAGTCATATGAAATGCAATTAAAGGTGGCTATATGCAAATTTTGGATGCACAAAAGGAAAACAAAATAGTGCCCCTGTTCCGGCTGGGGTTTCGCGTATTTTTTCTTGGCGGAGCCTTGTTCTCCTGCCTGGCCATGCTGGTGTGGCTGCTGTCTTTAAGAGGTATGGCACTGCTGCCCGGTGTCAGCAACCCTATCTGGTGGCACGCTCATGAAATGATCTTTGGTTTTGGTCTGGCCATTATCGCGGGGTTTGTACTTACCGCCATGCAGAACTGGACTGGCATTCCCGGCGTGCGCGGCTGGCCGCTGGCACTGGTTTCCGGTCTCTGGCTGCTGCCCCGCTTGCTGATGCCGTTGCGAGGCGAGCTGAACGACCTGGTGATAGTGCTGGATTTACTCTGGTTGCCCTTGGTCGCCGGCTTTCTGGCGCGGCCGGTTATTCAGGTAAAGCAATGGCGCAATCTGTTCTTTGCTCCCCTGCTGATGTTTATGATGTTGCTAAACGCGCTCAGCTACTACGCGGCATTCAGCCATAACTGGCTGCTGGCGGAGCGGGTGTTCACAACCGCCGTGTTGGCGATTGCCGCTCTTATTACTGTTATGGGCGGCCGGGTGATTCCGTTTTTTACTGCCCGAGCCACCGGTACCGACAAACCTGATGCCATTCCTGCACTCGAGAAACTGGCACTGGGCTCTATCTGGCTGGCCACCCTGGGCTGGTTGATGCTGCCGAGAACCTCGCTGTTTAATGGTTTACTGGCCTTGGTACTGGTGATTGCCGCTGTGACGCACTTTGTTCGCTTATCCCGCTGGAACAACAAGCTGACCAAAGACATTCCGCTGCTGTGGGTGCTGCACATCGGTTATTTGTTTGTTCCACTGGGGCTGCTGGCCATGGCGGCCGCCATCCTTAACTGGGGCATTACAGTGTCACTGGCCAGTCACTGGCTCACTGCCGGTGCCATGGGCACGGTAATCCTGGGTATGATTGCCCGTGTGTCTCTGGGCCACTCGGGCCGGCCACTGGAGCTGAAAAAGCCCATGGTCATCGCCTTTATGCTGGTGATTATTGCCGGCCTGGTGCGCGCTCTGTTACCCATGCTGGCCCCCGGCCTGACCCGTATGGCTTATGATGTGAGCGCTTTGGCCTGGGTGATGGCCTTTGGTCTCTTCTGCCGGATTTACTGGCCCATACTGACACAACCCAGAGCCGATGGC
This sequence comes from Oceanimonas smirnovii ATCC BAA-899, assembly GCF_000381965.1. Taxonomy (GTDB): domain Bacteria; phylum Pseudomonadota; class Gammaproteobacteria; order Enterobacterales; family Aeromonadaceae; genus Oceanimonas; species Oceanimonas smirnovii. Next base: position 1,391 of record NZ_KB908472.1, read on the forward strand.
CGGCCGGGTTAAGCGGTGAAGAGTGAGCAAGGGCGCAACTCGAAGCATCAGCGCGGTTGCACTCCGCCGACACGCTGCGAGTACATCCATGTAGCGCTCGAAAATGCCATCCATGGCATTTTATGGTCGGCTCCGGCAATCCCCACTGCTACTTCGGGCAACACCGGCGTTGTCTGCTTGCTGTCAGTCAGCTCAATGCGCTCCGAGGAGGGCAAAGGGTGTCTGCTTCGCCGTGCCCTTTGCGCCAGGGAAGGCGCAACGGAGCCTACATGGATGTATTCACGGCGTGCCGGAGAGGCAGTGCGCTTTGTCCGACGGTGGTGCACTACTCATCAAACGATAATATTAGACAGCCTAACCCCTTATGGCTGAATTACTGGTTCAGTACCAGGCCGTTGTCGTCGGCATCGAGTGTCAGTACTTTACCGGGCACCACTTTGCCAGAGAGCATGGCCTGAGCCAGGGGATCTTCCACCTTGCTCTGAATGGCCCGCTTGAGCGGCCTTGCACCAAACAGCGGATCGAACCCGGCAGAAGCCAGCTTGTCCAGCAGGGCATCGGTCACCGACACGTCATAGTCCATGGCCTCAAGCCGCTGCACCAGCCCTTGCAGCTGAATGCGGGCAATGGACTTGATCTGCTCCTGCGCCAGCGGATGGAACACCACTATTTCGTCGATACGGTTAATAAACTCGGGGCGGAACTGATGCCCCAGCACCTCCATCAGCATGGCCTTCATCTGATCATAATCTTTGGAAGCACTGTGCTCCTGAATAAGATCCGATCCGATGTTGGAGGTCATGATCACCACCGTATTACGGAAATCCACGGTACGGCCCTGACCATCGGTCAGGCGGCCGTCATCCAGCACCTGCAGCAGAATGTTGAACACGTCCGGGTGCGCTTTTTCCACCTCGTCCAGCAGGATCACCGAGTAGGGTTTGCGCCGCACCGCCTCGGTCAGGTAACCGCCTTCCTCATAGCCCACGTAACCGGGAGGCGCGCCCACCAGACGGGACACAGAGTGCTTCTCCATAAATTCCGACATATCGATGCGCACCATGGCGTCACGGCTGTCGAACAGAAAATCCGCCAGCGCCTTGCACAGCTCGGTTTTGCCCACCCCGGTGGGGCCCATAAACAGGAAGGAGCCCACCGGCCGGTTGGGATCCGACAACCCCGCCCGGCTGCGGCGAATGGCATTGGAAACCGCATCCACCGCCTCGTTCTGGCCAATCACCTGCTCATGCAGGCTGTCTTCCATACGCAACAGCTTGTCTTTTTCCCCTTCCAGCATTTTGGCCACGGGAATGCCGGTCCAGCGCGACAGCACATCGGCAATTTCTTCATCGGTAACCCGGTTTTTCAGCAGGTGCTGCTCCTGCATCTCGGCCTGAGCGGCCAGATCCAGCTGTTTCTCCAGCTCGGGAATGCGGCCATACTGCAGCTCGGACATACGCGCCAGATCGCTGGCCCGGCGGGCCACTTCCAGCTCCTGACGAACCTGCTCCAGCTCGGCTTTGATATGCTGAGTGCCTGCCAGTGCGGCTTTTTCAGAGGTCCATACCTCTTCCAGCTCGGCATATTCCTTTTCTTTCTCGTCCAGCTCGTCGCGAATAAGCTGCAATCGTTTGCGGCTGCCTTCGTCGTCTTCCTTGAGCAGCGCCTGCTCTTCCAGCTTTAACTGAATAATGCGCCGGTCGAGTTTATCCAGCGGCTCAGGCTTGGAGTCGATCTGCAGACGAATGCTGGACGCTGCTTCGTCGATCAGATCAATGGCCTTGTCGGGCAACTGACGATCGGCAATGTAACGGTGAGACAGCGTCGCCGCCGCCACGATGGCCGGATCCGTGATCTGCACATGGTGGTGCAGCTCATAGCGTTCTTTAAGACCACGCAAAATGGCGATGGTGTCTTCCACCGTCGGCTGATCGACCAGCACTTTCTGAAAACGCCGCTCCAGCGCTGCGTCTTTTTCCACATACTGACGATATTCATCCAGTGTGGTCGCACCCACACAGTGCAACTCACCCCGGGCCAGCGCCGGTTTGAGCATATTGCCTGCGTCCATGGCCCCTTCGCCCTTGCCGGCCCCCACCATGGTGTGCAGCTCGTCGATAAAGAGGATCACCCTGCCCTCTTCCTTGGCAAGCTCGTTCAGCAGCGCCTTGAGCCGCTCTTCAAACTCACCGCGATATTTGGCACCGGCGATCAACGCGCCCATATCAAGTGACAGTACCCGTTTGTTCTTGAGCCCTTCCGGTACCTCACCGTTAATAATGCGCTGGGCCAGTCCTTCGGCAATGGCGGTTTTACCCACGCCGGGTTCACCGATCAGCACAGGGTTGTTCTTGGTGCGCCGTTGCAGCACCTGAATGGTACGGCGAATTTCATCATCCCGGCCGATCACCGGATCCAGCTTGCCCTGCTCGGCCCGCTCGGTGAGATCGATGGTGTACTTTTCCAGTGCCTGACGATTTTCTTCCGCATTCGGATCATCTACCTTCTGGCCGCCACGCACTTGATCAATGGCCTTGGTAAGCCTGTCTTTGGTCAGCCCCACCCGCTTGAGCAACTCACCCAGCTCGCCCTTGTCATCAAGGGAGGCAAGCAGAAACAGTTCGGAAGAGATGTAGGCATCCTTACGCTGCTGAGCCAGCTTGTCGCACTGGTTCAACAGCCGGCCCAGCACAGGGGATACCTGCACATCCATATCGCCGCCGCTGACTTTGGGCAGGCGGTCAAGAGATTTATCGAGCTCTACCCGCAGGGCATTGCCGTCCACGCCGGCAGTGGTGAGCAGCGGGCGTATGGTGCCGCCCTCCTGGTTAAGCATGGCTACCAGCAAGTGAGCCGGTTCTATATAGGCATGATCCCGCCCCAGCGCCATTGACTGGGCGTCTTGCAGGGCAAGTTGAAATTTACTGGTAAGACGATCAAGACGCATCAGCTTTCTCCTCAAACGCCCGCACAGCGGGCATACAAGCTTAATTCTGATACTAAGAATGGGGACTTTCGACGAATTTTCAACCGGTGCTTATTGGTTTTTACTCATTTAACCAGACCATGGTGGCCATGCGTCCGGTCTGGCCGTCGCGCCGGTAGGAAAAAAATCGTTCAGAGTCAGTGAAGGTGCAGTATTTACCACCGTAGATATGGTGCACCCCAGCTGCTGCCAGCCGCAGCCGGGCCAGATGGTAAATATTGGCCAGCCACTTCTCTCCATGAGCCACAAAGGCATCTTGCGCCAGCGCCGAGTGCGCCATAAAGGCATCGCGCACTTCGCTTCCCACTTCAAAGGCAGTGGGGCCTATGGCCGGGCCCAGCCAGACCAGCACAGAGGCAGGATCCGCGTCCATTTCCTGCAGGGTGGCTTCCAATATGCCGGCAGCCAGCCCGCGCCAGCCGGCATGGGCAGCTCCCACTACGGTACCGGCTTCATCACAGAATAGCACCGGCAGGCAGTCGGCCGTCATCACAGTACAAATCTGTCCGGGTGTACGGCTGATCACCGCATCGGCGGTAAGATTGTCGTTTTCTGCCGGCAGGGTGAGCACACGAGTGCCGTGCACCTGCTCCAGCCACAACGGATCTTCCGGCAAATTAAGACACGCCGCCAGTCGCTCCCGGTTGGTGCGCACATGGGCAATATGATCGCCCACATGAGCGCCCAGATTCAGGCTGTGCCAGGGGGCGGCACTCACACCACCGGTGCGGGTGCTCTGAGCCGAGCCAACATTGGCCGGTGCCGGCCAGTTGGGCAGAATTATATCCATACCAGATCATCCGGATGTGCTTCGGTGTCGGCACGCAGCACCTCCACCAATTTAACCATGTCGTCGGGAATAGGTGCATGCCATTCCATCAGCTCACCACTGATAGGGTGCTCCAGCCGCAGCATAACCGCATGCAGCGCCTGGCGTTTAAAGCCCCGCAAAAAGTCCATCAGCTCCGGCTCGGCGGCCCGGGGCGGCTTGAGCCGGCCACCGTATACCGGATCCCCCACCAGCGGATGCTTGAGGTGAGCCATATGCACACGAATCTGGTGGGTACGGCCGGTTTCCAGCCGCACCCGCAAGCGAGTGTGGGCGCGGAATTTTTCCATCACCCGGTAGTGAGTGACCGCCGGCTTGCCGGAGGGAATCACCGCCATCTGAATGCGCTGAGTAGGATGACGACCAATATTGGCGTCTACCGTGCCGCCGGCGGTCATATGGCCAATGGCCACGGCTTCATATTCCCGAGTAATATTGCGCGCCTGCAGCGCCGTAACCAGATGGGTTTGCGCCGGTATGGTCTTGGCCACCACCATCAGACCTGTGGTGTCTTTGTCGAGGCGGTGCACTATGCCGGCACGGGGCACCTCGGCAATGGCCGGGCAATGATGCAGCAGCGCATTGAGCAAAGTGCCGTCGGGGGTGCCGGCACCCGGGTGCACCACCAGACCGGCGGGTTTGTTGATTACCATAATGTCGTCGTCTTCATAGACGATGTTCAGTTCAATGGCCTGAGGCTCGAACCGGACTTCGTCTTCCAGCTCGGCGTTCACCACCACCTGCTGGCCCGGCAGCACCTTTTCCCGGGGCTTGCTGACGACTGTGCCGTCGATTTGCACCAGATCCTGCTGAATCCAGGTTTTAATGCGTGAACGGGAATAATCGGGGAACATTTCCGCCAACGCCTGGTCCAGACGTTGACCGTATTGATGATCGGCGACGGTGCCGTTCAGTTCGATATGCTGGCTCATGAAGACCACTGGTTACCAAATAGGATTTAATTGGTTATTCTAGCGGTTCTTGACGCTGAGCTTAATCAGTTTCCGAATTTTGCAATCACAATGGACTTTTCAATGGCGAAACAATCAAGCCTCTGGCTCACCCTGACACTCACTCTGGCGCTGGCCGCCACCGGCTGCTCCAGCACCAGCAAGAACGACGTTCCGGACGAGGCACCGGAAGTACTGTATCAGGACGCCCGGGAACGCCTGCAGGCCGGAAACTACATTCGCGCCGCCGAGTTGCTGGAAGCCATGGACTCGCGCTATCCGTTTGGTGCCTACTCCAATCAGGTACAGCTGGATCTCATTTATGCTTACTACAAACAGGACGATACAGTACGGGCGTTGGCCAACATAGATCGCTTTATTCGCCTGAACCCCAATCACCCCAGCGTGGACTATGCCCGCTATATGCGCGGTCTGACCAATATGTCGGCAGACTACAATTTCTTTCAGAACCTGTTCAACATAGATCGCGCAGATCGTGATCCTACCTATGCACGCCAGGCCTTTGCCGATTTTCGTCAGCTGCTGCGCCAGCACCCCGACAGTGTTTATGCCGCTGATGCCAAGGCCCGCATGATCAGCCTGAAAAACCGTCTGGCCCGATATGATCTGGCAGTGGCCAATTATTACGTAAAACGCAAAGCCTGGCTGGCTGCCGCCAACCGGGCCAAGTTTGTAGTGGAAACCTATCCCGACACCGAGCAACTCAAGCCCGCTCTTGAGATTATGGAGCAGGCTTACAACAAACTGGGCCTGACCGAAATGGCCAACCACGCCAAAGCAGTGCTCAAGGCCAACTATCCTGCGGGGTAAGTTTCCTGTCGGTTAAATGCAAAAAACCCGCAACAGCGGGTTTTTTATTACCTGATATTCAGCCTGCCGGCATCACTCACTGGCTGAAAAATAAGCCGTGAGAAAGTCATCAAAGCTGACGGTGTCGGACTCTTCCAGCTTGCGCTGACGGGCCAGAGAACGGGCTCCCTCTTCGTCAAAGTAGCTATCATCCCAGTAACGGGGCAGCACATCGGCAAAGTGTTCGCCGTAGCGACGGGACAGCTCCATGCCAAAGGGCAAAATGTCGGTGTTGCGTTGTTTCAGCTCGCTCAGCACTTTTGCCGACAGGGTCAGCCCGGGATCGCGCATGGCCGCCAGTTGCTGCTCGTGCGCCTTGCCGTAACAGCCCCTGCCACAGCAGGCGTCAAGCAGTGCCGCCACGTCTGCCAGCCCGGCAAAGTAATGCTCGCCCAGTTCCTTTATGGTGATGTCGTCCTGGTTAAACTGCTCCAGCATCAGACCCGGCTTGCGCCCTTCCATCACCACCTTGTTGAAATTGCGCCGGTTAAGGGCAATTTCGTCTTCTTCCAGCGGTGCCGAGGGCGTGAGCAGACACCAGAGCAGGAAGGTATCGAGAAAACGGATCTGCTCAGGCGCTATGCCCACCGGCGAGAAGGGATTTACATCCACCGAGCGCACTTCAATATATTCCACCCCCCTGGCTTCCAGCGCTTCCGACGGTTTTTCGCCGCTTTCGGCGGTACGCTTGGGCCGGATGGGCGCATAGAGCTCGTTTTCAATCTGCAGCACATTGTCGTTGAGCTGACGGTATTCGCCATCCACTTTCACGCCAATGCGGGCAAACTCGGGGGCGTGAGTGCCAATGGCCCGGCGCAGACTGGCCACATATTCATCCAGGCTGTTCAGGGAAATATTCAGTCCGGCCTGAGCATTGTTGGTGTAGCCCAGATCCGACATGCGCAATGAAGTGGCATAAGGCAGATAAAGAGTGCCCTTGCCCAGCCGCTCAAAGGGCAGTTTATGCTCCCGGCCCTGCAGAAAGGAGCCACACAACGCCGGCGAGGCACCGAACAGATAAGGAATAAGCCAGCCAAAGCGGTAGAAATTACGAATCAACCCCAGGTAGGCTTCAGAAACAAAATCCTGCAGATAACTGCCGTTACCTTCCAGCTCGTGCCATTCTACCCAGAAGCTGTCGGGCATGGAGAAGTTAAAGTGTACTCCCGAGATCACCTGCATGCTGCTGCCATAACGATGATGCAGCCCCTGCCGGTAGAGGGTTTTCATGCGGCCCACATTGGAACTGCCATATTGCGCCAGGGGAATATGTTGATCGCTTTTCAGCAAACAGGGCATGCTCAGCGGCCAGAGCTGTTCGCCATCCAGATGACGCACCGTATAACGATGAATATCACTGAGCTGAGCCAGCAAGGTTTCTACCGAGTCAGATACCGGCGTAATGAACTCCATCAGTGACTCGGAAAAATCAGTGGTGATATGAGCATGGCTCAGGGCCGAGCCCAATGCACTGGGATGGGGGGTATGCGCCAGCTGGCCGTCGGGAGTAATACGCAGACTTTCACGCTCTATGCCGCGACGAATGCCCTTGATGGAAGGCAGTTTGTCGGAACGCTGAAATGCCCGCAGGCGCTGCTGCAGGGAAGCGGTTGTTTTGGTCATTATGGTTCGCTCTTGGCCGCGGTGCTTGTTAGCACCGCGGGAGGCTTGGCCTCGTTATTCAATGATTAAATCGTGCATGGGAAGATTGAGTTCTGCCAGTGATTTTTCAAGTTTTGTCTTGTCACCGGCAACGACAATAACCATTTGCTCAGGATCCAGCCACTTTTTGGCCTGTTCGGTCAGAGTGGCGGCATTTACTTCAGACACAATTTGCTGCTGCTGGCTGAGGTAATCCGGCGACAGCTCCAGCATGGCCAGGTTCAGCAGAAAACCGGCTTTCTTGCCCAGGGTTTCATAACTAAGGGCATCCTGCTGGGAGTAACTGCTCTTCAGATAGGCCAGCTCTTCCGCCGTGGGTCCTTTAGCAGCAAATTGCTGCATTTCCTGCAGAACTTCGGTAATGGCACCGGCGGTGGCATCACCGCGTACATCTGCCGATACCACAAAGGCACCCGCCTCCCGGTTGCCGCTGAAGTAGGAATAGGCACCATAGGTATAGCCCTTGTCTTCCCGCAGGTTCTGGTTAATACGGCTGTTGAAATTACCACCCAGGTTATAGTTCATCAGCTGGCCATAAAAGTAGGGGCCAGTAGCATCCACCGGCAACGCCCGGCGGCCTGCCCGCAATACGGACTGAACCGCCCCGGGCATATCAATAACATAAATACCCGGCTCGGCGGCCTGTTCCGGCACGTCAATTGTCGGCAACGCCGGAGCATCCCCCTGCCATTGGGTCAAAAAACCAAGCTGCGTTTTTGCCTGATCGGCAGACAGGTCGCCGGCAATAATCACATGGCCGTTTTTGGGGTTGTAGTAGCGTTGATAAAAGGCTTTTACCTGCTCCAGCGTAAAGCTTTCCAGATTTTCCGGCATGCCCTCGTCGGGCAGACCCAGCCGGCTGTTGCCATACATCAGCTCATTAAACCCTTGCTGTGCCAGCCAGGACGGCTGATTACGACTCTGGGCCATGGACTCCAGCATACGCGCTTTTACCTTGTCGAAATCTGCCTGACGAAACCCCGGATGGAACAGCAGCTCTTTCACCAGCTCAAGAGTCGCAGGCAGCTGGTCAGTCAGGCTGGTCACTTCTATCAGATTGGTATAAAAACCACTGCGCACATTCACACTGGCCCCCAGCCGCTCCAGCGCTTCGCTGAAGTCACCATTACTGAGCCGCTCGGTCCCCTGATCCATCATGGCAGCAGTCAGGGCCGCCAGCCCTGCTTCGCCCTCGGCTTCGGCGCGCTGGCCGCCGGGAAGGGCAAAGATCAGCGACACAGCCGGAATTTCGTCGTTTACCGTGCCCAGAAGCTGAATATTGTCGCCAATGGTTTCCTGCCACAACGGTGGCACAGCCACACTCACCGGCTCGCCGGCATTGGGTATCACACTGCGGTCAAAGTCGTCCTGCACGGTGCGCAGGGGCAGCTCGTCAATATGCTGCCGCTCGGGCAGCTCCCGCTCGGGCGTGACATAATCCGGCTCCGCGGCCTGCCAATCGGTCTTGCCCGCAGGCACCACACTCAACAGAGCGTGAGGCTGATTTTTGAGATAGCGCTGATAGGCAGCGGTGACTTCATCGGGCGTGGTGCCGGCCAGTTGTCGCCAGGCATTGATGGCATACAGGGGATCGTCCTGCAGCACCTGCCCCAGTGACAGCTGACGGGCCTTGCCCCTGGCGCTGTCGAGGCCAAGAATAAGATCAGCGCGCAACTCGGTCACTGCCTTGGATACGTCCTCGGGCTGAATGCCGCGCTCCACCACGCTGTTGATAATGCGCTCCACATCGGCCTTGAGCGGGGTTAAATCGCCGTTTTTAGACGGGTTGGCGTAGGCCCAGATGCTGAAGGTACAGGCCAGCTCGGAGCAGTAGTGCCCCGCTCCTGCCGACACCGCCTTGCCGGTTTCTACCAGTTCCTGATAGAGCAGCGAACTCTTGCCGCCACCCAGCACATTGGCCAGCACATCCAGCGCCGCTTCGTCTTTGTTACCCAGCCAGACGGTAGGGTAAGACACATACAGCATGGGCATGCGAATGCGTGAGTCTTCCAGGGTCTGATGACGGTTGCGTTCCAGTTTTGCCGGGGCCGGCTCGGCCCGCTTGACCTCGGGGCCGGCAGGAATGGGACCAAAGTATTTTTCTATCCACGCCAGCGTCTGCCCGGTGTCGAAATCACCGGAGATCACCAGGGTGGCGTTATTGGGGCCGTACCAGCGCAGAAAGAAGGCCTTGAGATCGTTAACATCCACTCTGTCCAGGTCTTCCACATAGCCGATGGTCGGCCAGCTGTAAGGATGGTCGCGGGGATAGAGCAGCTCATCCATGCGCTCCCCCACCAGACCATAGGGTTGATTATCAATGCGTTGTGCCCGCTCGTTCTTGACGGTGTCGCGCTGAATTTCAAATTTGCGCTGACTCACCGCCTCCAGCAGAAAGCCCATGCGATCGGCTTCCAGCCAGAGCACCTTTTCCAGATGATTGGCGGGCACGGTCTGAAAGTAATTGGTTCTGTCCTGATTGGTGGTGCCGTTCATGGTGCCGCCGGCTTCATTGATCAAGCGAAAATGCTGCTGATCTCCCACATGCTTGGATCCCTGAAACATCATGTGCTCAAAAAAATGCGCAAAGCCGGTTTGATCCGGCTCTTCCCGCGCGGATCCGACATGGTAGGTCACTTCCACATGAGCCAGGGGATCGGACTTGTCGGGGTTGAGGATCACCGTCAGACCATTATCCAGCCGGTACTGCTGGTAGGGGATCACCAGCTCATCCTGACCTTTCTCCACTGTTTTTATCAGCGTGGGGGCTGCCTGAGCGGCCAGCGGGCACAACAAGAGTAACAACGACCAATACTTCATGAAGTTTCCTTATGTTTACAACAATGCCGGTCAGCCCCGCAGCAGCACCTTGCCACGGGTATGACCGGTTTCTATCTGGCGGTGGGCGTCAGCACCGTCGGCCAGCTCAAAGACCTGGCTTACTTCCACTGTTAGCCGCCCTTCTGCTACCGCATCGGCCAGCATGGCCAGCTGCTCATTATCATTCTCCTTGAGCATGCCGGTGGCACGAATACCTTTCTTTTGGGCGGCGGCAATGACCTGATCGGCAGTAATGGTGGGCACCGTCACCACACGGCCATTTGGTTTCACCTGAGACAAAAGTGTTTCACCAGAAGTTCCCCCCACCAGATCAAGAAACAGATCCACCGGCGCTATGCTGGCCACAGCCGCATGATCGTGATAATCCACCACTTCGTCGGCACCCAGCCCTGTCACAAAGTCCTGATTGGCCGTTGAGGTCAGCGCCACCACAGTGGCACCTTCCGCTTTCGCCAGCTGTACCGCCAGGTGCCCCACACCACCTGCAGCGGCGGAAATCAGCACCCGCTCGCCCTGTTGCAGGCCACCATGAACCATCAATCCCTGCCAGGCGGTAGTGCCGGCCAGCGCCAGGCCACCGGCCATTTCGTAAGAGACTTCATCAGGCAGCGGCATCATTTCATCGCAATTCACTACCAGTTCTTCGCTGTAGGCTCCGCCTCTTACCAGCCCGAATACTCGGTCTCCAGGCATAAAGCGACATACCTCCGAACCGACTTCCAGTACTTCTCCGGCCACTTCAAAACCCGGTGACCAGGGCAGGCTGTCTTTGATGGCTTCAGCTCCCCAGCCCAGCCCGGCACGGGTTTTGGCGTCCACCGGGTTGACCCCGGCATAATGCATTTTAAGACGCATTTGCTTGGATGCCAGCGGCGGATGGTCGGCTTCGGTCAGTTGCAGTTTTTCCGGGCCGCCAAAGGCAGTAATGACAAGCTGTTTCATATCGGACTCCTTTTCCATGTGAGGCTCATGCAAGCAGCACCATAGCACGGCTTTGTTCAGGCCTGAAGGCTGGTTGGCGTGCCGCCTCGGTCTTGCTACAGTGCAATGAAGCATAGACGACAACCCCAGAGGAATGGCCATGACCCGATTGTTTTTGCTACCGCTTATTCCAGCGCTGCTGTGGTTTTTCTTTTTGCTGTACCACCACATTCCCATCAAAAAAGGGGCCAAAGGGTTTTACTGGATAATGGGCCTGGGCTGGGGTCTGGCGGCCTTCCTCAGTCTGATGATGGTGCTCACCCGCTAACACACAGCTTTGTTTTCACCAGTAGTTTTCCATCAAGATCTGACCGGGTTTACGGCGCAGGTGTTTCTGCAGGCCTTTGTTTTTTAGTTCAGTAAGAGTGTCACGCACCATTTGCGGGTTGCCGCAAAGCATCACCCGGCTGTGCTCTGGAGTGAATGGGAGGCCGGCCTTTCGCTCCAGACTGCCATCACTGATGGCATGAGTAATGCGGCCGGTCTGGGTGCCGCCGGTGTCTTCGCGGGAAACAAAAGGAATATACTGAAACTGACTGCGCCCTTCAGTGAGCTCTGCTATCTGTCGCCGATAACCCAGCTCGTCGGCAAAACGCACGCCATGCACCAGCACAATGTTCTCGAACTGCTGCCAGCAGCTGCCTTCCGCCAGCATGGAAACAAAGGGCCCCACCCCGGTGCCGGTGGCCATCAGCCATAAGTCCCGGCCGCAAGGCACCTCATCGAGAGTCAGAAAGCCGGCAGCACTATGCTGCACCAGCAGTTCGTCACCCACCTCAAGATTGGCCAGCCAGGGTGTAAGCTGCCCTTCAGGAATGGTGATCACGTAAAACTCGGGATCCTGACCGGGAGCATTGACATAGGAATAAGCCCGGGCCACTTTTTTATCGTCAGTGTGCAGCGCCAGTTTGGTGAACTGACCGGCCTTGAACGTTGCCACATCAGCATCCAGCACCAGTGAAAAAAGATTATTCGACCAGGTTTTACGGGCTTTGACCCGCGCTGTGATCCAGTCTGCCATAACGCGCCCTCCCTCAGTGTTTCTTCCACTTTAGCCGGAACGCGGGCAATAAAAAACCCGCGACAAGCGCGGGTTTTTTCAAAGCGGTGCCTTAACTCAGGCAGCTACCACCTGGATGGTAACAGTCGCTTTAACATCAGCGTGCAGCTGAACACCGATTTCGTATTCACCTACGTTACGCAGAACGCCGTCGTACAGACGAACTTCGCTCTTGGCTACTTCAACACCGGCAGCAGTGATGGCATCGGCCACGTCACGGGCACCGATGGAGCCGAACAGCTTGCCTTCGTCGCCAGACTTGGACTCGATAACAACGGCTTCCAGAGCAGCCAGTTGATCAGCACGGGCCTGGGCAGCAGACAGCTGATCGGCCAGTTTGGCTTCCAGCTCGGCGCGGCGGGCTTCAAACGCTGCTACGTTGTCTTTGGTCGCCAGTACTGCTTTGCCCTGAGGCAGCAGGAAGTTACGGGCATAACCGGACTTTACGGTTACCTGGTCACCCAGGCCGCCCAGCTTGGCGATTTTATCCAGCAGAATTACTTGCATGATTACCTTTCCTCTTTACAGGTACGAGTTAGGCCGCTGCTTACTTGTGCAGATCGGTGTAAGGCAGCAGGGCCAGGTAACGAGCGCGTTTGATCGCACGGGCCAGCTGGCGCTGATATTTAGCGCGGGTGCCGGTGATGCGGCTCGGTACGATTTTACCGGACTCGGTGATGTAGTTCTTCAGGGTAGCGATGTCTTTGTAATCGATCTCGGTAACACCGTCAGCGGTGAAACGGCAGAACTTACGACGACGGAAATAACGTGCCATGATTCTCTTCCTCTACTAAAACGTGAATTACTCGGCAGCGGCTTCGGCGCGAGCATCGTCGCGACGGGGCTGACGCTCTTCCTTGGCCTTGGCCATTTCGGAAGGCTCGGTAACGGCTTGCTTGGTGCGCATGATCATGTTGCGCAGCACGGCGTCGTTGTAGCGGAAGTTGGTTTCCAGCTCGTCGATCACAGCCTGGTCAGACTCAACGTTCATCAGAACGTAGTGAGCTTTATGCAGTTTGTTGATCGGGTAAGCCAGCTGACGACGGCCCCAGTCTTCCAGACGGTGGATTTGACCACCGGCAGTAGTGATGGCGCCGGTGTAGCGCTCGATCATGCCGGGAACCTGTTCACTCTGGTCAGGGTGAACCATAAATACGATTTCGTAATGACGCATGGATTGCTCCTTACGGGTTATAGCCTCTGCGCGGGCTCAGTCACACCAGCGGAGGCAAGGAACTTGGGTTTTAATGACTGATTTCAAGGCGGCGTAGTTTAAGACATAACCAACGGAAAAGAAAGCTTTTAGCGGTCAGCTTGAAGCAGAAAGCCGCCACAGTGTGCGCGATGCGAAGCATCAGCGCGGTTGCACTCCGCCGACACGCTACAAGTACATCCATGTAATGCTCGAAAATGCCATCCATGGCATTTTATGGTCGGCTACGGCAATCCCCACTGCTGCTTCGAGCAACACCGGCGCTGCTGTTTTTGTCTTCCAGCTTCTGGCTTCAGGCTTCAGGCTTCCAGCTCTGGAGCGTCAGCGTAAACGGCGTTGCAGCCCGATGGCGGCAATAACGATAAGCGCGCCCAGATACACGTTCCAGTCAGGGAACTCACTAAACAGCGCCATGCCCATCAGGGTGACGAAAATCAGCCCTGAGTATTCACTGGCGGCAATTTTGCTGGCATCGGCCATGGCGTAGGCCATGATGCAGATGCCCTGATAAATAATGCCCACCAGGGTGGAGCCAATCAGCAGCCACCACACATCAGCCGGAATCGGCTGCCAGCCGGGCAATGCCAGCACCAGACTGACGGGAATGGACAGCGCCTGGGTCATAAACAGGGTGGCCAGCACAGAGCGCCCTGTGGGCAGACGGCGCACCAGCACATTGGAAGCGGCCATCGACAGCGCGGTGAGCAACGCCACCCAACCAGCCCAGTGCCATTCGGCCGGGTTGAGCACCACCAGAATGCCGCCAAAGCCCAGCAGGCTGACCGCATAGGTGGCCGGGCGCACCGATTCCCGGCTGATCAATGCTGCCAGCGGCAACGTCAGCAGGGGTGCGGCATAAAATACCGCATTGGCGGTGGCCAGCGGCAAGTACACCAGACTGATAAATACACAGGAAGAGCCCATCAGCAGCAAGTGGCCACGCAGGCAATGAATTTTCCATTGGCCCCAGCCTCTGCGCTCCGGTGCCAGCCGCCACCAGAACGGCAGCAGCAATAACGACGTCATGGTAAAGCGCAGAAACACATACTGGTAAGGGGTGATCTGGCTCTGGCCCATGAGTTTAACCAGCACGTCGCCAAACGAGATCATCAGGTTGCCGAGTACCAGCAATAAGATCGCCAGCAGCTGAGTGTCAGCCCGCATACGGCCCACTAGCTGTTGCATGTCAATTCCATTACCCGCGCTGACGCACCATTTCAAACAGGCAGACACCGGTGGCTACCGACACATTCAGGCTGGAAACGGAGCCGGCCATGGGAATGCTGACCAGCTCGTCGCAGTGCTCCCGGGTCAGACGGCGCATACCCTTACCCTCGGCCCCCATCACCAATGCCAATGGCCCGGTAAATTTGGCCTGATAAATGCCGTGATCCGCCTCACCGGCGGTGCCCACCACCCAGATACCCTTGTCTTGCAGGGCCCGCAGGGTGCGCGACAGGTTGGTCACCTGAAACAGCGGCACTACCTCGGCAGCGCCACAGGCCACCTTGCGCGCTACCGGGGTCAGGCCGGCAGACTTGTCTTTGGGCACTATCACTCCATGCACACCGGCAGCATCGGCGGTGCGCAGGCAGGCCCCCAGGTTATGGGGGTCGGTGACGCCGTCCAGCACCAGCAACAGTGGCGTCTCGGTACGCGCCAGCAGCGCATCCAGATCCGACTCGTTTAATGCCGGCAATGCCTTGATCCGGGCCACCACTCCCTGATGCTGAGCACCGCCTGCCTTGTTATCCAGCGTCTGACGATTGGCCAGCTGGGCGCGCACACCCAGTTGCTGCAATTGGTTTTGAACCTCTTGCAGACGGGCGTCTTCCCGGCTCTTGAGCAGCCAGACTTCCAGTATGTTTTCAGGATGATTTTCCAGGGCGGCGTTCAGGGCATGAATGCCGAAGATCAGTTCACTACTCATGTTTGTTCTCGGGATTGGGGATTAGGGAATGGGGAATAGGGGATGGGCTCAGGTATTAACCAGTCCCTGCTCCCTAATCCCTATTCCCAAAACTTAATCAGCGGCGCTTGCGGCTGCGGTTACGAGAGCGGGACTTGCCGCTTTTCTCGCCTTGTTCACCCTTGTCGCCACTCTTGCCGCCAGTGGGCTTGGCACGCTGACGCGACTTGAGGTTTTTGGCACCCTTGCCGGTTTTGCCTTCGCCTTGCGGTGCGTCTTCCACCAGCTCAAAGTCAATCTTGCGCTCATCCAGATTGACGGCCATGACCTTAACCCGAATCTTGTCACCCAAACGGTAGCGGCGACGGAAGTTTTCACCAATCAGCTGCTGGCGGGCAGGATCAAACTGGTAGTAGTCATTCTGCAGGCTGGAAATATGTACCAGACCATCAATATGAAACTCATCCAGGCGCACAAAGAAGCCAAAGCCGGTGACGTTGGCAATGGTACCGCCAAACTCGTTGCCTACATGGTCCAGCATGTATTCACACTTGAGCCAGTCGGCTACATCACGGGTGGCGTCATCGGCACGGCGCTCTGTCAGTGAGCAGTGCTCACCCATGGGGGCCACCTGATCATACTGGTAAGGCACGCCGCCGGTCTTGCTGCCGCCGCCGCCATGCATTTTTGCCAGCTGAGCCTTGATAGCGCGGTGCAGGATCAAATCCGGATAACGGCGAATGGGTGAAGTAAAGTGAGCGTAAGACTTCAGTGCCAGACCAAAGTGACCGTTATTCTCGGCCTGATATACCGCCTGCTTCATGGAGCGCAGCAGCATGGTCTGAATAAGCTCCGCATCGGGCCTGTCTTTTATCTGCTCGGCAAGCAGGGCGTAATCCGCCGGCTCCGGCTCAAGGCCGCCTTTCAGCTCCAGGCCCAGCTCGCCCAAAAAGCTGCGGAAGCCGGTGAGTTTTTCTTCACCCGGCTTATCATGCACCCGGAACAGCGCGTGTGCCTCCTGCTTTTCAATAAAGCGGGCGGCAGCCACGTTGGCCATGATCATGCACTCTTCGATGATCTTGTGCGCGTCGTTGCGCACCACCGGCACAATGCGTTCAATCTTACGCTGCGGATTAAACACAAAGCGGGTTTCTTCGCTTTCAAACTCCACGGCACCACGCTGATGGCGGGCTTCCTTCATCGCATGGAACATGCGGTTCAGCTCTTCCAGATGCGGCACCAGCGGCGCGTAACGCTCACGCAGGGCCTCATCTCCTTCCAGAATGGCAGCCACTTTGGTATAGGTCAGGCGGGCATGGGAGTTCATCACCGCTTCATAGAACTTGAAGCCAGACAGTTTTCCGGTAGCGGATATGGTCATTTCTGCCACCATGCACAGCCGGTCTACCTGAGGGTTGAGTGAACATAAACCGTTGGATAATACCTCGGGCAGCATGGGAATCACCTGCTCGGGGAAGTAAACCGAGTTGCCACGCTGATAGGCTTCCGCATCCAGCGCCGTGTTGGGGCGCACATAGTAGGATACATCGGCAATGGCTACCCACAGCCGCCAGCCGCCGGAGCGCTTGGGCTGACAGTGCACCGCATCGTCAAAGTCGCGGGCA
Organism: Oceanimonas smirnovii ATCC BAA-899; assembly: GCF_000381965.1. GTDB lineage: Bacteria > Pseudomonadota > Gammaproteobacteria > Enterobacterales > Aeromonadaceae > Oceanimonas > Oceanimonas smirnovii. The sequence continues at coordinate 18,317 of NZ_KB908472.1, forward strand.
TCTTCGCCGTCTATGGTGACCAGCGGCAGATCGCGTAAATCCTTGCGGCCCACCTTGGCTTCTTCCGGCACTTCTTCACTGAGTTTGGCTACCTGCTGCTTGACCTCTTCCGGCCATACATGAGGAATGCCGTGAGTGCGCAGGGCAATTTCAATTTCCATGCCCGGGTCCATGGTTTCACCCAGTACTTCAATGACCTTGCCAATACCAGTCATGCGCTTGGTAGGACGCTGGGTAATAGTGATCACCACCACCTGGCCCATCCGTGCCCCCATGGTCTCGCCCTGCGGAATAAGGATATCCTGGGCAATGCGGCTGTCGTCGGGTACTACATAGCTGACACCGTTCTCAACAAAATAGCGACCCACCACGTCCAGGCTGCGGGACTCAAGCACACGGACCAGCCGCGCCTCACGGCGGCCACGGGAGTCAAAGCGCAAGGGCTGCACCAGCACATAGTCACCGTGCATCACGGCGTCCATTTCACGCTGGGCCAGGAACAGATCATCGCCGCCGTCTTCCGGACGCACAAAACCAAAGCCGTCGCGGTGGCCGATGACCTGGCCTTTAATCAGGTTCAGCTTGTCGGGCAGGGCGTAACATTTATTACGGGTAAACACCAGCTGGCCATCGCGCTCCATGGCACGCAGGCGGCGGCGCAGGGCTTCTTCCTGCTCTTCACCGGCCAGATTCAGCTCGGCAAAAATTTCATCCCGGTTGGCCGGTGTCTTGCGCTGTTTCAGGTGCTCAAGAATAAACTCCCGGCTGGGGATAGGGTTTTCGTATTTTTCGGCTTCCCGTTGTTGGAAAGGATCTTGGTGTTCTGACATAAGAAGGTCCGTTTGAGCACTGTGATAGAAGGATGTATATCAACAGAATAAGAATAACAAGTGACAGTGCGTCCGGTTAAGCCAGTGCTCGCATTAACCGGACATCAGTCACCGGGGAAGCCGCCGTTATTTACAGGGTTTTCAGCATTTCTTCCGGCAGCGCCAGGTTCTGGTTGCTGTTTACACCAATGCCCCGCTCGATAATATTACGGGCGATGGCCTTGGCCTCGTCCAGCGAGTGCATCACATAGGTGCCGCACTGATACTCATTAAGTTCCGGGATCTCGGACTGATTTTCTACCTTGAGTACATCTTCCATGGCGGCTTTCCAGGCGGCAGCAACCCGCTGCTCGTCGGGCGCGCCCACCAGACTCATGTAGAAACCGGTACGGCAGCCCATGGGAGAAATATCGATAATCTCCACATTGTCGCCGTTAAGGTGGTTACGCATAAAGCCGGCAAACAGGTGCTCCAGGGTATGAATGCCCTTTTCAGAAAGAATTTCCTGGTTGGGCAGACAAAAACGCAGATCAAAGACAGTAATGGTGTCTTTGTTGGGAGTCGCCATGGTTTTGGCCACCCGCACCGCAGGAGCCTCCATTCGGGTATGATCTACGGTAAAACTGTCCAGCAGTGGCATGGAATACTTCCTTAATTCAAATTCAATCAATCATTGTGGCAAAAAAAACGGGCGGTTAAAACAAGGGACTGGGGATTAAGGTCCTAGGAATGGTAAAAACAACTCCCTGCTCCCCATTCACTACTCCCCGCCGTTCACACCGCTTCTTCGTTCTGCTCACCGGTACGAATGCGGATCACCTGGCCAACATCCAGCACAAAGATTTTGCCATCCCCTATTTTGCCGGTTCGGGCAGTGCTTTCAATCGCTTCAATGCAAGACTCTACCAGTTCATCCTGAACCACCAGCTCCAGTTTGACCTTGGGCAGAAAGTCAACCATGTACTCGGCCCCCCGATACAGCTCGGTATGCCCTTTCTGACGACCAAAGCCTTTTACTTCCGATACTGTCATGCCGGTAATGCCGCGCTCGGCCAACGCCTCGCGCACGTCGTCAAGCTTGAAGGGTTTAATAATAGCTTCAATTTTTTTCATGGGCGGCTCCTTACCAGTTTGTTTTGCCAAATCCCGAAGTAATGGGGTAACGCCTGTCCTTACCAAAGTTGCGGGCGGTAATGCGCGGCCCCACTGCGCTCTGCCGGCGCTTGTATTCATTAATATCCACCAGCTTGATCACCCGGCGCACATCGGCCTCATCAAAGCCGGCGGCAAGCAAGTCGTCCAGGGATTTGTCCTGCTCCACATAGCCTTCAAGAATGGCGTCCAGCACATCATAGGGCGGCAGGCTGTCCTGGTCGAGCTGATCCGGTGCCAGCTCAGCCGACGGCGGCCGGTCAATCACCCGCTGGGGGATCACATAGCCAAGCGTATTACGGTAGCGGCACAGTTCAAACACCAGGGTTTTGGGCACGTCCTTGATGGGGGCAAAACCGCCCACCATGTCGCCGTAGAGGGTGCAGTAACCCACCGCCACTTCACTCTTGTTGCCGGTGGTCAGCACCAGCCGGCGGCGCTTGTTGGAAATGGCCATCAACAGCACACCGCGAGCACGGGCCTGCAGGTTTTCTTCCGTGGTGTCGCGCTCTGTGCCCTCAAACAGGGGTGCCAGCTGGCCCATAAAGGCGTCGAACATGGGCTCGATGGAGACGATATCGAACTCCACGCCAAGGCGCTCTGCTTCCTCTCTGGCATCTTCCACGCTGATGGAGGCGGTATAACGAAACGGCATCATCACCGCCTGTACTTTGTCCTTGCCCAGCGCATCGGCGGCAATGGCCAGGGTCAGGGCCGAGTCGATACCGCCGGACAGGCCCAGCACGGCACCGTTAAAGCCATTTTTATTCACGTAATCCCGGGTGGCCAGCACCAGCGCCTGATAAATTTCAGCCAGGGGATCAAGGGCTGGCTGAATATCACCCGGCACGGACGCGCCCTGCTCAAACTTCATCAACGTCAGTGCGTCGGCAAAGGCCGGCAGGCTCTGGGTGAGTTCGCCTTCGGCGTTGAATACCTTGGAGCGGCCGTCAAACACCAGCTCGTCCTGGCCGCCCACCTGATTGAGATACACCAGTGGCAGCTGGTTATCACGGCTGCGCTGGGCCAGCAGCTCTTTGCGGATCCAGGCCTTGCCCTTGTGATAGGGCGAGGCATTCAGGCTGAGCACCAGCCCGGCGCCGGCGGCTTTTGCTGCCGCCATGGGGGCCGGCTCCCATACATCTTCACAGATCAGCAGGCCCAGTTTGTGATCCTTGAACTCAATCACGCAGGATTCGCTACCGGCAGTGAAATAACGCAGCTCATCAAACACACCATAGTTGGGCAGCAACTGCTTGAAATAACGGCCTTGTAGTTTGCCCTGATAATAGAAAGAAGCAGCGTTATACAACTTGCCCTCTTCGCGCCAGGGATGACCCACCACCAGGGCGATGTTCTGGCTGGCGGCGGCCAGTTCGTTCAGGGCGCTGGCAACCCGCCGATGCAGATCGTCGCGATACAGCAAATCTTCGGGCGGGTAGCCGGTCACCGCCAGCTCGGGAAACAGCACCAGATCCGCGCCCTGCTCAGCGGCATTGGCGGCGGCGGTCAGCATTAGTTGCGTGTTGTGTTCAATGGCACCGACGGTCGGATTAAGCTGGGCCAGCGCCAGTGTAAGATGTGAGGGCATGATCTGTCTGTCAGGTAAAAAAGCAATAGCTGCCATAGTAATGAAAGACGGCCGGATTGTCAGGTTTCTCAGTACTCAAGGAGCCGCTGTCACCTCGACAGTCAGCTCGGCTGTGATCCAGTCATTGTCTTCCTCAAAAGGGGATATGGGGGTGTTAGTGGTAAGGCCACTGTTGCTGCGGAGGATACTGGCTGTGACTGTTGTCTCTCCTTCGCCACCAGCTTGCAACTCTCCTCCTGTATTAATGCTGGCAACATCCTCACTATCAACATGCCAAGCCACCCTATCACTTAAATCCTTTGGTGGCTCCCAAGGAAGAAACTGAAAGAAATCACTCGCCAGCAATTTGTCAAGCGAGGTATCCTCACCATCTTCCATCCGGGATAACAAAGACTCACGATACTCGGGAGAGATAATATCCACGTAGATACCTTTTGCCTCCAGCTCAGTGTTGGTTGATGGCACCACACTGATTTCATTATCTTCTCCCAGGTATTTATAGAAGCTACCAAGATCAACAGGTAGCGTATAACCAGCCACATTATAATTCGCCCCATCCTTTATCTGAGCTCGAACATACTCAATTACTACCTTCTTAAAATACTCCTGATACTTGGCTTTATTATTAATAAAAAAATCTTTTGGAAAGATGTCAAAGGTGACCAGATTCCAGTCACTGGCCACGAAAAAATAGCCATCAAGTCGCACCAGACGACAGGCTTCTTTATAGGTTGACGTATGTGTATGAGCATTATTTTTAGCCTTGATGGCATCGTACCAGTGACTGAAGTCACCATTTGGGACATCAAAATGATTCTTACAGCACAGGTCACAAAAATCATCCTGATCTTTATTTTTAGGAACACCTGTATTTATCTGTGAAGGGGATTCCTCACCTTTTTTCCAGTATGAAAAGTTACCAAGCAAAGTTCGCTGTGCTGGCTGTTGAGGTGAAGCGGTACCACTCAGCTTACAATTGCAGGACACCGTTTCCAAATCTTGTTCCTGCACCTTATTATTTGATGCATCATAGATAGTGGTTTTTTCACTCACTCTGACACTAGTGGAGTCATTCTTGGCGACCGTGATCAACGGCTTGCTGGTTTCCTGCTTCAAGCCCCCTCCCAAATCGATAGGGACGACATCAGGCAACGCACCAGGAGTATGCTCAACTTCGGCCCTGCTCTTGCCTGCACTGTCCATTCCGAGGGCAGTACCAAAGGGGCCGCTAATGGCTGAGATATTTGATGAAATTTCCGATTCCAGAGCAAAACTCAGCGCTTCACCACCGTCGTTCCAGTTAATGATAACGGTAACCTGCTTTTTTATTGTCTCTTGCTCACTCGGCGATGGCGTAACCCAGGCATTGTTCCAGGCATAATCAGTCACGGCCCAGGTACGTTCATACTCAATATTATTCAGGTTGACACTATCAGTGCCGTTAGTGATTGCAATAAAGCCGATCCGATTCTGAAAACGACGCAGCTCGTCCAGTTTGGATTCCGCCAGGCGCATAGCCACTTCCCGGCTACGACCGTCCCTGCTGTATTCCAGATAGGTTTTATTCAGTTGCAGCAAAGTGCTGGCGGTGGCTGCCACAATCACAAAGGCAAGCATCACTTCAATCAACCCAAATCCGTCTTGCCGTTGCATGATGCCTCCTGTTACCAGTCCTTCCAGCTGCCGGAAATAACATTCAAATTTACAAAAGGACTGCCAGCATCAGCATCCGTCAATCTTACAATAACATCCTGATCATAGATTGCATCATAACTCCCTGTAGGCAGCTCGATATCTTCATAATTTGAAATTAAAATGCCATATAACCTAGCATCACCATTCACTTTAACGCTAAATTTTGAACCAACTCCAGCATGAGAGTCATAGGCAAATACAACACCATAGACACTATAATTACCACTAATAGTTAAATCACTGTCTTTCAGTACAATAACAACAGGAGACGTAGCACCTAAGTTCGCACTAACCGAACAGTCTGAAACGCCTTGGATAATGTAAAAACCACCATCTTTAATAGCCACTTTACTGCAAGTGTTTAAAACTGCCGTTGCACTTGACTCAAGATATGCCCAACCAGCAGCGTTATCAGGAACATTAAAAATATATTCAACCAAATTATCCGGAAAGTTATTCGTGTCATTATCAACAATATCTAACCATTTTTTATTTTTTGTGCTGTATGCAGTGTCGCTATTACAACCATCCTGATATGCCTGCAGACTGCAAGTTTTGGCATTTCCACTCAAGGTTGTAGCCTCTTTTGACCAGACAGATACAGGAACACCTGGCCCGCCTCCGTTAGGATTCGCAACGATTGTGATATTGCCATTCGTGGGCAGGTTACCCGACAGCATAAAAGGAGCTGCACGCTTTAGATTTTCTTCATCGAGAAGGGCTCTTTCTGCCACCTGTACACTCACGGTGGCTTCACTTCCATTGGGCAATATCGCCACCGACTTCAATTGCCAGACATCGGGAATGGGCACTCCTTGCTCCATGGTGACCGTATAGCTGGCCGTCGCCGCCGAGGAGCTTAACGTTCCTGAAAGGCTGGTAGCCAGAGGATCTACCTTAAGCCTTGCCATGGCCTCGGCAATGCCTTTTTCCGCTGCTGCCTGAGCGATGCGGTATTCAATTTCATTCAGCGTAATGCGCTTGTCGGAAATCAGTACCTTACCCACAAATACAGAAACAGCCACCAGCATAGACACCAGTACCAGCGTGATGGTGAGAGTAGCAAAGCCTTTTTGAGAGTTAGTAGCCATCATTTCTTAACTTTACCTCCCGCTGCAAAGTCACCGACAATGCCGGCCGGCTAATATGGGATGCACTCAGAGTAAGTCGTATGCTGCGCATACCGGTAGCACTGCTGCCAGATACCAGCTCAAAGCGTAAATCATCGATCGAGATTTCCTGCTCGGCCATGATTTTGCTGCCGGAATAACACAGAGAATTTAATTCAGTGCTATCCAGTGGACCCACCTCTTTTACCTTGATTATTTTTTCTTTTTTATCGTGACTATAAATAATCCCCACTGCTTCATTTGATGTTCTCCTTTCATCCCAATATTTCACCCGTATACAATCAGGCGGTGCCGAGGCGTCTGAGTTATATAAGTCGTTGGCAGGTGAAAAGAGGTATCTGGCTGGCGCTGATGATGAAGCTGGCATGCCTGCACTCATATTATCAGCAGCATCAACGTGATATCCGGAGCGCTGAATATCCCTGGCCATCAGATCCGTCACTGCCTGCACATCCTGGTTCAGCCGGGAAAGCATCAGGTTGGTATTCCCGGCTACCATGATCGAAGAAAACAAAGACAGGGCCCCTGCCACCACCAGCAGACCAGCGATCATGGAAACCAGCATTTCTATGAGCGTCATGCCTTCCTGCTTTAATTGGTACATGCAGGTACTCCGGACAGATTATGATCCGAGCAGGTGCGGATAATGCCGTTATTCCAGGTAGAAACCTGCATTTTATGCTGTTCGTAAGAGAGCAGAATTTTCTTGGTAACAAGCTGATGCCGACGTGGCTGAAAGGAAAGCCTGTCTCCTCCGATGCCGGTCATTTCAAGCTTTATACCCGTAAAATCCTGGCTGCTTACTTGCTCAATCATGGCTCCGGAACAATCACCGGACTCTCGAAGCTGATAACTCCATTCAGTGCTACCCAACCCGGTAAAACACACCGTCACTTCCCGATTGCGCTTAATCGCCTCGCTGCGGGCCAGTTGCAGGTCGGCATACACCGCCATGCCGGCGCTGCGCACCGTGTATTGCTCGCGCAGACTCTGAAAGCCGGGCACTGCCAGGCTGGTCAGCACTGTCATCACCACCAGGCCCACCAACAATTCAATCAGGGTCAGGCCACGTTGCTTTTCGTTGTTCACCGCCTCGGCCTCCTAATCTCAGGCAATGTCTAAACTGAAGTAAGCTTGAGACAGGGTCAGACTTTAAACAAGGAAGCCTTCATGCAAAGGTATTTGGGGTTTACGCTGGTGGAGTTGTTAATCACGGTGGCCATTCTGGCCATTATCACTGCTGTGGCCTATCCGGCCTACTCGGGCTATATGCAAAAAGCCAGGCGAACAGAGGCCATTCAAACACTTTATAGCATGCAGCTGGCCCAGGAAGACTGGCGTATATCCAACCCCGGTTATACAAGCTCGGTCGCGGACCTGAAAAGCCCGGCCAGTACCAATCACTATGACTTCAGTGCAACTGTTGCAGACAACAGCTATACCCTCACCGCCACCGCCAGGAAAAGCCAGCAGAATGACAAGGAAGGCGGCACCAGCTGCTCAACACTGACCCTGGCACGCAGCGGCGACAAAACGCCGGCTGCCTGCTGGTAATAAAAAACCGCCCCTGAGGGCGGTTCGGTTACACCTGTTTGATTTTGAGCTCGGCGGGCACTTCAAACACAATATTTTCTTCCCGCCCGGGGTGCTCGGTGACGGTTTTTCCGCCCAGCGACTGCAGGTGAGAAACCACTTCCTGCACCAGCACTTCCGGGGCCGAGGCACCGGCAGTCACACCAATGCGCTCGGCACCATCCAGCCAGGCCGGCGCTATCATCTCAACACAGTCGATCAGATGGGCCCGGGTACCCATCTTTTCTGCCAGCTCCCGCAGCCGGTTGGAGTTGGATGAGTTGCGCGATCCTACCACCAGCATCAGATCAACCTTGGCAGCCAGCTCGCGCACCGCATCCTGCCGGTTCTGAGTGGCGTAGCAGATATCATCCTTGCGCGGCCCCTCAATTGTGGGAAAGCGCGCCCGCAGTGCGTCTATCACATCGGAGGTTTCATCCACACTCAGGGTGGTTTGAGTGACAAAGGTCAGATTATCGGGATGCTTGACCTCAAGGCTGGCCACATCGTCCGGATTTTCCACCAGATACATGCCGCCTTCAGTACTTTCATACTGACCCATTGTGCCTTCCACTTCCGGATGGCCCGCATGGCCAATCAGAATAGTCTCAATACCTCTGCGGCTGGCTCTGTGCACTTCCATATGCACCTTGGTTACCAGCGGACAGGTAGCGTCAAACACCTTGAGTCCACGCCGTTTGGCCTCTTCCCTCACCGCCTTGGACACACCATGGGCAGAGAAAATCACAATATTGCCGTCTGGCACCTGATCCAGCTCGTCCACAAACACGGCACCCGCATCTTTAAGCTTGTTCACCACATAGCGGTTATGCACCACTTCGTGACGCACATAAATGGGCGCACCAAATTTTTCCAGGGCGCTCTGCACTATACTGATGGCCCTGTCCACGCCGGCACAGAAGCCTCGGGGGTTGGCGAGCAGGATTTCCATGATCAGGCTCCGTTTTCGTCTACGGCCAGGATCTCCACCTCAAAGGTGACATTATGACCGGCCAGAGGGTGATTAAAGTCTACGGTGACCGAGTCGCCGGCCACGCCGCGAATAATACCGGGAATTTCAGCGCCATTGGGCTGAGTAAACGACAGAATAGCGCCTTCTTCCAGCTCCAGATCAGCACTAAAACGGCTGCGCTCCATGTAATGAATATTATTTGGGTTCACTTCACCAAAGGCGTCGTTGGGCGTTAACTCAAATACTTTTTTCGCGCCGGTTTCAAGGCCCAGCAGGCAGGCTTCAAAGTTGTCGGTCAGGCTGCCATCGCCCATCTGCAGTTTGGCCGGCTTGCCCTGCAGCTGAGTGCTGTCAGCCACAGAGCCATCCTCCAGCTTGATGGTAAAGTGAAACAGCACTTCGCTGTTGGGACCAATTACATTACTCATTGGGGGCTTCCTTTTTAAAACTGTCGATGATGATCATGGCGGCACCAATAAAAATGAAGCTGTCGGCCAGGTTAAATGCCGGCCAGTGCCAGTTACCCACATAAAAATCAAGAAAATCAACCACATGCCCAAGCAGTAAGCGATCAATCACGTTGCCGATGGCACCGCCAATAATCAGCGCATAAGCCACCGGCATCCAGCGGGCGGTACGCGGTGCCTTGTACATCCAGATACTGAGCAGCACTGTCACAGCAAAGGCAAGCCCGGCGAAAAACCAGCGTTGCCAGCCGCCCTGATCAGCGAGAAAGCTGAACGCCGCTCCCGGATTATAAACATGTACCAGATTGAAGAAGGGGGCGATCTCCACCCCCGGGTAGCCATAATCCAGATAGTTGACGGTCAGCCATTTGGTTATCTGATCCAGCACTATGGTCACAATGGCCAGCCACCACCAGCGCAGGCCAGTATCAGTGAGCGCACGCATCAGGCAAACCGGCGGACTTCGCCGTCTCCGGCCACGTTCGATACGCAACGGCCACAGATGCCGTCATGACCTTCATGGGTACCTACATCATCCACATGATGCCAGCAACGACCGCACTTGTCGGCTTCACTCCTGGCCACACTCACTTTGAGGCCGGCCAGCTCGGTATCGGTCGCATCGGCTGCCTCGCCAAGTGCGGCAATAGTGACGTTTGAAGTCAGCATCACAAAGCGCAGCTCATCGCCCAGTTGCGCCAGCTTGGCGGCCAGGGATTCATCGGCATAGAGAGTGATATCGGCCTCCAGGGCTCCACCAATCACCTTGTTGCTGCGGGCACTTTCCAGCGCCTTGTTCACCGCCTGACGCACTTTGAGCAGCTCAGCCCAGTAGGCATCATTCATCTGTTCACCTTCTGCCAGACCAAACAGACCGTCATAGAACTCTTCGGTAAACACAAAGCGCTCACGCTTGCCGGGCAGCAGGGCCCAGATCTCGTCGGCGGTAAAACTCATGACAGGTGCCATCCAGCGGACCAGGGCCTCCACAATGTGGTACAGGGCGGTCTGGCAGGAACGGCGCGCCTGGCTGTCAGCCTTGGCGGTATACTGGCGATCCTTGATTACGTCCAGATAGAAAGAGCCCATCTCGATAGAGCAGAACTGCATCAGTTTTTGCGTCACCAGATGGAAGTTGTACTCGTCATAGGCCTGAGTGATCTCCTGCTGAATGGCCTGAGCACGTCCCACCGCCCAGCGGTCAATCACCACCATGTCTTCCGGTGCCACCATGTCGGTTTCCGGATTGAAGCCGTTCAGGTTGGCCAGCAGGAAGCGGGCAGTATTACGAATACGGCGGTAGGCATCGGCGCTGCGCTTGAGAATTTCATCGGATACCGTCATCTCACCGGAGTAATCGGTGCTGGCCACCCACAGGCGCAGAATGTCGGCACCCAGCTTGTTCATTACTTCCTGGGGGCTGACCACGTTGCCGATGGACTTGGACATTTTGCGGCCCTGGCCGTCCACGGTAAAGCCGTGAGTCAAGACCTGACGGTAAGGCGCATGGCCCTTCATGGCAGTGGAGATCATCAGTGATGACATAAACCAGCCACGGTGCTGATCCGAGCCTTCCAGATACATGTCGGCAGGATGCCCCTGAAACTCGGAACGTACGTCCACAACGGAAGAGTGAGTAGAGCCGGAGTCGAACCATACATCCAGGGTGTCGAGCACCTTGTCGTACTGGTCGGCTTCCTCACCCAGCAGCTCGGCGGGGTCCAGATCCCACCAGGCCTGAATGCCGGCTTTCTCCACCCGCTTGGCTACTTCCTCCATCAGCTCAGTGGCGCGGGGATGCAGCTCCTGAGTGTCTTTATGCACAAACAGGGCAATGGGCACACCCCAGGTACGCTGACGGGAAATACACCAGTCAGGACGGTTTTCCACCATGGACTGAATACGGCTTTGGCCCCACTCGGGTACCCACTGCACTTTTTCAATTTCACTCAGTGCCTGACCGCGCAGACCGGCCTGATCCATACTGATAAACCACTGAGGAGTAGCGCGGAAAATAATGGGCGTCTTGTGCCGCCAGCAATGCGGATAGGAGTGCATATAAGCTTCATGGTGCAGCAGCGCGCCACGCTCCTTGAGCACCTCAACTACAGCGTCGTTGGCCTTGAAGACATGCTGGCCGGCAAACAGCTCAGTATCGGGCAGATAAACACCGTTGCCGCCCACCGGGTTAGCCACTTCCAGACCGTAGTGCTGACCTACCGCGAAGTCTTCCTGACCATGGCCAGGAGCCGTATGTACGGCACCGGTACCGGAGTCGGTGGTGACGTGGTCGCCCAAAATGGCAGGTACATCAAAGTCGTAGAAGGGATGCTGAAAACGCTTCAGCTCAAGCCCGGCACCCTGACAGTAACCCAGATTGTGATAGTGAGTGATGCCGGCTCTGTCCATCACGTCCTTGACCAGATCTGCCGCCAGAATCAGCCGCTCGGGCTGATCACCTTCCACCTGCACCAGGGCATAGCTCAGCTCGGCATGCAGCGCCACCGCCCGGTTGGCGGGCAGAGTCCAGGGCGTGGTGGTCCAGATCACCACAGAAACGGGACCATGACCGGCATGTCCTTCGGCACAGTCAAAACTGGCAACCACAGCAGCCTCGTCAGCGGCCCTGAAGCGGACATCAATAGCTGGTGAACGCTTGTCTTCGTACTCGACTTCGGCCTCGGCCAGCGCCGAGCCACAGTCGGTACACCAGTGCACCGGCTTGGAGCCCTTGTGCAGATGACCTTTGTCGATAATTTTGCCGAGGGCTCGAATGATGTTGGCCTCGGTATCAAAGTTCATGGTCAGGTAAGGATTGTCCCAGTCACCGAGTACCCCCAGACGGATAAAGTCAGCCTTCTGCCCTTCCACTTGTTCTTTGGCGTAGGCACGGCAGGCTTCGCGGAACTCGGCGGCAGACACTTTGACACCGGGCTTGCCGACCTTGCCTTCCACTTTCAGCTCAATGGGCAGGCCGTGGCAGTCCCAGCCGGGAATGTAGGGCGAGTCGTAACCCAGCAGGCCCTTGGACTTGACGATAATGTCTTTCAGGATCTTGTTGACCGAGTGACCAATATGAATGTTGCCGTTGGCGTAGGGAGGGCCATCATGAAGAATAAAGGGCTTCTTGCCGGCCTTGGCACGACGCACGGCACCATAGAGATCTTCATCAAACCAGCGCTGCAGCATCTCCGGCTCGCGTTTGGCCAGGTTGCCGCGCATGGGAAACTCTGTTTCGGGCAAATTCAGGGTGTGTTTATAGTCGCTCATTGATCCTACATTCCGTTCGGTTCTGATACCGTCAGGCCGAACCAGGCCCGGGCATTGACGGCATCGCGTTGAATCTGCTCCTTCAACAGCGCAAAGGAAGCGAATTTTTGTTCATTTCTCAGCTTGTGACACAAAGCCACGCTCACCTGTCTGCCATAGAGATCGCCCTCAAAATCAAACAGGTGCACTTCCAACAGGGCTTTGGTGCCGTTGACTGTGGGTTTATGGCCGATATTAGCCACACCGGCATATTCCCGGCCGTCCACACTCAGACGCACTGCATACACGCCCGACACCGGAATCACCCGGCGCTTGAGCGCTACATTAGCGGTAGGAAAACCGATAGTACGGCCCAGCTTGGCACCATGAGCCACCCGGCCACACAAACTAAAGGGCTGGCCCAGCATACGTTCAGCGTCCTGCAGCCGATCTTCTGCCAGCGCCTTGCGGATCAGGGTGCTGCTGACCCGTCGATTTTCCATGCGCCAGCTTTGTGTGCTGACCACATCAAAATCAAAGGCACGTCCGGCCTGGGTGAGCAGGGTAAAGTCCCCGCCCCGGTTGCGGCCAAAACGAAAATCATCACCCACTACCAGGAAGCGTATGCCCAGCTTGTCAACCAGCAGACCACGAATAAAATCATCGGGACTCTGTGCCGCAAAGGCTGGCGTAAAGCGCACACACAGCAGGCGATCTATGCCCAGTTCGGCCAGCCGGGCATATTTTTCTCTCAGTCTGGTTAATCGGGGCGGAGCATTGCGTCCGGCAAACAACTCCTGCGGCTGCGGCTCAAACACCATCACGCAGGCAGGCACCTTCAAACGCCGCGCCTGCATCACTAGCCCACGCAACACGGCCTGGTGCCCCAGGTGAACGCCATCAAAGTTACCGATGGACAGCACGCATCCCCGATGCCAGGGTTTAATATTGTGAATGCCGCGAATTAGCTCCATAAGTCCTGCTGCTCGGCCCCTGCAAATCGGCGGATTATAACTCAGCCGGCGATCAGGATCAGCCCTTGTTAAGCGGAGCCTGCCCTCATTCCTCACAAGCTGATACTGCGAAAGTGCCGGGGGCGCACTCCAAACAGCAGCAGCAGCACACCGTAACACAGTGCGCCCGCCGCAATATAGCCCAGCAAGTACAGCCCACTGTGCCACAGACTCCAGTCAGCCCATACTGCCAGCGACGGAGACAGATATATCAGCAGTCCCGCCATACCAGCGCTGGCCACAATCACTCGAAGTAAAAACATCAGCGTGGTTTTACCCGGGCTGTATACACCACGCTGATACAGCCCCCAGCCCAGCAAGCCGGCATTCAGCACGCCCGACATGGCAGTAGCCAGCGCCAGCCCCACATAGCCCAGGGGAAAAATCAGTACGGCGTTAAATACCATATTGGCCACCATGGCAATAATGCCGAAGCGCACCGGAGTTTTGGTATCCTGGCGGGCATAGTAGCCTGGTGCCAGTACCTTGATCAGCATAAAGGCCTGCAACCCCAGGCCATAAGCCACCAGGCTCTTGCCCGCTGCCGCCACTTCTGCCATGCCAAACTCGCCGCGCATGAACAGCACCCTGAGCATGGGCTCACTCAGTACAATCAGCCCCACCATGGCAGGAAAGCCCATCAGCAGTATCATGCGCACACCCCAGTCCATGGTGGCGGCAAAACTGTCTCTGGCCTCATCCACATGGCGGCTGGACAGGGCCGGCAGAATCACGGTGGCAATGGCAATACCGAACAGCCCCAGAGGAAACTCCAGCAGCCGGTCTGAATAATACAGGTAACTGATGGAGCCGGTCGCCAGAAACGAGGCCAGCATGGTGTCGAACAGCAGGTTCACCTGACTCACCGACACACCGAACAGCGCCGGTATCATCAGGGTTCGAATCTTCACCACGCCGGGGTGATGCCATGCCCAGCGCGGACGCACCAGCAATTTAAGCCTGGCCAGAAACGGAAACTGAAACAAAAACTGCACCAGACCGCCGGCAAACACCCCCACCGCCAGGCCGATTTCCGGCTGTGCCAGCCTTGGCGACAGCCACAACGCCGCAGCGATAATGCAGACATTCAGAAATACAGGGGTAAAGGACGACACTGCAAACCTGCCGAAGGTGTTGAGAATAGCTCCGGCCATGGCAGTAAAACTGATAAACCACAGGTAGGGGAAGGTGATCTTGAGCAGCAGGGACGCCAGCTCAAACTTATGCGCCTCAGGGCCATCGTTCAGCCATTCCACAAACCAGCCGGCCCCAAACAGGGCGGTCACCACCCCTGAGCCCAACATGCCCGCCAGGGTCACCAGAGTGACAATCAGCCCCAGGGTACCCGATACCGCCGCCAGCAGATCCTGAGTGTCTTTAAAGCTTCTGGTCTGCTTGTACTCGGTCATGACCGGCACAAAAGCCTGATTAAAAGCCCCCTCGGCAAACAACCGGCGCAAAAAATTAGGAATACGGTTGGCAAAAAAGAACACATCGGCAGAAGCTCCCGCTCCCATCAGGTTAGCAATCACCACATCCCGGGCCAGCCCCAGCACGCGAGAAACCAACGTCATGGCAGAAACAATCATGCCTGACCGCAACAGCGCCTTGCTCAAAATGAAAACCTCGCGGTAAGAAATTGCTGAACGCAGGTGAATACTGCTAGAATTCGGCGGATAGTTTAACCCCCTGCCCTGTGCCACACCACAGGGCGGTGTTTATTTGCACAAATCAATTGACAAACTGCGGTGAAAAAGGCATATTCCTCGGCCTTTTATGAGCACTCGCTAAGACAGATTCAGGAGTTTTACCTTGGCTAACATCAAGTCTGCTAAGAAACGCGCTATTCAGGCTGAGAAGCGTCGCAAGCACAACGCCAGCCGTCGTTCCATGGTTCGCACCTACGTGAAAAAAGTTATTGCCGCCATTGCTACCGGTGACAAGGCCAACGCCCAGAAAGCGTTTGACGCAGCTCAGCCTCTGCTGGACCGCATGGCCACCAAAGGTCTGATCCACAAGAACAAGGCTGCTCGTCACAAGAGCCGTCTGAATGCCCAGATCAAAGCGCTGTAAGCGTTTTATTCTGGCATCGAAAAAACCGGCTTTATGCCGGTTTTTTATTGCCTGTTAATCAGGCCTACCGGCAATAGAGCCGGTGCAGCAGGGCAATCATTTCCCGCACTTCCTCGCTTTTCAGCGAGTAATACACGGTTTGCGCTTCCTTACGGGTGCTCACCAGATCGTCATTACGCAAAATAGCCAGATGCTGAGACAGCGCCGACTGGCTTAACCCCAGAAACTGGTTCATCTCTCCTACCGACAGCTCCTTGTCGAGTAAGTGACACAAAATGAACAGCCTGCGCTCGTTGGCCAGCGCCTTAAGCAGCTTGACCGCCTGAGCCGCGTTGGCTTCCATGTCCTTGATATTCATTTCTTGGGTCGCATTCACGTTTGAGCTCTCAACTGAATTCATCATCAAAAGTAGCGGGCGGCGTTACCGCCGAAAAATCGTCTTTACCGGAAAATAGTGAGCTGAAGTCACTCTCGCACAACCGTTTAACTGCAGGGTGCTGAATCATTCGCTCGGCAAAAATGACATAATATTCTTCTTTCAGCTCGGTAGCTCTGCCTATCTCAATCACTGGCTGATACTGCAAAATGGCATCCCGGTAAATGGCCGGGGCCACAAAGATGCCCTGATTGAAAAAACCAAAGGCTTTCATCAGGGCGGCGTCATCAAATTCGCCCAGGATCTGTGGCTTAAGCCCCTGTACTTCCAGCCAGTGGCGCAGCTGACGGCCCATGGCGGTGCGCCGGCCCGGAATAAGCAGCTTGCGCTCTTCCAGGCAAGCCGGGAAGGGTTTCACCGGCAGCGGCTCCCGGCAATAAAAGCCGATATCACACTCTCCCAGCTTTTTCGACAGCAGGCCCGCATGCTGAGCTGAATCAACCGGACAGTCGGACAGTATCATGTCGAGCTTATGCTCACTCAGCTGCTCCAGCAGCATTTCGTGAGTGGACTCATAACAACGCAGGTGAATGGAGCCGTCATTGGGGATCACCGACAGCAGCACCCGGCTGGCCAGTCGCTTGGACAGGGCATCAGCAATACCCACCTCAAACACCAGGTGATCTTCTTTGCGGTAATTCACAATATCCAGCATTTCATAAGACAGGCTGAACATGCGATCTGCATACTGAAACACCAGTTGTCCCAACTCGCTGGCTTCCAGTTGCCGGCCTTTTCGCTTGAACAGCTTGCCTCCCAGCCGTTCTTCCAGCTGACGGATCTGTCCGGTTACGGTTTGAGGCGTCAGAAACAGGGCTTCCGCGGCCTTGGTCACCGAGCCTTTTTTCTGTGTCATCCAGAAATAGTAAAGATGGTTGTAATTCAGGTGTGACAATATGTCGTCTCCGCCATGCAATGCCCCATCATAAAGAAACCGGCCGGGTTTTTATACCCGGCCGGTTCATCATCGGTAAAGGTGATGGTTACACCAGTTGTGTGTGTGCCGGAACCTTACGCTTCAGCGGCTCCTTTTTTGGCAGCACCCGCCTCAGCATCACATATCCGCTGATCGCCGCCAGTGTCGAGCCCATCAGAATACCCAGGCGCGACAGATTGGCCAGCTGAACCTGATCCGCAAAGGCCAGCGAAGAAATAAAGATAGACATGGTAAAGCCAATGCCACACAGCACCGACACCGCAAAAATCTGTTTAAAACACACGCCCGCCGGTAACTGGGCATAACCCAGCCGCACCGACAGCCAGCTGACCAAAAAGATACCCATGGGTTTACCCAGCAGCAGGCCAGCCATCACGCCCAGCGGTAACGCCGACGTCAGATCGGCAAGCGACAAACCTTCCAGTGATACGCCCGCATTAACAAAAGCAAACAACGGCAAGATCACAAAGGCACACCAGGGATGAAGAAAGTGCTCCAGCTGTTTGGACGGCGAGAACCGCTGGCCATAAAGCGGAATAAGAAACCCAAGGATCACGCCGGCCAGGGTGGCATGCACGCCCGACTTGAGCACGGCTACCCACAGGATCCAGCCCAGCAGCAAATAGGGCACCAGATTACTGACCCGGGCCCGGTTAAGCCAGACCAGACCGATAATACCCAGCAGACCGACCGCCATGGCGGTAAAGTCGACGCCGTGGTTGTAGAACAGAGCAATAATAATGATGGCACCCAGATCATCGATGATCGCCAGCGCCAGCAAAAAGATCTTCAGAGTCAGCGGCACCCGCTTGCCCAGCAGCGCCATCACCCCAAGAGCAAAAGCAATGTCAGTGGCCGCCGGAATGGCCCAGCCGCTCTGGTTGGCAGGCTCGCCCAGATTGAACAACATAAACCACAGTGCCGGAAACACCATGCCGCCAATGGCCGCCAGAGCCGGGAACATGGCTTTTTCACGAGTGGACAGCGCGCCTTCCACCATTTCCCGCTTCACTTCAAGGCCGACCAGCAGAAAGAATACCGCCATCATGCCGTCGTTCACCCACAGCAGCAGGGGTTTATCGAGGTTGAGATCACTGATGCGCAGCTGAATGGGCATATTAAGAAAGCCCTGATACATACCAGACAAGCCGGTATTGGCCATCAGCATGGCGATCAGGGCCGCAATAATTAACAGAATACCTCCGGCCGACTCCATGGCCAGAAAGCGTTTAAGCACATGAGACATAACGAGCTCCTTCTCAAAGAATCGCCCGAGTGTAATCAGCTTGTTACAGAGGTTATAATCGGTTGTTTCTGATTAATACCTCGGGAATACCGAAACAAAGTGCAAAACGTTTTGTAAATTCCGATGAAAATGAAATGTTAAACTAAAGTATAGCTTTATTTACAAACAAATATCTGTCAAATGGCAACCGGTGCTTTGATATGTGGGTGAGGCTGGTAGTCTTCCAGAATAAAATCCTCATATACATAATCAAACAGTGAATCCGGGCGGCGTGCCAGTCGCATAACGGGCAATGCTCTGGGCTCACGGCTCAGCTGCAGCCGGGCTTGCTCCAGGTGATTGCTGTAAAGGTGCACGTCACCGCCGCTCCATACAAAATCACCCGGCTCAAGATCTGCCTGCTGGGCCATCATCATGGTCAGCAGCGCATAGCTGGCAATATTGAACGGCAGCCCCAGAAACACATCACAGCTGCGCTGATACAGCTGGCAGGATAATTTGCCATTGGCCACATAGAACTGGAACAGTGCATGACAGGGCGACAGCGCCATTTTATCCAGCTCACCCACGTTCCAGGCAGAAACGATAATGCGGCGGCTGTCCGGATTGGTTTTAATGGTTTCCAGAGCCTGGCTGATCTGGTCAATAACCCGGCCGTCGGCGGTTTCCCAGCTGCGCCATTGTTTGCCATAGACCGGCCCCAGACTGCCGTTTTCATCAGCCCATTCATCCCAGATGCTGACACCGTTTTCCTTAAGGTAAGCGGTGTTGGTATCACCGTTCAGAAACCACAGCAGCTCATGAATAATGGATCTGAGATGGCATTTTTTGGTGGTGACCAGCGGAAAACCCTCGGCCAGATTAAAACGCATCTGATGGCCAAATACCGACAGGGTACCGGTGCCGGTTCTGTCTTCTTTGTGCTCACCATGATCCAGAATATGCTGCATCAGCTCGAGATAGGCTTTCATGCGGTTTTTGCTCCGTTACCAAACCAGTGGGGACGACGACAGGCCGCCCATAACATCAAGGCGCCGCCAATCATCATTGGCAACGACAACAACTGACCCATACTGAAAAAGTCGAGATACAATCCCAGCTGAGCATCGGGCTGGCGTACAAACTCTACCAAAAAGCGGAACGAGCCGTAGCACAGCAAAAACAGCCCGGAAATCACGCCCCGGGGCGGACGGGCACGCCAGGCCAGATTCAGAATAATCAGCAGCACCACCCCTTCCAGGGCAAACTGATACAGCTGGGACGGATGTCGCGGCAGCATGCCCGCTGCCGGAAAAATAATGCCCCAGGGCACATCGGTCACTCTTCCCCAGAGTTCGCCATTAATGAAGTTGCCCAGCCGTCCGGCTCCCAGGCCAAAAGGAATGAGTGGCGCGATAAAGTCGGCCACGGCAAAGAAGGTTTTATTGTGCTTGCGGCCAAACAGCCAGAACGCAGTAAGCACGCCCACCAGGCCGCCATGAAATGACATGCCACCGGACCAGATTTTTATAAGATAAACCGGATCGGCCAGAAAGGTGTCGAACTGATAGAAGAGCACATAACCCAGGCGGCCCCCCACTATCACACCGAGAAAGCCGTAGAAAAGCACATCGGATACCTGATCTTTGGTCCATTCCGAGCCCGGTTGTGCCGCCCGCCGGTTGCCCAGCCACCAGGCAAATACAAACCCCAGCAGGTACATAAGGCCATACCAGTGCACCGCCAACGGCCCCAGCTCTATGGCAATGGGATCGAAACCGGGAAACACCCAATGAGAATCAGACATGCGCTTACCCCGAAAAATGGAAAGCGGGTATTGTAAGGCAAACCGTGATGAGTGTCTGTGGACCTGTGCATTTCGTCATGCCAAAAGCACTGCTTCACCATCAGGGGCTGACGAAGCAGAAGCGGGGATTGCCGGAGCCGACCATTAAATGCCATGGATGGCATTTTCGAGCGTTACATGGAGGTACTTGTAGCGTGTCGGCGCAGCGCAACCGCGCTGCTGCTTCGCTCTGCGAACCGCTACAACCCCGAGCGCAGCAGACCGCCGAGGCCGCGCTCTTCCAGGTAGCGGCCGAAGATGCCCTTGAAGGCTCCGGTATGGCGGTGGCTGAGTGCTTCCTGCAGCAGTTTCTGCAGCTCATCAATGCGCGACTGCCGCACTATGTATTTAATGCGCATGATATTGCTGTTGTTCATGCTGAAGCGGCGGTAGCCCATGGCCATCAGCACCAGTACGCCAATCGGATCCCCGGCCAGCTCACCACAAATGGACACCGGCCGGGCATGCTTGCGGGCAGTGTCAATGATCTGCTGCAGCGCTCTGAGCACCGCCGGGTGCAGCGAGTCATAAATATCCGCAACCCGGCCATTGTTACGATCCACCGCCAGTAAATATTGTGTCAGATCATTGGTGCCCACCGACCAGAAGTCTACCAGCGGGGCCAGCTCGGTGAGCTGATACAACAGCGAAGGCACCTCTATCATGACCCCCAGACTGGGATAACGAATAATGCCTTGTTCATCAGCGGTTTCTATCGAGACTTCACGCCAGGCTCTGTCCAGCAACCGGCGGGCAACGCGAACTTCCTCCAGGCTGGCCACCATGGGCAGCATAATGGATAAGTTATCCAGCCCTATGCTGGCTCTGAGCATGGCCTTCAGCTGCACCAGAAAGATCTCGGGATGATCCAGGGTCAGGCGAATACCCCGCCAACCCAGAAACGGATTTTCTTCCACAATGGGAAAGTACGGCAGCTGCTTGTCTCCGCCCACGTCCAGAGTACGCATGCACACCGGTTTGCCCACATAACTGGTGAGCACCCGGCGATAACTGTGCACCTGCTCCAGCTCAGACGGAAACCGGTCGCGCATCATAAAAGGAATTTCGGTACGGAACAGACCGACACCGTCAGCAGTATCGTTCATGGCGATATCAGCGTCAGCACTAAGGCCGGCATTCAGCAAGAGAGAGATTTTTACCTCATCCCGCGTAATGGATGCTTCGGACCGCACAGTGGCAAAAAGTTCATCCATCTGGGCTTCTTCGGCAATCATGCGGCGGTATTCTTTCAATACCGATACCGGTGGTTCCACCAGCAATTCACCAGTGTAACCATCCACTACCATCAACCGCTCTTCCAGCAGCTCAAAGGAATGATCAATACCCATCACTGCCGGTATCCCCATAGCCCGGGCCAGAATAGCGGCATGTGAGTTAATGGACCCCTTTGCTGACACTATGGCCTTGAGCTTATTACGGGGTATTTCAGCGATCAGGGTGGCACTGATCTCATCCGCTACCAGCACCATGGGCTCGCTCAGGCTGAGGGGGCCTTCATCTTCGTGGATCAGCCGGGTCAGCAGCCGCTGGCCCAAATCCCGAATATCGGCGGCACGCTCACGCAGATACAGGTCTGCCATGTCACCAAACTGGGCAATTTGCTGTTCGCATACGCGTTTGACCGCGCTGCCGGCAGTCCAGCCTTGCTCTATTTCATCCCGAATCAGGCCAATAAATACCGGATCCTTGAGAATATACTGATACACCTCAAAAACGGCGATGGACTCGGCAGACGAAGACTCCTGAAAGCGCAGTGCCATGCTGTCCAGCTCTTCTTCTACCTGCTGCAGTACCTTATCGAGACGCTGGTGCTGCATCGGCAAATCATCCGCCCGGCGCAGCTGTACCTTGTGCAACTCAACTCTGGGCCGCCAGACCCAGGCCTTGCCGATGGCCACCCCGGGCGATCCGGCCAGCCCTTTAAGCATCCCCCGCCAGTTGCGTGACTTAAGGTTACCCTTGGCTTCGGCATGGGCAATCACGGTAGCCAGCTGAGCCGCCAGCGTCACCAGAAAGGACTCTTCTCCTTCTTCAAACAGGCGTACCTGTTTTTGCTGAACCACCAGCACACCCAGGGTTTTACGCTGATGAATAATGGGGGCACCCAGAAAGGAGCGGAATTTGTCTTCGCGGGCTTCAGGCAGGTATTTGAAGCGAGGATGAAGGCGGGCATCTGCCAGGTTGATCAGCTCTTCTTTTTCACCCACCAGGCCCACTATACCTTCCCCGAGAGGAATACGGGCACGACCCACGGCCTGGGGTGCCAGACCGTCAGTGGCTGCCAGCAAATAGAAGGCGTCCTGTTCCCGGCGCAGATAAATAGAGCAGCAGTCGGCCAGCATAGCCTGACGGGTCTGCTGGGCCAGCTCCGCCATGGCTTCGTTCAAATCGGAGCTGGCGGTGACCCGCTGGACAATTTCCCTCAGTTCCTTTAACACTGCCGCTCCTTTTGATTATCTGTGTCGTCTGCGCCTGTCCCGCTGGCGTCCCTGTTCCGACCGGTAACGACCCTGATCATGGTGGTTACGGCTTTGCTCAGCCATGACAATAGGCGCAAATTCCCGCAGCACCCGCCGGTAAACTTCCCGTTTAAAAGACACCACCTGACGTACCGGATACCAATAGCTTACCCAGCGCCAGTCATCAAACTCAGGATGCCCGTGGCAACCAAACTCAATATGTGGTTCCTGTTCCGGGTCCAATCGCAGCAAAAACCATTTCTGCTTCTGCCCAATGCAGACAGGGTTACTGTCCCACCGAACCAGGCGTTTTGGCAGCTTGTACTTGAGCCAGTGACGCGTCACCGCCAACAGGGTAACGTGCTCGGGCTTAAGCCCTATCTCTTCGTACAGCTCCCGATACATGGCCTGTTCAGGGCTTTCACCGTCATCTACTCCCCCCTGGGGAAACTGCCAGGAATGCTGGCCATAGCGTCTGGCCCACAATACCTGGCCTTTGCGATTGCAGATCACTATGCCTACATTGGGACGAAATCCGTCGCCATCTATCACGCAATCACCAGACTAAAAAGCTAACATGGAATGATTGTTCCATATTCCCCCATTTCCGGCAAATCGAGCCTGCATATTCATATAACGACATGACTTGAATAACTCTTGAATTTGTCAACAGTTATAAACAAAAAAACCTGACTTGCCGAATGGTTTCCCCCAGAACCTGTGAATAATACTGTGATAAAAACGGTATAGCCGAGTTTAATCAGATGAGCTGTAAGCGTTGCCTTTTGTGATCAACTTCATAAACAATAAAAAAATAATATAAAAAACAATATCTTAACATCACTCATATGGATCAGGCTGGATCTTTGATCAGGCGATCCTGCAGGATCAATCATGTTGATAACTAACGCAGGTCAATAAATAACCACTTTGGGGTTATCCACAAAACTAGTGAATGATCCGCCGGATCATGCAGCGCTCTCATCACATTTTGTTGGCCTCAGCAGCAAAATGACGTCCGGAAAGAAGCAGAATATCACTTATCCAGTTTTTCTGTGGATAAGCTTGTGTAACGGTATGTTCATACCTGAGTAAAACCCGTATAAGATCGGTCTGCTGCCTGTCACCACAGGCAGAAACAAGTACAAACCAAGGTGATTAATTTTTGAACAACCTTATCTTGCGCCCTGAAAGCGTCTCACAATTGCTGGAGCATGCTCAGGAGCTGGCCGGTCTTCCGCTGGCTGCTCTGGCTCATAATCTGAACCAGCCGGTGCCGGACAACCTGCGCCGGGACAAAGGCTGGATTGGCCAGCTGCTGGAGTTAAGCCTGGGTGCCAGTGCCGGCTCCAAACCTGAACAGGACTTTCCCGAACTCGGAGTGGAGCTCAAAACCATACCGCTTGACGCGGCCGCCCGGCCTCTGGAAACCACCTTTGTGTGCGTTGCACCGTTGCTGAATATTGCTGGCCTCAGCTGGGAAACCAGCAATGTGCGCAACAAGCTGTCCAGGGTGTTATGGATTCCGGTGATCGGTGAACGAGATATGCCCCCCGGCGAACGGCTGATTGGCCAGCCACTGTTATGGACGCCGAATGAAGAAGAAGAATGGTTATTGCGCCAGGACTGGGAAGAAATCATGGAGCTGATAAGCCTGGGCCGGGTGCAGGAAATTACCGCACGCCATGGCCAGGCCCTGCAGCTCAGGCCCAAGGCCGCCAACGGCCGTGCCCTTACCGATGCCATTGGCCCCGACGGCAATTACATTCAAACCCGCCCCCGGGGTTTTTATCTGAAAACCAGTTTCACCGCCGCTCTGCTGGCCCGGCATTTTATGCTGTGAGCCGTGTAAGAAGCAGCAACAGGGTTACCTACACCGACACGCTTCAAGTACTTCCATGTAACGCTCGGCAAATGTCATCCATGACATTTGACGGTCGGCTTCGGCAATCCCTGCTGCTGCTTCTGCTGACTCCGGCATTGCCTGTTGAAAGAGCATCCGGCTACGCGGTGGCGAGTCAGGAGGACAAAGGGTATCTGTTTCAGCGGCCCTTCGCGCCAGGAATGGCGCGACGGAGCCTACAGGGAGGTATTCACGGCGTGCCGCGGAAACAGTGCCCTTTGGCCGACGCGACTGCACGGCCAGGCAAAATCAGGCCGCCACCGGCTCACGAGTATTAAGCCGCCAGATCAGGGCAAATACCAGCAGGATCCAGGGCAGGGCAAACAGGTTCAGGCCGGTCCAGCCCAGCAGGGTCACGCCCTGGCCGGCAAACAGGCTGCCAAAAGCAGCAGCGGTAAACACCAGAAACTCGTTCATGCCCTGTACTCTGGCTTTTTCTGCCGGCTGATAACTGAAGGTCAGCAGATGCGTGGCCCCGATGAAGGTAAAGTTCCAGCCCACCCCCAGCAGCAGCATGCCCCACCAGTAGTGCCAGAAGCCGGTGCCGGATAAATTCACCGCCACACTCAGCAGCAGGGCGGCACAGCCCCAGAGGATCACAACACGGGTGCCAAAGCGGCGAATCAGACCACCGGTAAAAAAGGACGGTACAAACATGCCCAGCACATGCCACTGGATCACCATGGCAGTATCTGGAAAATCATGGCTGTGGTGCTCCATCGACAGCGGCGTAGCCGTCATCAGCAACACCATAATGCCGTAGCCGATCATGCCGGAAGCCACCGCTGCCAACAGCAGCGGCTGACGAAGCAGGTCACCATAGGAGCGCATACGTTCCCCCGGCTGCACCGGAGCTGCCGCTGGCAGCGGCAGCAGCAGGATCAGCAGCAGTGCCACTACATAAAGCCCAAGCAGACCATAAAAGGCACCGGCATAGGGGCTGGCGGCGTGCCAGTCCTGAGACCAGATAGCCAGATTGGGGCCAATCACCGCCGCCAGTATACCGCCGGCCATCACCAGGCTGATGGCTCTGGCATGCTGGCCGGGATCGCAGGCTTCCAGCGCGGCAAAGCGGTACTGCTGACCCACACCAATGGCGATACCAGTGAGAAAGGTTCCGCAGGCAAACAGACTCAGGCTCTCGCCTATCAACCCTTGTAATGCCACCCAGGCCCCCAGCAGGCCAAACAGATTACCCAGCATAAAGCCAGCTTTTCGGCCCAGCCGCTGCATCAGATGCGCCGCCGGCATGGTGGCCACAATCAGACCGGCAAACTGACAGGCTACCGGCAGAGTAATTTGCCATGGGGCGTCCGCCAGCTGCTGGCCAATCAGCGCCGACACCGACACCAGCAAAATATTGCCCGACATCAGCAGCGCCTGGGCCACCGCCAGGCCCCATACGGTAAACGGCATCACACATCCTTGGTTACATTAGAAACAAGTAAAGCATCATACTCCGTCTTGACTGAAACCAAAAGGAGGGCAAAGACCAGGAGCCAGAAACACAAAAGGCCCGCTTATGCGGGCCTTTTTCGACAGCCGGTTCGGCTTATTTGGTGGCGAGACGCTCTTTGATACGAGCGGACTTGCCGGAGCGGTCGCGCAGGTAGTAAAGCTTGGCACGACGCACGGCGCCACGACGCTTCACTTCCACGCTGCCGATCAGCGGGCTGTGAGTCTGGAAGGTACGCTCAACGCCTTCACCGCTGGAGATTTTGCGCACGGTGAAAGAAGAGTGCAGACCACGGTTACGCTTGGCGATAACAACGCCTTCGTAAGCCTGAAGACGTTCTTTACCGCCTTCAACTACACGTACCTGTACGCGCACGGTGTCACCCGGTACAAAAGCGGGGATGTCGCTGCGCAGTTGTTCTTCTTCAAGCTGCTTGATGATGTTGCTCATGATATTTCCTTACCTAGGGTAAACTGAAAACTCTACTGTTTGTCCTGCTGTTGGCGGACAAATTGGGCAAGAAGCTGTTCCTGCTCGTCAGTCAGAGCTAGGTTATTTAGCAGTTCCGGCCTTCTCAACCAGGTTCGGCCCAGTGCCTGCTGCATTCTCCAGCGTGCTATGTCTGCGTGGTTGCCACTGAGCAAGACGTCAGGAACGGCCATTCCTTCCAGCTGCTCGGGACGCGTGTAGTGAGGATGATCCAGTAACCCTTCACTGAAGGAGTCCTGTTCCGCACTGGCCATGTCGCCCAATACGCCGGGCACCATTCGGGCCACCGCATCAATCAGCACCATGGCCGGCAATTCGCCGCCACTGAGTACGTAATCACCCACCGACCATTCTTCATCGATATCGGCTTCGATAACGCGCTCGTCCACACCTTCATAGCGTCCGGCCACCAGGATCAGTTTATCCTGTTGCGCCAGTTCGCATACGCCCTGCTGATCCAGCTTGCGGCCCTGGGGTGACAGGTAAATCACCTTTGCCCCCTCGCCCGCTGCTGCCCGCGCCGCCGCTATGGCGTCGCGCAATGGTTGCACCATCATCAGCATGCCCGGTCCGCCCCCGTAGGGTCTGTCATCGACAGTGCGGTGTTTGTCCCGGGTGAAATCCCGCGGATTCCAGCTTTCAAATGTCAGCAGACCGTCTTTCACGGCCCTACCGGTCACCCCGTAGTCACTGACTGCCCGGAACATCTCCGGGAAGAGGCTGACAACCCCTATCCACATGACTCTCTCCGCGCAGGACGACCGGGATTAAAAATCCGGATCCCACTCTACTTCAATGATTCGGTCCGCAATATTCACAGACTTGATCACCTGTTGTTCCAGAAACGGAATTAACCGTTCCCGTTGGCCAAATGCATCATTGGCATTGGCTTTGACCACCAGCACGTCATTGGAGCCGGTTTCCATCAACTGAGACACCACACCCAGGTCGTAACCCCGTGTATTGCTCACTCGACAGCCAACCAGATCGCGCCAGTAAAATTCATCCGCCGGCAACGAGGGCAATGCCTCGGCGCTGACTGCAATGTCGGCACCGGTCAGTGCCTGAGCCTCTTCACGCTGGTCAATATCGGCCAGCTTGCAAATCAGACTCTGATTGTGGCGTTTCCATCCGGTGACCTGAATTTCACGCCAGCCTTTGCCATCTTTTATCAGCCAGGGCTGATAATCGAAAATGCCATCGGGCTGTTCGGTAAAGGAGTTGATTTTCAACCAGCCTTTAATGCCGTAAACAGCACCCAGGCGGCCTACTACGATAGGTTCACTCACCTTTCCCTCCTCGCCCGACCGACTTAGGCAGCGGCTTTGGAAGCGTCTTTGACCAGCTTGGCCACGCGCTCGGACAGGCTTGCACCCTGACCTACCCAGTGGTTGATGCGCTCGATGTCCAGACGCAGCTTTTCAGCCTGGCCGGCAGCGAGCGGGTTGAAGAAGCCTACTTTCTCGATGAAACGACCATCGCGAGCGTAGCGGCTGTCTGCAACTACTACCTGGTAGAACGGACGCTTTTTCGCGCCACCACGTTGTAAACGAATGGTTACCATATCGTCCTCTATTCACTTGAAACGAACAAGGTTCGCCAACAGTGCGAACCTCAGCTTAAAATAAGCCGCGCAATTGTACTCTGAACAGGCGAGAATGCAACCAAAAGGGAACTGCGCAACCACGTAATGCCACCGGTGAAACCCGGCGGCAAATTCAGTACCGGTTCAGAACGGGCCGCGGCGACCGCCGCCACCCAGGCCGCCCGGCCCCATCATGCCCTGCATCTGGCTCATCATTTTGCGCATGCCGCCTTTGCCGGACATTTTTTTCATCATTTTCTGCATTTGGGTGAACTGCTTGAGCAGCTTGTTCACTTCCTGCACGTCAGTGCCGGATCCCAAAGCAATGCGGCGCTTGCGGCTGCCCTTAATCAGCTCGGGACGACGGCGTTCCTTGGGAGTCATGGAGTTGATAATGGCTTCCATGCGTACGGTCAGCTTGTCGTTCACCTGATCCTTGACGTTGTCGGGCAGCTGGCTCATGCCCGGCAGCTTGTCCATCAGGCTCATCATGCCGCCCATGCTGCGCATCTGCACCAGTTGATCACGAAAGTCTTCCAGATCAAAACCCTTGCCCTTTTTGAGCTTCTTCGCCATCTCGGCGGCTTTGCTCTTGTCGACCGACCGCTCCATCTGATCGATCAGAGACAACATATCGCCCATGCCCAGAATGCGCGAAGCCACTCTGTCTGGATGGAAAGGCTCAAGCGCATCCACCTTTTCACCCATACCGATAAACTTGATGGGCTTGCCGGTAATATGGCGCACCGACAGGGCGGCACCGCCCCGGGCATCACCATCGGCCTTGGTGAGAATAACACCGGTCAGCGGCAGCGCTTCACTGAAGGCCTTGGCGGTGTTGGCCGCATCCTGACCGGTCATGGCATCCACCACGAACAGGGTTTCTACCGGATTAATGGCAACGTGCAGCTGCTGAATTTCGGTCATCATGTCTTCGTCGACATGCAAACGACCGGCGGTATCCACCAGCACCACATCAAAGAACTTCTTGCGGGCGTAATCTACTGCGTTGCGGCCGATGTCTACCGGCTTCTGACTGATATCACTGGGAAAGCATTCCACGTCGAGGTCGGCGGCCAGGGTCTCGAGCTGCTTGATTGCGGCCGGACGATAGACGTCGGCACTGACCACCAGCACTTTTTTCTTCTCGCGCTCTTTCAGGTATTTGGCCAGCTTGCCCACAGAGGTGGTTTTACCCGCCCCCTGCAGACCGGCCATCAGTACTACCGCCGGCGGTGTTATCGCCAGGTCCAGCGCCTCATTGGCTTCGCCCATCACAGAGACCAGCTCGGCATTCACAATTTTGATAAAAGCCTGGCCCGGACTCAGCGACTTGGACACTTCCTGGCCAACTGCCCGCTCTTTTACCCGGTTGACGAATTCGCGCACTACCGGCAAGGCCACGTCGGCTTCCAGCAGAGCCATGCGCACTTCGCGCAGGGTTTCCTTGATATTTTCTTCGGTGAGGCGTCCGCGGCCGCTGATGTTCTTCAGCGTGCGCGACAGCCTTTCTGTGAGATTCTCAAACATGAACTGCGTCCGCTAATGGCGAAAATTGCGACCAGTATAACCAAGTTAGGCCCCGAACTTAAGCGAACCCGGCTGGCGATGGGCAAGCGCTTGAGGGTATACTGACTTTTCTTTTTATATTTCCGATAAATGGCTGACATTCATTATGGAATTGCTTGCTGTTCTGGCGATGGCATTTTACCTGTTGGCGGCCTTTGCCTGTGTGCACAATCTGGTTAATCCACACAACAAAAGCCGTCGTTATGGATTGCTGGCTGCTGTTTTTGCATTATTGCTTCATGGCGTCTGGCTGGTAGACACAGTGATACTGGTGCCGGGGCAGAACCTGAGCATGCTGAACGTCGCCTCTCTGGTCAGTTTAATTGTGGCCGGACTGATGTCGGTGCTGGTCACCCGCTTTAATGTGTGGCTGCTGATGCCGGTGGTGTACAGCTTTGCCTGTTTGCTGCTGGTGGCAGATATTCTGTTACCGGGCAGCTACACCATGTATCTGGAAACCCGCCCCGAAGTGCTGGTGCACATTACGCTGGGCCTGATGTCCTATTCGCTGCTGGCCATTGCCTGCCTGCTGGCCATTCTGCTGGGCTTTCTTGATAACCGGCTGAAAAAACACAAGCTGACCAATCTGCCTGCCATGCCGCCGCTGATGACGCTGGAGCGCTATCTGTTCCGGCTGATTTTTGCCGGTGTGGTGGTACTGACGCTGTCCATTTCCAGCGGCCTGTTTTTTCTGCAGGAAATGTTCAGCCCGGGCAAAGCACACAAGGCCGTGCTCACCATCATTGCCTGGTGTGTTTATGTGGGGCTGCTGTGGGGTCATCACCGGCTTGGCTGGCGTGGCCGCAAGGTTATCTGGACCAGTGTGGCCGGCAGTTTGCTGCTGACCATGGCTTATTTTGGCAGTCGCTTTGTTCGGGAAGTATTGCTCGGTTCTTGACAGACTTTCGGCAAACTCGTAGAAATTGATCAGGTTTTTTACACAGGACGGTCTGTTTGGACGACATATCGACGGGTGCCTTAACCGGCATCCTGATTACACTACTGTTTGTTTCCGCCTTTTTCTCCAGCTCAGAGACCGGCATGATGTCGCTCAATCGCTACCGGTTGCGACATCTGGTACAAAATCGCCATAAGGCCGCTACCCGGGTTGAGAAACTGCTGTCCCGCCCTGACCGGTTAATAGGCCTGATCCTGATTGGCAACAACCTGGTCAATATTCTGGCTTCAGCCATTGCCACTCTGCTGGCCATTCGGCTGTTTGGTGATTACGGTGTGGCGGTGGCCACCATAGGTCTGACCCTGGCAGTACTGATTTTCTCGGAAGTGACTCCCAAGACTCTGGCCGCACTCTATCCGGAAAAGGTCGCCTTTCCTGCTTCCATTATTCTGCGGCCACTGATGGTGTTGCTCTACCCCGCGGTATGGGCCATCAACGCCATCTCCAACGGCCTGCTGGCGTTGTTTCGCATCAACCCCAAGGGAGGCGAGGACACTGCCATCAGCTCTGAAGAATTACGCACCATAGTGAACGAAGCCGGCGGTCTTATTCCTCGTCGCCACCAGGACATGCTGGTGTCCATTCTTGATCTGGAAAAGGTGACCGTGGACGATATCATGGTGCCGCGTAACGAAATTTACGGCATTGATATCACTCAGGACTGGAAAAGCATTAACCGCCGTCTGCTGCAAAGCCCCCATACCAAGGTGCTGCTGTACCGGGACAACATTGACGATGCGCTGGGTTTTATTCATGCTCGTGACGCGCTGCGCCTGCTGGCTAAAGAAGAGCTGTGCAAACCCAGCCTGATGCGCGCCGCCCGGGAGCTTTATTTTATTCCCGAGGCCACACCGCTCAACGTGCAGCTGCTCAAGTTTCAGCGCAACAAGGAGCGCATCGGCCTGATTGTGGATGAATACGGCGATATTCAGGGTCTGATCACCCTGGATGATATTCTGGAAGAAATTGTCGGTGACTTTACCACTACGATCAGCCCGACTCTGAGTGATGAAATTCAGCCTCAGGACGACGGCTCCTATCTGATTGAAGGCACCGCCAGCATCAGGGATCTGAACAAGGAGCTGGGCTGGGATCTGCCGACCGATGGCCCCCGATCACTCAACGGATTGATTCTGGAATATCTGGAAGACATTCCAGAGGCCAATATCGGCCTGCGGGTGGCGGGCTATCCGATAGAAATTCTGGAAGTGGAAAATAACGTGATCAAGCAGGTACGGGTACAGCCCCAGTATTATTTAACGGGGCGTTAAGCGGCGTTCAGCCTGCGCTGCGGCGCAGGCTTTCTGATTCAAGGTGGCTGAAAATAGGCAGCAGTTCATCGCGGTTGCTGATCAGATCAGCCAGAGTATATTGTTCCATCACCTGCAAAAACGCCTCCATGGCCTCGGCCAGCGCGCTTCTTAACCGGCAGGCAGGCACCAGATGACAGGCCGGACGGCCACAGTCTATGCCACTGAGATTATTTTCCAGCAGCCGGATTACTCGTCCGATATTGATATGCCCGGGTTCCCGGGCCAGCCGAATGCCGCCGTTCTTGCCACGCAGGGCATAAATATACCCTTCCCGGGCCAGCTGGTTAATAACTTTGACCATATGATTACGGGACACATCATACAAAGCCGACACTCTGGCCACACTGGTCAGCTCTCCCTCTGGCAGAGTAGCAAGATACATCAGGGCCCGCAGGCCAAAGTCGGTATAGGTCGTCAGCTTCATGCTAGTAATGTCCTGATAATGGGGGCGAACATATGCACATGATACACATTCAGGATAAAAACTGACATTAAATGTCAGCCCGTTTAATAAAGCAGCTGATGATTCAGCTCTTTTACCTTCTGGGCCGGCATGCGTTTGGCCAGTCCTTGAGTCAGACGCTCGGCCTGCTGATATTTGCTCTTGTCGTCAGTGACAATTTGCTTAAGCCAGAGATAGGCCTGGGGATAATCGAGCGGGCTGCCCGCCCCTTCCAGCAGCCAGGCAGCCCAGGTGAACTGCGCTTTTTCAAAGCCCAGACTGGCTGCTTCCTGCATCAAGGGGGCGGCTCGTTCCCGGTTCTGCTGCACCAGGGTGCCGGTATAATAATAACGCCCCAGTTGCTCCAGTGCCGCCGGCATACCCTGGCGGGCCGCTGACCACATCATTTGCAGACCACGGCGCGGTTCCGCAGGCACACAAACACCCCAGGCCAGCATATCGCCCCACAAAAACTGATAAGAAGGCAGCCGCAGCACCTCGGCCCGGGCTTCAATATCCTGCACCAGCTGACACTCGTCCCGATCCCGCACCCGCTGCAGATGCTGGTTGTTATTAATCAGGAGGATCAGCTCGTCTTCTTCGTACAAGGGCACGGCTTTCAAACCGTCAAGCACTCTGGCAACATCCGTCTGGCCGGCACCGGCAGGCGTCTCCGCGGCCCATAAAGGCAGCGCTGCACATAAAAGCAATAAGGGAAAATAATTCATGGAGCATCTCCTCAACTGCCTTGGTTATCGGCCAGCACCGCTGAATATTGAGTTCAGCCTTCCTGCTGTTTAACCCGTCTCCAGCAGTCATCCATTTCTGCCAGCGAGCTGCTTTGGCAGTTTTTGCCCCGCTCCGTCAGCATTTGCTCCACTGCCCGAAAGCGGCGCTCGAACTTGCTATTGGCCCGGCGCAACACACTTTCCGGCTCCTGCTTGAGGTGACGTACCAGATTAACAGTAGCAAACAGCAGGTCGCCCAGCTCATCGGCAATGCGGTCGTCATCGCGCTCAGGCTGGTTTATTTCTTCCATGACTTCATCCAGCTCTTCGCGAATTTTGTCGACCACAGGAGACAGCTCATTCCAGTCAAAGCCCACGGCAGCACAGCGCTTTTGCATCTTGTTGGCCCGGCTCAGCGCCGGCAGGGCCAGGGGAATATCATCCAGAGCGCTGGTGGCGGCAGCGTCTCTCGCTTTACGCTCTTCGGCCTTGGTGGCTTCCCAGTTGGCTTTAATGGCGGCTTCGTCATTAAGTTGTTTGTCGCCAAACACATGGGGGTGACGGCTGACCAGCTTGGCGCTGATGGCCTGCACCACATCGTTAAAATCAAAACGAGACTGTTCCTCTCCCAGACGGGAGTAGAACACCACCTGAAACAGCAGATCTCCCAGTTCACCGGGCAGTTCATTCCAGGCCTCACGGGCAATGGTGTCGGCCACCTCATAGGCCTCTTCCAGGGTGTGAGGCACTATGCTGGCAAAGTCCTGTTTCAGATCCCAGGGGCAGCCCCGCTGCGGATCCCGCAGAGCAGCCATAATGCCCAGCAGATCGTCCAGAGAATAGTGTTGCTGTGTCATGCTTGAGTTCCGTAGTTGATTTACAGCCGGCGGGCTTCCAGCACATCAGGCAGCTGACTGATACGAGCCAGAGTACGGCTCAGGGTATCAATGTTAAAAACATCCAGATCCATGTCGATGGTTGCGGTCTGCTGCTTGCGGTTAATGCGGCTGTTCACTCCCCGTACATTAATTTTTTCATTGGCCAGTATGGTAGTGATGTCTCGCAGCAGGCCGGAGCGGTCATTGGCCACCACCCGCAGCGTCAGCTGATAACCGCCACCATTGTCTTCTCCCCACACCGCATCCACTACCCGCTCGGGGTGCTGCAGTGCCAGCTCCTTGAGCTGCTCACAGTCGGCCCTGTGAATGGAAATACCCCGCCCCTGAGTAATAAAACCAGTGATTTCGTCCCCGGGAATGGGCTGACAGCAGCGGGCAATATTGGTCAGCAGATTACCCACTCCCTGCACCACTATATGGCCTTTAGGTTTGGTGTCTTGCGGTTTTTTAAGTGCTTTTTGCTCCAGCTCCCGCAACACCTGCTGATCCTGCTCTTCGCTGGTGGGCTTTTTATGCTGGCTCTGCAGGTAGTTGAGCAGCTGATTGATGCGCAGATCACCGCCGCCAATGCCGGCCAGCAGATCATCCAGGCTGGTCACGTTAAAGCGCTCCAGGGTCTTTTTATCCAGGCTGGCAAAGCCCATACCCAGCCGCTCCAGCTCCTTGTCGAGCAGCTCGCGACCAGCAATGATGTTCTTGTCCCTGTCCTGCTTCTTGAACCAGGTGGCGACCTTGGAACGGGCACGGGAGGTACGCAAAAAGCCCTGATTGGGATTCATCCAGTCCCGGCTAGGGTTCGGCTGCTTCTGAGTGATAATCTCCACCTGATCGCCGGTTTGCAGCTGATAGGTAAAGGGCACTATGCGTCCGTCGATTTTGGCTCCGATACAACGGTGCCCGACCTGACTGTGCACATAGTAGGCAAAGTCCAGCGGCGTGGCCCCGGCGGGCATATCCACCACATCTCCTTTGGGCGTAAACACATAGACTCTGTCTTCAAACACCTGACTGCGCAGCTCATCCACCAGAGAGCCGCTTTCCGCCATGTCTTCCTGCCAGGCCAGCAGTTTTCTCAGCCAGGCAATTTTTTCTTCATAGCCGCCCTGCTTGCCGCTGCCCGGACCTTCTTTATATTTCCAGTGTGCGGCCACCCCCAGCTCGGCATCCTGATGCATCTGCTCGGTGCGGATCTGAATTTCCACGGTTTTGCCTTCAGGCCCAATCACCACGGTATGAATGGACTGATAACCATTGGGCTTGGGATTGGCAACATAGTCGTCAAATTCCCGGGGAATATGCCGCCACTGGGTATGC
Organism: Oceanimonas smirnovii ATCC BAA-899; assembly: GCF_000381965.1. Lineage (GTDB taxonomy): Bacteria > Pseudomonadota > Gammaproteobacteria > Enterobacterales > Aeromonadaceae > Oceanimonas > Oceanimonas smirnovii. Next base: position 53,642 of record NZ_KB908472.1, read on the forward strand.
ACTATGCCCAGGGCGGCGTAGCAGTCCTGTAATCTGTGAGTGACCACCCGCACCGCGCGCACATCAAACAGCTCGTCAAAGTCGAGGCTCTTCTTCTGCATTTTGCGCCAGATACTGTAGATATGCTTGGGCCGGCCATACACCTCGGCTTCAACCCCGGCGTCATTCAGTGCTGTCTTGAGGCCGGCGACAAAGTCACTGATATAGGCTTCCCGGGCCAGCCGCTTCTCATCCAGCAACTTAGCAATGCGCTTGTAGGTATCCGGGTGCAGATAGCGAAATGACAGATCTTCCAGCTCCCACTTAAGCTGACCAATACCCAGCCGATTGGCCAGCGGCGCGTAGATGTTGGCAATTTCCTTGGCTACCAGCACCCGGGTTTCCTCATCGGCGCGCTTCACCTCACGCAGGCAGGTGATGCGCTCCGCCAGCTTGATCACCACGGCGCGCACATCTTCCACCATGGCCAGCAGCATGCGCCGCACCTTGTCGGCCTGAGCCTCATTACCCTTGTCGCCGTGCACGTGCTGCAGCGAACGAATGGCTTCCATATCGGCCACCCCCTGCAGCAGGCGGCAGATGTTATCGCCGAAATCTTCCTGAACTTGTTCGGGGGTCAGCGCCTTATATTCGAGAAACGGGTATAGCAAAGCCGATTTGAGGGTGTCGGCATCCATACTCAAGGTCAGCAGAATACCGACCATTTCCACACCCTGGGCCAGCAGACGAGCACTGCCGTCAGGGCTGATGTCCAACTGCCGGCAATACTCATAAATGGCTTTCAGCCGTGCCCGCTCATTAACGTCTACCGGAAGGCCATCGGCCCACTCCTGCAGGCAGAAGCTCGACTTGAGATGAGTTTCGCGCACGGCAACCATAAGCGTCCTTAAGTCAGTTCAAACAGCGCCATTGCTTCACAATGGGGCGTGTGGGGAAACATGTCGATAAGCCCCAGCCGGCTCAGGCGATAGCCTCCGGCCAGTAAGACTTCACTGTCCCGGGCCAGGGTAACGGGGTTGCACGATACATACAGTAACCGCTCAGGGGCCAGCGCCACCAGGTAGGGCATCACCTGTTCTGCCCCCGCCCGGCCGGGGTCAAGCAGCACCTGGGAAAACCCTTCCCTGGCCCAGGGCTCCTGCGTAAAGTCGGCAGCCAGATCGGCGCGGTAAAAGCGCGCCTGCGCCAGCTGATTATCTTCGGCATTGCCTCTGGCTTGTTCCACCATTTCCATTACGCCTTCCACGCCCGTCACCGGATGACCGGCAGCAGCCAGGGGCAGGCTGAAATTACCAATACCGCAAAATAAATCCAGCACCGGCGCGCCGGGCTCGGGAGCCAGCCAGTTTATCGCCTGCTGCACCATGCGACTGTTCAGCTCATCATGGATCTGAATAAAATCACCGGGTGTGAATGCCAGTTTCAGATTATCCAACTGATAATAAAGCGGAAACGGCACATGTAAAGGCCGCCGGCCAGCATCGTCCTGTAAAAACAGCGCCAGGTTACGCTGCTGGGCAAAGGTCAGCAGTATATCCAGATCTGCCGCCGGCAATGCGCCCTTGTGCCGCAGCAGCAGCGCCACCCCCTCGGCCGCATGGTAAAGCTCCAGGTGCCCCAGTTGTTTTACCGCGCGCAGACGGTTAAGTAACTGCCGCAGTGGCGCAATCAGCTCCGACAGCAAGGGAGTGAGTACACCACAATGAGCGATTTCTGCCAGATCATGAGACTGAGGCTGACGAAACCCCAGTGCCACGCCCTTACCCTGGCGGCGAATGGCCAGCCGGGCTGCCCGGCGATAACCCTGTTCTGCGCCATATAACCACTCGGTAGCGGGCAGATCATCAATGCCGTGACGACTGAACAGGCTTAATACTGCTTTTTGCTTTAACCGGCGCTGTCCTTTGGAAGGCAGCTGCTGCAAATTACAGCCACCGCAGTCGTTAATATGTGCACAGAAAGGTTTTACCCGATCCGGTGAGGCGCTAAGTACCTTTTGCAGCGTGGCAGTGGCATAACGACTGGTTTGCGTGGTCAGTTGTACCCGCACCTGTTCCCCGGGCAGAACGCCGGCCACAAACAGGGGTTTGCCCTGATGACGGGCCACGCCCATACCATGGCCGTTAAGCTCAAGAATATGAATATCCAGAGGCGCTTTGGCCGGTGCTGAAGGCTTTTTGACTTTGAAGAACTGAACCATAAAACGTGGAGCCCTCGAACCGGCTATGTCATCATGAGACTACTGTCTTTTAAACGCATATTCTCCCACATAAGCCGATTATGACCAAATATGGCCTGCGAGCCCGGGTACTGGCCTTCACCATTATTCCCACCCTGATTATCGGCATTTTGCTGGCGGGGTACTTTTCCGTAAACCGCTATCAGCAGCTGGAAGATGCCCTGATCCAGGAAGGGGTCAACGTGATTGAGCCGCTGGCGCTGGCCAGTGAACTGGCCCTGACGGCTCGCAACCGCGAGGCACTCAACCGGCTGCTCAGCAATATTCACCGTAATAATACGCCCCTGGTGACGTCCATCGCGCTGTTTGATGCCGACGGCAAATTGCTGGTTACCTCCAATTACCATAAAGACTATAAATTATTGCGGCTGCCGGACGGCATGGTGATTCCCTCCACCACCAATGTGGACAGCCGTGAAGACGGTATTATTTTACGCACTCCGGTGCTGACCGACGCCACCCGTGCCGACGCTCTGTGGGACGAATCAGCCACTCACCCTCTGGGCTATGTAGCCATGCAGCTGACCGATGATTCAGCCATGCTGCTGCATTATCGCGATACCTTTTTTGCCGGCCTGATCGTACTGCTGGGTGTGTGTGTCAGCGCCCTGTTCGGCGTACGGTTGATCAAGGGGGTGTCTCAGCCTATTACCGACATGGTAAGTGCGGTATACAAAATTCGGGAAGGCCGGCTCGATACCCGGGTCAGCGGCGAGTTTACCGGTGAGCTGGAAATGCTCAAAAACGGCATCAACGCCATGGCCAAGTCGCTGTCGGAATATCATGATGAAATGCAGCAAAACATTGATCAGGCTACGTCAGATCTGCGCGAAACCCTGGAGCAGATAGAAATACAGAACATAGAGCTGGATATGGCCAAAAAGCGGGCTCAGGAAGCGGCCCGGGTTAAAACCGAGTTTCTGGCCAACATGTCCCACGAGCTGCGCACACCGCTGAACGGCGTGATCGGCTTTGCCCGCCAGCTGCAAAAAACCAAACTCACCGCCAGTCAGCTCGATTACCTCAAGACCATAGAGCGTTCCGCGCAAAACCTGCTTGGCATCATTAATGACATTCTTGATTTTTCCAAGCTGGAAGCAGGCAAGCTGAAAATGGAGCAAATTCCGTTTTCTCTGCGTGACACGCTGCAGGAAGTCATGGTGCTGCTGGCACCCAGTGCTCATGACAAGGGGCTGGAGTTGTCTTTGCGCATTGATGCCGCTGTGCACGACAGCCTGGTGGGTGATCCGCTCAGGCTGCAGCAGGTGCTCAACAACCTGGTGGGCAACGCCATTAAATTTACCGAGCAGGGTAACGTGGATATTCGCGTAGACGCCCGCCCCGCTGGCCAGCCCGAGCGCACCGGCCTGTGCATTCATGTACAGGATACCGGCATCGGCATTTCCGACAACCAGCGCCGCCAGCTGTTTCAGGCGTTTAATCAGGCCGACTCCAGTATTTCCCGCCGCTATGGCGGTACCGGCCTTGGACTGGTAATTACCCAAAAGCTGGTACATCAAATGGCCGGTGACATCGAGCTGTATTCCGAGCCCGGCACCGGCTCGGTATTCAGCTTTACCCTGGAGCTGAATAAAGCTGCCCTGCCTCTGGCAGAGCCTTTGCCGCTGGCGGAGCTGGCCGGCAAGACGGTGCTATATCAGGAAGAAGACGGCTTCAGTCGCCGGGCCACCAGTGCCCTGCTGCGGGAATGGGATATGCAGGTATTGTATGAGCCTGATGCTGATCAGCCCATTGATATTGCCCTGCTGGGCTTTGGACCTCATGCTCTGCCCAGCCAGATGGAGCAGGAGCTGAAGCGCCAGCTGGCTTTTGAAAATCAGACCGTTATTTTGCTGAGTTCTACCGATCCAACCTTGAGCGACTCCTTGCTGGCCGCCGGTGCCAGCCACTGCCTGAGCAAACCGGCGCACTATCAGAAACTGGCCCATGCTCTTGCCGGACCACGCAGCCAGAATGAGGAGCCGTCGGTCCCCATTGCCCTGCCTCCGCCCGCCAGCAAGCAACCACTGCGAGTGCTGGCAGTAGACGACAACCCGGCCAACCTCAAACTTATCAGTGCCATGCTGGGTGAGCTGGTCAGCCAGGTGGATACCGGCCGCAATGGCCAGGATGCACTCAATCTGGCCACGGCCAATCACTACGATATTATTTTTATGGATATTCAGATGCCGGTGCTTGACGGTATTCAGGCCACGCAGGAAATTCGCCGTCAGGGCGGACTCAATGCCACCACCCCCATAGTGGCGGTCACTGCTCATGCCATTGCCGGCGAGCGTGACCGGCTTATGGGTCAGGGCATGGATGATTATCTGGCCAAGCCGATTGACGAAGCTATTCTTGCACGCATTATCAGCCATTGTGCCCGCCAGCCCAAAACGACCGGGCTTATCGACTGGACTCAGGCCCTGCAAAGAGCAGGTGAGCGGGAAACACTGGCTAAAGAAATGCTGAGCTTGCTGCTGCAGAGTCTGGATGAGTTTTCACCTGTGCTGAGTGCGGCTCTGGCCGGTGAGTTAAGTAGTGAAACACTCTACGGACCGCTGCACAAGCTGCACGGCGGTACCCTTTATTGCGGTGTGCCTCAGCTGCAGTCATTGCTGGCCAGGCTGGAACAGGCTCTGCTCGACAAGCAACCGCTCGATCATCTGGAGCCGGAATTACTGGAGCTGGAAGAGCGGATTGAGCAGGTGAGGGAAGAAGCGAAAGCTTTCTTATAAAAGCAGCAGCCGTAAGCTGTCAGCTGGTAGGTTGGGACCAGTCCCAACCTTGTATGTTGAACGCACAGGAATTGATAGAGTTAAAACCAGTTACCGGGGAGGCCGTCCCAACCTGGAGGCAGTGTTTACTGACCTCGTGCGTAGATTGGCCCCCCGCCTCATTGCCTATCTCGAAGAGTATCAGGAAGCCATCAAGATGGACTTCGCATCACAAGGTTGAGACTGCATGAAGTGCGAGGTCGGGGAACCGGTGATAATTGTGAAC
>NZ_KB908473.1 GCF_000381965.1 Oceanimonas smirnovii ATCC BAA-899
CCGGTTCATTACTTCATGATCACCTTTACCTTGCCGGCCGAACTGCGTGGCCTCGCCCGCGCGCAACCCAAGGCGCTGTATCGCATCATGTTCTCGGTTGCCGCCTCGCTACTCAAGGACTTCGCCCAGCGTCACCATGGGGGTCGCAGCGGCTTTACCGCGGTACTGCATACCCACAGCCGACGACGAGATCTGCATCCTCATCTGCATGTCATGGTCCCGGCAGGCTACTACAATCCCGCACGGCGCCAGTGGCACAAGGGCCCCAAGCGTTACCTCTACCCTGCTGTCGCACTGGCCAAAGTATGGCGGGGCCGGCTACTGGCCGCCATTCACCAGCACCCCCAGCTCTACCTGCCAGCCAGACTACCGGCGCAATGGGTGGTGGACTGCCGCCCTGTTGGCCGGGGCCTACCCGCCCTGAAATACCTGTCCCGTTATCTGTACCGTGGAGTACTGCCCGACCGGGATATTATCGGAATAGACGGTGACCAGGTGACCTTCCGCTACCGCGAGGGGAAAACCAATCACTGGCAGCACCGCACCTTACCCATCGTCAGGTTCCTGGGGCTGATACTGCAACACGCCTTGCCCAAGGGGCTGCAACGAGTACGGGACTACGGGCTGCTGCACGGTAGCGCCAGGGCGGTGCGCTTGATTATCCAGTTGTTGTTGATGCGACTGGGATGGCGAGGGCTGCCAGGGGAGCCGGCAACGATGACCAAAGCCAGCCGCAGTTGCCCGTACTGCGCACAGAGCATGGTGTGCACCGGCATCATCCGAACGGGATAGCCGAAAGGCGGGCACAATAAGGATAATGGCCTCAACAACAGCAGGAGAAGCACGACCATCACTCACAGAACACTGTAACTAGCTGAAGTTATTAGTCTTCTAATCGCTTAGCGGCTAGCTATGCCTGCAGAAAATAGCGGCCTCACCGCTCACCCCATGCTCAACCGAGCAATTTACTTAATAAAGGCAGCTTCGGGCTTGTTCAACACCCGGATGAAGTGTCGGCTGCGCGACACTTATCCTTATTTGTTAGCATTCTTGTCAAAGATTAGCGCTCATGAGTGAAGCGATAACCTGTGAGCTTGTATCATCTTTGGATGACAAGCCATCAACAACACCTTGTTGATTTATCTCTGGATGATTCTGGCTTAATTTCCATTGACCACTGAGTGACTCTACCTCAATTTCAACACCTACTACCGCAGGCAACATTTTATGAATGTATCCCTCCGGTGCATCTGACATTGACCACGGTACCGCTTGTCCTTGCTCGTGCTCCGATGTTAACTGCTCAAGAACCTCCAATATCCATTGCGGTTCGTGAATAAACCGAATCTTTCCTTTCACATGTGCCACAATATAATTCCATGTCGGCACAGCCTTACCATTCTCTTTTTTAGTCGGATAATAACTGGGAGATACATAGCTATTTGGGCCGTTAAAAACCACAAGAACTTCAGATGCAGGATTAGCGGTTTGCCAAACTGAATTGACCTTAGCTATGTGCCCCTTTAAACGTAACTTACCGTCCAACTCTATTAAAGATAAAGGAAGATGATTAGCCTCGATCGCTGAATTTGAAGAGGTAATGACTGTTGCGAATGGATATTCACGCATCAGATTGATAAGTACATCAATATTGTCTTGTTTAAACTTCCCTGGAATGTGCAAACTTTTCTCCTTGAATGCTAACGCCCGCGTCTAGTGAATCCCCTCATAATTCTCTTATGAATCAGAGAGGTAGACGCGCACCCTGCCGTTTGATCTAATGAATTTCGCCAAAAACACATTAGTGCTCAACGCCCCTATGAGGAGAGTGCAGGATGCGCGATGTTCATATCCTACAAGAATTGCTGGCCCAACACTGCCCGAAAATACATAAAAAGCGGCTTAATTCACTCATGGCTGCTACTTCTGCTCTTCTGGAAGGAGATACTCTGTCTCTGTCTCTGTCTCTGTCTCTGTCTCTGTCTCTGTCTCTGTCTCTGTCTCTGTCTCTGTCTCTGTCTCTGTCTCTGTCTCTGACTGGGCTGGGCCGTAATATCGCCGGGAAAACCGCTACCAAACATTCCATCAAACGGATTGATCGTCTGCTGGGAATGATGGTCTTCATCGCGAACGATTAGCCCTATACCGCTGGCATGCAAGAAATTTGTGTGGACTCAACCCCATGCCGGTCATCCTTATCGATTGGTCTGATGTTCGTGAGCAACTCCGGCATATGACGCTCAGAGCAGCCATCGTACTCAAAGGCCGTTCCATCACGCTCTATGAACGCGCATTTGCCTGGGAAGATTACAACTCGCCGCGCAGTCACAACCGCTTTTTGCATGAGCTGGCCAGTATCCTGCCTTCGGGGGCCACCCCTTTACTGATCACCGACGCAGGCTATCGCAATACCTGGTTTCGTGAAGTGGCTTCCTACGGCTGGTACTGGCTGGGACGAGTGCGCGGTGACGTGGCTTTTACGCCAGCAGGCCTGGAGCGGTGGCGCTCCAACAAGACTCTGTATTCCGATGCCAACCAAACACCCCGTTATATCGGGCCAGCAAAGCTGGCTAGAAAATCTCCCATTCGCTGCGACCTGTACTTGTATAAAAGCGACGCCAAGGGAAGAAAAGATCGGTGTACTGCCCGTTCAGGCAACAAGCACACTGCGCAACGAGAATATCTTAAAGGCAGCAAAGAGCCTTGGCTGCTGGCGACCAACCTTCCGTCAACGCTGTTCAGTGCGGCAAAGGTGGTGAGGCTTTATGCCAGAAGGATGCAGATAGAAGAATCATTCCGAGATCTGAAAAGTCCTCAGTACGGATTTGGTCTTCGGCACAGCCGAACACGTTGTCCACGGCGCTACGATATCCTGCTGCTCATCGTCTTGCTGGCTGAAATCATCCTGTGGTGGTTCGGTCTCGCCGCTCAGCAGGCGGGGTGGCAGCGTCACTTTCAAGCCAACACCATTCGACACAGGGCCGTGCTGTCATCGGTCAGGCTCGGTAAAGAGATCCGAAAGCGGCCCCACTATCGTATCACCGAGCAGATGCTGCATTGGGCCAGACTGGAGTTAATACGCTTGGCTCATCACGCAGGGAGCTTCGAATTATGAGGGGATCCTCCAGCGCCCGCGTAAAGCGCGCGAGGTTACGAGCGTCGCCTTTGACGCGATTGTTAGCTGATTGATAAGCCAGCACCACAATGAGAAGCAAAGCAATTTTTCATTACATGTCCCATTCCGAACTTTGTTTCCTTTGCATTAAACTCCAAATCAGAATTGGCAACAATATTCGTCACTTCTACTGCGGTTAGCGGAAGCTCAACCGGCCATCCTTCTACTCTTGCATCTGGGTAGCGCTTTTTGGCTTCTTCCAAGCTATTCAACTCAAAGAACTCAATAGAAACAAAATCCCCATTTGGGTATTTAATTTTTACCTTTTTTGCTGATGGAGGACATTCGATGTCTTCTTCTTCACCTACATTGAACCATTCATTGTTTTTTATATATGCCCGCGGCTCGTTACTGGTAGTGAGCATGTGTAGATTTAACAGCAGATAATTATTCTCATCCCGCTCGAACCAAATTACTGGCTGCTCCCTAAACTTGAATATCACAGGGGTTTCATAGTAGAAATTCCCCCCAACCACAGCAAGCAACCGATTTCTCATCCAGTTAAACTTTCCACTCACCTGCCTCCAGTTTTCTCTACCAGATCTTTTGAATTCATGAAGTTGGTTTGAGGTGAACGCCCCGTTGTCAGCTTGTATGTGATGCTCTCTGCACAAAGCAATCATACCTTCAGGGTTGTGGTGATTTTTGACATTCCAAGGTGGATCAAAATGATGCCACTCTAGGTATGGCAATCCGCATTCTGGAACCGGGCAGCCAAAGCCCACCTCTTCTCGAAGTGCCCTTTTTACATCCACTGGAGGATTTCGATTCATTCGGTCTCTCCCATTCAGCTAACATTGTAATAGTGAGCATGCTCATATTTCTGCAATGATTTAGCGCGCGATTTACTGATAAGTTATTGATAATAAATAAATTATCATTCTGCATCTAATTTTCGCGATTAATAAAAACGCATATGCACAGTATCTACAGCCACTTGTTCACTATTCAACATTGGTCAGTTATAACCTATTAATATCATGAATATTTTTGATCAGGGTTGTTGTACACGCGCATGGAGTGTTGATAGTGAGCGCAGTACTGGAATATACCTGCCAACCATCAGCAATTTGACTGTGGCAACGCTACCGCCCTGATCTTGCGGGCGACCAGACCACTTTGCTTTGGCTGTGATTGGCTCTTTATTGTGCCCATGTCGTGGGAGAATTCAAATGGGACTTTTCGGTGAGAGTATGGTCGCGCCGGGTAGTGTGGGAGCGGCTGGTTGCTGGAATGGGCTCTTGTGTCGCTGAAGGCTTTAACGCTGCGGTTATAATGTGAAGGCAAGTCAGGAGGTTTATCATGATACGCCGAAGCAAAACAGCAGCCCGCAATCAGCTTACACCGGAGAAAATCCTCCGTTCTGTGGCAAGCTCTACGGCAATTGAAACCGGCGAGTCTACGGCTGTTATTGAAGCCCGGCTGAAGTCTGGTAAGCGACGTTTTCCGCAACTGTCCCTGGCCGGCCAGCCAGACTGAAAGTATCCCATGGGTACCCCGGGGAAGGACTATGCTCTTGCAAAGCGGCACACAGGCGGCACAAAAAAAAGCCAGTGCATTGATGCTACTGGCTTTTTCAGTGTTTATATGGTGGCCCCTCCCAGACTTGAACTGGGGACCTAACGATTATGAGTCGTGTGCTCTAACCAACTGAGCTAAGGGGCCAAAAGTGCGCTGATTATAGGGGAATGAGGGCGGGGCTGTCCAGCGCTGGGCGGCTTATACGCTTGATTTTTAAGCGGTTGACCCGGCCAATAAAAAGGGCACCGAGGTGCCCTTTGAACTGTGTGCGGTTGTGCTTACTCGTCGAGGAAGCTGCGCAGCACTTCGGAGCGGCTGGGGTGGCGCAGTTTGCGCAGGGCCTTGGCTTCAATCTGGCGAATACGCTCACGGGTAACGTCGAACTGCTTGCCCACCTCCTCAAGGGTGTGGTCAGTGTTCATGTCGATACCAAAGCGCATGCGCAGTACCTTGGCTTCCCGGGCGGTCAGGCCGGCCAGCACGTCGTGGGTGGCGTTACGCAGGCTCTCGCTGGTGGCGGAGTCCGCCGGCAGGGAGAGGGTGGTGTCCTCGATAAAATCGCCCAGATGTGAATCTTCGTCGTCACCGATGGGGGTTTCCATCGAGATCGGCTCTTTGGCAATTTTGAGCACCTTGCGGATTTTGTCTTCCGGCATGGCCATGCGGTGTGCCAGCTCTTCCGGCGTGGGCTCGCGGCCCATCTCCTGCAGCATCTGGCGGGAAATACGGTTGAGCTTGTTGATGGTCTCAATCATGTGCACCGGAATACGAATGGTGCGGGCCTGATCCGCAATGGAGCGGGTAATGGCCTGACGGATCCACCAGGTGGCGTAGGTCGAGAACTTGTAGCCACGGCGATATTCAAACTTGTCTACCGCTTTCATCAGACCTATGTTGCCTTCCTGGATCAAATCCAGGAACTGCAGGCCGCGGTTGGTGTATTTCTTGGCAATAGAAATAACCAGACGCAGGTTGGCTTCCACCATTTCTTTTTTGGCTCGTCGGGCCTTGGCCTCACCAATGCTCATGCGGCGGTTAATGTCTTTAATCTGGGAAATGGTCAGACCGGTTTCATCTTCCACTACCTTGAGCTTGCTGATGGCACGCAGTACGTCTTCGGCTACCACTTCCAGACGCGAAGACCAGGTTTTGCCGGCGGCCAGCTGAGCCTCAAACCAGGCCTGCTCGCTTTCGTGATGGGCAAAGGCCTGCACAAAGGTCTTTTTGGGCATTTTGCACTGCTCAACGCAGAGCTTCATGATAATGCGTTCCTGCACCCGCACCCGCTCCATGGTGTCGCGCATGGCGGTAACCAGACGATCAAACTGCTTGGGTACCAGGCGGAACTGACGGAACAGATCGGCCAGATCAGCAATTTGCTGAGCAGCCTCTTTGGAGGTGCGGCCCTTGGCGGCAATGGTGCTGCGCACCAGCTCATACTGCTCACGCAGCTGGCCGAATTTTTCACGGGCCAGCTCAGGATCCGGGCCGGTGTCGGCTTCTTCTTCTTCCTCGTCGTCGTCGTCTTCTTTATCTTCTTCGTCTTCGTCGTCGAGGTCTTTTTCGCTCAGTTCCGAGCCAATATGGGTGGCAGTGGGCGCGGCGTCTTCGGCTTCATCAAGATCGAGAAAGCCGGAAATAATATCGCTCAGCTTGATGTCGCCGGCTTCAAAGCGGTCGAACTGATCCAGCAGCGAGGTGATGGTCTCGGGATATTCAGAGACCGAACTCTGCACCTGATTGATGCCGTCTTCAATGCGTTTGGCGATATCGATTTCGCCTTCGCGGGTCAGCAGCTCCACGGTACCCATTTCACGCATATACATGCGCACCGGGTCTGTGGTGCGGCCAATTTCAGATTCAACGGATGCCAGCGCCTGGGCGGCGGCCTCGGCGGCGTCTTCATCGGCCGTGGTTTCCGTCATCATCAGATCATCGGCGTCAGGGGCGTTTTCTACCACCTGAATGCCCATGTCGTTGATCATCTGGATAATGTCTTCAATCTGATCAGAATCGACAATATCCTGCGGCAGATGATCATTTACTTCGGCGTAAGTCAGGTAGCCCTGTTCTTTACCTTTGGCTACGAGAAGCTTAAGCTGTGACTGCGGGGTTTGCTCCATAGAACTCGTCCGGTTAGATGTTGCAAGAGAGAGGGTGTGGATACTGGGGCACTCAGTGATTTTCTGGCGCGCAAGTAGCCGATTATAACAAAATTTGACCAATCTGGCTAACTGGTCCGAGCTTGCCAACACCTCGCCCTTGGGCCAAGCGTGCTGCAGCCTGCATTGGTTATTTCACTTACCCGTACACCGGGCCTTTATTACAATCTTGGGGCAGTTTGCCCGTTTTTCAATTTATAAGACCGCGCCGCCTTTGCTTTCTGTCAGCAGCAGCACTAATTCTTGTTTTTCCGCTGGTGTCAGCCCCTCGCGAGTGCTGCTTTTTTGCTGCAGCAATTCAATGCGTTTGGCCAGATATTCGTTGATCAGGACCACAAAAATATCCTGCAGCTCCTGCTCTATGTTGTCGCCGGCAAAGGCGTTTTCTGCCATGGCAAGTTTCGACAGGGCTGCTTCTGATGCATGGCCCCGCCAGTGCTCCAGTACCTGAGCTGTACTCATATTGGGCTGTTTGCGAACCATGGCCAGCAGGGCCAGCAACAGCTCCATGCCCGGAAGCGACAGCTCTTCCAGCGCCGGCATTTCCGGCAGCCGGGCTGCGGCAGCCGGATATTGTAGCACAAGGGCAATGGCTCGTCGAAGTGGCGTAAGTTTTAGTTTTTGTGGCCGCCCGGTGGCAGGCTTTTCCTGTTTTTCTGCTGGCTTAAGGCGCTGAAACAGCTCTTTAATCCGGCGTTCGTTCTCACCCCAGTTAAGCTGACGCGACAGCTGCGTGATTAATCCTTCCCGGGTAAAGCCCTCGGGCACCCGCATAATGGCCTCGGCAGCCTTGTGGGCCAGCTCGTGCTGGCCGGCGTCGCCGTTCATGCTGTCCTGGGCCAGCCGCTCAAACAGAAAGTCACCAAAGTCCTGCGCGTTATCAAGCAGTTGCTCAAAGGCCGGCTTACCCTGAGTGCGCACCAGGCTGTCGGGGTCTTCGCCGTCGGGCAAAAACACAAAGCGCAGGCTGCGGCCGTCCTGCATTAACGGCAGGGCGTTTTCCAGTGCCCGCCAGGCGGCTTCGCGGCCGGCGCGGTCGCCATCGTAGCAGCAGATCACTTCCCGGGTGGTGCGATAGAGCAGCTGCAGCTGATCGGAAGTGGTGGAGGTGCCCAGGCTGGCCACCGCATAATCGATGCCGAACTGGGCCAGGGCCACCACGTCCATATAGCCTTCCACCACCAGTACCCGCTCGGGGTTACGGTGAGTCTGGCGTACTTCATACAGGCCGTAGAGCTCGCGGCCCTTGTGGAACACTGGGGTTTCCGGCGAGTTCAGATATTTGGGGGTGCCGTCGCCCAGCACCCGGCCGCCAAAGCCGATGGTACGGCCGCGTCTGTCCCGAATGGGGAACATGATGCGGTCACGAAAGCGGTCGTAGATGCGGCCATTGTCGTTTTGCAGCAGCATGCCACCGTCAATCAGCTGGCGTTCGGTGTCGCGGTTTTTGGCGTAGCGGCGTTTTACGCTGTCCCACTGATCGGGCACATAGCCAATGCCGAAATGCTTGACCACTTCACCGCTCAGGCCCCGGCTCTTGAGGTAGTCAATGGCTGCCGGTGCGCTGCGCAGCTGCTGCTGATAGAAACGGTTAATGTCGTTCAGCAGGCTATAAAGATCCTGCCGCTCGGCCCGGGCTGCCGCCTGTTGCTGGGGCGAACTGCCACCGGTATTTTCTCGGGGCACGGTCAGGCCATGCATAGACGCCATTTCGTCGATGGCATCAAGAAATTCCAGTCCGTCATATTCCATTAAAAAGCCAAGGGCAGTGCCATGAGCACCACAGCCAAAGCAGTGATAGAACTGTTTGTCGGGACTGACCGTAAAGGACGGGCTTTTTTCGTTATGAAAGGGGCAGCAGGCCTGGTAGTTCTTGCCGGCTTTTTTGAGTCGTACCCGCTGGTCGATCAAGTCGACGATGTCGGTGCGGGCGAGGAGATCGTCAATAAATTGTTGGGGGATTCTGCCAGCCATGATTCACCGTAAAAGCAAAAAACAAAGCCGTGCATTCTTGCGAAGCACGGCCCGTTGGCAGCTCAGCGGCAGTTATCAGGCCAGTTTGGCCTTGATGGTGGCGCTGACCTTGCCCATGTCTGCACGGCCCTGGATTTGTGGCTTGAGTACCGCCATTACCTTGCCCATATCTTGCATGCCAGTAGCACCGGTGTCGGCGATGGCCTGGGTGAGCAAAGCATCCAGCTCGTCTTCTGTCAGGGGTTGCGGCAGGAATTCCTGCAGCACCGCAATTTCCTGGCGTTCGCCGTCAGCCAGCTCCTGGCGGCCGGCCTGCTCGAACTGGTTAGCGGCATCTTTGCGTTGTTTTACCATTTTGGTGATAACAACGATGATGCCGTCATCGTCCAGGGTTTCGCGGCTGTCGATCTCTTTCTGCTTGATCTCGGCCATCAGCATACGCAGGGTGCCAAGGCGAGCCTTGTCTTTGGCGCGCATGGCGTTTTTCTGCTGTTCTGACAGCTGGTCTTTCAAAGACATGAGATCAACAACGCTTAGTACAGACGAGTGCGGCGTGCGTTTTCGCGAGCCAGTTTCTTGGCATGACGCTTAACAGCGGCAGCCTTGGCGCGCTTACGCTCGGTAGTCGGCTTCTCGTAGTGCTCACGACGACGCACTTCAGACAGAATACCGGCCTTTTCGCAGGAACGCTTGAAACGACGCAGAGCTACGTCGAAGGGCTCGTTTTCACGTACTTTAATTACTGGCATGTGCCTCTCACCTCGGTTAACTGGTCTGTATTCCAGCCAGTCTGACAATAAAATGGTGCGAAATTCTACTATTAACCGGGTCCGGCTGTAAAGACCGGTAACCCTTTGCTGGTTAAAAAAGCCCGATCAGGGTAACATGGCTGTCTATTTTTCGACAGTGTTATTCATTTGCTCATGCGTGTACTAGGCATCGAAACCTCCTGCGACGAAACCGGCATCGCCATCTATGACGATAAGCTCGGCATTCTCTCTCACCAGCTTTACAGCCAGGTGAAACTGCACGCCGATTATGGCGGTGTGGTGCCTGAGCTGGCCAGCCGGGATCATGTGCGCAAGACCATTCCGCTGATTGAGGCGGCCCTGGCCGAGGCCGGCTGCAGCCAAGGCGACATAGACGGCATCGCCTATACTGCCGGCCCTGGCCTGATGGGGGCGCTGCTGGTGGGGGCCACCATAGGCCGCAGCCTGGCGTTTGCCTGGGGCAAGCCGGCGGTGGCGGTGCATCATATGGAAGGCCACCTGCTGGCACCCATGCTGGAAGAGCGCGTGCCGGCGTTTCCGTTTGTGGCGCTGCTGGTGTCCGGCGGTCACACCCTGCTGGTGCGGGTGGACGGCATTGGCCGCTATGAGATTCTGGGTGAGTCCATTGACGATGCCGCCGGCGAGGCCTTTGATAAAACTGCCAAGCTGATGGGGCTCGACTACCCCGGCGGCCCGCGGCTGGCAAAACTGGCCGAGCAAGGCGTGCCCGGCCGCTTTAAGTTCCCCCGGCCCATGACCGACAGGCCCGGCCTGGATTTCAGTTTTTCGGGTCTTAAAACCGCCACTGCCACCACCATTGCCGCCGAAGGTAATGATGAGCAGACGCAGGCTGATATTGCCCATGCCTTTCAGCAGGCGGTGGTCGATACTCTGGCCATCAAGTGCAAGCGGGCGTTAAAGCAGACCGGGCTCAACCGGCTGGTGGTGGCCGGCGGGGTCAGCGCTAATGTGTCGTTGCGCCAGCAGCTGCAAGCCATGATGACAGAGCTGAGCGGTGAGGTGTTTTATCCGCGCAATGAATACTGCACCGACAACGGTGCCATGATCGCCTTTGCCGGTTTGCAGCGGCTGAAAGCCGGTCAGACCGAGCCGCTGCGGGTAAAAGCCCGGCCGCGCTGGCCGCTGGATGAACTGCCGGCAGTAGAGTAAGGCTTATTCTTCCCGGTTGCGCCGGCTGCGGTCGATAATCGGCTTTTCTTCATGATGATAAAGCCGGCTTATATTGCCGTGGTGGCGCACGACTATCAGGCACGACAACAGCGCCACCGCCAGTGTGTATTCCGGTTTGATGAAATAGGCAAACAAAGGAGCAAACAGGGCGGTGATCAGTGACGCCAGCGACGAGTAGCCAAACAGCCCCAGGCTGAGCAGCCAGGTGATCAGCAGCAGGCCTGCCATGTCCATGCCCAGCGGCAGCAGCGCACCCATCGCCGTGGCCACGCCCTTGCCGCCGCGAAAGTGAAAAAACAGCGGAAACATGTGCCCCAGACAGGCGGCCATGGCAATAAAGGCCAGATATAGCGGGCTGATGCCAAGAAACCAGCCCAGATATACCGGCAGTGTGCCCTTGAGAATATCAAGCAATAATACCCACACAGCCGCGCTGCGGTTGCCGGTGCGCAGCACATTGGTGGCACCCGGGTTACCGGAGCCGTGGTTGCGCGGATCCGGCAGCCGGTAAAGCCTGGAGATCAGCACGGCGCTGGACACGGATCCGCCCAGATAGGCCAGTATTATCATGAACAGCGTAAGGGCGGTCATCGCGGTTTATACCCCGGATCCAATCCGTTATGATGGCGTCAGTGACAGCTTAACAGAAGACGAAGACGATGGATAAAGTGTTTGTGCAGGGCCTTGAAGTACTCACCACCATTGGCGTTTATGAGTGGGAGAAAGGGATTCGCCAGAAAATCCGCTTTGATCTGGAAATGGGGTACGACAACCGTCCGGCGGCCGCCGGCGATGATATCAGCAAGGCGCTGGATTACGCGGCTCTTTCCAGCAAAGTGACGGCCTATGCCGAGCAGCACCAGGTAGAGCTGGTGGAAACCATGGCCGAGCAGGTGGCCAGCCTGATCCTGGCGGAATTTCCGGTGTTGTCGGTCAAGGTGCGGCTGACCAAACCCGCCGCCGTGGCCAATGCTGCGGGTGTGGGCGTAGAGATTGAACGCTTTACTCAGCGCAGCCTCAAGGCTCAGTCTGACTGAGCCTGTTGTTTTTCGGCCAGCAATTGCTCCAGCCGGACCAGCCTTGCTGCACGAATGGCCTCGCCAATGGCGGGGCCTTTCAGTCCTTGGGCCACAAAAGGCTGAGCGGTAATCTGTTTTAATTCCTGCAGCCACTGCCACAGCCATGCCCGCTGCGGGTAAGGCCGGCTCTGAAAGCCGGCTCTGCCCTGCAGATCGGCCTGAGCACACAGCAGCAGCTCGGCAAAGCGCTCGGGCCTGCGCCAGGCATCGGTGTGATCCAGCAGCTCCAGCACTGTGTGCGCCTGCTGTGGCGAGGGCAGCGCCAGCCGGTGCAGACAAATGTGCCAGCGGCTCATCAATACTGCCAGCTCCCTGTGCTCGGTGGGCACTTTCAGCCGGGCACTCAGGGCCTGAATAGGCGCTATGCCCAGCTCACCATGGTGATGATGGCTTGGCCATTTTTCTGCCGGGGTCAGCGCCTTGCCCAGATCGTGACACAATGCTGCAAAGCGGCAGGGCAGGCCGGCTCCCAGCTCGGTGGCGCGCTTGATCACCATCATGGTGTGCAGGCCGGTATCAATTTCCGGATGCCAGGTTTTGGGGCCGGGCACGCCAAACAGGGCGTCCACTTCCGGAAACAAGACCGCCAGCGCGCCGCACTCGCGCAGCACTTCAAAAAACACCTGAGGATTGTCACTGGCCAGCGCTTTTTCGGTTTCTTTCCATACTCGCTCGGGGGTGAGGGTGGCCAGCTCGCCGCCGGCGGCCATGGCCGTCATCAGGGTTTGGGTTTCTTCGGCAAGAGTAAAGCCCAGATGATGAAAGCGGGCAGCAAAACGGGCTACCCGCAGCACCCGCAGCGGATCCTCACTAAAGGCGTCAGATACATGGCGCAGCACCCGGGCCTGAATGTCGGCCACGCCACCATAAGGGTCAATCAGCTCATTGGTGCCGCTCCGGGCAATGGCGTTGATGGTGAGATCCCGCCGGCGCAGGTCTTCTTCCAGAGTGACCTCCGGGCCAAAGTCACAGATAAAACCGGTGTAGCCGGTACCGGCCTTGCGCTCGGTGCGGGCCAGGGCATATTCGTGCTTGTTGCCGGGGTGCAGAAACACCGGAAAGTCCTTGCCTACCTGCTGGTAGCCCTGTTGCAGCAGTTGCTCAGGGGTGGCACCGACTACTACGTAATCACGGTCGTACACGGGCAGCTGCAGCAGTGCATCGCGCACAGCGCCGCCAACCAGATAAATATTCAAGACGTGTCCTCACTCAAGGTGTGCTTGCCCGGCGCATTCACTTCAGCTGAGAATGAGCAGACGCGGCATAGACTCTGGGTGATTGTTGGTAGGGCAAGTGTATCAAGTTGAGCCGGTAGTGCCGAGCCTGTTCTACCGCCAGCTGAGTGGGCGCGCTTAAGGTCAGCAGGGTGGGGTTGTGGCTGCGCACCATTTTCTGCACCAGCTCTATGCTGCAGCGGCTGGTCAGCAGCACCATGCCTTCCGGGCGCTCGCTCTGCTGGTGCTGCCAGCCCAGCAGTTTATCAAGGGCATTGTGCCGGCCCACATCTTCACTGGCATGATGAATATTGCCCTGATAATCCACAAAAAAGGCGGCATGGAGGGCACCACAGTCCCGGTTGAGGGGTTGCCATGGCCGCAGTTGATCCCGCAGGCCGGCGAGCATGTGAGTATCGGGCAGAGGGGTTTCGGGCAGCCCGGGCAGCTCGGGCAATGCCGCCTGTAACGACTCCAGGCCACAAATGCCGCAGCCACTGCGCCCGGCGAGGCTGCGTTTTTGCTGCAGCCAGGGCTGATGGCAGCGGTTGGCCAGGGTCACAGCGGCAATCAGGGCGTTATGTTCCCGGCTGAACTCAAGATCATGAATGTCTCTGTGATGAGCAATAATGCCTTCGCTCAGCAGAAAGCCGGTGATAAAGGCATCCAGCTGTACCGGGCTGACCATCATAACGGCGTGGTTTACGCCATTGATGGTAATAGCCAGGGGGACTTCGTTGGCCAGGGTGTGCTCGGTGCCTGCCAGAGTACGAACCCCATGGCTGGGCGGCAGTGGTTCAAAGCGCGCATCGTCCATTAGATTGCCCCGGCCATGCTTGCACAAGCTGAAAGGTGGCGGAAAGTAGCAGGAGTCGAACCTACCCGGGAATGTCTGACACCCCCAACCGGGTTTGAAGCCCGGCCGTACCACCGGATACGATTACTTTCCGAAAGTGTCGTTAACATTGCCAACATTCGGGGGGCTTGTAAACATCATATTGTCAGCGCGGATCACATGCCGGTCCTTTCGTCGCCGGCTGTAACCAATGCGTTGAAAAAACTCCAGAATTTGCAGCGTACGCTTGCGTCCGAGTCCTAACCGGTCCCTGAGTTCAGCGGCCTTGATGCCCTCGGCCGGAGCATGCTGGCGCAGCAGGGCGGCCAGTTGCTCCACATGCTGATGGTGGTAAAGCAGGTCGGGCTGCACCTGATATAAAAGCCCCTGGCGTACCAGCTTGCGGCCCAGCTGACGGATCTCTTCTTCGCCGGCTTCAAGGGTGGCGGCCAGATCCCGCACCCAGGGCGGATCGTAGCGGCCGTCATAACTCAGGGCCAGCATGCGACCGGCCAGCGCCTGTTCAGACTCGCTCAGACTCACGCTGTGGCCGGGCAGATGATACCAGGCACCGGTCAGGGCCAGCCGTTGCTGTTCCAGCAGTGTTTGCAGGGCGCAATGCCACAAGGGCTGCGGTATGGCTGAATCCGTCATCCGGCGCAAGCGGGCGGCTTCTATGCCGGGTTCGTCGGGGTAGCTTTCATGGGCCTTTTTCAGCGTTGCCTCAATGCGGCTCAGCAGGGGCTGCCAGTGAGCTTCATGCATCAGTACCGGCTCATTTTTGCCGGTGGGTGTAAGCCACAGCGCCTGTTTGGGCAGCATTATCTGCTCCGGCGCTTGTCCGGCCAGCCGGTGCAATGCGGTGCGGGTAATACCGTAAGGGGCCTGTTGCAGCAGGCTGAGCACGTTTTTCTGATCAAGATAGTCCGCCACTGCCTTCAGCCAGGCCAGCCGCGCCGGTGTGCGGCGCTTGCGATCCGGGCCATTGGCATCCAGTACCCGGCCACCGCCCAGGGTTTGCTTGGCCTGAGCGTTGCGAATAATAAAGCGATCCCCGGGCAGAGCACACAAAGGCTGCTCAAATACCAGCTGGGCCAGCGCCGGTTTGCCAGCCTGCACTGTGGTTGCCTGCAGCGGCACCAGATGGGCCATCACATGAGCGGCACCAATATGCACATGCAGCGGCGTCCAGGTGCCGAGAGGAGCGCTGGTGCTCAGCAGCTGCAGCTCTACATCCAGCCGCGGGCCGGGCTCAAAACAGCCTGCTTCTGCCAGCCAGTCTCCCCGGGCAATGGCATCCTTGGCAATATTGGCCAGGTTAAAGGCGCAGCGCTGACCGGCCCGGGCTTGTGTGCCGGCCTGATTTTGCGCATGCAGGCCGCGCACCCGCACCGGTATGTTGGCGGGCATCAGCCGCAGGTGCTGGTGCTTGCTGTGCAGGCTGAAGTGGCCGTCGTATACCGTGCCGGTGACCACAGTACCCTGGCCGCTGAGGGTAAAGGCGCGGTCAATGGCCAGCCGGAACGGCCCCGCATCAGACACCGCCTGCTGTTGTTCCGCCTGCTGCTGTAAAAATTCACGCAGCGGGGCTATGCCGTCACCGGACAGGCTGTCGGTCACAAACTGCGGTGCCCCGTCCAGAAAGGTGCCCGCCAGTGCCTGCTGCAGCTGCTGTTGAGTGCGGGCCAGCTGCTCGGGCTGTGCCAGGGCGCTGCGGGTGATCACCACGCAGCCGCAAGACAGCCCCAGCAAGGACAAAATGGCAATATGTTCCAGAGTCTGGGGCATCACGCCGTCATCGGCGGCCACCACCAGCATGGCAAAATCGATGCCGGTGGCACCGGCCACCATGGTATGAATCAGCCCTTCATGGCCGGGCACATCCACAAAGCCCAGGGTCAGCTGCTCGTTCAGCGGCTGATAGGCATAGCCCAGGCTGATGGTAATACCCCGTTTTTGCTCGTCTTTGAGGGTATCGGTATTGATGCCGGTGAGGGCCTTTACCAGCGTGGTTTTACCGTGATCAATATGGCCCGCTGTGCCAATAATCATCAATTTTGCGCGGGAAACCCCGTCCTTTCAAGGCGGGGAGGGATAGCACGGCGGCGTCAGCCGCCCCTGTTCCCGCTCCTCCTTTTTAGCTGGCTATCTATACAGTGGTTTACTAAACTAAGCGCATGACAAAACGCGCTTATAAATATCGGTTTTACCCGACACCCGAACAGACTGAGCTGTTGGCTCAGACCTTCGGTTGTGTGCGTTTTGTCTATAACGCGATACTGCGCTGGCGTACTGATGCTTTTGAGCTGCGTCAGCAAAAAATCGGCTACGTTGGCGCTAACGCCCGGCTGACCGAACTCAAGAAAGATCCTGAGCTGACGTTTCTGTCTGAAGTGTCGTGCGTACCCTTGCAGCAATGCCTGCGCCACCAGCAAACCGCCTTCAAGAATTTCTTTGAAGGCCGTGCCAAGTACCCAGTATTTAAGCACAAGCGGTACCGTCAGTCGGCGGAATTCACCCGCTCGGCCTTTAAATACCGGGACGGCAAGCTGTACCTGGCCAAGAGCAAAACCCCGCTGGATATTCGCTGGAGCCGTGAGCTGCCCGGTGACCCCAGTACCGTGACCGTTTCCAAGGACTCGGCAGGCCGCTACTTTGTCAGCTGCCTGTGTGAGTTCGAGCCCGGCACACTGCCGGTTACTCCCAACATGACCGGCATTGATCTGGGCCTGACAGATCTGTTTATCACCGACCAGGGTGAACGGGTCGGCAACACCCGCCATACCGCAAAATACGCGGCCAGACTGACCAGGGCACAGCGCCGACTGAGCAAGAAACAGCTCGGCTCGGCCAACCGCGCCAAGGCCCGGATGAAAGTGGCGAAACTTCACGCCAAGATCGCCGATTGCCGACAGGACAACTTGCACAAGCTGTCCCGCAGATTGATTAACGAGAACCAAGTGATCTGCGTCGAATCCCTGAATGTGAAAAACATGATCCGCAACCCGAAACTGAGCAAGGCCATTGCCGATGCAGGCTGGGGCGAGTTCGTGCGCCAGTTGGCGTACAAGGCGGAGTGGGCCGGGCGCTCACTGGTCGCCATTGACCAGTGGTTCCCCAGCTCAAAACGCTGTTCGGGTTGCGGATATACCTTGTCGTCGCTGCCGTTGTCGGTCAGAAAATGGAGCTGCCCCGAATGTGGGGCAGCCCATAATCGCGACCAAAACGCCGCGATCAACATTAAAGCCGCCGGGCTGGCGGTGTTAGCCCTTGGAGAGAATGTCAGCGGCATGGGGTCAGTCTCCGTGTCCGGTTCTCGATGAATTGGGAATCCCCTTCCTTCAGGGAGGGGAGCAGTCAAAACTGGGTATTGCTCCACAGGGTGTGCAGCCGCTGCGCCTGCCCGGTGCTCAGGCAGCGGCAGTCGAGGTAAAGAGCGTTCTTGTGAATGCGGCCAATCACCGGCTCGGCCTGACAGCGCAGCCGGCGCTCCAGCTGCATAATCTGCTTGCCGGCCTTGTCGGTGCCGCTGTAATGAATAACCAATCCAAAACTGGGTAACGACTCCACCGGCATGGCACCGCTGCCAATCTGGCTGAGCATGGGCTCGGCGGTGACCGTAAAGTCGCGGCCCAACGCCTGTTGCAGCACCGGCTGCAGTTGCCCGGCCTGAGCCTGAATGTCGCTCCGGGTGCGGGTCAGCAGGTGCAGCGTGGTCAGGCGTTCGGGCAGTCGCTCGGGGCTGAGATAGAGCGACAGCACCGCCTCAAGGGCCGCCATGGTGAGCTTGCCGGTACGCAGGGCGCGCTTGAGCGGATGTTTTTTAATAGTGTCTATCAGTGACTTGCGGCCCACAATAAAGCCGGCCTGAGGGCCGCCGAGCAGCTTGTCGCCACTGAAGGTGACCAGATCCACCCCTGTGGCCAGGGTTTCTCTTACCGTGGGCTCGTGGGGCAGACCCCACTGAGTCAGATCCACCAGGGTGCCGCTGCCCAGGTCCACCGTCACCGGTACTCGGCGCTCCCGGCCCAGCCTGACCAGTTCGTTAATGCCGGTGGTTTTGGTAAAGCCCACCACCGCATAGTTGCTGCAGTGCACCTTCATGATCATGGCGGTGCGCTCGCCAAGGGCGCGCTCATAGTCGGCGTAATGAGTGCGGTTGGTGGTGCCCACTTCCACCAGGGTGCTGCCGGCGCTGGTCATGATGTCGGGAATGCGAAAAGAGCCGCCAATTTCCACCAGCTCGCCCCGGGAGACAATGACCTCACGCTGAGCAGCCAAGGCGTTCAGCATCAGCAGCACGGCAGCGGCATTGTTGTTCACTACGGTGGCGGCTTCGGCACCGGTCAGCTCACAGATAAGGTCTTCTACCAGGCTGTCTCTGTCGCCCCGCCGGCCGGTATCCAGATCAAATTCCAGATTGGTGGCCTGAGTGAGCACCTTCACCACCGCCTGCACCGCACTGTCGGGCAGCAGGGCCCGGCCCAGGTTGGTGTGCAGCACCGTGCCGGTCAGGTTGATCACGGTTTTAAGCTTTGACGCTGTCACCTCGCTCAAGCGGGCGGCAAGCCCGGTCAGCAGCGGCTCGTGCGCCAGCTCGGCGTGAGTCAGTTGCCCGGCCAGCGCCTTCTGGCGCAGCTCGTCCATCAGCTGGCGCAGCTGAGTGGTGACCAGGGTCTGGCCGAATTCGGCTACAAGCGCGGCCGCCTTGCCGTGCTGCAGCAGCTTGTCGATGGCGGGCAGGTCCGCCGGGCGGGCGGCATTCAGTTGTGAAGAAACTGAAACGGTCATGGTTCTCCTGCCGGTTGCCACAAATAAGGATTGTTGTTGGCCCGGTAAAAGCGGGCTTCGCCCATCAGAATATCCAGCGGCAGGCTGGCCAGATCATCGGCAAAGGCATCGGCATTCGGGTCTTTGTCGAGATAAAAAATCTTGCGGTAGTGCCGGCACTTGTCGCAAGACTCCGCTTTGATGGCCTTGTCTTCGTTCAGGGAGTGATAAGCCACGGTTTTGGTGTCTTCACAGTGGGTGCACACCACCCGCACTATATGCCACTGGCTGGCGCACAGGCTGCAGGTAGCATAGCGAATTTGCTCTTTAGGGCCGCCCACCTGCACCGAGCTGGATACCGGCTGGCTGCCACAGCAGGGGCATACCCCAAAAGGCGTGACGGCGGGCACCTGTTTAAGCTCCACCGCCTGTACCCGCAGGGTCCAGTACAGCTGCAGCGCCGCCATTATAAAGGGGGCCTGAGCGGCGTTAATGTGTTCGTCCTGCTGGTTCAGCAGGGCATCGGCGGCCTGCTCCAGCGCTGGCGCGTCTGCGTTGGCAAGCTCCGCCAGAATCTGCTGCACCGGCCCGGGCAGGGCGTGCTGCTGCAGCTCGGCAATCAGGGCGCTGAGCATATCGCGCCATACCGGGTCACGATCATTGGTGGCATTAAACAACGGCATGCCGTGGGCCTGAGCCTGGGCCAGCTGCACTTCGTCGGGCACCGGCAGTGTCCAGCCTTGTCCGGCCACGGTTTGCTGGGCTGCTGCCAGTGTGGCGATCAGCTCCAGATAGTCTTGAATGGGGTTGTCTTTGGCCAGCTGTGTCAGCCGCTCAGCTCTGATGCCAAAGGTGTTGGCATCGGCATGGATCAGCCGCACTATGCTGGTGCGATCCAGGGTTTCTATTTCGCCACGGGTAAGAATTCGCTGCATGGCCACTCCTTGAGTTTGTGCATCTTATAAAAAGGCCGCCAAATGCTCACAAACATTTGGCGGCAGCAGAAATATGGCAGTAACAAGAAGCAGTGCCGGGGATTGCCGGAGCCGACCGTCATATGCCATGGATGGCATATGCCGAGCGTCCCATGGATGGGCTTGAAGCGTGTCGGCGGAGTGCAACCGCGGCGCTGCTTCGTCCGGCCCGCACCTGTTCTGCTTTTTACTGTTCTTTTTCTGCCTGCTTATTCCTCAGATACATTACGTACCTTGCGGCGGAACCACTTGCGGTGGTGCTTCCAGGCCCAGCCCGGTGACACTGTGCCGCGGGTCATGGCCCGTATCGATCCTTTCACCCAGATGCCCGCATAGATATGCACGATAATGGCGCAAATGAGGCCAAATGCAAACAGGGCATGCAGCAGGGATGAGAGCCGGATCAACCCCACCGGAAAGTCGAAGTAAGACCGCCACATCACAATGCCCGACAGCAGCAGCCCGGCCATCAGCACTATCAGGGCCCAGAACAGTACTTTCTGGCCGCCGTTGTAACGGTCGGCTTCGGGTACGCCTTCTTCCTGATGGGAGATGACCTTGGGCACGGCTTTCAGCCATTCTTTATCGTCGGCGGTAATGCGGTTGTGCCGCCATACCTGCAGGGCAAAGATGGCAAAACTGACAAACATCACCAACCCGATAAAGGGATGGAGAATGCGGGTCCAGGTGCCGCCGCCCAGCAGGTTGCTGAGCCAGAACAGCGACGGATGAAACAGCGCCAGTCCGGAAATGGCCAGCAGCACAAAGCTCAGGGCAATCAGCCAGTGATTGAGCCGCTGATTGGCCGTGTAACGAACAATCTCTTTACCGGAGTTCATTGTTGCTTTCCTCCTCGGCTGCCTGTTCATCGGCCTTGCTCACTTCCGACGGGCGGTTGCGTATGTAGTGTGCCGCCCCCACCAGCGCCGTCAGCACCATGGCTGCCACCCCAATGGGCTTGGCCGGGCCTTTCCAGGCCGAGACAATGCCACTGATTTTAGGTGCTTCGGGCAAACCGCTGTACAGCCCGGGCCGGTCGGCATGGTGCAGCACATACATCACATGAGTGCCGCCCACACCCTCCGGATCATACAGGCCGGCGTTGTCATACCCCCGTGACTTCAAATCGGCAATACGCCCGGCAGCGTGATGCTTCATGTCGTCCTTGGAGCCAAACACAATGGCCCCGGTGGGGCAGGTTTTCACGCAGGCGGGCTCCTGACCCACAGACACACGGTCTACGCACAGGTTGCACTTGTAGGCCTTTTTGTCGGTCTTGGAAATGCGCGGCACGTCAAAGGGGCAACCGGTCACGCAGTAGCCACAGCCAATGCAGTGCTCTTGGTTGAAATCCACAATGCCGTTGGCGTGCTGCACTATGGCACCGGGAGACGGGCATGCCTTCAGGCAGCCCGGATCTTCACAGTGCATGCAGCCGTCTTTGCGGATCAGCCACTCCAGATCGCCGTCGTCCTTCTCGTGCTCGGCAAAGCGCATCACGGTCCAGCTGTTTTCGGTCATGTCGGCGGGGTTGTCATACACCCCCACGTTATTACCCACATCGTCCCGCAGATCGTTCCACTCCATGCAGGCCACCTGGCAGGCCTTGCAGCCAATGCACTGGGAGGTGTCGATCAGCTTGGCCACGCCACCTCCCTGCACGGAAGACTGCCGGACCTCGGGTGAAGGAGTGGTGGTCGCCGAGCGACGCTTGATATCCATTGCATGTGTAGCCATGAGATCTCCTTACACCTTTTCCACGTTAACCAGGAACGACTTGAACTCTGGGGTCTGGGAGTTGCCATCCCCCACCGAGGGCGTCAGGGTGTTGGCCAGAAAGCCCGGCTGAGTCACACCCACAAAGCCCCAGTGAATGGGAATGCCGATGTGATGCACCCGTTTGCCGTCGATGTCGAGCCCGCGAATCCGCTTGGTGACCACCGCCTTGGCCTTGATGTAGCCCCGGTTGGACGACACCTTGACGGTATCCCCTTCGCGAATGCGCAGTTCATCGGCCAGTTCAGCACCAATTTCCACAAACTGCTGCGGCTGCACAATGCTGTTGAGCAATACGTGCTTGCTCCAGTAGTGGAAATGCTCGGTCAGGCGGTAGGTGGTGCCCACATAGGGGAACTCATCCACCGTGCCCAGAGTGGCCCGGTCGCCGTCAAACAAACGTGCTGCCGGGTTGCTGGTGGCCTTGTCGTTATCCTTGAACAGCGGGTTGTAACCCAACGGGCTCTCAAAGGGCTCGTAGTGGGTCGGGAAGGGGCCTTCCGCCATGCGATCCCGGGCAAAAAAGCGGGCTACGCCCTCCGGGTTCATGATGAAGGGGCCCATGCCGGCTTCGGGCGGCTCGTCGGCCTTGTAGTCGGGCACGTCGGCACCGGTCCACTTTTCACCGTTCCAGTTAATCAGCACTCGGGACGGATCAAACGGCTTGCCCTCTGTGTCGCAGGAGGCGCGGTTATACATCACCCGGCGGTTGGCCGGCCAGGCCCAGGCCCAGTTCAGGGTCTGACCAATGCCGGTGGGATCACTGCTGTCCCGGCGGGCCATCATGTTGCCGGCCTCGGTCCAGGAGCCGGCATAAAGCCAGCAGCCGCCCAGGGTGGAGCCGTCATCGCGCATTTCGCCAAAGCCCGAGAGCTGCTCGCCGGCCTTGCGCACAATGCGGCCGCTGCCGTCCCGCACATCGCGCAGGGCCCGGCCGTTCAGCTCCTTGGCCAGCTCTTCCGCGGTGGGGTGCTCCGGTCTGGCATAAGGCCAGCTCAGTTGAGTGATGGGCTCGGGCAGGGCACCGCCTTCCTGTTCATAGAGACGGCGAATGTGCTGATACAGGGTCGCCATTATCTCTATGTCGGTTTTGGCTTCTCCGGGCGGCTCGGCGGCTTTCCAGTGCCACTGCAGCCAGCGGCCCGAGTTCACCAGGGTGCCGTCTTCCTCGGCAAAGCAGGAGGTGGGCAAACGGAACACTTCGGTCTGAATGTCCGCTGAGTTCACGTCGTTCGACTCGCCCGCATTGCGCCAGAACTCGGAGGTTTCGGTCACCAGCGGATCCATCACCACCATAAATTTCAGGCGCGAGAAAGCCGCCGTCATTTTGGCTTTGTTGGGGGCTGCGGCCAGCGGGTTAAAGCCCTGGCAGATATAGCCGTTCAGCTTGCCCTGATGCATCAGCTCATAGGTCTGCAGCATGTCGTAGACCTTGTCGAGCTTGGGCAGATAGTCATAGGCGAAGTTATTGCCGGCATGGGCGTTGTCACCCCACCAGGCCTTGCTAAGGCTGGTGTAGAACCGCTTATAGTTCTGCCAGTAGCTGAACTGGTTTTCCCGCAGGGGTTTCTGTGCCCGTTTGGCAATGTAGGCGTCAAAGTCCTGCTCGGCCTCGTTGGGCAGGGTCAGATAGCCCGGCAGCAGGTTACTCATCAGCCCCAGATCGGTTAATCCCTGAATATTGGAGTGACCGCGCAGGGCGTTCATGCCGCCGCCGGCAATGCCGATGTTGCCCAGCAACAGCTGCATCATGGCACCGGTACGAATGATCTGAGAGCCGATGGAGTGCTGGGTCCAGCCCAGAGCGTAAAGAATGGTACCGGCTCTGTCCGGGGTGTGGGTGGAGGCCAGCAGCTCGCACACCTGCAGGAACTTGGCTTGCGGCGTGCCACAGACCCGCTCCACCATCTCAGGGGTGTAGCGCTGGTAATGCTGTTTCAGCAGCTGGAACACACAGCGGGGGTGCTGCAGGCTGGGATCGGTGATTACCTGGCCGTTGTCGTCCAGTTGATAGTCCCAGGATGCCTTGTTATAGCTGCGCTGCTGCTCGTCGTAACCGGAGAAGATGCCGTCATCAAAGTCGAAATCTTCATGCACGATAAACGACATGTCAGTGTAGTTCTGCACGTATTCATGCTGGATCTGGTTAGTATCAAGCAAATACTTGATTACCCCGCCCAGGAACACAATGTCGGTGCCGGTGCGAATGGGCGCGTACAGGTCTGCCACCGAGGCCGACCGGTTAAAGCGCGGATCCACCACAATCAGCTTGGCATTGTTATGTGCCTTGGCTTCCGTTACCCATTTAAACCCACAGGGGTGCGCTTCAGCGGCGTTGCCGCCCATGATCAGAATAATGTCGGCGTTTTTGATGTCGACCCAATGGTTCGTCATAGCGCCACGGCCAAATGTTGGGGCAAGACCTGCCACCGTAGGACCGTGTCAAACGCGAGCCTGGTTATCGAACGCCAGCATACCCATAGGGCGAACCACCTTGTGGGTAATATAACCCACTTCGTTACTGCTGGCAGAGGCGGCCAGCATGCCGGTGGTGACCCAGCGGTTAACGGTTTTACCGTCGGATGTTTGTTGGATCAGGTTGGCATCACGGTCTTCTTTCATTAACCGTGAAATGCGGCTGAAGGCCTGCTCCCAGGAAATGCGCTCCCAGGTGTCGGAGCCCGGCGCCCGGTATTCGGGGTATTTCAGGCGGTTGGGGCTATGCACAAAGTCCACCAGACCGGCCCCTTTCGGGCACAGGGTGCCGCGGTTCACCGGGTGGTCGTGGTCGCCTTCAATGTGCATGACGCTGGGGTGGGCGTTTTTGGCACCGTCTCCCATGCTGTAAACCAGAATGCCGCAGGCCACCGAACAATAGGGGCAGGTGCTGCGGGTTTCAGTGGCGCGGGATAATTTATATTGTCTCGAGGCAGCCACGGCGGGTGCCGGGGTCATGCCCAGCAATGCCATGCTCGAGGTAGCCAGGGTAGCCCCGGTTATTTTAAAAAAATCACGCCGGCTCAGATTGCTCATTACGCTCTCCTTGTAACGCAAAGCTCAGTCGCTTACCAGAGCATAAAGGATAGTGCTAATAACCTTATTTTTCTTCTGTGTAATCAGTTATTTTTGCAATCCTTGGCCGGCGTCACGGTCAGCCTTCCCCCAGCGACAGCAGAGTGGCATTGCCGCCGATGGCGGTGGTGTTGTTGGTAATGGTCTTTTCGGTAATAAAGCGGGTCAGGTAGTGGGGGCCACCGGCCTTGGGACCCGTGCCCGACAGGCCGCGGCCGCCAAAGGGCTGCACGCCCACCATGGCACCGATTTGATCCCGGTTAATGTAGACGTTACCCGCTTCAATACGCTTGGCCACATGGGCGGCGAACGACTCGTTGCGGCTGTGCACGCCCAGAGTCAGGCCATAGCCGGTGGCGTTGATGTCATCGATAACTCGGTCGATATCTTTGGCTTTAAAGCGCACCACATGAAGTATGGGGCCAAACTGCTCTTTGCTCAGCTCACTGATGCTGCCAATTTCAATGGCGGTGGGACGAATATAAAAGCCGCTGGTGCCGGCATCACTCATGGGCGCTTCGGCAATTATTTTGTGGCCGGCGGCTTTCATGGCATCCAGGTGGGCCTGCAGCCCTTTCTGGGCATCGGCGTCGATCACCGGCCCCACATCGGTAGACCAGAGCGCCGGATCCGCCACGCTCAGCTCCTGCATGGCCCCTTCCAGAATGTCCAGCACGCGGTCGGCAATGTCGTTCTGCAGGTAGAGCACCCGCAGTGCCGAGCAGCGCTGACCGGCGCTCTGAAAGGCAGCGCGCAGCACGTCCCGCACCACCTGCTCGGGCAGGGCGGTAGAGTCCACTATCATGGCGTTCTGGCCACCGGTTTCGGCAATCAGCGGCACTATGGCCCCCTCGCGGCTGGCCAGGGTCATATTAATGCGTTTGGCGGTGTCGGTGGAGCCGGTAAAGCAGACCCCGGCAATGCGCGGATCTTCCGTCAGCGCAGCGCCCACGGTAGCGCCGTCGCCGGGCAGCAATTGCAGTACCTCACCGGGAATGCCGGCGTCGTGTGCCAGAGT
The DNA here is from genome assembly GCF_000381965.1 of Oceanimonas smirnovii ATCC BAA-899. Lineage (GTDB taxonomy): Bacteria > Pseudomonadota > Gammaproteobacteria > Enterobacterales > Aeromonadaceae > Oceanimonas > Oceanimonas smirnovii. The sequence goes on from NZ_KB908473.1 coordinate 25,532, forward strand.
CACTGCCAGATGAGCGATCAGGCTGGTCTGTTCGGCAGGCTTGGCCAGCACCGTATTGCCGGTCACCAGGGCGGCACTGACCTGACCGAGAAAAATCGCCAGGGGAAAGTTCCAGGGGCTGATGCACACAAAAGGACCGCGCCCCTCGGCCTGCAGCAGGTTAAGCTCGCCGGTGTAACCGGGCAGTTTGGTAGGCTCGCCGGTGAGTTTGCGGCCTTCATTTGCGTAATAGCGGCAGAAGTCTACCGCCTCACGTACCTCGTCTATGCCGTCCTGCAGCAGCTTGCCCGCTTCATGAGTACAGAGGGAAATAAACTCGGCGCTGTGGCTTTCAAGCAGGTCCGCCAGCTTTTCCAGTGCTTGCGCGCGGCTGTCTACCGGGGTGTCGCGCCAGCCTTTAAACGCCTTTTCGGCATGGGCGACAGCCTGCTTCACAGTAGCCTTGTCAGCAAACACCACCTCACCCACCTGCCGTCCGGTATTCTGCGGGCTGAATACCGGCCGCTTTTCGCCGGTCACTGGCTTTCCGGCCACCAAAGGCGCGGCCTGCCACTGCTTGCCAGCCAGTTCGCTCAGGCGTTCAAACAAAGGTTCACGGCTGGCGGCGATATTGAGGTTGATGCCGGCGGAGTTGTTGCGATCGGCAAAAATATGGCGGGGCAGAGGAATGTTGTCATTGGCCAGACTCTGGCAGGCACGCAGGCTGGTTACCGGATGAGTGATCAGATGATCAACAGGGGTATCCGGATCGACCAGCTTATGCACAAAGGAAGTGTTGGCCCCGTTTTCCAGCAGCCGGCGCACCAGATAGGGCAGCAGATCCTTATGAGCACCTACCGGAGCATAAATACGACAGCACCTGTCGGGGTTTTCTGCCAGCACGGCATCGTACAGCTCTTCACCCATGCCGTGCAGCCGCTGAAATTCAAAGCGCCGTTCGCCGGCCATATTGAGTATGGCCACGACAGTGTGGGCATTGTGGGTGGCAAACTGCGGATAAATAGCCCCCTCGGTGGCGTCACTCAGCAGATAGCGGGCACACACCAGATAGGCTACATCGGTACCGGCCTTGCGCGTGTACACCGGATAGCCGCTCAGTCCGGCCTGCTGGCTGTGCTTGATTTCGCTGTCCCAGTAAGCGCCTTTTACCAGCCGTAGCGGAATTTCATCGCCCTGCTCCCTGGCCAGCGCGGTGAGCCAGCACAGCACCGGCAGGGCACGCTTGGAATAGGCCTGCACCACCAGCCCCAGGCCGCCCCAGCCTTTGTTTACATGGCTGCGGTAAAGCTGCTCAAACAAGTCGAGGGAGAGCTCCAGCCGGTCCATTTCTTCTGCGTCAATGGTGATAAATACATCATGTTTGCGGGCAGTTTCCAGTAGCCCCAGCACAGTAGCATACAGCTCGGTCAGCACTCGCTCCCGGCTGGCTTCTTCATAGCGCGGATGCAGCGCAGACAGCTTGATGGAAATAGACGGCCGGGGTACGTCCGGATTATTGAGCTTTTCGGCACCCACGGCAGCAATGGCACTGGCGTAGTCGGCCCGGTATTTCTCGGCATCGGCGGCGGTCATGGCGGCCTCGCCGAGCATGTCGTAGGAGTGAGTGTAACCCTGCTCCCGGGACTTGCGGCTGGCCTTGAGCGCTTCACTGATGGTGCGGCCCAGCACAAACTGCTTGCCCATGATTTTCATGGCACCGTACATGGCTGAGCGCACCACCGGCTCACCCAGCCGGTTGATCATGCGGCTCAGCACATTGGCGGGGTTGCCGTCGAGCTTTTTGTCCATGCGTACGATGCGTCCGGTCAGCATCAGCCCCCAGGTGGAGGCGTTCACCAGAGTGGAGTCGCTCTGGCGAAAGTGTTTGGCCCAGTCGGCTCCGGAGAGTTTGTCTTTAATCAGCTCGTCGGCGGTATGACTGTCGGGAATGCGCAGCAGGGCTTCGGCCAGGCACATAAGGATGATGCCTTCCTGCGTATCCAGGCTGTATTGCTGTAAAAAGGCGTCTATGCCGTCACCGCCGTCACTTTCTTTGCGCACCTGCGTCACCAGCCGGCGCGCTTGTTCGGTCAGCTGTGCCATTTCCGGGCCGGTCGCGGGTATCTGCTCGAGCAGCCGGGCCAGCCAGGCACTCTCATCAACGGCATAGTTGCGAGTAATGTCCTGGCGCAGCGCAGCCAAATCGGAAGGTGAGTAATCGGAGGCAAACACATTGGCGACAGTAAACATGGCAAGAATTCCTGAAGTGGCAATAAGAAAGACCTGCGAGCAGATCAGCTAGTGATGATAATGTATACGATAATGTATGGTTTCATCGAGTTTAAGGTCACATTTCAATGATTAAGGCTTTTTATTGCATATTTTTGTATACGAAAATATAGCGCTATACCTGAGAATGAATATAGCTCAGGTGCCGGCTTAGCTCAGCGCTTGCCTGAGCGCTGCTGGTCTCTATAATGCCCGCTCATTCTGTTTGTGGTATTCAGCTGTGCAGTATCAACGCTTTCCCAAAGGGCATTTTGCCCTGTTTGTTATTTATCTTATTACCGGCGCATCCATCGCTGCGTCCATGGTGTTTTCTCTGCTGTTATTTCTGTCACTGGATCAGGGCCTGTTGATGAAGGTGATGTTTGGCAGCCTGGCGGTGGTGTTTGAGGTGGGCAAGTTCTACATCTGGTATGAGATGGGGGAGCGCTTGAACCGCAAAGACAGGCTGGGCGCAGGCAAGGCGTTTTGCTTTTATGGCATTCTGGCGGCGTTATCCATTGCCGGGAGTGTGGGGGGCATTAATGCTGCTACCAATACGCTGCTGCAGGCCGATGAAGCCCAGGCGGCACTGGTACAAAGCTATGACGACAAAATTGCTGCCCTGGACCGGGAAATTCAGATCAATGAGCAGGCGGCCCAGGCCTATATTGAAATGGATCGCATTGCCACCGGCATGACTCGCATGCTCAAGCGTAATCAGGCGCTGATGGAGCAGCAGGATGAGCTGCGCCGGGAACGGGACCAGGCAGCGGCGAATAGTCAGGACTCACTGATGGGGCTGATGACCAGCCTGGCGGATGGCCTGGGCTGGCCGCTCAGCCGGGTGCAGTTTGGTATAGTGGCGGCGTTATCCATGCTGCTGGACTTTTTTGCTGCTTTTTTTGTCTCGCTGCTGGGTGAAGAAATTCGCTTTCGTCGCAGTTTCCGCCAGCAGGGCGGGAATGCCCAGGTGCCGTCTCAGCCTGAGCCGGTCAATATCAGCCTGCCTGCCGAGCCCGCAGCAAGGCCCGATTATTATCATGAGCTGGTAGAACGGTTAAAAGCCGGTGAGCTGCGCTGTGCCAAAGGTGCTGTATCGGCATTGCTGAACAAGTCCAGAGAAGAGGTGGAAGACATTTTTCACTGGCTGCAGCAGGACGGTATCGTCTACCGCAAGCCCAACCGGCACTTTGCACTGAATGGTGACTGACACCGCCCCCTGCGTGTAAGCTAGAAGCTGGAAGTGGTGTGGTTCTGTAGGCCTTGAGTGATTCGCGGCAACGGAGCCGTATATGGTTATCCAACCTTCAAAAACAAAAAAGTCTGCAGACACAGTGATGTACCTGCAGACTTCCTAATCCCTAATCCCCGGGGGGTTAGTTCATCCATCTGTCCTGGCGCTTGCGCCGGCGCAGCGGAATCATGGGCAGAATAAAGCCCACCAGAGCACCAATACCGGCCACCACGCCACCGTGCACCAGCCAGTCCAGGCGCATCTGGTGCTCTTTATCATCCATCAGGCTGGTCAGACGGGCATTTTCAGTGGTCAGCTGTTCATGGCTGCTGCTCAGCTCACTAAGCCGGGCCTTGAGTGTACTCAGCTCCTGCTGCTGGCGCTCAATCAGGTTTACTTTATCGGCCACATCCTGGGCGTGACGTTCGTCCAGCGTGGTCAGCTGTTGCTGAGTTTCCTTCAGCTCTTTTTCCAGCACCGGCAGGCGGGAGCGAAAGCTCTCTTCGGTTTGCAGAAAACGGCCGTCCATCCAGCCAGTGCGGCCTTCAGCATCCTTTATCTGTACATATTCAGTGTTGGCATCGCGGTCCAGAAATTCGATTTTCTCACCGGCATTAATGGAGCCGATAATGCGGAATTTATTACTGGGACCCGCATGCAAAAACGCATAGACGTCATCGGAAACATAACGGGTGGCGGCATTGGCCTGGCTCACCCAAAACAGACTGCATAACAGCAGCAGGAGTTTTGCTTTCACCGGATAATCCTTGGGGCGCTTGATGATGCTGCCATGGTAATGGCGCAAAAAGGTAAGAACAAGAACAAGGGGCGCAAGGCCCCTTTGGTTTCAGTGCAATCAGGTAAACATCCACTGAATGGCATAGAAGAAAACAATGGCCAGAATGGCACCGGCAGGCAGGGTGACCACCCAGGAAACCACGATATTTCTCAGTACGTTCAGGTTCAGAGCGGCAATCCCGCGGGCCAGGCCAACCCCCATGACTGCACCGACCAGAGTCTGAGTGGTGGAAATGGGCAGGCCGGTACCCGATGCGATCACCACTGTCGCAGCGGTGGCCAGCTGGGCGGCAAAGCCCCGGCTGGGAGTAAGATGAGTAATGCCGGTGCCGACGGTCGCCATCACCTTATGACCAAGCGAGGCCAGACCAATCACGATGCCAATGCCACCCAGCGGCAGTATCCACCAGGCAATGGAGGAGCTGGCGCCAATCTGGCCGGCGCTCTGCACTACGCTGACCACGGCGGCCAGCGGACCGATGGCATTAGCCACGTCGTTCGAGCCGTGGGCAAAAGCCATGGCACAGGCGGTGACCACCATCAGAATGCCAAACACTTTCTCCACATTGGAGTAGTGCATGTCTTTGTCATCGTTGGGGTTGTAGTTGCGGCCCTTGATGTAAATGCCACACAATACGGCGCTGATCAGTGAAACCACCACTGATAATCCCCAGCTCTGCACATCGGACAGCTCCAGGCCCACGTGCTTGAGGCCTTTTTTCAGGGTCACCAGACAGATCACCATGACGGTGAGGAAGATATAGGCCGGCACATATTTTTTGGCGGCAGCCAGCGGACTGTCGGCATTGAAAATCAGCTTCTGCACACTGATAAAGGTGAAGTAAGCCAGCAGGCCCGACAGCGCCGGTGTCACAATCCAGGAGCCGACCACGCCGCCCAGCTTGCCCCAGTGCACCGCATCCGAGCCGATGGAAACCAGGGCAAAGCCCACAATGGCACCAATAATGGAGTGAGTGGTAGAAACCGGCCAGCCAAAGTAGGAAGCCAGCAGCAGCCAGGTTCCGGCCGCCAGCAGTGAGGCAATCATGCCGAATACCAGCAAATCCGGTGTGTCGTTAAACGCCGCAGAGTCGATAATGCCGCTGCGAATGGTGGAGGTGACCTCGCCGCCGGCCAGATAGGCACCGGCGAATTCAAAGATCATGGCGATAATAATCGCCTGCTTGATGGTCAGTGAGCGCGTGCCCACAGAGGTACCCATGGCGTTAGCCACATCATTGGCACCAATACCCCAGGCCATAAAAAAGCCGAACGCGGCCGCCACCAGGATCAGCGTGGTGCCATAGTTAGCAATGATATCCATTTATTTACCTTGTTGTTTCGCTCAGGAACGGGACAGCATCAGCTCAAGACGGGAACCAACCCGCTCGGCCTGATCTGCCAGGTCGCCGACCCACTCAAGGATCTTGTAAAGGAACATAACGTCGATGGGATTATATTTATCTTCAATGGCCTGCAGCTGGCGGCGCAGCTTGGCCTGCATCACATCGGTATCGTCCTCGATGAGGTCAAGCTGATGGATCATGTCGGTAACCAGATCCATTTCCCGGCCCTTAAAGCCGGTTTCCAGCAATTCGTCGAGTTCGTCAATGGCCTTGGCCGCCTGAGCGGTGGCATCAATGCAACGATGGAGGTAATCCATAAAATCGGACTTGAGCTCAACAGGGATCGCCATCTGACGGCCTACAATGCGGCCGGAGATATCTTTCGCCTTGTTGGCTATCTTGTCCTGTTGGGTGAGCAGCTCCAGCATATCGGTGCGTTCCACCGGCATAAACAGGCCGCGGGGGAGTTTGAGGCGAATTTCGCGTTTGAGGGCGTCGGCTTCCCGTTCCAGCTGCGAAATGCGGCGCTGAATGCGTTCGGCGTTTTCCCAGTCCTGCTCCCACATGGCGTCGAAGAAGGGAACCAATTGCTGCGCAGCCTCGTGAACTTTCACAACATGCTTTTGCAGCGGCTTGATAGGAGACTTGGCAAAGAGTCCCAAAATAGTATTAACTGGCATAGCCAACCCTGTGTCGGTGAAAAAACACTCGATACGTTAATGTGGCGCGAATGGTAACGTAACTCCACAGGCAAGAAAACAGCATTTTTCAAAAACCCCCGTGCTACCCTGATGGGAGCTTTTGCTTTCACAATTAAAACAGAAGGTTGCTTTTTCCGGACTCTCCTTATGGATACAGAAATCGAGATCAAGTTTCTTGTCTCACGCGAACTTAATGGCGGCCTGACCGGGCTGCTGCCTGCCTGCCAAATTCTGCAGCATGACCATCGCCACCTGGCCAATACCTACTACGACACTGCCGGGCTCGATTTGCGCCGAATCGGGGCTGGTCTGCGCATTCGCAGCCAGAACGGTGAAATGGAACAAACGGTCAAGCTGGCGGGCAGTCAGGTAGGCGGCCTGCATCAGCGACCGGAATATAACGTAGCACTGAATGTGCACAATCCCGATCTGTCGTTGTTTCCTGCGTCCATCTGGCCTGAGGGAGCTGATCCGCAAGCCCTGCAGCAGGCACTGCAGCCGCTGTTTTGTACCGACTTTGTACGGCAGCGCTGGCTGATAGAGCTTAACGGCACTGAAATTGAGCTGGCGCTGGATGAAGGGGAAGTACAGGCCGGCGAGCGGCGCGAGCCTATTTTTGAACTGGAGCTGGAGCTGGTGCGCGGTGATGCCTCTGTGTTGTTTGAACTAGCGGAGCAGCTGGTGCAGGGGGGCGGACTGCGGCTGGGGGCCGTGTCCAAGGCTCAGCGCGGCTATCAGCTGGCGGGTTTGAGTCCCATGCCCGAGCTGCGTGCGCTGGAACCCACACCATTAGCTCCTGACGAGCCCTGTGAGCAGGCCATGGTGGCGCTGTTGCATCAGGCACTGAGCCACTGGCAGCACCATGAAGAGGGCTGGATGGCCCGTCCCGGTATTGACTGGCTGGTGCAGCTGCGGGAAGGCGCTGCCCTGGTACACCAGATTCTGCTGATGTTCGGCGAGCGGGTCTCGCTGAGAGTGAACAGTGGCTGGATAGACGATCTCTTGTGGCTGCAGCAGCAGCTGGCCTGGCTCGACCGGGCCCAGATGCTGGCTCATCTCACCGCCGACAAGGGCTATTATCTGCGTCGCCTTGACGGCCGTAAAAATCTGTTGCGGTTGCTGACAGAGCAGCAGCAAAGCCTGCCGGATGAGCAGCGACTGCGGGAGCTGCTGTACAGCCCCCGCTATGCGCGCCTGGTGCTGGGACTGACTCACTGGCTGTATCGCCAGGACTGGCGCGCTGGCCTCAGCCGTGAACAGCAAGCCAACCTGATGGCCCCGGTATCCGGGCTGGCCGGGCCGCTGCTGGAAGACAGCTGGCAGACACTGCGCCACAGTGCCCTGGGGGCGGAGCAGCTGACTGCTGAGCAATATATTCAGCAAAAAGGTAAGCTGCGCCGCAATCTGATGATAGGGCTGTGTTTCAGTCAGCTGTTTTCAGAGCCGGAGCGGCTGGGCTTTCGTATGCCCTGGCTGGATATTTTGCGGGGCATTGAAGACCTCGATATGCTCTCGCCGCTGCCGGAACTGGTGGAGCAGCTGGAGCCGGCAGAGGCGGACGAGCTGAAACAGTGGCTGGACCGCAAGCGAGGATTTCTGCTGGAAGCACTGGAGCAATCCCGCCGTCAGGCGCTGGAACTCACACCTTATTGGCGTTGAACTTAAAGCTGGAAGCTGGAAGAAAAAGCGCTAGGTTGGGACAAGCCCCAACATTGCTGTCGCCGCTGTTATGCTTGCTGGCTTCCCGCTTCCCGCTTCCCGCTTTCAGCGGGGGTTGCTTTTGCTGTATTCCAGCAGTTCGTCCATCACCCTGTGTTTAATTTCCAGCTGTTGCTCCGGTTCCAGACCATAACGCACCGCCAGACGAGCGTAGTCGTCCGGACTCAGCGACACCGTTAACCGGGGGCGCTTGGGGCGGGCTGAGGTGGGCAGATTCAGAATATGCCGAATCTGATCCGACGGACTCAGGCCATTGTCCAGTGCTTCCCGGCGAATGCGGTATTGCAGTTTTTCATCCATATCAAACGCCACCTGCACCGCCCGTGCGGCGCGCACCGAACTCTGCCACTTGTCGGGCAGCTTGCGTTGACTCATGAGCGCTGCTTCCGTTGTTGCTGCAGCCGTGCCAGTACCTGGTCGGCACTGGTGCTGGCAGGGGCCGGCGGCGCAGCGGGCTCGTCGGCGTCCTGCTGCTGCTCCCGGGCGCGAATATCGGCCAGTGCCTGCTTGGCATTGATCAGAGTGACGTCCGGGTGTTCACGAATGGCAGCCATGGTCTGGCGTACGCAGCGACTGGCTCTGGCCATGGCCAGTTGCCGGCACAAGTCGTGATAATGACGCTCGGCTTCCTGCCAGCGGCGGCGATACCAGGCCAGCCGTTTGCTGATATGACCCAGACGGGTGGCATGACCGGTCTGCTCACTTTCCAGTGTTGCCAGCAAGTGTGCCAGGCTCAGGGCCTGCTGTTCATCGGTATCCAGTGCTGCCAGCACCTGCTGCTCCAGCTGACGATGACGCTGAAGCAGGCTGCCGGCTTGCTGCTGCAACCTTGCTTGTTCATCTTTCAGTTGCCGGTACTGACGTTCCAGTCCCTGCATATGCTGCTCGGCATGGCGGCAGTCCTGCATCAGTTGCAGGCAAACCTGTTCCGGATTGAGACTGCTGTCCTGCTCATTCTGCAGACTGCGGAGCACCTGACCCAATACACTCATGATTGCGCCCTCACAACAAAAATTCCGCCATGTCTTCGATCACTTCCAGGCAGTTATCACTCAGCACTGCCAGTTCATGCTCTATATCTTCCAGAGAAGAGTTCAGCGACAGGGCACCAAACACCACATACCAGTCATCCAGCCGGGCAAAGGCCGACAGCGGCATGGGAATATTCATATCGAGCATGGCTTCCAGCATGGCCTGACGGCGGGCCGGATTGACCTGACTTTCATCCCACAGATAGCTGATGCACAAGATCTGATCGTCCGACACGGAAATAAACAGGGGCAGCTCCTCTCGCCCGTCTACCGTGACTCTCAGCACTTCCACTTCGCCGGGAATGGGATAGCACTGAAAGGTAAAGCCGGTGGTTGAGGCCTCACCCAATTGTTCCAGGTGACGGCCGATTACTGATAGTTCCATGAAGTATCCTGACATAATAAGTCAGTTACAGACTAATTCAGCCTGCCCCGGCTGCGCAAGCGTCATGACAACCGCATAAAATGCTGGGTTAACGCTGTGCATGGCCGGTAAGGGTGATAATCTGGGGCTTACTGCCGCATAAAAGGAATTGCCGATGTCCGCATTGCCCGCTTCCATGGCCGCTCAGGCCGAAAAACACTGGTCTTTATTTGCAGAACGTGCCGCCGGCGTGTTGCCGCAACTCAGTGCCGGGCGGGTCACTCAGCTGAAGCAGTTGTTTGCCTGCAGTGACTTTGCCGCCGACAGCCTGTGCCGTCAGCCTGAGCTTGCACTGACGCTGAGTGATGAGCTGGACTTGTTTAATGCCGACAGATCCGGGCGCTATCAGCCCGAGCTGACAGCCATGCTGAATGACGTGCATGATGAGGCGGTCATGATGCGGTTGCTGCGCCAGTACCGGCGACGGGAGCTGCTGCTGATTGCCTGGCGGGAAATGCTGCTGGATGCCGGGGTGGAAGAAAGCTTTGTGCATATTTCTGCGCTGGCCAATGCGCTTATTGTAGAAAGCTACCGCTGGCTGTACCGGCGTCTGTGCGCCGAGCTGGGCACCCCCACCGATGCCGAAGGCAAGGCTGTGCCCATGCTGATCCTCGGAATGGGCAAACTGGGTGGCGGCGAACTTAACTTTTCTTCCGATATCGATCTGATATTCACCTTTCCTCACAACGGCGTGACCAAAGGCGGACGGCGGGAGCTGGCCAATCAGCAGTTTTTTATTCGCCTGGGGCAAAAGCTGGTGAATGCCCTCAACCAGACCACCATAGACGGCCAGGTCTACCGGGTAGATATGCGACTGCGGCCCTTTGGCGAGTCGGGGCCACTGGCGGTGAGCTTTACCGCCATGGAAGATTACTATCAGCACCATGGCCGCACCTGGGAGCGCTATGCCATGGTCAAGGCACGCATTCTGAACGATGAGGGTGAATACACTGCCGAGCTGCGCGCCATGCTCAAGCCCTTTGTCTATCGCCGTTACATCGACTTTGGTGTGATCGACTCCCTGCGCCAGATGAAGGCCATGATTGCCGCCGAAGTGCGCCGCAAGGGGCTGAAAGACAACATCAAGCTGGGTGCCGGCGGCATTCGTGAAGTGGAGTTTATCGCTCAGGTATTTCAGCTGATCCGCGGTGGCCGCGAGCCGGCACTGCAGGTGCGTCATCTGCCCGATGCGCTTAGGGCCGCCAGCGACGCCGGTGCCATTTCGCCCGAAGTGTTTGACGAGCTGCACGCCAGTTACCGTTTTTTGCGCAAGGTAGAAAACTTCCTGCAGGCCTTTGCAGACCAGCAAACCCAGACCCTGCCGCAAGACGAACTCAACCAGGACCGGCTGGCCTGGCTTACCGGCCATAACAGCTGGAGCGAGTTTCTCGCCACACTGCACACTGCCATGGACAAGGTACATCGCCAGTTTGAACTGCTGATCGGTGACAGCACCGAAGCTGAAGAGGAAGATGTGGCCCAGATCTGGTCTGATATCTGGCAGACCGACTGGGAGGACGAAAGCGAGCTGGCAGCCCTGCTGGCAGAGCAGGGCATGGCGGACAACAAGGCCGCACGTCTGGCAAAAAATCTGAACACCTTTAAGGAAGAATGCCCGCGCCGGGCCATGGGGCCGCAAGGCCGGCAGGCGCTGGAAAAACTGATGCCGGTGCTGCTGGAGCGGGTGAGTCAGTCAGACACTCCGGGCACCCTGTTTGCCCGGCTGCAGAAACTGCTGCTGCAAATTGCCACCCGTACCGCCTACCTGCAGCTGCTGGTGGAAAACGCCGGTGCCCTGACTCAGCTTATTCGTTTGTGCGAGGCCAGCTCGCTGGTGGCGGAGCAGCTGGCGCGGTTTCCCATTCTGCTGGACGAGCTGCTGGTGCCCCAGGTGCTGTATAACCCGATTCCGCCGGAAACCTACAAGGACGAGCTGCGTCAGTTTCTGCTGCGGGTGCCGGAAGAAGACGTGGAGCAGCAAATGGAGGCGCTGCGCCAGTTCAAGCAAATTCAGCTGTTGCGCATTGCCGCCGCCGATGTGGCCGGAGCACTGCCATTAATGAAAGTCAGCGATCATCTCACCTGGCTGGCGGAAGCCATAGTGGAAGAAGTGGTCAATCAGGCCTGGCATCAGATCAGTGCCCGCCATGGCGTGCCGGCGCAGCTGGCCGACACCGGCGACAAGGGCTTTGGTGTGGTGGCCTACGGCAAGCTTGGAGGCATTGAGCTGGCCTACAGCTCGGATCTGGATCTGGTGTTTGTGCATCAAAGCGGCCTTACCGGTCAGACCAATGGCCACAAGCCCCTGGACAGCCGCCAGTTCTATCTGCGTCTGGCCCAGCGCATTATTCACCTGTTCAGCACCCGCACCGCCAGTGGTGTGCTTTATGAGCTGGATATGCGGCTGCGCCCCAGCGGCAACGCCGGCCTGATGGTGACGCCCCTGGACGGCTACGGTCAGTACCTTGAAAAAGATGCCTGGACCTGGGAGCACCAGGCGCTGGTGCGCAGCCGCATGATAGTGGGCGAGCCGGCCCTGTCTGAGGAGTTTGCACGCATTCGCACTCATATTCTGACCCGGCCAAGGGACGCCGGTGCGCTGGCGCTGGAGGTAGTGGCCATGCGCGAGAAAATGCGCGAGCACCTGAACCGGGCTCAGGCCGGTGAAATTCACCTGAAGCAGTCTGCCGGTGGTCTGGTGGATATCGAATTTCTGACTCAGTTTCTGGTGCTGGCCCACAGCAGCGAGCACGAGGAGCTGACCCGCTGGTCCGACAATATGCGTATTCTGGAAATGACAGTAGAAACTGGGCTGCTGAATGAACAGGAGTCGTTACAGCTGCGCCGGGCCTATTGCGCCATTCGCGATCGGGGCCATCGTCTCAGTCTGTCGGACCTGCCCGGCCTGGTGCCCGACACCGAGCTAACTCAGGAGCGGGAGTGGGTGCAGGCAAGCTGGCGCAAATGGCTTAAGGGCAGCTGAAAGCCAGAAGCTGGAAGCGATAAGCGGCTCACCTGTGACCACAAATGTCATTCTGGCCTTGAGCCGGAATCCATGCAGACAGAACCTGTAGATACTCTGTTTTGACGTAAATTCAAGCCTGAATGTGTTCTTCGCTGAAGAGCAACGTCGAATCAAACATGGTTCCCGTTCTGATACAGGCCCACAAGCCGGTGAGGTACTTCCTCATGACTGCGCATAAGGCCTGTATCTTTTTCTTTCCTCGGGCTATCAGGGCCTCATAAAACGCCTTAGCGCGTGCATCATGTCTCACTGCACTCATCGCTGGCATAAACAGTGCTGAGCGCAGATAGGCGTTACCCGCTTTGCTCAAGCGTCCCGGACGATTCAC
>NZ_KB908474.1 GCF_000381965.1 Oceanimonas smirnovii ATCC BAA-899
GCAGGTCAAGCAGCGCCAGCGGCGGCACCAGGGTGAGCCGGTAGCGCACATGGCGGGGGCTGCGGTCGAGCTCGGTGAGGTCAAACACCAGGCCGTGCACATAGCGCCGGGTACCTTTTGGGCTGTGCAGTTCCAGGGTGGCCGGTTGCTGCAGCAGGGTGGTCAGGGGCGGCAGCGGCGAACGGCACACCAGGGTGACCGAGAGCGAAAAGCAGCGGCTGAGGGCCTCTTTGCCGTGCCAGTCATACACCGGCTGCGGCCCCAGCTCTCCCAGCTGCAGCCGGGCCTGATGCGCGTTAGCGGCAGGGGCTGAATTAACTGTGCTCATGAATGTCGTGCTCATAAAGTTAATGCGTCAAAAACTGTCGTTATTACATTTTTATGAAAATAAAAACCAAACAAATAAAATTACCAATTGCGACACTCATTGTCGCAACCTGCAAACCAACCGCACCATAAAGGCCATACACACAGCGCGGGATTAAAGAACCACACTACCAAGGTTGCGACACAGCAATATTAAACCCAGGTTGAAAGATGGCCTCCCCCCCCGGCGAAAGACGCTCAAGGTGGAAAAATTAGCTTAGAAAATCATGATGTTACACATCAAGATCGAATTCAGGGCGGTCACCTTAAATCAAAACACGGCAAAAGTTAATAGCCAGCAGGCGTGAGAGGAAGCGTCATTTAATTGACATAAAGAAAATTTACATTATGTGTTGGATTTTGCAACTAACCATGTAGAATTCTGCCCGCACAGGATTCGCACGAAAATTATTAAACAAAAACAATAACCAGACTTCTATTTTGGGATACATGAAATGACCTCGTGGAATAGACTGCTTCAGCCTGTTCCCGGTGACCATGCCTGTGGTGAAGATTGCCGCTACGACGATGAGTTTGAGCTGATAGAGCGGGAGATCGGCAAACTCAGCAATCTTTACCACCGTGAACAGCCGGACTGGCAGTGGGTAGCTGAACAAACACAAAACCTGCTGATGGAAAAGTCCAAGGATTTACGTCTTGGCTGCTGGCTGGTGCGTGCCTGGTGGCAGCTGGACGGTGCCGCCGGGCTGGAGCGCGGCTGCCACTTTCTGGCGGCACTGTGTGGTCATTTCTGGGCGGACTGTTTTCCGCGCAAACCCCGCGCCCGCATGGCGGCCATTCAGGGCCTGCTGAATGTACTGGACAGCGAATTAAATGAAGACACCCTTAACTGCCCGGCGGAGCAGTTAAAGCGCTTGCACGCCGCCATGGCAGAGCTGGATGAAACCCTTTCGGCACAGCTGGCGTCACCGCCGGAAGAGCTGGCGGCACTGATGCGCCGTTGCCGGCAGCAAGAGCAGCGCCTGGCAGCCTCGCCCTCCCCTGCCGGCGCACCGGTCACGGCCACGGCGGCCACTGCGATGCCTGCAGCGGCACCGCCATCACTGGATGAGCCCATTGCCGCTGCGGTGGCCAGCGAGCGGGACGCGGCCAAACTGCTGCGCCAGCTGCAAGACGCGGCCCGCCGTCTGGCCAGTTTCTGGCAAAAAGACAACCCCGCCGATGTGCGGCGCTTTCGGCTGGCACGGGTGCTTACCTGGTCGGCTATCAGTGCCCTGCCCGGTGCCGGCAGCGACGGTCGCACTCAGCTTAAGCCGCTGCCCGCCAACAAACTGCTGAGCTATCGCGATCGCCTGCAGCAAGGCGATGTGGCCGCGCTGCTGGATGAACTGGAAATCAGCCTGACCAAAGCCCCCTTCTGGCTGGACGGCCACCATATGAGCTGGCAGTGCCTGAAGGCGCTCAACTGGCACGCCGCCGCCGATGAAGTGCTTGATCAAACACAGTATTTTACCCGCGCCTTTCCGGCCCTGGTTGAGCTCAGCTTTGACGACGGCACTCCCTTTGCCGCTCAGCACACACGGGAGTGGCTGGGCGCGGCCCGCAAACCGGCCACACAGCCCGCCACGCTCAGCCTGCCTCAGCTGCATTCAGACGAGCTGCAACAGGCCCTTGAAAACGCCATGGAGCAACTGCCGCAGCAAGGTCTGGGGCCGGCGCTGCACCCCTTGCAACAGGCCGCCCGTGTTGCCGGCAAAGGCCGTGATGCCGCCGGCTGGCGGCTGGCCATGGCGCGCTTGTGTGTGCTCGACCAGCACCACAATGCGGCGGTCTCTTTGCTCAGGCCCTTGTATCAGGAGTTTGAGCAACGGAATTTGTGGCAGTGGGATCCGGCCCTTGGGCTGGAGCTGTGCCAGTTGTTGCTGGCCGCGCTGGACAAACGGCCCCGCAAGGAAGACGCGCCGGCATGGCGGCAAGAAATACACGAGCGCCTGTGCAACCTGGATGTGTGCGCGGGCCTGGAATTTTAACCCTGAAGGAGAAGCCCCATGGCAAAAGAAGGTAGCGTCGCCCCCAAGGAGCGCATCAACGTCACATTTAAGCCCGATACCGGTGATGCCCAGGAAGAAATGGAGCTGCCGCTCAAACTCATGGTGCTGGGCGACTTTACCCAGCGCGAAGACGACCGCCAGATTGAAGAGCGCAGCCCGGTCAGCATCGACAAGAACAACTTCAATGAAGTGCTGGCCAAACAGGAGCTGTCGCTCAGCCTGTCGGTGCCCAACACCCTGGACGAGTCGGATCCCGATGCCGAGCTGCCGGTGAATTTATCGTTCAGCGAGCTGAAAGACTTCAACCCCGCCAGCGTGGTGGAGCAGGTGCCGGAGCTGAAAGCCCTGATGGAGCTGCGCGATGCACTGGTGGCCCTGAAAGGCCCCCTTGGCAATGCGCCGGCCTTTCGCAAGGCCATTGAATCGGTGCTGCAAGACAAGGACGCCCGCGAACAAGTTCTGGCCGAGCTGGGCCTGAGCAACTCTCAATAACTAACAAGGAACGGGACAGATGACTGAAACCGCCCGGCTGGACAGCCAGCAACATGCAGAAAGCAGCGGCATTCTTGAGCAGATTATTGCCGAAACCCGGCTCAACCCCAACGACGAAGCCTACGGCATTGCCAAGCGTGGTGTGGGTGCCTTTATCGAAGAGCTGCTGAAACCGCACAACCAGAACGAGCCGGTGAAAAAAGCCCTGGTTGACCGCATGATCACCGAAATTGATGCCCGTTTAAGCAAACAGGTCGATGCCATTCTGCACCATGAGCAGTTTCAGAAAATGGAATCGGCCTGGCGCGGCCTCAAGCTGCTGGTGGATCGCACCAACTTTCGTGAAAACATTCGCATTGAGCTGCTGAATGCCTCCAAGGCCGACTTGCTGGAAGACTTTGAAGACGCCCCCGAGATCACTCAAAGCGGCCTTTACAAACATATCTACACTGCCGAATACGGTCAGTTCGGCGGCGAGCCCGTGGGTGCCATTATTGCCAACTATGAGTTTGGTCCGTCGGCCCCCGACATTAAAACCCTGCAGGGCGTGGCTGCGGTGTCGGCCATGTCTCACGCGCCCTTTATCGGGGCTGCCGGCCCGCAGTTCTTTGGCCTGGAGAGTTTTGAAGGCCTGCCCGACATGAAGGATCTGAAAGATCACTTTGAAGGGCCGCTGTTTACCAAATGGCAGAGCTTTCGCGAACAGGAAGACGCCCGCTATGTGGGCCTTACTCTGCCCCGTTTTTTGCTGCGCCAGCCTTACGATCCGGAAGCCAACCCGGTTAAAAGCTTTGTTTATCAGGAAGATGTATCGTCCTCTCACGAGCATTACCTGTGGGGCAACACCGCCTTTGCCTTTGCCAGCCGCCTGACCGACAGCTTTGCCAAATTCCGCTGGTGCCCCAACATTATCGGCCCGCGCAGTGGCGGTGCGGTGGAAGATCTGCCCCTGCATCATTTTGAAAGCATGGGCGAAATCGAGACCAAAATTCCCACCGAGGTGCTGGTATCGGACCGCAAGGAGTATGAGCTGGCAGAAGAAGGCTTTATCTCGCTCACCATGCGCAAAGGCTCCGACAATGCCGCCTTTTTCTCCGCCAACTCTACCCAGAAGCCCAAGTTCTTTGGTATTTCCGAGGAAGGCAAAGCAGCCGAGCTGAACTACAAGCTGGGCACTCAGCTGCCTTATTTGTTTGTGGTCAGCCGTCTGGCGCACTACATCAAGGTATTGCAGCGGGAGCAGATTGGCAGCTGGAAAGAGCGCTCGGATCTGGAAGCCGAGCTTAACACCTGGATTCGCCAGTATGTGGCCGATCAGGAAAACCCGCCCGCCGAAGTGCGTGGCCGCCGCCCGCTGCGGGCCGCCCGGGTGCAGGTGGAAGACGTCAGCGGCGAGCCGGGCTGGTACCGAGTGAATTTGTCCATTCGCCCCCACTTTAAATACATGGGTGCCGACTTCACGCTGTCGCTGGTCGGCAAGCTGGACAAGGAATAAACCATGAGATCCGGCAGTCTGTTTGAGCGTTTAACCGGCGAGCATGCCGGCAGGGAGCACCTGCCGGCAGAAGATGCGCTGGCGGCGTCCATTTCCAGTCATCTGGCCAAGTTGCTCAGCACCCGGGCCGGCTCTGTGATGACCCAGCCCGATTACGGCCTGCCGGATCTGAACCAGATTCATTTAAGTGTGCACGACGCCATGATCAGCATTCGTGCACATATTGAAGACACCATTCGGCGTTATGAGCCCCGCCTGCATCAACCCAGTGTCAGCATGGAGGCCAACCCGGCCTCGCCGCTGAAAATGCGTTTTCATATCAGTGGCAATGTAGAGGTGGATGGCAGCCGCTTTCCCATCGCCTTTGATGCCGACCTCAGCGGCGGCGGCAAAATAAAGGTGTATTAAGATGTCGCTGAACCGCTATTACCAGGACGAACTGCAGGCACTGCGGGAGCAGGGCAAGGCGTTTTCAGAGCGCAATCCGGCCCTGGCCCCCTTTTTGGGCCATGAAGGAAGGGACCCCGACGTAGAACGGCTGCTGGAAGGCTTTGCCTTTCTGACCGGCCGTTTGCGCCAGCGCCTGGATGACGAGCTGCCGGAGCTGAGCCATTCATTAATGCAGCTGCTGTGGCCCAATTATCTGCAGCCGGTGCCGGCATTAACCATGCTGGAGTTTGAACCGCTGGAAGATTTAACCAGCGCCCGCATGGTGCCCCGGCACACTGAGGTAACCAGCAAACCGCGCCATGGGATCAGCTGTCCGTTTCGCACCTGCTATTCAGTGACGCTGCTTCCGCTGCGTCATGAGCAGCTCGAATTTGCCCCCGCCGGCGAGGGAGGCACTCTGATCATGCACCTGCATATTGCGGAGCAGGCGGATCTGCCGGGCATGCAACTTGACAGCCTGCGCCTGCATCTGGCCGGAGACCGGCAGGTATCGTCGACTCTGTATCTGAGCCTGCTGGAATACCTGGAGCAGGCTGAGTTGCACCTGTTTGATGAGCACAACGAGCCGCTGCAGCGCTATTCACTGGGCCGTCAGTGCATCAGCCCCGCCGGCTTTGGAGACGATCAGGCCCTGCTGCCCTATTCACTGAACACCTTCAGCGGCTACCGGCACTTGCAGGAGTATTTCTGCTTTCCCGAAAAGCTGATGTTTGTGGATGTTAACGGCCTGGACGTCACCCACCACAACACGGCGGCGCACCAGGCCTGCCGCCGGCTGGAGCTGCGCTTTACCCTCAGCCGGCTGCCGCTGGCCCGTTTTGCTCCGCACCGGGATCAGATAAGGCTTTACTGCACACCGGCCATTAACCTGTTTGAGCACGATGCCGTGCCCGTTCGCATGGATCATCGCCAGACCCATTACCGCCTGCTGCCCGCCGCCCTGCCGCCGGAATACAGCAGTGTGGTGAGTGTTGGCCGGGTGCAGGGCTGGCAGCCCGGTGGCCGTAACTGCCGGGAATATGTGGCCTTTGAGTCGTTTGAACACAGCGACTACACCAACCGGCCCTATTTTGGTGTGCACCGCAAACCCGGCCTGGACTCGCGCAAACTGGAAACCTGGCTCAGCTTTCATCAGCCCGGCATCGAGTTTTATACCGAGACCATGTCGGTGGAGCTGCAGTGCTGCAATCAGGATCTGCCCAGCGAGCTGGAGGTGGGCGATATCTGCGTTGCCACCGATACCACCCCCGGTTTTGCCCGGTTTAAAAACATTCGTCCGGCCACCCGCTGCTATCCGCCGCCCCTACAGGGGGAAGGCTTATGGCGGCTTATTTCCAATATGTCGCTGAACTACATTTCTCTCACCAATCCCGATGCCCTGCGGGTGGTGCTGGAAACCTACGACTTCTGTGCGCCCTTTGATGAAGCCGCCGCCCGCCGCACCCGGCACATGCTTAACGGCATTCAGGCCATTACTCATCAGCGCACCGATCGCCTGTGGCAGGGCCTGCCGGTGCGGGGCACCCACACCGAGCTCACCCTGTCATCGGCGCACTTTTCCGGGCCCGGCGACTTATATCTGTTCGGTGCCGTACTGAATGAATTTTTTGCGCTTTACGCCAGCCTCAACTCGTTTCATGAGCTTACTGTTAACACCACAGACGGAGCCCGTTTTACATGGACGCCAAGAATGGGACAACAACCCATATTGTAACGGGGTCGCAAGGTCCCTTTGCCGGCTCCGTCAGACGTTACAGCCTGTTCAAGGCGCTGGAGCTGAGCTGCCGCTGGCTGATGGCCCGCAATGAACACATGACCGAAGAACAGGCCTTTGCCCGCATCGAGTTCAGAGCGAACCCGTCTTTCGGGTTTGCCGGGGCCGATGTGGAATCGGCCCGCTTCTATCAGCATCAGGGGCGCTGGCATGCCTGTCTGGTGCTTAACCCCATTGGCCTGATGGGAGCCGGCTCGCCCTTGCCGGCGTTTTATACCGAGCCGCTGGCCCAGGACGACAGCAGCCAGGATGCGGCCCGGGAGTTTTTACAGCTGTTCAACAGCCGGCTGCACCGCTTGCTGCTTGGCCTTTATCAGAAATATCGCTATGCCGCCAGCTTTCGCCAGGGCGCGGGGGATGTGTTTTCCCAGCGCATGTTTGCCCTGATGGGACTGGGCAACCGCATCACCGGCCTGGATGACCGGCTGCAGTGGCAAAGGCTGTTGTCTTATCTGGGCTTGCTGGGCCAGCGTGCCCACTCCGCCGCATTGATTGAGGCCGTGCTGCGTTATTACCTGAAGCATCAGCACATTGAACTTGAGCCCTGCGTGCCGCGCCGGGTGCCCGTTGCACCGCACCAGCAGAACCGGCTGGGGCAAGCCAACAGCAGCCTGGGGCAAGACTGCGTAATAGGCACCGAAGTGCGCGACCGGAGCAGCAAGTTCCGCATTCATATCCGCCGTCTCGACTGGCAGCAGTTTTACGAGTTGCTGCCCATTGGCAGCCGCTATCAGGAGCTGAACGAGCTGGTGCGCTTTACCCTGCGCGACCCGCTCGACTACGACATTCGGCTGGTGCTGAAACCAGAACAAAAGAGAGCACTGGCGCTGGCCGAAAACAACGAGTGCCGGCTTGGCTGGACCACCTGGCTGGGCAGCGAACGCGCCGATGGCACCATTACTATTTCCGGGAGCTGATTACATGATTAATGCCGACCTGCACCAGCTGGTGCGCGCCCTTGAACCATCCGCCAGACAGGCCCTGGAGCAGGCTGCAGAGCGCTGTGTGGCCCGCGGCGGGCGGGAGATACTGGTGGAAGATGTGCTGCTGTGCCTGGCCAGCAATGAGCAGAGCTTTTTAAATGCCGCCCTGCGCCAGTTTCAGCTGGACAGCAATGCCCTGCTGAGTGCTCTGCATCATGCCGGTGAGCGCACCGCGCCCGGCGAGCACAGCCCGGTGTTCTCGCCAGATCTGGTGCAGTGGCTGCAGGAAGCCTATCTGCTCAGCACCCTGGAGCTGCGTCTGGAGCAGGTGCCGGAAGGCTGCCTGTTGCTGGCCCTGCTCAACAACCCGGGGGATCACGCCCACCGCCGCTGCTACGGCGTGCTGGCCGACATTCCCAAAGACCAGCTGAAACAGCTGATGGAGGGCCTGCTGGAAAGCCAGCCCGCCTCCGCCGGCAACAGCGCCCTGCAGCAGTTCACCACCAACTTCACTCAGCTGGCCCGCGATGGCAGCATTGATCCCGTGCTGGGGCGTGAAGGCGAAATTCGCCAGATGATCGACATTCTTGCCCGCCGACGCAAAAACAACCCCATAGTGGTGGGAGACGCCGGTGTGGGCAAAACCGCCGTGGTGGAAGGGCTGGCACTGAAGGTGGCCGCCAAAGAAGTGCCGCCGGTGCTGGAAAACGTGGACATTCTCGCCCTCGATATGGGCCTGCTGCAGGCCGGTGCCAGCGTGAAAGGGGAATTTGAACGCCGGCTGCAGGCAGTGATTGAGGGCGTGAAAACATCTGCCACGCCGGTTGTCCTGTTTATTGATGAGGCCCACACCCTGATCGGGGCCGGCGGTCAGGCCGGCGGCAGCGACGCCGCCAACCTGCTCAAGCCGGCCCTGGCCCGGGGCGAGCTGAGAACCATTGCCGCCACCACCTGGTCGGAATACAAAAAATACATCGAAAAGGATCCGGCCCTGGCGCGACGCTTTCAGCCGGTGCAGCTGGACGAGCCGGATCCGGCACAGGCGGTGGCCATACTGCGCGGGCTGGCCCCCCATTATCAGCAAACTCACGGTGTCTATCTGCGCGACGATGCCGTGGTGGCTGCCGCCGAGCTGTCGGCCCGCTACATCAGCGGCCGGCAGCTGCCCGACAAGGCGGTAGACGTGCTCGACACCGCCTGTGCCAGGGTGCGCATCAGCCTGAACAGCCGGCCGCCGGCGCTGGAAGATCTGCTGTATCGCCAAGCCGGGCTGCAGCGCGAGCTGGATGCCCGCCAGCGGGATCATCAGGCCGGCCTGGCGCAGAATGAAGACGAGCTGAACCGGCTGGCGGAGCAGGTGGCCAGTCTGGCCGACGAGGCCGAGACCACCGGGCAGCTATGGCAGCAGCAAAAGGCACTGGCAGAGCAACTGCTGGCCTTGCGCCGGCAAGACAACCCCGCGCCGGCACAGCTGGCCGGGCTGCAGCAGCAACTGGCTGAGCTGCAGCAGTCTCAGCGGCTGGTGCATTATGAAGTAAGTGCCGGACTGGTGGCAGAGGTGATTTCCGCCTGGACCGGTATTCCGGTGGCCAATCTGGTGCAGCAGCGCTGCCGGCAGGTGATGCGCTTCGGCGAGCACATGCAGCAACGCATTCGCGGCCAGCAGCATGCCATTGACGCCCTGGACCGCTCGGTGCGCGCCAGCGCCACCGGCATCAGCAACCCGAATGCCCCCGACGGCGTGTTTTTGCTGGTGGGCCCCAGCGGCACCGGCAAAACCGAAACGGCCCTGGCCATGGCCGACTTGCTTTATGGCGGTGACCGCTTTCTGACCACCATCAATATGTCGGAGTTTCAGGAGAAACACACTGTGTCGCGGCTGATCGGCTCTCCTCCCGGTTATGTGGGATTCGGTGAAGGCGGCATGCTCACCGAGGCCGTGCGCCAGCGGCCCTATTCGGTGGTGCTGCTAGATGAAGTGGAAAAAGCCGACAAGGACGTGCTCAACCTGTTTTACCAGATTTTTGACAAGGGCATGGCCAACGACGGTGAAGGCCGCGCCACCGACTTTCGCCACTGCACCCTGCTGCTGACCTCCAATCTGGGCTCGGACATCATAGAGCAGTTATGCCGGCAGCAGCCCCGCCCCGATCCGGCCGAGCTGCTGGAGGCCATTCGCCCCGTGCTGACCCGTCATTTCAAGCCGGCGCTGCTGGCCCGCATGACGGTGGTGCCCTATTACCCCATTGACGAGGGCACCATGGCCGAGCTGGTAAAAATCAAACTCGATCGCCTGGGCCGGCGCTTGCAAGACCGCCGCATTACCCTGGCCTGCACGCCGGAAGTGATCGGGGCCATCAGTGCACGCTGCACCCACAGCGACAGCGGCGCGCGCAACATTGACCATGTGCTGCGGGAACAACTGATGCCGCTGATTTCCGGCGCCCTGCTGCAGGCACAGGCCGGCAACCAGGCGGCCAATACCCTGGTGCTGAGCTGGAATGAAACAAACGGTTTTGCATGCCACAGCGGGCAGCAGGAGCTGACCTGATGATGCCGGTCATTGCCGATTTGCACCCTGCCGGCACCGGGGCCGAGCTGGCATTGCTGCATCGTTTGTGCAACGCCTCGTCGGCCACGGCGGTGCTGCAGCTGTGGGCCGCCGGACTGCAGCAACTGACCGGCTGTGAGCGGGCCGATATCTATTTGCTGGATCAAGGCCACAGCCTGCTGGTGCGCCAAATCAGCGCCGGCCCCAACGGCACTGGCAGCGAGCACAGCCACAGCGAGCCGGCGGATTACCATCACGACAGCCTGCTCAGTGCCGCTTTGCTGGGGCAAACGCCGCTCATCCTGAGCCGCGCTCAGGCACAAGGGCATTTTCGGCTGGACTTTCTGCAGGCCGGTCCCGACAGCCTGACTCAGCCCAGCCTGATCACCGCCCTGCCCGTGCGCGATGCCGGCCAGCACAATCAGGGCGTGCTGGTGCTGCTGGGAGAGCATGCCTATCGCAGCCCGCAGCAGCTGGCCTCACTGGCGGAATTGTGCACCAGCTTCTGGCAGCAATATTGCCGCCATCAGCAGCTGGCGGAATGCGCCCGCCGGCGTGCACCTGCCCCGCCGGCCCGGCAGGCTCCCCTTAACCAGAGCTATGGCCTTACCGGCAACAGCGATGCCATTAAGCAGCTGCGCCGGCTGATCAGTAAAACCCTGCACAACCAGAGCAGTGTGCTGATCACCGGAGAAACCGGCACCGGCAAGGAGCTGGTGGCTCAGGCCATTCATCATCACGGCCCCCGGCGCTCATTTCCGTTTCAGGTGCAAAACTGCGCCAGCATTCCCGAGCAGTTACTGGAAAGCGAGCTGTTCGGCTACTGCCGGGGGGCCTTTACCGGTGCCGACCGGGAGCACACCGGGCTTATTCGCTCGGCACAGGGCGGCACCCTGTTTCTGGATGAAATCGGTGACATGCCGCTGTCGCTGCAGGCCAAGCTGCTGCGGGTGCTGCAGGAGCAAAGCGTGCGCCCGCTGGGAGATACCCGCAGCTATGAGGTGAATGTGCGCATTGTGGCGGCCACCCATCAGAACCTGCCCGACATGGTGGCCAGCGGCCGCTTTCGCCAGGATCTGTATTACCGGCTGGCCCAGTTTCCCATTGCCCTGCCGCCGCTGCGCGAGCGTAAAGACGACATAGCTCCGCTCAGCCGTCACTTTGCCGACGAGTTTGCCCGCCAGGGCCGGCTGCCGGCACCGGCGCTGTCGCCGGCGCTGCTGGAGCGGCTGGAAAGCCATGACTTTCCCGGCAATGTGCGCGAGCTGAAAAACACCATAGAGCGCACCCTGTTGCTCCACAGTCATGAAACCAGCCTGCAACCGGGCCACCTGCCCCCCGAGCTGTTTGAGCAGGCCGGCACCCTGCCGGCCACCACGGCGGAAGACCTGGGTGCCGGCAAGCTGGACGAGCGCCTTGATTATCTGGAGTCGCGGGTGCTGGAGCAGGTGCTGCATAAATATCACGGCAACCAGAAACTGGCCGCCCAGGAGCTGGGGCTGTCTCGGGGTGCCATGAATTACCGCTTGAAAAAACATCATATTAACGCACGGAACTGGAGGATCTGACATGCCTTTACTGACCACGGCCCTGGCCGCCTTGTTGCTGCTGTCGGCCTGCACCAACACCGATCATTATCGTCCGCTGGGCGAGCCCGGCCCCCGGGAGCAACCCGAAGTCATCAAGCAGCAGTAACAGGAAACCAAGCCATGGAACTGACTTTTACCATCAGCGGCGCGCCGGATCATGCCCATGACATGCGCTCTTCTCATACCTTTCGTCAGGCGGGGGGCACCATAGGCCGCAACCCGCGCTGTGACTGGTCGCTGCCCGATGACAGACGCCACCTTTCCGGGGTGCATGCCGAAATTACCTTTGAAAACGGCCATTTTCTGCTGACCGACTTAAGCACCAACGGCACCTTTATTCATCCCGATAATGAGCGCCTGCCCGCCAATCAGCCGGTGCCGGTGGTGCACGGCACTCAATATGTGTTCGGCGAATACGTGCTGCAGGCCCGCCTGAGCCAGAGCCTGGACATGTATCAGGATCTGGCCGGCCAGCCCCGCAGCGACGGCAATATTATTCCCGACGACGACTTTCTCGATCTCGACCCCATCAAGGCGCTGGGCCGGCAGCAGACCAGCTCGCTCACGGACGACTGGCAGCCATCGCCTGCCGGCGATACTTCCCTGCTGGATGATGCGCCCACCATCGCCGACAGCACAGAGCACATGACAGATGCGGTGCCGCCGCCGGCCTTTGCCATTGCCGAAGACCCAGTGCCGGAGCCGGCCAGCCCGCCCCCCGCACCGGCAGAGCCGGCAGCCGCCCCCACGCCCCTGGCCGACAGCGAATGGCAGCTGCTCGGTAACGCCCTGGGCGTGGATTTAAGCACAGTCGATGCCGGGCAGCGGGCCGAGCTGCTGCGCCGGCTGGGTGCCATGGTGCGGCTGGCAGTGGGCGGCACCATGCAAAGCCTGCGCACCCGCGCCGACATTAAAAACGAGATGCGCCTGAACATGACGGTGGTGCAGAGTGAGGGCAACAATCCGCTCAAGTTCTGCAGTGACTATCAGCAGGCCATGGAAATGATGCTGCTGCACCCCCGCCCCGGCTATCTCAACGGTGAGCAGGCACTGCGCCAGGGCCTGCAGGAGCTGCAGGCCCATCAGGTTGCCAGCCTGGCCGCCACCCGTGCCGCCATTAACGGCGTGATTGAGCAGCTCTCGCCCGAGCGGCTGGTCTACCGCTTTGAGCAGACCATCAGCAAACCGCGTTTTGGCAAGGCCGATGGCCGTTACTGGCAGGCTTACAGCCAGTTTCATCAGAGCCTGAATGATGATCGGGAATGGCGGCAGTCGCTGTTTTCCCGCCATTACAGCGCCACCTATGAAGAGCAGACCCAGCTGCTGACCACCGCCACCACGCATTTCGACTGACAGGAACCAACATGAAACGCCTTTTTTTATTGCTTGCCCTGAGCATGACCCTGGCCGGCTGCAGCTTACAGCCAAGCGCCACTTTTCTGGATTTGAGCCTGGTGGCCAGTGAACAGCAGAACCCGGACGTTAACGGCCGGCCTTCGCCCATGATCATCAAACTGATTGAGCTGAACAGCGCCTCGGCCTTTGATAACGGCGACTTTTTTGCCCTTTATGGTGCCACCGCCGACACCCTGGGCCGCGACATGGTGGCCATGGAGTCATTGGCGGTGCGCCCGGGCGAAACCGTGCAGCTGTTTTTGCGCCTCAGGCCCGACTCCCGATATGTGGGCGTGGTGGCGGCCTACCGTGAGCTGAACGGCAATAACTGGCGCTATTTGCTGCCGCTGCGGCCGGGCAAGCACAACCGCATTGAGCTGGGCCTGACCGAGGATCAGCTGGTGCGCATTCAGCCCGGTAACAAGGAGTAATGCCCATGGACAAGGTGATCTGGCACGAGGGCATGCTGCTGCGGCCGCAGCATTTTCAGCAACATGATCGCTTTTTGCAGCACGAGCTGAATCAGCGCAGCTTGTTTGCCCGCCGCCATGGCTGGGGCTTTTTTCAGCGCCGGCTGGATCTGCAATATCTGCAAATGGGCAAGGTGGTGCTGAACGCCGCCTCGGGCATTTTGCCCGATGGCACCCTGTTTGATTTGCAGAACAGCGATGAGCCGCTGGCACTGGACGTGCCGGCCGGGGCCACCGACAGCCTGGTGTGCCTGGCATTGCCGCTGCAGGCCGGCAACACGGTGGAAGCCCGCCGGGCCGATCAGCAGGACGTGGTGGCCCGCTATGTGGGCTACAGCCGGGATGTGGCCGACTCCAACGCCGGCGAATATGGCCAGACTCAGGTGATGTGCGGCCGACAGGGCTTTCGTCTGATGCTGGAGCAGGACATTGCCGACAACTGGGCCAGCCTGCCGGTGTGCCGGCTGCTGGATCTCAGCCCCGACGGCGTGGTGAGCCTGGAGCGGGACTATCAGCCCACCGTGCTTGATATTCATCATTCCGAGCTGCTGAGCGGCTATTTGCGGGAAGTGATCAGCATGCTCAGCCACAGAGGCGATCAGCTGGCCCAGCGCATCAGCAGTGCCCGCCAGCTGGGCGGCAGTGAAATGGGTGACTTTCTGATGCTGCAGCTGATAAACCGCAACGAGCCCAGGTTGCGCCACCTGCTGGCCGAGCCCCAGGTGCATCCGGAGCAGCTTTACCTTGAACTGCTCAGCCTGCACGGTGAGCTGGCCACTTATAACGGTGAACTGCGCCGGCCCAATAAAGAGCACCTTTACCGGCATCAGGATCTGCTGAGCTGCTTTCGGCCGCTGATGCAGGATATTCGCCAGCTGCTGAGCCAGGTGCTGGAGCAGCACGCCATTGAACTGGCGCTGCAGGAGCGTAAATACGGCATTCAGGTGGCCCCGCTGCATGATCATGGCCTGCTGGAAAACGCCGGCTTTATTCTGGCCGCCCGGGCCGACTGCGACCCCGACGAGCTGCGCCGCACCCTGCCCAACCAGCTGAAAGTGGGCCCGGTGGAGCGCATTCGTCAGCTGGTTAACCTGCATTTGCCGGGCATTCGCCTGCGCTCGTTGCCGGTGGCACCGCGCCAGCTGCCCTATCACACCGGCACTGCCTATTTCGCCCTTAACCTGACCCCGGAAGACAAGGCCCTGCTGGAAAGCTCCGGCGGCTTTGCCTTTCATACCTCGGGGCAGTTCAGCGGGCTGGAACTGAATTTCTGGGCCATAAGGAACAGCTGATATGAGTCAATCGCCCTTTGAAGATCGCACCGTACTGGTGAGCCACTCTTCCCGCAACACCCGGGAAGTGTCGCTGACCGAAGAAGCGCTGGGCCGGCGTCCCAACTATGCCCAGCTGGAAGACCGCATGGTGTTTGCCGCCCGCATTCGCCCCGAGCTGGAGCTGCGGGTGGGCATCAATCCGCTGGTGGAGGCCGCCTCGGTATTGCTGCTGCATCAGGCCCGGCTCAGCCAGCAGCCACGGCATCAGGATCTGGAAGCGCTCAAACAAAACCTCAGTCAGGACATTAAAACCTTTGAATATCTGGCCATGTCCCGGGGCTGTGACAATGCCGAAGTGATTGCCGGCCGCTATGTGCTGTGCACAGTGCTGGATGAAGCCGTGGCCACCACCCCCTGGGGCGAAGAAGGCGAATGGTCCCGTTACAGCCTGCTGAGCAGCTTTCATAACGAAACCTATGGCGGTGAAAAGGTGTTTCAGCTGATCGACAAGCTGTCTGCCAATCCGGCCCGCCATCTCGACTTGCTGGAGCTGATTTATCTGTGCCTGAGCCTGGGTTTTGAAGGCAAATACCGTCTGCTGCCCCGGGGCACCCTGGAGCTGGAGGCCATTCGCGACAGCCTTTACCGCCAGATCCGCCAGCTGCGGGGAGAGGTGAAAAAAGAGCTGTCGCCCAGCTGGCAGGGAATAAGCCGGGGCCGGCCTTCGCTGGTATCCCGGGTGCCGGTGTGGAGCCTGCTGCTGATGGCCGCGCTGTGCCTGGCGGTCACCTACAACGGCTTTAACTGGGTGCTGAGCAGCCAGACCAACGACATTGCCACTTTATACAGCCCGCTGGCTCAGCCGGCGGTGGCCCAGAACACTGTGAAAGAAGGACTCGACACACCATGAACGCCCGGTTAACCGCTATTGGGAACACCCTCGCCAAAC
This sequence comes from Oceanimonas smirnovii ATCC BAA-899, assembly GCF_000381965.1. Taxonomy (GTDB): domain Bacteria; phylum Pseudomonadota; class Gammaproteobacteria; order Enterobacterales; family Aeromonadaceae; genus Oceanimonas; species Oceanimonas smirnovii. Next base: position 15,741 of record NZ_KB908474.1, read on the forward strand.
GCTGGTGCTGGTCTTTGCTGCTGACCCTGACGCTGATCCTGCTGGTTTGTGTGGTGGGCCCCATGGTGGCCATTAATGACCACAAGGTGCTGGCCGGCACCGGCACCCGCATTCTGGTAAGCGGCTGTCTGCTGCTGGTGTGGGCGCTGATCATACTGTTGTTGCAGCGCCGGGATCAGCGCCGCGAGCTGAGTGATGAGCAACGCGACGATCTGCACCAGGAGCAGCAGCTTAAAAAACAGGCCAAAGACGAACTGGGCATTATTAAGGATCGCATGCAGCAGGCACTGCAGGTGATCCGCAGCTCCAGCCTGTATGGCAAGCGCGGCGATCGTTTTCGTTATGAACTGCCCTGGTACCTGCTGCTGGGGGCCAGCGGCAGCGGCAAAACCTCGCTGCTGGAACACTCGGGCGTGGAGTTTCCGGTTAATGAGCAAAAAGACAGCCTGACCCACGACATTGGCCACACCCGCTATTGCGACTGGTATTTTGCCAACCACGCCATTCTGATTGACAGTGCCGGCCGTTTTACCGAACAAGAAGGCAGCGGCATGGACGCCGACATCTGGCAGGGCTTTTTGCGCCAGCTGAAACAGCGCCGCCGCCGGCGTCCGCTGAATGGGGTGCTGCTGACCCTGGATCTGGATCAGCTGCTGCAAGACAGTGAAGCCGATCTGGAGCGCTATGCCCGCACCATTCGCGAGCGCATGCAGGAGCTGCACCACAAACTGACCATTGGTCTGCCGGTGTATCTGGTGCTGACCAAAACCGACCGCTTGCCCGGTTTTGGCGAGTTTTTCGACACCCTCAGCCGGGAAGAGCGGGATCAGGTGATGGGCATCACCTTCAAGGAAGACACCGACGGCACTCAGGCCAGCGTGCTTAAACAGGAGTTTGAAGAGCTGCTGCGCCGGCTGAACAGCCAGGTGCTGCAGCGGGTGCATCAGGAGCGGGATGTGTCGCGCCGTGGCCAGCTGCTGGAGTTTCCCATGCAGCTGGCCGGGCTGGGAGAGCGGCTGGCCCTGTTTGTGGAGCTGGCCTTTGGCAAAACCCGCTATCACAACGCCAGCCAGCTGCGCGGCCTGTATTTTACCAGCGCCCCTGAGCTTGAGCCCAATCTGGACAACGACACCGCCGCCATTGGCCGCAACCTGGGCCTGCCCCGCCACCTGCTGCCCAGCACCGGAGCCAGCCGCGGGCTGTTTATTCGCCGCCTGCTGGAAGAGGTGATTTTTCCTGAGGCCGAGCTGGCCGGGCTGGATAAACGCTATGAAAACAAACTCAAATGGCGCAACCGGCTGGCCTATGCCATGGCCCTGGGAGTGCTGGTGCTGGGCGGCGGCCTGTGGGCCAAGAGCTTTTTGTATAACACCGACCGGCAGCATCAGCTGGCCGCCCGGCTGGAGCAGGGGCACGATATTCAGCGCCAGCTGCCGGCGGTGGCCGGGCTGTCGGAAACCGCGCCCTTGCTGAACGCCCTGCTGGATGCCAACCGGGTATATCCCCCGGAAGAACAACTGGGCTGGACCGAACGACTGGGGTTATATCAGGGCAAGGTGCTCAACCAGATGAGCGCGCAGATTTATGATCAGCAACTGCGTGAACAGCTGCTGCCGCGTATTAAACGTCAGCTGGAAGAGCAGATTGCCGCCAACCTGGATAACCGCAATGTGCTCAGCAATGCCCTGCGGGCCTATTTAATGCTGAACATGCAGCGCCACCTTGATCCCGAGTTTCTGAAAGAGTGGATGGGCATGGACTGGTCGTACCGCTACAGCGGACAGGGGCAACTGCAACAGCAGCTGACCGGCCACTTTGATCATCTGCTGAATATCGGCTTTGAGCCGGTCCGGCTCGACCAAAAACTGTTGATCAGTGCCCGCAACGAGCTGCGCACCGAGCCCACCGCCGATCTGGTGTATCGCATGCTGCAGGAAGACAAGTCACTGGTAAAGGTGGCGGACTTTACCTTTGCCTCTGTGCTTACCAGCTATCCCAGGGTGTTTGATTATGATGACTACCGTATTCCCGGCCTTTATACCAAAGACGGTTATCAGCGGGTATTTCTGGCCCGGGGCATAGGCCTGGTGAAAGACATTGTGGATAACAACTGGGTGCTGGGCGACTCCACCGAGCTGAGCGAATTTGAAATTCGCCGCATTTATGGCGAAGTGGAAGAAATGTATTTCCGTGATTATACCGAGCACTGGAATAATGCCGTGAACCAGCTGCAGATAAAACCCAGCGCCACCCTGTCTGAGGCCAGCGCTCAGCTGCAGGCCATGACCACCGGCTCGCGCCCCATACTGGAAGTGCTGCAGGCGGTGCGCGCGCACTCGCTGCTGCTGGATAATGCCCCCGGGGCGGCAGAAGCCGCCGAAGAGCTTGGCGGCAAACTGGCCGGCAAGGCCGATCCGAAAATGCGCAATCTGGTGGCCACGGGGGTGGCGTCGGCGCTGACCGAAGCCAATGCCAACAGTGCCCGGCAAACTCTGGCCCGCCAGTTTCATGAGCTGAACGTGTTGCTGCCCGACGGCGAAACGCCGGCTCCGGCACTGCAAAACGCCATGGATGCCCTGTTTGCGGTGCAAAGCCGCTTTAATGCCGTGGCCAATGCCCCCGATCCGGGCCAGGCCGCCTACAAGCTGGCCAAGGAACGCATGAACGGCGATACGGATGAGCTGGGCCGCCTGCGCCAGGCCATGGAAAACCTGCCCTCTCCTGCCAGCCACTGGCTGCTGCAGGTGGCGGATCAGGGCTGGTTTTTAACCCTGAGCAGCACCCACGACTACATTCAGCAGCAATATGCCGCCGAGTTGTGGCGTCCTTACCGCAACAGCATTGCCGGCCGCTATCCCTTTGGTCAGCAGGCCGAGCAGGAAGTGGCCCTGGGCGACTTCAATGCCTTTTTTGGCAAGGGCGGCAACGTAGACAGCTTCTATCATGGCGTGCTGCGTCCCTTTGTAAGCGGCAACCGTGGCCGGCTGTATGCCCGCCAGGTAGATGGCCAAGGCCTGCCGTTTTCCGGTGCCTTTCTGCGCCAGATGTCGAGAGCCTACATTATTCAGCAGTCGTTCTTTTCAGAAAACGACAGCCAGGCCCAGCTGCAGTTCAAACTGGAGCCGCTGGCCCTGTCGTCCAGTTTGCTGAAGTCGGAGCTGAAGCTGGATGGCAGCAGCCTGGTGTATGAGCACGGCCCCATTATCGGCAAACAGTTCTCCTGGCCGGGCACCGCCAGCCGCAATCTGGCCAGCATTGCCCTGCACAATCTGGCCGGCAACCATGTGCTCAGCCGTCAGAGCACCGGCACCTGGAGCCTGTTCCGTCTGCTGGACGAGTTTCAGGTGGAAAGCCAGACCGGCAGCAATGTGCTCAAAGCCAGCCTGAACAAGGAAGGCCTGACCGCCCAGTATTTAATTGCCAGCCGGCACAGCCCCAATCCGCTCAACCGGCAAACCCTGGTGGCCTTTGGTTTGCCGGCAAAACTATGACCCGGCACCTGAACTGGCACTCTGCCGCCTGCACCCACGGCGGCAAAGTGCGGCCATGCAACGAAGACGGCTACTTTAATCACAGCCCCGCCGGGCTGTGGGCAGTGGCCGATGGCCTGGGAGGCTATCAGAGCGGTGATGTGGCCAGCCGCATGGTGATTGAAGCCTGCAGCAGCCTGACCGACAGCGAAAGCGCGGCGCCCTTGCCACTGGAGCAGCGCCAGCTGGCGCTGCATCGGGTATTGGAGCGGGTAAACCGCCACCTGGGGTGTGAAAAAACCCTGGATGGCAGCCAGGCCATTGGCAGCACAGTGGTGGCGCTGCTGCTCAGCCCGGAGGGAAATGCGGTGTGCCTGTGGGCCGGAGACAGCCGCTGTTATTTGCTACGCCGGCGGCGGCTGTATCAGATAACCCGGGATCACAGCCTGGTGCAACGGCTGATAGAGCAAAAGCGCATCAACCGCCGTGAAGCCGGCAGCCACCCCCAGCGCCATGTGCTGACCCGGGCCATTGGCGGTGCCCCCGAGCTGGCGCTGGAAACCGTGGAGCTGGAGCTGGAGCGGGGCGACCGGCTGCTGTTGTGTACCGACGGGCTCTACCGGGAATTAAGTGAGGAGCAAATGGTGGCCGGCCTGAGCCAGGACACACCGGGGGCGGCAGTCACTCATCTGGCCACCCGGGTACTGCATGGTCCGGCCACCGACAACCTGACGGCGCTGGCCGTTTTTGTGAGCTGAACATGAGCCAAGTGTTACTTTCATCCGTGGCCAGCCACCCGGGACCGGGCCATGCCCCCACCGTGCTGGCCCAGCGTTATTTGCTGCACCGCATTCTGGGGGTGGGAGGCATGGGGGTGGTGTATAAGGCCCGGGATCTGCTGCTGGAATCATTGGGCGAGCCCCAGCCCTGGGTGGCGCTGAAAACCCTGAACCGGGATATGCGCGAGCACAGGGGTGCCAACGCCCTCTTGCTGGGAGAATATAAACTGGGCATGCGCCTGCGCCATGGCAATGTGGTGCGCCACCTGCATTATGATGTGTGCCCGCAGCACCATTACGGCTTTTTTACCCAGGAGCTGATTGCCGGTGAAACCCTGGAAGAGCGGCTGCTGCAGGGGCCGCCGCCAACACCCGCACTGCGCCTGAAGTGGGCCGGCCAGCTGGTGTCGGCGTTGCAGCACTGCCACCAGCAGGGCGTGATCCACGCCGATCTCAAGCCTGCCAATATACTGATTGATCACCACGACGACCTGCTGCTGTTTGACTTTGGCATTGGCAGGCTGAGCGACCACAGCGACGCCGCCTTTCGGCTTAACCGCGAGCAGCTGAATGCCCACAGTGAACGTTATGCCGCTCCCGAGCTGTTTAACGGTGCCCTGCCCTCGGCTCATACCGATGTGTTTTCACTCGCCTGTGTGCTGTATCAGTTGCTTAGCCTCAGCCACCCTTTTGGTCCGCACACCACCCGCAGCCTGGCCGCTCAGCCAAGGCAGCCAAAGCCGCCTGGCCGCCACCGGCGTTTTAACAAGGCACTGCTCGCCGCCCTGCAGGTATTACCGGAAGACAGAAACACCAGCCTGCAGCAACTGGCGCGGTATTTGCCCGTGCTGGCTGCGGTACCCGGCAAGTGGCTGCGTGCATGATTTTCAGTAAAAACATGCATAAATGTCTGAAAATCATGCATTTATGAGAAGAAAAATACACCAGAAAACCATAAAGCTTTGATTTATAACAACTAATAAAAACTGGCACGATAATGGCTTATAAAGGGATACGGATACGTCCGGAACTCATCTTTTATTAACATCGACACGAGGATACACACTATGCCAACTCCGGCTTATATGACCATTGAAGGGGAAAAACAGGGCCTGATCACCGCCGGCACTTTCACCGAAGACTCCGTGGGCAACATTTATCAGGAAGGCCACGAAGATGAAGTGCTGGTGCAGGGCTTTGAGCATCAGGTACTGCTGCCCCGTGATGTGCAGTCTGGCCAGCCCACCGGCCAGCGCGTGCACAAGCCGGTAAAAATTACCAAGGTGTTCGACAAGGCCTCTCCGCTTATCTATAACGCCCTTACCTCCGGTGAGCGCCTGCCCACCGTCACCATCAAGTGGTACCGCACCTCTGCCACCGGCAGCCAGGAGCATTATTTCACCACCGAGCTGACCGACGCCATTATCGTAGACGTGCAGGCGCAGATGCCCAACTGTCAGGATCCGTCCATGGCCCACTTCACCCACCTGGAAGACGTGTACATGACCTACCGTGCCATTAGCTGGACCCACGAAGTGTCCGGCACTTCCGGCTCCGACGACTGGCGTTCGCCGGTGTCTGCCTGATGCCAGTGCCCGGGTGCTGGCCCGGGCATTTTATTCAGAAGCGTTACGGCTGCCGACGCAGCGCGCATCCGCAGCCGTAACACTTTTGTATTTCACGCAGGAGGATCACACAAAATGGCAAAGGTAGCGCGATTGGGAGATGCGACATCCCAAGGCGGTAGCGTGCTCGAAGGAGACAGCTGCGTACTGCATGCCGGCAAGCCGGTGGCCCGGGTGGGTATGCAGGCCAGCTGCCCCAAATGCAGTGCAGGCAAGGGGCCGATTGTGGCCGTTGCCCCGCGCACCGTTAACCTGCCCGGCGGCCCCGTGGCCCTGGCCGGGGATCAGGTGGCCTGCGGCTGCCCGCCCGGCAGCCACGTGCTGGTGCCGGCACAGGGCGACACCAATGCCGGCTGAAGCACACGCCAGACAGTGACGTACTGCGTTCAAAGCAGCGCCATTCAGGCCCCTCTTTTATTCTCCATTGGGTAGAATAACCCGTCGAATTTACGAACATTTCCAATAATAACGAGCACGAATATCATGAACCCGTTTGAACTTGCCCCTGCTGCCAACGCGCACCAGGCCCGGCTGCAGCTGGGAGAGCTGGGGCCGCAGCCGGTGTATGACTGGCACGGCAAAGAGGCCCTCAGCCGCTGCTTTTCGCTCTCGGTCACCCTGGTGTGCCGTTCACCGCTGCCGCCCCTGACCACCCTGCTGCAGCAACCGGCCACCCTGGAACTGCACAGCCCAAAAGGTACCCGGCGCTATGTGCACGGCCTGGTGTTTGACCTCACCGAGCTCGACCGCAGCCCCCGCCATGTGCGCTACCGGCTCACCCTGGTGCCGCCGCTGGCGCTGCTTGACCTGC
>NZ_KB908475.1 GCF_000381965.1 Oceanimonas smirnovii ATCC BAA-899
GACCAATTGATTAAAAGTCAACTGCTCTACCAACTGAGCTAACGACCCGAATTGTGACTTTCTTGCGAAAGTGGTGGGTGATACTGGGCTCGAACCAGTGACCCCCTCCTTGTAAGGGAGGTGCTCTCCCAGCTGAGCTAATCACCCTGGGTTCACTTTTCTGAAAAGTGAGAAAACTGGTGGACGCTACTGGGATCGAACCAGTGACCCCCTCCTTGTAAGGGAGGTGCTCTCCCGGCTGAGCTAAGCGTCCGGAATCTGGTGGGTCGTGCAGGATTCGAACCTGCGACCAATTGATTAAAAGTCAACTGCTCTACCAACTGAGCTAACGACCCGGCTTGGTGGGTAACAACTTGTCCCCTGCCAACGGCGGCCTATAATACGGATTTAATTGTGTGACGCAACAGCTAAATTATCATTTTATTTCGTTTGCTCAAGGAACAAGCGACTCTCACACAAATTCACCAGTCAGGCACTTATTTCATCACATTCAGATTTTCCTGAGCCAGGCGGGCTGCGCTGCTGCTGCCATATTCACTCAGTACCTGCTGAAAATACTGCCGGGCTCCGGCATCGTCTTTCTGCTCCCGGGCAATCAGGCCCAGCTTAAGCAGTGAATCGGCACGTTTGTTGGACTTGGGATAAGCCTCGGCTACCCGGGCAAACTGAGCCTTGGACTGATCATAACGTTTTTGCGCATACAGCAGCTGCCCCAGCCAGTAATGCGCATTGGGCACGTAACTCGACTCAGGATATTGGGTAATAAAACGGGCAAAGGCCGGAATAGCCGCATTATAGTCTTTGTCCTGCAGGACCAGATTCACCGCTTTATCATAAGCTGCCTGCTCATCTCCTGCTGCTGCCTCATTGGTATCGCTGGCATTCTGAGTATTACCGGCCTGGCTGGCTGCCACCGGTGCCGGTGTGGGTGCCGGCGCAGCGGCAGCTTCCTGCTGTGCTGCCAGAATATTGCGCTGGCGCTCTATGACCTGCTCAAGACGGTAGCTTTGCTCTTCCAGCAAACCACGCAATTCACTCAGCTCCTGCTGCATGGCATTAAGCTGACGTTGTTGTTCAATCTGCGCCTGACTGCGTGCGCTGAAGCCCCGCTCCAGCTCAGCCAGACGTTCGTTTACCGAGCCGCTGCCACCCACGCTGACCACCGGGGCCTGAGCCCAGCTGGCGGTGGATAAAACAGCGGCCATCGAAATGGCCGCGAATTTAATCATAATCTAACCGGAATCAGTCCTTAATAAACCAGAACCGCGCGGCGGTTTTTGGCAAAACCGGCTTCGCTGCGGGAAGTATCAATCGGCTTTTCTTCGCCGTAGCTGACAATGGCCAGCTGAGAGCCGCTGACACCCAGGCTCTGCAGATAGCTGGTTACTGCCTTGGCACGGCGCTCACCCAGAGCAATGTTATATTCAGGAGTACCGCGCTCATCGGCATGACCTTCCACCAGAATACTCACATTGGGGTTGGAGCGCAGGAAGCTGGCATGGGCTTCCAGCACCTGTGCATAGTGACCGGTTACTTCGTCCCGGTCAAATTCGAAGTAAATGACGTTTTCACGGCGCAGGGCTTCATACTGCTGACGCATTTGTTCATCAGCAGACAGCGCACCGCCGGTCTGAATGCCACCAGTCTGTACGCCACCGTCCTGGTAGCTGCCATCGGTTCCGGTCATGGCATCGGAATCGCTGGTCGAGCTACATGCAGCCAGGGTCAACATGGGAAGTGCTATCGCCAGACTCTGAAGCAGTTTTTTCATTTGCATGGTTTTTCCTTAGAAAAAGCAATTTCTAGTTTAGAAACGGTGACCACGCCGGTGAGCGGACATCGCCGCTGCGGGCCGGCAGCCTGGCCTTGAAACGACCATCCATCGACACCAAAGACAGAACCTGTCGGCCCTGATACGTGGTGCTGTAGATGATCATGGTGCCGTTAGGGGCCGGGCTTGGCGACTCATCCAGCCGTGTTTCGGTTAACACCTGCAGATGACCGCTGTCCAGCTCCTGACGAGCAATTCGGTACTGTCCCTGAGAACGGCTGACCAGCACCATGTTCTGGCCGTCTGCCGTGATTCTGGGGCCCAGATTCATATCGCCGTCAAAGGTCACCCGCCGGGCATTACCGCTGCCGGGCTCAGTGCGATAAACCTGGGGCCGCCCTCCTCGTTCGGAGACAAAATAAATACTTTTTCCATCCGCTGACCAGGCCGGCTCGGTATCGATTGTGCGGTTATTGGTCACTCGGGTCAACTGACGACTGGCCAGATTGAGTACGTATACTTCGGGCTGGCCATCTTTGGACAGCACCAGTGCCAACTGGCTGCCATCGGGTGACCAGGCCGGTGCGCCATTAATCCCCGGCTGAGAACTGACCACCTGACGCTGCTGACTATAAATATCCTGCACCACAATTTCGGCTTTTTTATTTTCGAACGACACATAAGCCAGCTTGCGGCCGTCCGGCGACCAGGCCGGCGACATCAGCGGCTCACGGGAGCGCAGCAAGACCTGCTCGTTAAAACCGTCGTAGTCGGCAATCATCAGCTGATACGGATATTGTGCGCCGTGCTGCACATTAACGTAGGCAATGCGGGTAAGAAACGCACCCTTGATGCCGGTAAGCTTCTCAAACACGATATCAGAGATACGGTGGGCATATTGCCGCAGCTGAGCTGCCGGCACGGTGGCAGTCCGGCTTTCCAGCAGTTTGGCGCCCTGGCTGCCAAGTACATCAGCCAGCTCAAAACTGACGCGATACTGGTTGTTGCCCGCCGGTGCTATGCTGCCCACTACCACGGCTTCTGCCTGACGGGAACGCCACTGAACCGGGTCCAGCTGATCAGCGCTGGATACCCGCTGGGGCAAGGCATTGCGGTCCAGCGGACGGAACATGCCGCTGTTGCGCAGATCATTGCTGATCACCTCGGACAGCTCCTGAGGGGCGGCACCACCGCCGGTCCACTCAAAGGGCACCACCGCCACCGGCCGGGCACTGTCTATGCCGCCGGTGATCACTATGTCCAGCGCCGCCTGGGCGCGGCCTGCCAGCAGCAACAGCGGCAGCCATAACCACAACCATCGTTTTGTCATCTTCAAAGCCTCGGTATCAGGGTTAAATTCAGATTTTGCAGTTGTTTGTTAACGGCCGGATCCTTGGGCATGGGTAAAGTGCCGGTTTTGCGAATAGCCAACTCCGCCGAACGGCATACCTCTGCATCGCCCTGTCCCTGCCCAATAGTCAGAATAAGGCCATCGGAAGCCACCCGAACATTAATGCGGCATTGCTTGCCTACCATGGTAGGTGCTACCAGCCAGTTGCGCTGAATCGCAGCGATAATCATGCCGGTGTAACGATCCACCTCTGCCGCCGACGCAGCAGAAGAAGCACCGCCGGCCGAGCCACCGCCCATCAGCGCTTCCAGATCTTTAAGCGCCTGTTCGGCTTCCTGCTGCTTTTGGGCTTCTGCCGCTTTACGAGCAGCTTCTGCTTCAGCCTTTTTCTTGGCTTCCGCCGCCTTGCGGGCGGTTTCAGCTTCCGCCTGTTTCTTCGCCTCTGCCGCCTTGCGCGCCGCCTCGGCTTCCGCCTGTTTCTTCGCTTCTGCCGCCTTGCGCGCCGCTTCGGCTTCCACCTGTTTCTTCGCCTCTGCCGCCTTGCGCGCCGCCTCGGCTTCCGCCTGTTTCTTCGCTTCTGCCGCCTTGCGCGCCGCCTCGGCTTCTGCCTGTTTCTTTGCCTCTGCCGCCTTGCGCTGCTGCTCTACCACACGCTGGCGTTCGGCTTCCGCTTTGGCCTGCTGCTCGGCAATGGCTTTTTGCTGCTCTGCCTCGCGGGCTGCCTGCGCTGCTGCAGCCTGCTCTGCGGCCTTGCGTTCGGCTTCTGCTGCCGCTTTTTGCTCTGCCAGCTCCTGAGCGTTGGCAGCAGCCTGCTCCGCCTCGCGGGCTGCCTGCATCTCAGCAAGACGTTCGGCCTGCGCCGCCACCATGCCATCATCAATCATGGTGGCTTCAATAATGGACGCCGCCTGCGCCGGCCGCTTGGGTGTATTAATGTTCACCCCCACCAGAATCATCACCCCCACCAGCAGGTGTAAGCCCAGTGAAATCACCAGGGCCTTGCGAATGCTGCCGTTTTCGTTTCTGAACACGCCTTACTGCTCCGGTTGGGTCATGAGGCCAACACTGGGTACACCGGCCGCTTTCAGGGTAGCCATCAGCTGGATCACGGCGTCATAGCGCACATTAGCATCGCCCTGCACCACCACAGGTGCCTTGGGATTGGCTTCCAGTTTTTGCTGTACCATTTCCGCCAGCGCCAGCAGATCCACCGCTTCATCACGGCTTTCACCCACATCAAGAAAGTAACGGCCTTCGGCATCCACCGACGCCACCAGCGGCGTGTCGCTGTCTTCCGGCAGCATTTCCGCTTCGGCCTGGGGCAGGTCCACTTTCACGCCCTGGGTGATCACCGGGGCCGTGGCCATAAAGATGATCAGCAGCACCAGCATGACGTCTATGTAGGGCACCACGTTAATCTCGGCCACGCGTTTGCGTCGCTTGCGATGATAGCTCTGCATTACTGCTGTCCTGTGGTCACTTGTCGGTTGAGAATGGTGGAAAACTCATCCATAAAGTTGGCCAGGTGGTTTTCCTGCCGCTCTACCTGATAGCTGAAGCGGTTAAAGGCAATCACCGCCGGTATGGCAGCAAACAGACCCATGGCGGTGGCGATCAGCGCCTCGGCAATACCCGGTGCCACCATGGCCAGAGTGGCCTGCTTTATTTCCGACAGAGCAATAAAGGCATTCATGATGCCCCAAACGGTGCCAAAAAGACCGATATAGGGACTGATGGAGCCGATGGTGGCCAGCACCGACAGGTTGGCCTCCAGTCTGTCCACTTCCCGGGACAACGCCACCCGCATGGTGCGGTAGGTGCCTTCCAGAATGGTGTCCTGTGGCCGGCCCTGCTTTTGCAACCGCACAAACTCACGAAAACCGGAATGAAAAATCTGCTCCATGCCCGCCAGGCTGTCGCGCCGGGCATTGGACTCGTGATAGAGCCGGCTGAGATCGGCCCCGGACCAGAACTTGTCTTCAAACTTGTCTGCATCGGCCCGGGCGGCATTCAGCACCCGGCGGCGGTTGATGATCAGCGCCCAGCTCAGCACCGACATGCCCACCAGCCCCAGCATCACCAGTTTCACCAGCAGACTGGCCTGCCAGAAAAGGCCTATAAATGAAATTTCAGCGTGCACCGGACAATACTCCCATCAGTGACTCAGGAATGGCAAAGGGCTTCATTTTGGTAATATCCACACAGGCGATAACCACCTCGCCCCTAACCAGACAAAGGCCCGCATGATCCAGAATTTCCTGCTCAAACACAATAGAGGCACGTTTCAGCATTTTCACCGTGACGGTGACCATTAGTGCATCATTGAACCGGGCCGCCCGGCGCAGATCCATTTCTACCCGGCGCACTACAAAGGCAATCCCCTCATTGAGCAGGCCATCCTGCTCAATGCCCAGATGGCGCAACCACTCGGTGCGGGCCCTTTCCATAAATTTCAGATAGTTGGCGTTATAAACAATGCCGCCGGCATCGGTATCTTCATAATAGATACGCACCGGCCAGTGAAATGGCGTTTGAGACATGCAAATCCCGGAAATACGGCCAAAAAGATGCGGTTACTATAACCAAGTCTGTGCCGTGAAAGAAGAAGTGAGCTGCAGGGAACGACATTGATTGACCCGAACCCCTTCGGGGAGCTAGAAGCCGTAAGCTTTCAGCTGGAAGTGGAGTTGCTCGGGCGTGTAGTGTTGTAACTGCAGATGCAGAGTTTTCTGTGAAATGGACTCCGGGCTTGCCCCGGAATCCATCCGACAAACGACACAGCCCTTCACAAGCACGGCTCAGGGCTCGCAGCCAAAACCACTTCCAGCTTCTAGCTTCCGGCTTTCAGCTGCCGTCAGGCGTCGGGAAGATCGAAGCCGAAGTGCAGGTAGGCGCGGGGGGTGGCCATACGCCCCCGGGGAGTGCGCTGCAAAAAACCCTGTTGAATGAGATAGGGCTCTATCACGTCTTCAATGGTTTCCTTTTCTTCACCAATGGCCGCGGCCAGGTTATCGAGGCCCACCGGGCCGCCCATAAACTTGTCGAGCACCGCCATCAGCAGCTTGCGATCCATATAGTCAAAGCCCTGCTTGTCAACATCCAGCATATCCAGTGCCTGGGCGGCAATGGCAGCGTCGATGGCACCGCTGCCCTTTACCTCGGCAAAGTCGCGCACCCGGCGCAGCAGGCGGTTGGCAATGCGCGGCGTGCCCCGTGCCCGGCGGGCCATTTCCAGCGCACCATCGTCATCTATGGTCAAACCCAGCTTGCCGGCGCTGCGGCTGATAATGTGGGCCAGATCAGCCACCTGATAAAACTCCAGCCGCTGTACGATACCAAAGCGATCCCTGAGCGGCGAAGTGAGCGAGCCGGCCCGGGTGGTGGCCCCCACCAAGGTAAAGGGCGGCAACTCCAGCTTGATGGAGCGGGCAGCCGGGCCTTCACCAATCATGATATCAAGCTGATAGTCTTCCATTGCCGGATAGAGAATTTCTTCCACCACCGGACTGAGGCGATGAATTTCATCAATAAAGAGCACATCACCGGGCTCAAGGTTGGTGAGCATGGCCGCCAGATCGCCGGCTTTTTCCAGCACGGGCCCCGACGTGGTTTTGATGCTCACGCCCATCTCGTTGGCCACTATATTGGCAAGCGTGGTCTTGCCCAGGCCGGGCGGACCGAAGATCAACAGGTGATCCAGCGCTTCTTCCCGCCGGCGTGCGGCTTCGATAAAGATTTCCATCTGGCCGCGCACATGATCCTGACCACGATAGTCCGCCAGCGCCTTGGGCCGTATGGCGCGGTCAATGGCTTCCTCTTCCTGCCTGGGAGCCGGATTGATAAAACGATCTGCTTCTATCATGGTTTATCCCATGCTCTTAAGCGCTTCGCGGATCAGCTGCTCCGCGTCCATACCGGGTTTGGCAATTTTTTTCATCAGCTGCTCGGCCTGACCGGCCTTGTAGCCCAGCGCCTGCAGGGCAGCCAGGGCCTCGTCCTTGGCACCGCCACCGGCCATGCCCGGTGATGCCGGTGCCGGATTGAACAGATCGTAACCGCCAAAGCCCTTGAGCCGGTCGCGCATTTCCACAATCAGCCGTTCGGCGGTTTTCTTGCCCACGCCAGGCAGCTTGACCAGCGCCGCTATCTCGCCCTGTTCAACGTTATGAATAAACTGATCCGCCGTCATGCCCGAAAGAATGGCCAGCGCCAGCTTGGGTCCTACGCCGTTGGTCTTGATAAGCTCGCGGAACAGCGCCCGCTCGGTTTTGGTATTAAAACCAAACAGCAGCTGGGCATCTTCCCGCACCACAAAATGAGTGAGTACGGTGGCCGCCTCGCCTACATTGGGCAACTCGTAAAAGCAGCTCATGGGCAGAGTCACCTCATAGCCCACGCCATTCACATCCAGCAATATCTCCGGGGGCTGCTTTTCAACGATAATACCTTTTAACCGACCAATCACAGGGCGCTCCGCTAATCAGGACAAAACTGGGCCAAGAATAATAAATAACTGGATAAATATCCATGAAACCAGCTGTAAGCGATAAGCTGTCAGCTGTAAGTGGTGTTGCCGAACTCAAGGATACGGCTCAATATTTCCAACCAACTCGGGCTGCTTTCAGCTTCGCGCTTCCAGCTTGCGCGGGCGCGCGCTAGCGCATGCGCCCGCGCACTGTGCCGCGCACCTGACCGGCCATGCTGATCAGGCTCTGACGGGTGTGGCCGTGGCACAGAGCCACCGCCAGGGCATCAGCGGCATCGGCCTGGGGCGTGCCCGGCAGACTGAGCAGGCGCACCACCATATGCTGCACCTGATCCTTGCCGGCACCGCCCTGCCCCACTACCGCCTGCTTGATCTGGCGGGCGGAATATTCCGCCACCTCCAGTCCGGCATTGGCCGCCGCCACTATGGCCGCGCCCCGGGCCTGCCCCAGCTTGAGCGCCGAATCGGGGTTGCGCGCCATAAATACCTGCTCAATGGCAAACAAATCGGGGCGAAACTGCAAAATAATCTCGCTTACCCCGTCGTAGATTTTCTTGAGTCTGGGTGCCAGGGCTTCGTCTGTCATGCGAATGCAGCCCGAGCCCAGGTACTCCATTTTATTACCGGTCTGGCGCACCACACCGTAGCCGGTGATGCGCGAGCCGGGGTCAATTCCGAGAATAATGGACATCAAAAACCAGCTCTCAACAGCTGTAAGCCGTAAGCTATCAGCGGTAAGCTGATCGAGTCGGCTGAGCATGATTTATTAAGGTTCAAAGGCGATGTCGCCGGCAGTTCCCACGTTGGGATTCGCTTCGCTCATCACCAACCTACTGAACGGCCAAGGCCCCGATTTATTGGGGCAAACCGTGTTATATAAGGCACCATCGCCCCGTTGAAACGGGGGCCTGCAGGCCCCACTACTTAAAGCTGACAGCTGAAAGCTTATAGCTGCCCGAAGGGCGTCAGAGCTGTTCAGCCAGTTCGTCGGAGATATCACCGTTGTGATAGACCTCCTGCACGTCGTCCAGATCTTCCAGCATGTCGATCAGGCGCAGCAGTTTGGGGGCCGTGTCTTCATCCAGCTCCGCCTTGGTGGACGGTATCATGGTCACTTCGGCGTTATCGGCTTCCAATCCGCTGGCGTCCAGCGCATCCTTGACCGAGCCGAACTCTTCCCACTGGGTATACACATCAACGGAGTCGTCCTCGTTGACCACCACATCGTCGGCACCGGCTTCCAGCGCCGCTTCCATCACGGTTTCTTCGTCGGCCTCGGCGTAGCTGATCACGCCCTTTTTCTCGAACAGATAAGCCACGGAGCCGTCGGTGCCCAGGTTGCCGCCGCTCTTTGAAAAGGCATGGCGCACTTCCGATACGGTGCGGTTGCGGTTATCGGTCATGCACTCCACCATCACAGCGGTGCCACCCGGGCCATAACCTTCATACACCACGGTTTCCAGCTGCTGACCGTCCAGCTCACCGGCACCACGCTTGACGGCTCTGTCTATGGTGTCCCGGGTCATGTTGTTGGACAGCGCCTTGTCCACGGCAGCACGCAGCCTGGGGTTGGATGCGGCATCGGAGCCGCCTTCGCGGGCGGCGGTAGTCAGCTCACGAATCAGCTTGGTGAAGATCTTGCCGCGTTTGGCGTCCTGTGCCGCCTTGCGGTGCTTGATGTTGGCCCATTTACTGTGACCTGCCATAAACTCAATCTCCTGTTATCTATTGTTTATCAGCCTGCCAATGGCCTCCCGGTTGGTCCAGGAGCCGGCCTTGGCCAGGGCCTGCTCAAAGGGCAGCCAGCACTGGTCCAGATGCTCGGTAAGCCGCACGGGCTGCGGCTCGGGCAGGCATAAACGAAATTCATATTCCCAGTTATGGGTTACCCCCGGGCGGTAACGATGCCGCCAGTGGGGGTAAATCTCAAACCGCACCCGGTGCCCTGTCTCTACCAGTGGCAGCCCCTTGCCCGCCACCAGACCGGTTTCCTCTTCCAGCTCGCGCACCGCCGCCTGCAGGCGGCTCTCGCCGGCTTCAAGACTGCCGGTCACCGACTGCCAGAAATCCGGATTGTCCTTGCGCTGCAGCAGCAGCACACTGTCGTGAGTGTGGATCAGAACGAGTACCGACTCCGGGTGCTTATGCATGGCTTACTCCGCCCCGGGCTGCTCGGTGCGAATGGCCAGCTCTGCCAGCGCATCCGGATTGGCCAGACTGGGCGCATCGGTGAGCAGGCAGGACGCCGTGGTGGTCTTCGGAAAGGCAATCACGTCCCGAATATTATCGGTGCCGGTCAACAACATCACCAGACGGTCCAGACCAAAGGCCAGGCCGGCATGAGGCGGGGTGCCGTACTTGAGCGCGTCGAGCAGGAAGCCGAATTTCTCCTGCTGCTCCTCGGCATTGATGCCCAGCAGGCGGAATACGGTCTGCTGCATGGCGTTGTCGTGAATACGCACAGAGCCACCGCCCACTTCATAACCGTTGATCACCATGTCGTAGGCATTGGCGGCAGCGGCCAGCGGGTTGGCTTCCAGCTCCTCGGCGGACATGTCCTTGGCGGCGGTAAAGGGATGGTGCATGGCATAGAGGCGGTCGTCTTCTTCCTCAAACATGGGGAAGTCCACCACCCACAGCGGTTTCCAGCTGTGCTCGATCAGACCCAGATCCTTGCCCAGCTTCAGGCGCAGGGCACCCATGGCGTCACACACCACCTTGGCAGAATCGGCACCAAAGAAGATGGCATCGCCGTCAGTGGCACCGGTGCGGCTGACAAGCTCCGCCACTATGTCTTCATTCAGGAACTTGGCAATGGGTGACTGCACGCCTTCCAGCCCCTTGGCGGCTTCGTTCACCTTGAGCCAGGCCAGGCCCTTGGCACCGTAAATGCCCACAAACTTGCCGTATTCATCTATCTGCTTGCGGGAAAGCGCAGCGCCGCCGGGCACACGCAGGGCAGCTACCCGGCCTTTGGCGTCGTTGGCGGGGCCGGAGAACACCTTGAAGTCCACGTCTTTGACCAGATCGGCCACATCGGTCAGCTCCATGGCAATGCGCAGATCAGGCTTGTCAGAGCCATAACGGCGCATGGCGTCGGCAAAGCTCATCACCGGGAAGCTGCCCAGATCCACGCCGGCCACGTCCTGCCACAGCTCGCGCACCAGTTGTTCCATTATCTCACGCACCTGCTCAGCGCTCATAAATGAGGTTTCCACATCAATCTGAGTAAATTCAGGCTGGCGGTCGGCACGCAGATCTTCATCACGGAAGCACTTAACAATCTGATAGTAACGATCAAAGCCGCTCATCATCAGCAGCTGCTTGAACAGCTGGGGCGACTGGGGCAGTGCGTAGAAATAGCCTTTATGCACCCGGCTCGGCACCAGATAGTCACGGGCACCTTCAGGCGTGGCCTTGGTGAGCATGGGGGTTTCAATATCGAGGAAACCGTGTTCGTCCATAAAACGGCGCACCCGGCTGGTGACCTGAGCGCGGGTCTTGAGAAAACGCGCCTGCTCGGGGCGGCGCAGGTCCAGGTAGCGGTACTTGAGGCGCTGCTCTTCGGAGTTGTTCTGGTTGAAGTCCAGCGGCAGCGGTGCTGCCTTGTTGATGATGGTGAGCTCGTGGGCAAAGATTTCTACTTCGCCGGTGGCCATGTCCTTGTTCACCTGGGACTCGGGGCGCGCGCGCACCACACCGGTCAGCTGCACACAGAACTCGGCCCGCAATTCAGACGCCTTGTCATAGGCTTCGGCCTTGTCGGGATCGAAGAATACCTGAACGATGCCTTCCCGATCGCGCATATCGATAAAAATAAGCCCGCCCAGATCACGACGACGATGAACCCAGCCACTGAGGGTTACGCTCTGGCCAACCAGGGAGGCGTCTACCTGCCCGCAATAATGAGTGCGCATGGAGTCTTCCTATGATGTGCTTTGGCTGCGGCAGCGCCGCAGACTTGAATTTGTCTGTAAACAGCGCGCTAGTATAATCGGAAACCCGAACAGGGATCCAACCGCTTAACCCGAACCGCTGCGCGGTAGCTGTAAGCGATCAGCTTTAAGCTGTCAGCAGCCCGAAGCAGGTTGTGATAATAGAGGCCTGCCTGAAATCCGGCTGGCCTGCAGGATGACCGGATTAGCAAGCACAGCGCCATACCTGCCAGCTACCCCGGTCGACTTACAGCTGACAGCTTATCGCTTAAAGCTTTGTTTTCAGGAGAAATATGCCGTTATATCTGGGTCTGAGCCAGTGGTCTCATGCGGGCTGGCCGGGTAACCTGCTGAGCCGGGGGCTGAAAAGCACCGAGCATCTGGCCGATTATGCGAAGGTGTTCAACACCGTAGAAGGCAACACCAGCTTTTATGGCGTGCCCGACACACACAGCCTGCAACGCTGGGAGGCCATGACAGGCCCGGACTTTCGCTTCACCTTCAAGTTTCCGTCCACGGTCAGCCACCAGGGCCGGCTGGCGGACAATATAGCCCCCGCACTGGCGTTTATTGAACAGCTCACGCCCCTGCATCACAAACTGGGCCAGCTGATGCTGCAGCTGCCTGCCGCCTGCGGGCCGGAGCAGCTTGACGGTCTGGCACAGCTGCTGGACGCCCTGCCAAACGAATTTGAAATTGGCGTGGAAGTGCGCCACCCGGCACTTTTTGCCAAGGGCGAAGCCGAGCGCCGGCTTAACCGGCTGCTGCTGGAGCAAAGCGCCAACCGTATTATCATGGACTCCCGGCCGGTATTTGCAGTACCCGCCACCACACCGGCACTGGCCGATGCCCAGCAAAAGAAGCCAAAAGTGCCGGTGCATATTATCAGCACCGGCAAGGCCCCTGTGGTGCGTTTTATCGGTAATCCGGATCTGGCCGCCAACACGCCTTTCTGGCAGCCCTGGCTGCCCCGCCTGCAGGGCTGGCTGAATGAGGGCAAGTCTGTCTATTTATTTGTGCATACCGCCGACAATATGCAAGCCCCTGTACTTGCCGCCACTATTGCCGAGGCGCTGAATGCTCCTCTGCCCGCCTTTCCCGGCCAGAAGCCCGAGGCGCAAGGAAGTTTGTTTTAACCACAAAAAGAATTTGTCGCATCGAATGGCACTCATCAAGACAAGCCATTGCGCTTATTTTACAATGGTCACCATTCAGCGCGGCAATACGGCCGTCAGCAAGCACAGCATTCACATACCATGAAAGAAAAAGATAGTATCTTTGCCGCCCCCATAGAACGACTGGGCGACTTCTGTTTTGACCATCAGGTTGCCGACGTGTTTCCCGACATGATTAAGCGCTCCGTGCCCGGCTATTCCAATATCATCTCGGCCATCGGCATGATGACGGCCCGCTTTGCCCGGCCTGATACGCAACTTTATGACCTGGGTTGTTCACTGGGAGCCGCCACTCAGGAAATGCGCCGCAACCTGAATCAGCCCGGCTGTCGCATAGTGGCGGTAGATAACTCCGCAGCCATGATAGAGCGGGCCCGCAACCATCTGGCCGCCTTCCGTTCCGAGGTGGCCGTTGAACTGCAGGAAGCGGATATCTGCGCTATCAATATTGAAAACGCCTCCGTGGTGGTGCTTAACTTTACCCTGCAATTTATTGCACCGGATCAGCGCGAGGCCCTGCTGAAAAAAATATATGACGGCCTCAATCCGGGTGGCGTGCTTATTTTAAGCGAAAAATTCATCAGTGAAGACGACACCATTAACGAGCTGCTGATTGATTTGCACCACGACTTTAAACGGGCCAATGGTTACAGCGAGCTGGAAATCAGCCAAAAGCGCACCGCGCTGGAAAATGTACTGCGCCCCGACTCCCCCGGCCTGCATAAAAAACGTCTTAAAAAAATCGGCTTTGCTCATGTGGACATGTGGTTTCAGTGCTTTAACTTCGGCTCCATGGTGGCAGTGAAATGATCGACTTCAGCGACTTTTATCAGCAAATCGCCAAAAGCCGGCTCAGCCACTGGCTGCACACCCTGCCCGCCCAGCTGCACGACTGGCAAAAAGCCCATCATCATGGCGACCTGGCCCGCTGGAGCCGGGCGCTGGCAAAGCTTCCCGCTATTCACACTCAGCACATAGAGCTGAAAAACAAGGTCGCCATCGGCCAGCCCGGTGAAATCTCAACTGGCGAACAAAAGAAGATAGCAAGCCTGCTGGGGCAATTTCATCCCTGGCGCAAAGGACCGTTCGACGTGCACGGTATTCATATTGATACCGAATGGCGCTCCGACTGGAAATGGGAGCGGTTAAAACCTCATATCAGCCCGCTGAAATACCGTTATGTGCTGGATGTGGGCTGCGGCAGTGGCTATCACCTGTGGCGCATGCTGGGCGAAGGCGCAGAAATGGCGGTGGGAATAGATCCGTCGCAGCTGTTTCTTTGTCAGTTTGAGGCTATCAAGCATTTCGCCAATAATCACAAAGGCATTCAGCTGTTACCGCTGGGCATAGAGGAATTACCCGAGCTACGGGCCTTTGACACCGTCTTTTCCATGGGTGTGCTTTATCACAGACGCTCGCCCATTGATCATTTGCTGCAGCTGAAGGCGCAATTGCATGATGGCGGTGAACTGGTGCTGGAAACCCTGGTCATAGACGGCGACGAGCATCAAGTACTGGTACCCGGTGAGCGCTACGGCAAAATGCGTAATGTCTGGTTTATTCCAAGCTCGGCCGCCCTGGTAAACTGGCTGGCCAAATGCGGCTTTGAACATATTCGGGTAGTGGATGAAAGCGTCACCACCCTGGACGAGCAAAGACGCACCGACTGGATGCGTAATGAATCACTGGCAGACTTTCTCGACCCGGTTGATGCCAGCAAAACCATAGAAGGCTATCCGGCTCCCAAGCGCGCCATCATTATTGCCAACAAGCCGGTAGACCCCCAATACAGACCACAAGAGAGTAAAGGATGAAAAAAGCAGCGTTATCATTGCTTACCCCCCTGTTGCTGAGTGCCTGTGCCGGTCAGTTTGCCGATGCGCCACCGCCACCCCAGCCGGTGTCTCACCCCGAGCTGAACGATGCTCTTAACAACCAGGAAGCGCGGCTGATCACCGCCATGGAGCAGCAGAACACCCGGCTCAGCACCAACCACCATGCCTTTATGACGGCGCTGCAGCAGGAAATCCGCCACCTCAAAAAACAGATTGCCGCTACTCAGCCGGCCACCACACCAGCACCGGTCAACCCGCCTGCAGTCAACAACACACCGGATAACGAAACCCG
Source organism: Oceanimonas smirnovii ATCC BAA-899 (assembly GCF_000381965.1). Taxonomy (GTDB): domain Bacteria; phylum Pseudomonadota; class Gammaproteobacteria; order Enterobacterales; family Aeromonadaceae; genus Oceanimonas; species Oceanimonas smirnovii. The sequence goes on from NZ_KB908475.1 coordinate 14,846, forward strand.
GGATGGAAAATTGATAGTAGGGGAAACCGAAGACATCTGGCTGGATGCCGTAAACGACATGTTTCCTGCGCGCATTGATACCGGGGCCACCACCTCATCCCTGAGCGCTCAGGACATTACCGAGTTTGAACGCGATGGCAAAGCCTGGGTGAGCTTTAATATGGCCCACGAAGGAGTGGACGAAAAACTGCCGGTGGAAGCGCCGCTGGTACGCCATGTGCGTATTCGTCAGGCCTCGGCTGAAGAGCCTGAACGCCGCCCTGTGGTGGAGCTGACCCTGCGCATGGGCCGGCTGACAGAGAAAACCGAATTTACCCTGGCTGACCGCTCCCAGATGACCTACCCGGTGCTGCTGGGGCGGGAGTTTCTGAAAGATATCGCCGTGGTGGATATTGCCCGCCGTAATGCGCAGGGCAAGCCCAAGCGCCCCATACCTTCTGACGAGTAAAGTTCATGTACTCACGCAAACCTTTTTATCTGATCGTGGCGGCTCTGTTTCTGGTGGGGCTGGCATTAATGCTGCACCGTCACTTTGTGTATGAAGTGCCCTGGCTGCCCGGTGAAAAACGCCAGATCTGGTCAGTGGAAGCCAAGGTGGAATTTGAGGCCGATGGCCGCCCGGTGAAAGCGTCGCTGGCCGTGCCCGGCAGTCAGCCCGGCTTTACCCTGATGAACGAGTCGGCGGCATCACCCGGCTATGGGCTGTCGTTTGTGCAGGCTAACGGCGGCACCCGGGCAGAGTGGTCCATTCGTTCCGCGTCAGGCCATCAGGAGCTGTATTACAAGGTCGACATGATGCTCGATCCTTTCGCCACCGGCCCCATTGCCAACACACCGCCCACTGTAACCACAGTGGAGGTGGCCGAGCCCTATGCCACTGCCATGGATCAGGTGCTTAACCTGGCACAAGAGCGCTCCGCCGACAACATTACCCTGACCCGGGAGCTGCTCAAGGAGCTGAACAGCGGCGGCCAGAACGCCGAGCTGCTTGCCCAGCACAAGTCTGCCGGGCCGCTGCTGGTCGACATGCTGCAACGGGCTGCCGTGCCTGCCCGGCTGCTGAAGGGCCTGCAGCTGGAAGACGGCCGCCGGCGGCAGCAGCTGGTGGATGTGATTCAGGTGTTTGACGGCGAACGCTATGAAATTTTCAACCCGCAAACCGGTGCCCAGGGCATGCAGGAAAATCTGCTGTTGTGGGAATATCAGTCGGCTCCGGTGCTGGATCTGGTGGGTGGCAGCAACTCCCGGGTCAGCTTCTCCATGCTGGAGCAGGAGCAGCCGGTCAATGTGGCCCTGGCCAAAAAATTTGATCAGCCGGAATGGATTAACGTCTCACTGTATAACCTGCCGCTGGAAGAGCAGGCCCTGTTCAAGGGAATTCTGCTGATCCCCATCGGCGTACTGGCGGTGGTGTTCCTGCGCATTATTGTGGGGGTAAAAACCTCGGGCACCTTTATGCCGGTGCTGATTGCCATGGCCTTTATTCAGACCAGCCTGCTGACCGGCCTGGTGGGCTTTCTGATTATTGTGGGCACAGGTCTGGTGCTGCGCTCTTATCTGTCTCACCTTAACCTGCTGCTGGTGGCCCGCATATCGGCGGTGATCATTATGGTGATCGGCATGATTGGCTTTTTCAGCATTATGGCCTATCAGCTGGGCCTGACCGAGGGCATGAAAATTACCTTCTTCCCCATGATTATTCTGGCCTGGACCATAGAACGCATGTCAGTACTGTGGGAAGAAGAAGGTCCCAAAGAAGTGGTCAAGCAGGGCGGTGGCTCCCTGGTGGTAGCGGTGATGGCGTTTCTGGCCATGAACAACGAGCTTATCCGCCATCTCACCTTTAACTTCCTGGGACTGCAGCTGATTGTGATGGCAGCCGTGCTGCTGCTGGGTAACTATACCGGCTATCGTTTGACCGAGCTCAAACGGTTCAAGCCTCTGGTCGATGAGCTGAAGCAATGATCAAGAACCTGCTGGCCAACTATGCCTCGCCCTTTGAGCTGGGCCGCCATGGCATTATGGGCATGAACCGGCGCAATATCTCCTATATCAGCCGCTATAATCCGCGGCGGCTGTATCCGCTGGTAGATAACAAGCTCAAAACCAAGCAAATTGCACTGGACGCCGGCGTAACCGTGCCGGATCTGGTGGGTGTGATTGAATATCAGCATCAGGTCACCCGGCTGTGGGACATGGTCAAGGACTGGCCGGGCTTTTGCATCAAGCCCGCCAAGGGCTCCGGCGGCAAAGGCATTACGGTAATAGTGGATCATGATCGTCAGCGCTTTACCAAGCCCAGCGGCAAGGCTGAAACCATAGAGGATCTGGAACGTCATGTATCCAACATTCTGGCCGGCCTGTATTCTCTTGGGGGCAAGCCGGATGTGGCATTAATTGAAGCGTTGATCAACTTTGACGATGTGTTTGACGGCTTCTCTTATGAAGGCGTGCCCGACACCCGGGTGATAGTGTTCAAAGGCTTTCCCATTATGGCCATGATGCGGCTGTCTACCAAGGCATCCGACGGCAAGGCCAACCTGCACCAGGGTGCGGTAGGCGTGGGTCTGGATATTAACACCGGCCGCGCCATTCGGGCGGTGCAGTTCAACGCCGCCGTGCGCCACCATCCGGATACCGGGCGGGATCTGTTTGAGCTGAAGGTCCCCTACTGGGAGCAGCTGCTGAATTTGTCGTCGTCCTGCTACGAGATGTCGGGACTGGGTTATATCGGTACCGATATGGTGCTCGACAAGAAAAAAGGCCCCATGCTGCTGGAGCTGAATGCCCGCCCCGGCCTGGCCATTCAAACCGCCAACGCCGCCGGCCTGGTGCCACGGCTGCGCAAAATTGAAAAGCTGGGCAAAAAGATCACCATGACTCCGGACGAGCGGGTGGCGTTTTCACGACGGGAATTTGCCAGCGAACTTTGAACACACAGCTGGAAGCCGGAAGCTTAAAGCTGGAAGCAAAAACGGCGTCGGGGTTAAGCCCGGCGCCGTTTTTTATTTACGATGAACAATGTTATCAAGTCGTAGATACTCTGTTTTGACGTAAATTCAAGCCTGAATGTGTTCTTCGCTGAAGAGCAACGTCGAATCAAACATGGTTCCCGTTCTGATACAGGCCCACAAGCCGGTGAGGTACTTCCTCATGACTGCGCATAAGGCCTGTATCTTTTTCTTTCCTCGGGCTATCAGGGCCTCATAAAACGCCTTAGCGCGTGCATCATGTCTCACTGCACTCATCGCTGGCATAAACAGTGCTGAGCGCAGATAGGCGTTACCCGCTTTACTCAAACGTCCTGGACGATTCACACTGGTTCC
>NZ_KB908476.1 GCF_000381965.1 Oceanimonas smirnovii ATCC BAA-899
CACAAGTTGCTGGCCAATATGCTGGCTCAGGCCGAAGCACTGGCCTTTGGCAAACCGGCCGCTGAAGTTGAAAGCGAGCTGAGAGCGGAAGGCTTAAACGAACAGCGCATTGCTGAGCTGCTGCCCAGCAAGGTGATGCCCGGCAATCGCCCCAGCACGGTGATTTTGTGCAAGGAGCTGACCCCTCATACTCTTGGCAGCTTAATTGCCCTGTATGAGCACAAAACCTTTGTGCAGGGCGTGCTGTGGAGCGTAAACAGCTTTGACCAGTGGGGCGTGGAGCTGGGCAAAAAGCTGGCCAGCGGTCTGGTGGGTGCCCTTGCCGGTGAAACGGATGCCTCAAACCACGATGCGGCCACGCAGAACTTGATAAAGTATGTCGCTCAGTGGGCATCTCAACATAAATATTGTTAATCAGGAGCACTCAATGGATGTGAAGTTAGGTGCATCAGCCTTTGGCAGCACACAAGCCGCTGCCACATTTTTACCTTGTTTAGGCCTTGCGCCCAACACTTCTTTGCACAGCCTTAGCAGTGCCAATGCAGAGCAGGCGTTTATTGAACATGACGCCACTGCGGCTGTGGTACTGTTTGCACCGCTGGCAATGTGTTTGCAGCAGTCTGGCCTGCCCCCGGAACAGGCAGCAGAGCACTGGTGCAAGCAGGCCGAACAAGCCATTCGTTTGGTTAAGCAACAGCGTAAGCAGGTGTTGTTGTTTAATGCCCAGGCCGCCGCGTTACATTGGCAGGCGTTTCACAACAGCTGCCAGGCACGCTGGCCCGAGTGGCAAACACAAGCGCCGCTCGCCAAAGCTCCGGCCAGCAAGCCATTTTATGAGTTAATGGCCTTTGCCATGCTGCAGGCCAGGCCGGCACTGCGGCAGTTGCATCAGCAACTGGAGGCGCTGGCTCAGCCTTTGCCCGAGTCAGCCCCCTTGCCCAACCTTAACGCGCTGGCAGAGCAAATGTGCCATGGTGAACAAGCTCTGCAACAGCAGCCGGAGTTGCAGCAAGAGAACACCTTGTTGCAAGAACAACTGCACCAGGTGCAGGAGGCATTAGAAGCCACGCAAACAAACCTGAACCAGGCAAATAAAACAGTTGAAACTTTGCGCAGCGAATTACAGCAGCTTACCAGCACTCACCAAACTCAGCAGCAACAGGCAAAAGCCGCCAAAGCCAGTGCCGCCGAGCATGCACAAACTCTGGAGCAGCAACTAAGCCAGCTTAAACAAAGCACAGCGCAGGTTCAGCAAAGGCTGCAGCAGGAAAATACCCTGTTGCTGGAGCAATTGTTTGCAGTGCAAGAGGCACTGGAGCAGGAGCTGATAGAAAAAACAACTCAGCTTACCGCAGAGCAGCAGGCCGAACTGTTTGCTCAGCAAAAAAACAAGCTGGCCGTGCAAATTGCAGCCATTCGTGAATCCGCCTGGTTTAATGCCGGCTGGTATACGCAAACCTACCCGGATGTGGCCCGCAGCGGCGCTGATCCTGCAGAGCACTATGTAAGATACGGCGCTCAGGTTGGCCGCAACCCGGGGCCGGGCTTTAATACAACCGCTTATGTAACGCGCTATTCCGATATTGCCAGCGGTAACATGAACCCGCTTTATCATTTTATTATGTATGGCGAAGCTGAAGGCCGTAAACCAGATTAATTTTCATACTGAACAGGAAGATTCATGAGCAACCAAGCATCACGCATTGAGCAACTGGAAGCTGAGCTGGCAGAAGTGCGCCAGTCTCTGGAGCAGCGTTTTAACGAGCTGGCCGCACTCACCCGCCTGCTGGAAAACAGCGAGCAGGAAAATCACAGGCTGCGTGTTCAGCTGAACAAAATTCAGCTGGCGTTAAGCACGGAAGAGCTGCCAGAAGCCCCCCCGGCAAACGCCCCCCTTTCACCTGCCACTGCACAGCCAGCCTCGCCAGAGCAGGCAGATGAACTGGTTGAGCTGGTGCAGCAGTCTGCCTTGTTTAACGCCAGCTGGTATTTGGAGCAATATCCTGATGTGGCTGCAGCCAACATCCATCCGGCGGAACACTATGTGCACTTTGGCGGCATGGAAGGGCGTGACCCCGGCCCCGAGTTTAACTCGTCGTTCTATCTGCAACAGAATGAAGACGTACGCCAGAACAATATGAACCCTCTGGTGCATTATTTGTTATTTGGCCAGCATGAGCACAGAGCCATTAAGCCCGAGTGATGAACGATTATTCTTTGCTGCAGGCCAGCGAGCTGTTTGATGCCAGCTGGTATTTAACAGAGTATGAAGACGTAGCACTCGCCGGGCTTGATGCTGTGCACCACTATCTGCATTTTGGTGCCGGCGAAGGCCGCAGGCCCGGCCCTTTGTTTGATGCTGACTATTACTGCAGCCAGCTTTCTACCCCCCTTGGCAGCCACGAGCTGCCATTGTTGCATTATTTGCGCACCGGCAAGGCTCAGGGGCTTAAGCCAACACGGCAGCCCCGCACTGTGCCCCAGTGGTATTATCGCCGTAGCGCAATCCAGGCAGATGGCATTCGTATTTTATATGTGCTGTCGGTTGGCTCTGGGGGCACCCCTCAAACCAACCAGGATTTAATGCACCAGCTAGACAGCCAGCAGCTTGCCAGCTGCCTGGTGCTGCAGTGCAAGGGTAAGGTGCTGCAACTTTCTCTGTTTACTGATGGCTGCTATTTACCACTGGAACGTACTGTTCTTGCAAGCCCGGTTCGCGCCCTGCCCCACACCAGTGAAGAATATAACGCCACTGTGGCCGTCTGGCTTAAGCAATATGCCATTTCACTGGTGCATATACGCCACATTGCCTGGCACGGGCTGGGGCTTATTCACCTCGCACGCCAGCAGCATATTCCTGTGGTGTTTTCCTGCCACGACTATTACACAGTGTGCCCCTCGGTTAAGTTGCTGGATGAAAACCTGCGCTATTGCGCCGGCAAGTGCACAAGCAGCAAGGGCGAGTGCAGCAACGAGCTGTGGCCGGCAGATCAGTTAACACCGTTAAAACATAACGCCGTGCACCGCTGGCAGCAGCAGTTTGCCAAGGCACTCAGTCAGTGTCAGCTGTTGATCACTACTTCGCCCTATACCAAAGAGGTGATCACCGGCTGTTATCCGCAACTGAGTGATATTCCCTTTGAAGTCATTGAACATGGCCGGGATTTTGATGAATGCAGCAGCCTGGCATCGGCTCCTGTAGCGAACGAGCCATTGCGCATTCTGGTGCCGGGATTTATTGCCCGGGCAAAAGGCGCGAATGTGCTGCGCGAGCTGGCGGCAACACTGCCGGCAACAGAGGTGCAATGGCATTTGCTGGGTGATATTTGTGCTGGCCCAGATTTGCCGGGCACCGTTATTGAACACGGGCCTTATCACAGAAACGGATTAGCAGAGCGGGTGCGCGCCATTCGCCCTCATGCTGGCGCCGTGTTTTCTGTGTGGCCCGAAACCTGGTGCCATACGCTCACAGAAATGTGGGCAGCAGGGTTACCGGTGTTGGGTTTTGATATAGGTGCTGTGGGTGATCGGCTTCGCCAGAACAACGCTGGTTGGCTGGTAAACGAGCTGACTGCCAGCGCTGTGGCTGACAAACTCCCCGCCATAAGACAGGAGTGGTCACACAAGCATTCATCGGTACTTAAGTGGCAGCAGCAACAAGCCCGGCAGCAAAGCTGCGCAGCCATGGCAAATCACTACTGGAAGCAATATTGCAAGTTACTAATGTAATATTGTAACAATGTTACTAAGCAACAGTTAGTGGTAGAGTTTGCAGCTTTACAATTTGTGAGCGACTGGCTTTGGGGCCACACCCAAGGGCGGTAGCGTGCCTGAATACTAAAAAATTTGTTCCCTGGGTCTTTTTTATGATTGAAAATAATACAGATGAATTGATTGCTCACATACAACGCTTGAGTGAAATGGTTTGCAATGCACAAAAAAAGAACAAGAAGTTAAAGCTAACCAAGCATGAGCAAAAACAAGTGGAGCTAATTGCTGCCTCAGGCTTGTTTGATGCAGACTGGTATCTTAAAAACAATAAAGATGTTTTGTTAACGCCTTCAGCTTGTGCTGCTCCCATTGCTCACTTTGTAAAAAAAGGAGCCTTGGAAGGTCGCTCTCCAAATAAGTATTTTCATCCGCACTGGTATCTAGACAGCTATCCAGATGTAGTACAAAAGGGGGTTAATCCTCTTGTGCACTTCATTAAGCATGGCGCTAAAGAGCTGAGAAACCCGGGGCCAGAATTCAATACAGAATATTATCTTGAAAACAATCCAGATTTAGCAGGTGTAAAAGATAACTTACTTCATCATTTTATCACTTTTGGCGAAACAGAAGGCCGTAAGTCACAGCCATAACCGCTAAGGAGTATAAAAAGTGCACAATCCTGCATACACTGCTTGCAAAGAGTTTGGCTATACCTTTTTAGCTCCTATGCTAACTCACTATGTAAGAGCATTAAACAATAAAGTAAATAACCATATCCCGGTATGCTTAGCCAGAGAAGGATGGTTGTTTAAGCAACTTCTAAATGAGCTTGCGAAAAATAATCTCATTAATACCTCTATACCGCCTGTTTATCTGAAAGTATCTCGCACCTTACTATTCAGGGCCCTTCTTGGCCATCCAGAAATTCTACCAGTTGCTTTAAAAAGTAATTATCAAGGTAGCATTACATCATTACTTAACAGCCGATTTGGTTTGCAGCTTTTTGAAATTGAGCAGATACTCTCTAAGAGTGAAATGGATATTACTGTTAATCTTCCTGATGACATTGAAGAAGTGACTTCCTTTTTCACTCTACATTCAAAAAAGCTCAAAGAGTTATCTTACCCCACTCTAAAAAGCGTTAAAAACTACTTTAATTCATTGGGGCTGAAGAGTGATTCACAGCCCTTACTACTGGATGTTGGGTACTCCGGTACTATTCAAAAACTTATTACGCTCATTTTGCAACGAGACACAAGTGGCTTTTATTTTATCGCTACCAACCCAGGTATAACTAGAGTTGGCAATAGCAATGCCAGCATGCAAGGCGTGTTAAAAGAAAATGTTGCTCTAGGCGATGGTTACCACCTACTTGATCGTTCTTTGTTTATTGAATGCTTGTTAACAGCTCCTCACGGACAGGTTGTAGATATTCGTGAAAACAGTGATGGCTCATTCCAGTTTTTTTATGGCAGAAGAGCAGGTACACAACGCCAGTTTCAGGATCTGCAGGCAGTGCATGAAGGAGCATTAGAAGGCGTAGTGTTCGCTCTTAAAAATAACATTAGTTATAGCGTCACAGAAATAGAAAATTTATATCATGCCTTTCTTAAATCTCGCAACGCAATTCCACAAGCACTGTGGCACCTGTTTAGCGCAGATGATGATATATCGGGCAACGGCATTGTGAACCCTTTAGATCTGTTTGGCATTTAACAACTTGGCACTGGTATGAAAATGTTTAAGCGACTCTACAAAAAAGCAATATCCAGAAAAAATAAAATAAGTAACACCAAGCAGGATCCCCTGCTAATAAAAGCCTTAGAGAGCAATTTTTTTGATCTCGAATGGTACAATAAGACTTATGGAACCAGTTTTGCTAATGCAGATGAAGCCTTTCAGGATTATTTGCATAAATCTCGATTTTCACCGGTAAACCCCTCACCGGCTTTTGATAGCGAAATTTATCATCGCCTAAACATTGACGTATATACACACCTGCAAAGCCCGCTGGCACATTTTTTAGATAATGGCCAGTTTGAAGGCAGGCCATTTTCTCCGGCTGTAACCAAGTGGCATGCGAAAGAGGTTTTAAGCACCAGCAATAAACTGAGTGAAAAAGCAAAAAAGCAAAAAATTGCTATTTGCTTGCATATTTTTTATGAAGACTTTATAGATCGCTTCGCAAGCGCACTTATGTCCTTTCCGGTGGATGTTGATGTTTTATTGACTTTAGCTGATGATCGCTTCACTGATAAGGCAGTATCTACCTTCAACTCTGTAACTTGTGTTAAAAACGTACATACCAAAACAGTACCTAACCGTGGCCGCAATTTTGGCCCTTTATTAGTTGAATATGCACAGCAGTTACAAGAATACGATCTCTTCTGCCATCTACATTCTAAAAAATCTCTTTACTCTGGGCGCGAGCAAACCCAGTGGTCTGAATATTTAACAGAATATATGATAAGAGACTGCAATATTAGTAGCCGTGTTTTGAACACTTTTGCTGAAGAGCAAGAACTAGGTATATATTATCCCACTTCTTTTTGGATGATGCCCGGCTGGGTTAATCATTGGACAGTTAACAAGCCTCATACCGGTGAATGGCTTGAGCAGTTTGGTATGGAGCTGAGCGAAGACTTCATAAGCTACCCTGTTGGAGGTATGTTCTGGGCAAGAACGAGCTCACTGAAGCAACTGCTTGAACGTGAATATCAGTATGATGATTTTCCGGCAGAGCCTCTGCCAAATGACGGCTCAACCCTGCATGCACTGGAGCGCTTGGTAGGCTTGCTGGCAGAGCATAATGGATATAAGCAATTCTTTTATTATCCACCTACGGGTACTTTTACCACTGATCAAAGCTATCGCTATATTCAATATCACAATACAGCAGCTAATACATTTGAACAATTAAAAAATTACGAAATTATTAGCTTTGATGTATTCGACACCTTGGTAAGACGACGTTACTTTGTGCCTGACTATGCCAAACTGCTGTTAGGAAAAGAGCTTATAAATCAGAGCATTGTTAGTTCTGATAAGATTAAAACTGCGCATGATTTTGTTGAACTAAGAAACAAAACAGAGTTTGAACTGCGCAAGGCTGCTGAGTTTAAAGGTGATATTCGTATAGATGCTATTTATGCATCTATTGCAGATAAACTAGGTTTGTCTGAAGAGCAAGGTAAACGACTAATGCAGCGCGAATTTGAACTTGATCTTGAAATGATTGAGGGCAAAGAAGAAATGGTAGACATTTTTAATGAACTGCATAGTATTGGTCGTGTTTTATGGGTTATTTCAGACAGCTATTATACTCGTGAGCAAGTAGGTTTAATGCTACGCAAGGCTGGAGTTACTGCTCCGTTCCGCTTGTTGGTTTCTTCTGAAGAGCAAAAGCGAAAAGACAATATGTCTATGTGGCTGTATGTAAAAGAGCAACTACAGCAGCTGGGCAACCCAAGTTATTTGCATATTGGCGACAATGTCGTTGCCGATGCACAACTGCCGGGTGATATTGGCCTGGGCAACTTCCATATATTAAACCCACACGACAAATGGCACGCTTTAGGCTTTCCTTCAGTGTTACGTGGCAAAGATGCCATGAAGGAAGAGCAAATTAAAAAGTGGGGTCCTATGATCTTTAATGTCGGTCGCAACCCGTTTATTGGTGAGTAAATGACTATAAAAGATACACTATATCTTCATGTTGGCTGGTCTAAGACTGGTACCTCTGCAATTCAGAAACAGATCCAACATCAGTATGAGGATTTTTTATCTCGCGGAATTCTTTATCCACAAACATTGCAATGGGCAGATCACTCCCATCATCCTTTTGCACTCTCTTTTCAGTCAAGCGGTACATATAAAAGTGACATGAATCCACCTCAAGCATTAGAAAAACTTAAGTTTGAAATGATGTCAACTCCAGCTAAAGATGTCTTACTGTCGTCTGAATTATCCCCTTTTTATTTTAATAACCCTGCATTCAAAAACTTCGCTAAGGAATATTTCAGTGAAGTCAAAGTTATTTTCACGGTAAGAAAGCAGTCTGAGTTGTTACTTTCTTTGTTTAATCAGCTGGTAAAAGATCCAAATGTAAGATATCGCGCATCTTTATTCAACCTTGCAATGAGAAATATTTCCTGGTTAAATTATTTTGAAAACATAAAAAGATGGGCCTCTGTAGTTGGTAAAGAGAACATCATTGTAGTTCCTTATAGCAAAAATATAACAGAAGACTTCTTACGTATTTTCGATATTGAAAAAACAACCTCCAACGAAAACACTAACGATGTAGTTAACCCCTCCCTCCCAACTCGATGCCTGAGCCTTGTTCAAGAAAAAACAAAAATTGCTAAAGACAATGCTGACTTTTTAGTGATTAGAAATAACATCATCAATAAATCCAAAGACATACCTTTTAATGAAGACACATACATATTATTTTCTGTGCCAGAGCAGCAGTCTTTTGATCATTATTTTTCTCGCACCAACCAAGCTTTATCAACAATCGCTGATATAGACTTAACTGGTTTGACCAACCAGGAATATAAAGAAATAAAAGTCATTCATCCAGATTTCAACATTTAACTCTGTGAAGCAGCGGAGAATACACGAAAAAATAATAAAGAATTCTCTTACATTTTTGCAGATGATGATTTTGTGAAAGAGTTGATTATTGATGACTGGGATTATAATCTCTATCAGTGGTATTGTAGAAACAGGATTCCAGCATCCAGAGCTGATATTGCAAGGTTGTTATTACTTTACAAAATGGTAAGACCAGCTTCAAAGCTGGTCTTAAACGTAAACAAAAGCGGGCAAGTCGCAATACCGAGTACCTGTCGCAAGTCCTGTCAGGGCTGGGGCTTTAGTAATCTTGCCCTGCCTTGAGAAAGTGTTCGTTGTTTGATTAGTGTTACTGGCTAAAAAGCAAGCGTTCATGCTCTCGCCAAGTATTGTCCTGTATATCTGGTGGTCACATTAAAGCGGCTGGTACTCTGATAAAAAATGGCATTGACTTAGATAAATTTAAACAAACAGACAACTATCATCGACAATAAAATGATAAAAAAAATTGTAAATGTTTTCCGCACTGTAAAAGCTTCCCCAAAAGCTCATAGTGTCATTATTCATATAGGTTCACCCAAATGCGGCTCATCTGCTATACAGCGCTTCTGCATTAAAAATAGAGATAATTTACTTAAGCTTGGCTATTATTACCCTGATCATAGCCTGGATAGCAATGGTGTGTCTGGCGGCCATACTCAGGTAGCTGGAGCCCTGATAAAAAATGACATAACATCAGCCAAAAATAATCTGGCAGCCTGGTTAGCTGAAGCCAAAGCTCAAGGCACTAAATTATTACTTTCTGCAGAGGCTTTTTATGGCCAACACAATGCTGTTGCTGAGTTATGTGAAAATGTTAATGTAACCGTTATCGCGTTTTTAAGGCATCCTGTAGATTATTTGCTGGCTAATCATAACCAGGGAATAAAACGCCACATGGAAAGTCGCAGGTTAAGTGAGCTCTTGCCTGTACAGCTTAGTCAGCAAACAGGGCATTTGGCAGGTTTACCATTATTGCATTGGGCAGACAAGTTTGGTGATGATAACTGCATCTTTATGCCTTATCAGTCACCTTCTGCAAGCAGCATACCTATTGAACAACAGTTTTTAATGGCCGCAGGTATCCCAGAGAAAGATGCCAAAGCACTAACAAGCAACTTGGATAAGATTACAAACCGAAGTTATGTAAAATCAGCCCTTGAGCTTAAGCGTTTACTTAATACTGTTTTGCCCGAGTTGCCAGCGCAATATGCTCATGAGATAGACTGGGCACTGCAGAGTTATTCCGATAACGCAACAGATGAACATGCTTTTACCCAGGCTGATCTTGGCGATGATATACGAGCAGAACTGAATCATCATCTGTTAAGCCAAATGAAGCCGGTCGTTAAGCGGTTTCCGCAACTGGAAAGTGTTACCAAAATGGCTTCTGCCAACAGCATAAAGAGTGACATTAACCTTACTAAACCTCTTAATGCACTGGAAGAGTCTGCCCCGGCAGCGTTAAATGCTGTTATAAAACAGGCCGTGATATTTCGGGACACTCACAGGAATGACTATGCGTTCTGTAAGTTGCTTGATGTACTTGGCATTGAGTTTGCTGAGCCTAAAGCAAGAAAAGCCATTCCGGGTTTAGCCGCACCGCAAAAGCAGATATTAAATAGCGAAAAAGCCCAGACTGCTGATTGCTTACGTGAGTTGGCTGTATTACTGGAAAAGCAGGATTTGTTACAAGATGCTCACTTTGCTATTGCTGCTGCGTTAAAAAACCGCCCCAACGGCGAAGGCATTAAGCGCATAAAAGCAAGAATAGAGCAAAAGATAAACACTAAAAAAGCCACTTTTAAAGCTCACTAATTATTACCCCTGGAAAATAAATGCTAAGCAAAACAGCAAGGCAAAAGCTGGGCCTTGTTCGCCAACCCAGCTGGAATAAAAAATACTTTCTGCAGCCTCTTGAGCAAGATAACTACAAGTTCCAGGCCTTAAGTAACGATCCTCAGCTTATTACCAGCACCCGTAGTTGGCTGCCTGGCTGGTATATGCTGGAGCTTGCCATAGAGCACGATCAGCCCAATGCCGTTGCAGAGCTGTTTTTTGATACCGGCAATGGCTTTAATGCCAAACAAAGCTTACGTTTGCCACTGCCTCAGGCCAAGGTTATTAAGCGCGTATTTTACGTTCCTTTTGGTATGCGTGCATTGCGGTTAGACCCTATCTCTGCCGAGGGGCGTTTTACCATTGCCCATTGTAAACTGGTGTGGTTAAAGCCGTCTTTTGCCAAAAGCCGAATTTTGCAGCGTCTGCGCAAAGTGCACAGCCAGTATAAAAACCTGGCTTCAACCACTATCAACCTTGAGCTGAAAAAACAGGCCAGGCAAGATGGCTTACCCTGGCGTGAAACGGCTTTGCAAGCCTATCAAAGCACCTTTGAGCACTCAGTGGCAGGTGTAAACTATAGCTGGTGGCTGGAACAACAAGCTGAGCGCCGCCAAGAGCAATTGCAGGTTCTGCAAAGCCAGCAGCCGCAGTGGGCTTATCAACCTGTTATTTCTATTTTGTTGCCGGTTTATAACACTCCACCAGCACTGCTGGCTGAGTGTATTAACTCGGTAACAGCACAACTTTATTCAAACTGGCAGCTGTGCATCGCAGACGATGCCTCAACCAGTGCAGAAACCAGGCAGGCACTGCAGCAGCTGTGCGCCGGTGATAAGCGCATTAAGCTGGTGCAGCGGGAAAATAACGGCCACATTAGTGCCGCCAGCAACTCGGCACTTGAGGTTGCTACCGGTGACTATGTGGCCTTGTTGGATCATGATGATTTGCTCAGCCCCGATGCTCTGCTTAAGGTGGCAGCAGCCATTAATCAACACCCCGATGCCTTGCTGCTTTATAGCGATGAAGACAAAATTGATGAGCAGGGCAAACGCTATGATCCGCACTTTAAGCCCGGCTGGAATCCGGATTTATTGCTGAGTCAGAACTATATTTCTCATCTTGGCGTGTATCAGCGCCAGCGGGTACTCGATGTTGGCGGTTTCAGAGAAGGGTTGGAAGGCAGTCAGGATCACGACCTTGTGTTGCGCTTTACCCATGGCCTTAGCACTGAGCATATTGTGCATATTCCTGAGATACTTTATCACTGGCGTGCTGTGGCTGGCTCTACCGCGCTTGGCGGCAATGAAAAAAGCTATGCTCACCAAGCTGGGCTTAACGCGCTTCAACAGTATGTAAGCAAACAGCAACCGCAAGCGTCCGTCAGCTCCACCTCCGGTGATTATTACCGGGTAACCTGGCCTCTGCCTTCGCCAGCGCCGCTGGTCAGCCTGCTGGTGCCTACTCGTGATGGCGTGGATATTCTGGCTCCGTGTGTGAACGCCATTCTGGAAAAAACAGATTATCGCCATTTTGAGCTGATTATTCTGGATAATCAAAGCAGTTGCCCGCGCACCCTTGAATATATGCAGCAGGTGAGTGAGCGGGATGAACGGGTACGTGTGTTGCACTGGGATCATCCTTTTAACTACTCTGCTATTAACAACTTTGGTGCCAGCCAGGCCAAGGGCAGTATTATTGGCCTTATTAACAATGATGTTGAGCCCATTAATGCCGGCTGGTTAAGCGAAATGGTCAGCCAGGTATGCCGGCCGGAAATTGGCTGTGTGGGAGCCAAACTTTATTACCCCAATGGCTCTTTGCAGCATGCCGGCGTTATTCTGGGCATTGGCGGTGTGGCGGGCCACAGCCATAAGTATTTTAATGGTAATGCTCTGGGCTATTTCTCTCGTTTGCAGCTGGTACAGAACCTGTCTGCCGTTACTGCCGCCTGCCTGCTGGTGCGCAAAGAGATATTTGAACAGGTTGGCGGGTTAAACGAAGAGCACCTGAAAGTGGCATTTAACGACGTGGACTTTTGCCTTAAGGTGCGAGAAGCAGGCTATCGTAACCTCTTTACGCCATTTGCCGAGCTTTATCATCACGAGTCGGTCTCTCGCGGTGCGGAAGACAGCCCGGAAAAGCAGGCGCGTTTTCAGGCGGAAATTGCCTACATGCGCCAAACCTGGGGACCTCAGCTGGACAACGACCCAGCTTATAACCCTAACCTTACCCTGGCATATGAAGACTTTTCGCTTCGGTGCTTATCATCGTGATGAAGGTTTTGGTTGTTGAGCAGGGTACCAACCCCAGCACCGATTTTTTTATTCGCCCCTGGGCCGAGCAGCACAGGGCACAGTGTGAGTTTGTGTTGCTCTCAAGCTCCCCTCCTGCTCAGCAAAAATGGGATCTGGTTATTTTTGTACGTTACATCACTCCTGCCTGGCGCGCCTGGCTAACAAGTAACAAACATCACATTGGCCGCCTCGTGCTGTTTATGGATGATGATCTGTTCAGCCTTAAGGCTCATGCTCACCTGCCACTGCGCTATCGTTATAAGCTTTTTCAATATGTGTGGCGGCAGCAGTTCTGGCTGAAGCGTGCCAACTGCGAGCTGTGGGTATCTACACCATGGCTGGCAGAAAAATATGCAAGCTGGTCACCTTTAGTGCTGACACCGTCATCCCCTCACCGGCACCAAACACCACAAAAAACGCTGTTTTATCATGGCTCAGCTTCGCACAGGAGTGAGTTTGAGTGGCTTTATCCGGTGTTTGAGCACGTTTTGCAGCAAGACAACAGCATCAGTGTGGAGCTGATAGGTAATCATAACGTGCGCAAGCAGTTTGCCGCTTTACCCCGAGTGCATGTGCTGCACCCCATGAGCTGGCCGGCATATAAGGCTCTGCTGGCCCGCCCGGGCAGGTGCATTGGTCTTGCCCCTCTGCTTGAAAATGCATTTAACGCTGCCCGCGCGCCCGCCAAGTTTTTTGATATTACTCAGGCAGGTGCTGTGGGCATTTATGCGGATCATCCGGTTTACCGCTCGGTAATTAAAGACGGGTATAATGGCAGGCTGGTGCCCATGGAGCAGCAAACCTGGGCTGATACTATTCTGCAGCTCAGCAAGCATGAACAGGAACGTGCTCATATGATAAAAAATGCCCAAACTCAGACTTGAGCTATCAGCTATCAGCTATCAGCTATCAGCTATCAGCTATCAAAACAATTAAGACCTGCTTGACTTACAACCATAGAGATTTTTTTTAATGCGTAAAATTCTGGTTACCGGCGGTGCCGGCTTTATTGGCTCTGCCGTGGTTCGTCATATTATTGAAAATACTCAGGATGAAGTGATTAACCTGGACAAACTCACCTATGCTGGCAACTTGGAGTCGCTGGCAGATGTAGCCGAATCTTCTCGCTATCACTTTGTTAAACTGGATATTTGTGATCGTGCCGGCCTGGATGAAGTATTTGCTCAGTATAAGCCAGACGCCGTTATGCACCTGGCAGCAGAAAGCCACGTAGACAGATCCATTACTGGTCCGGCTGAGTTTATCAATACCAATATTGTGGGCACCTACACTCTGCTGGAAGCCGCCCGCCACTACTGGAACGGCCTTGAAGACGGTGCCAAAGCCGCGTTTCGTTTTCATCACATTTCTACTGATGAAGTGTATGGCGATTTGCACGGCACTGATGACCTCTTCACAGAAACCACCCCTTATGCGCCCAGCTCGCCCTACTCGGCCAGCAAGGCCAGCTCGGATCATCTGGTGCGGGCCTGGCAACGTACTTATGGCCTGCCCACCCTTATTACCAACTGCTCCAACAACTACGGACCTTACCACTTTCCGGAAAAGCTGATCCCGCTGGTGATTTTAAATGCACTGGAAGGCAAGCCGCTGCCCATTTACGGCCAGGGTGACCAGATCCGTGACTGGTTGTATGTGGAAGATCACGCCCGGGCTCTGTATGAAGTGGTCACCCGTGGTGAAGTGGGTGAAACCTACAACATTGGCGGCCATAACGAAAAACAGAATATTGAAGTGGTAAAAACCATTTGCACCATTCTGGATGAACTAGCGCCATCTGCTCATTCCCCCTACGCCGGCTTAATTACCCACGTAGCCGACAGACCAGGCCATGATGTGCGCTATGCCATAGACGCCGCCAAAATTGAGCGCGAACTGGGCTGGAAACCGGTTGAAACCTTTGAAAGCGGCATTCGTAAAACCGTGCAGTGGTATCTTGCCAATCAGGAATGGGTGAACAACGTAAAAAGCGGTGAATACCAGAACTGGCTGAACGCACATTACCAATAACTGGAGTTACGGTGCCGCTATCTACACATCCTTTGTTTAAAGCGCTGCAACGCAGCGCTGAATCCATGCCCACGCTGGCAGAACGCTTTGCTGAAAACAGCCAGCGCGTGCAGCAGCTTACTTTTCATGTTGGTGAGGAGTTGCTGGTGGACCTTTCCCGCCAGCAGGTGTGCCCTGCTGTGCTGCAGCAGCTGTGCGAGCTGGCCCGGCACATGAACCTGCCCGCAGCCATTGCCGGCCTGTTTGCAGATAACCAGTTTAACCCCACCGAGCAACGCGCCGTGCTGCACACAGCACTGCGTATGCCGGC
>NZ_KB908477.1 GCF_000381965.1 Oceanimonas smirnovii ATCC BAA-899
CCACCCACCATCATAATGACGGTTCCAGCAATTAAAGGAGATATTAGAAGTAACATCACCCATCCACCGATATAGGTGCTCACTGGCAATTGCCACCCAAAAGCAGTCGGCATACCCGCACCAAAACTAAGATAGATATCATTCACTTCCCCCACAGCGTGGGCATAGTCCTGAGCGGGCTGACCGGTGGGTAATGGCATGGGGGCCAGATAACTAACCTGACCTCCGGCAAAGGTGGTTCTATCGCCGGCCTGATGAGGTTGCTCAAGACAGTGTGGAGATTGATGATTGTTGCTCATTATTTCCTTACGCCGCCGACTGTCTGGCCAGCTCGGCTTCGCGCGCTTGAATGGCCAGCTCCAGCTCGGGAGAGCGCCTGGCCCATTGCTCCTTGGGCAGGGATTTTGACCATTGTTGTACTTTCTCACCCTTTAAATCCGGTGGCGGGTTCAGGTGTTTACGCTCGATATAATCCACTAACGGAAGATTAAATAAAAACAAGCCACAAACCCCTTCCCACAGCAAGCCTTTCGCCAAACCTCTCTTCTCGATACCATACTGGATATCTTCAATATAACTGGCAAAAATACTTTTATTTTTCATTTCAAACATATCTGTATGTACAGTCAGTTTATCGGGGCCATCTTCCATATAGGTGCGTATCAGCTCCCACATACCAGCACCCACCTCCGGCACCACATTTGGAAACCAGAGGTGACGTTCGGCGTCTTCATTGGTGCTGAAGCCATTGCCGCCCAGTTTAACTTCACCGTTAAAATTGGGGTTGGGAAAACCAACCATCAGGCTGCCGTTTTTATTCACTCCCGCCTGGCTGACCATATTAAAGCCTTCCA
This sequence comes from Oceanimonas smirnovii ATCC BAA-899, assembly GCF_000381965.1. Lineage (GTDB taxonomy): Bacteria > Pseudomonadota > Gammaproteobacteria > Enterobacterales > Aeromonadaceae > Oceanimonas > Oceanimonas smirnovii. The sequence goes on from NZ_KB908477.1 coordinate 855, forward strand.
CCGAGGCCTTGACCGTCTCCCAGGGAACATACCAGTAGTCGCCTCCCTTTTCCTTGGGCACACAGACTTCACGACGCTGGCGGTTAAAACGCACCGGTTCTCGCGGATTGGCAAATACAAGAAAAGCGATGGTCAGGGTTGGGAAAATCACAAAGCCAAAAACAAGCATCCAACCCAGCCAGTCCTGGAAAAAAAAATCAGCCCCCATAACACTGCCAATCCAGAGCATAATCAGTATGGTTAAGACAAGAGTACAGTGTAAGGTTGCAACCGCTGAACCAGGGGTACAGTCGCTGACATCCATATAAGTACTATTAATGCGCCAGACCATACCCATGGTGTTATTGGGCTTGCGGCCGGTGGGCACCGGTAAGGGGGCCAGAAAGTGTTCACTCGCCAGACCAAAGATGCTCTTTTTATCGCCGGCTTTGGGTGGTGTTCTCATGTAAAGCTGATCTCTCCTGCATTATTTATACTACTGCCCTAGGGGTGATGCCCGAAGCCAACCGCTGAACATATAATCTTGCCATAACAGCAGCTCACAAATCCCGGTAGCTTTTAATTTCCTTGATGGTGTAGTTATTCAGATAAGGCAGAATTCTGTTGAGGGTTTCATCCAGCTTGCCTTTTTCACAGTGCACAGTGCCAAAAACGTGATATTCCAGCGGTACGCTATCGAGCGAAAATACATCTCTTTTTCTGAGAATGTTAACTTCATAAGTATCCACAAAATAAATATAAGCGTTATCTACCTTGCTGCTAAAGTTGGTCATACCAAATGCCAGAAATGCCATGCCACCGGCACCGACAAAGGCCAGCGGGCCCAGCACACCCACCGCAAGAATACATACAAATACACCCACCCAGGCGAAGGCACGTACCACCTGATACGCCGTTTCGGGAATGGCGTCCTGTATGGTATAGCGAATGCCGATGGGCGTTAGTTGGTAATGGTATATTTTATTTGGCGTGCACAAATAACGAAGGTATGCCCACATCACGACTCCATGTATACTCCAAAGTATGAATGGTGTATATGAAGAAGAAGAGATGCCATGGTAAATTCCGACAACAACGGGAACCATGCCCAAAAAAATACAGGACACAATTGAAACAAAAAGGGGGGCATTCACGTTCCATTCATAAACTAAAGGCGCTTCCTTTAATTCATCTATCATGGCTTGTTCCCGCGCTGCCTTTTCACGCTGCTGCTCATCAACTTTTGCTGAAGTATTCATATCAGACTGCTTCCGTTTCAAGTATTAAATTCGTGTTCACAGACAAACTTTCTTTGACCTTTGTACTGAGTGCATCCAGCCTCGGCCCGACAGAGTAAAAGCATGTTGTTGCTGGCCCAGATTTGCCGTATAGAGCAAAAACATCGCTCTAACATTGCGTTTCTCCACGCTACCGCCCTTGGGGTGACGCCGGCTCCAATGGCGTGATAAACAGGTTTTGAATACTGCCAGAGGCCTGCACATGATATTGCGCAGGCCTGTTGTTGATGGCGTCAGCCGGCTTTGGCTTTCTTGCCTTTTTTGCCTTTACGCTTGGGCACCGTCAGTTCATCGGTGCCCCGCGCTTTGGTAAACAGGCTGAATACGGAATGTTGAGGGTACAGCTCCCGCAATATGGTCAGCCGCTCACGCTGGCGTTGCAGCTCTGCGCTGGGCTGGGCCCATTGTTCTGCTGGCAGCGGTTGCGACCAGGCGGCCATTGCCGGCGGTATTTCCCGGGTTTGTATCCGCTTGACCCGGGCTGTTTCCCATTCGGTAAGGTGAAACGGCAGCGTCCACAGGGTACAGAAGTGATAGGCATACCAGCCCACGACGTACCATTTGTCCACCTCGCCTTCCCGGTAGCGGCGGCGCATGCGGGCACGGGCGTTATAAAAGGTATGCAGCCCTTCGTGGGGCGGATCGTCCGGGCCCTGCAAGTCCAGCGGATCCTGTATTTCCTTCAGGCTGTGCACCTCGTAGTCCATGTAAGCACGAATGGCCTCCCAGTTGGCAATGGCCAGGGGCAGACCGCCACACTCAAACTCCAGTGAGTAATCTTCGCCACTGTCGGCATGGTGAAAACCCACCCCCATGGCATATTGACGCTGAACCCCGTATTGAGTGACCCCCTGCGTTTCAATCACCCAGGCAGACAGTGACTCCCAGGGCACAAACACAGGGTCCGTCTCTCCTTCGGGTACAAAACAGGCTTCACGACGCTGGCGGTTAAAACGGGCAGCAATGGCATATTTATACTTTCTGTGATTGAAATACCAAATAGATATGGATAAAACAAAACAAAATGCGGCCGATGACAAACCAATAAAAACCATAAACTCAAAGAAAAGCCAGACTCCTTCTATTACACTTGAAAAGCTAGAGCCGATAAATATACTTAAAAAAGCAATGAGCAATGGAAAAAAAAACATAACAATTAATATGCAACCGGTGAAAATCAACCCCAGAGAAAGTTGCCAGCCAAATACATGAGGCAATCCAACCCCAAACGTCAGATAAGTATCGTTTATTTCACCCACGGCATGAACATAGTCCTGGCCGGGCTCGCCGGTTGGCAACGGCATGGGGGCCAGGTAATTGACCCGGCCTCCGGGAAAAGTCGTGCTATCGCCGGCCTGGTGAGGCTGACTCAGCTCAGGGGCTGTCTCGTTATGTTCCTGATTAACTTTCGTCATGGGATAGTTCCGGTATTAGTTGCAAATTCAGTCGTGTCCAGTGGGCAGGTGAGCCTTTGGCTGATTGTATAGCAGGTTTGTAAACGCCTTCTTCACTTACTGGAGAAAGAATGGTGTGGTGCTGCACCTGATATTTCCCTTGTTCATCCAGGGTTGCAACATTCAACTCCACTAATATTTCTTCCTTCATACTATATGATATTGTATGCCTGCCTGCTGGTGGCTTTATTTTTAAAATCAAAGGTCCGGCATTCACCAACTCCATACCCGCTTCAATTTTTTCTGTTGCCGGTGACCAATTTTCAATAGGTGCGCCCTTATCGTAATATGCTCTGCGAATTGTGTAGGCACGCATAAAAAGGTGAGCACCCGGGCGGCCAGAAACAGGATTATTGAGCAATCCAGCAGACAAGTTAGGAATTTCCAGATTTATATCCGTACTGACCGGGCCGGACCACCAGTCTTTAAACCAGTTGTCGTGGCGTTGGTGAGTCACTCTAATCAGAGGCTTGTTAAATATATCCTGCAGACTTTGCTGATAATAAGCCAATGAATGGTTCTGGCGTTTTTCAGCATCCTGACTCCAGGGAGTGCTCAGCAGCCACTCATCGTGGGCTGATATATTATTCCGGTTATACAACCAGGTTCCCGCTAGTTCCAACATGGTGAAGAGTGCGCCGGCAATATTAAACCGGAAGAAAACACTCGCCAATCGTGGGCCTGCCACAGACCAAGCAGCTCTCCAAGTTTCCTTGCGAGCCATCTTTCTCATAGCTAGACCAGCATGTAGTGTATTGGTGAACCCATATATATTATTAACTGTCATTAATGATGAGCCAGTTAACGCCATGGCAGCTCCTTGCTGAGCCTGAACATTGCCACTACGAACGGCATCCGTCCATTTTTCATAATGGCCGACACTGCTTATTAAAGAAGCAATCCCACCAACCAAGTAATTTAAACCGCCAAGGATAAAGTGTAACCTTCCCATATGAACGCGGACCGTTGTTAATGCTTGTTGTTGTAGAGCAGCTGCAAATTGTGTAGCTCTTACCTGTAAGGCTGCGCCGGCAATACTCTGGGCAACAGATATTCCTGCCGCTCCGGTCGAAAGAGCTGCAGCTGCAACTCTATAAAGATCTTTATCATCTGGCTTAGCTCTGTCATATTCTATTAACAACGTAATAAAATTAATCACCTGCGCAACAGCCACCGCCAGCCCAAGGCCATCCCCCAGTTTGCTGACTTTCCCGACATTGGCGTAACCATTGCGGGCATTCTGCAACATACCACCAATTTCCTGTTTGGCTTCCGGTGGTAATATCAGCGTAATGCCGGCCTTGCCCATTGCCGCGCCGGATACACGTATGCTGTCTTCCGGTAATGCGCCAATGGGGCTGAGGCTGGCGGCCAGTCTGGGCTCCAGCATATCAAGCTCAGTTTTAAGCTGTTTAATCCGGGCAAGTAATTCACGAGACTTTTCAGATTTATGCCCTGATTGGCTGTTGCTTATGGCGCGCTGTTTAACCGCTTCAGCAAGCGAGGTTCGTGTCTTGGTAATTGCTTGAATATCTTGCTGCAACAGCCGTATTTCGGCTTCGCTGGCCACCGAGAAGCTAAAGCCTTCTTCCATTCCCGCTTGCAATAAGCGGGCAGATAAGGCTTTGGGCAGTGTTCGGAATAACTGATCAAGGTCCGGCATTTTTTGCTGGTCAAGCCCCTTGAAAAAGTCATCCATCAGGCGGCTGATGCCATGGCTTAATGCCGGATCAAGTGTGCTCTGTGCGCTTTTAGCCAGGGCTTGTGTGGTTTCCGGCAACTCATCTATCGCCGGCAGCTTGCCTTCTTCAATACTTTTCAACTTTTGCATTAACGATTTGAAATTACTCGCTAATGTGTAGCCTGCAGCATTCATCTGTGCATATTGAGCTTTAAGCTCTTGCTGAACATTCAGAGGCAGGGTATGAAAAAGTGGACGATCATATTCGGGATTTTTTTCCAGCCATTTTAATATATTTTCGATAGCCTCATCGCTTCGGCAAATATCTTTTAAACAGGCATATTGAGTAGCAAACGCCAGACCAAGCTGCTCTGCCTGCTGCAAATCATAATACCAGGCAGCACGGTGAAAACGCGATTCCGTAAACATGCTATTTCGATCAGCGGTGATTTTACTAAGCAATACATTCCACCGCTCCACGTGCCTCCGCTGAGCGGCAAGAAACTGATCCATGGCAGGCCGGTCAATCAGGTCGTCAATCCCCCGCTGGCCAAGGCTTGCACCATTCAATATATTTTTAACTTTACGGTTATGCTCTTTTTTCAGTCGTATAATAGTACCAATATGTTCACTGACAAAATCACTACCGGCATTGGCAGCAGACAATCTTTGAGATAGATAATAATGATCTATCTCTTCCTGCACTTCAGCTTTAATTTTTCTTACACCATCTAATGAGCGTATACCGGCCAGCTTACGGTTAATGGCATCAATCTTTTCCCTCACCACTCTGGGAAGGGTGGGATCTCTTTCGCTAATGCCGCTGCCATTATTAAGATAATCAATAATAACTTTTCGTGTATCGCTTTGAGCCTGTTCAGGCAGCTTGCCAAGATCATCAAGCATTGCTTGTGCTTGTTTATCATCAAGGTGAGTCAGTTCATCGGCTGTTATCTGAGTCAGTGACTCTATATAACAGCCGAGCATATAGTCCCGCTCGTTATTACCAGGCTGCTCTCCTCCTTCGGCCCAGTCAGAAATCCAGCCAACGACTTTATCCTGAAACTGGGCCAGGTCTCGCATAACACCGATGTCATCCTGAAGCACCAGGCAGAAACAGTCGTTTTGATATTCTTTCAAAACGGCTTTGGTCAATGCTCCAAAACCAATTTGCTTATAAGGTGTGGAGGTCGGCACTGGCTGCCCTTTATCCGGTTGCTCCCAAATATAAGGCTGACTCTCTTCAGGGTTAGCTCCTTCCGGCGTAGCCGGCTGTGCATTCTCTGCTACTTCGGCCAGCCATTTTTCTGCCTGCGCCAATGTTATAAGGTGCTTCCCGCCAGTAGCGGCATTGGCTGCGGCCAGGTTAACCTTTTGCATGAAGTAGTCGCGCTCTTTACTGCTTTCCAGCACCTGGGAGCACTTTCTTGCCGTCCATTGAATTTCGGAATAAGCGACGTACAGCAGGCTGCAGCGAGGGAAAATTAAATGCGGCTCACCCGCCGTGCTGGTCCGTGAATTCTGGCCGACTTCCTTGTCTTGCCACAGCAGCTTTTCGATATTGCCATTGGTCAGTTGGTATTCGTGCAGAATATTTTTTGTTGCATCTATGATGTAAAGATAGCCATCTCTGACTCTGCGCAGCCCCAGTGGCCGGGATTGCAGAGAAAAAGGCATGGTAATTTCCCCGGAAGGGTCCAGCTCTTCCACCACGCCATATCGCAACGGCAAAAGTTGCAGTTTGGCTTTCATCAAGGGGCAGGTGCCGGTACTGGAGCGTGCATCTTCTGCACTTTTGGCATTTGCTGCCGAAATTGGGTTATCCCGTTCATCGTTATTATTGGACATGATTCTCTCTCTGGAGATGGCTGGAGGCTTGCTGAGCATATTGAGCTGCAATAGAAAGCCGCTGGGATGCAACAGTCCCGGAGTCTGCATACAAAAGCTGATGAATATTGGAATATTCAGCTTGATCAATGCTGTCTGTGTTCAAATAACCAAGAATATTGGCAAACATGGTGATATCCCGCTCAGACTGAAACCCTTGCTCGTAAGCCAGCTCAGCGATTGAAAGCACCCGCTTCCAGCAAGATGTTTGCCCATCCTCAGGCCGGTTGCACCACTCGGGGAAATAACGCTGCATATGTATCATCAAGCCGATGCAGACTCTTCTGAAGTCCGCTTCAGAAAGCAGCACCATGTCTTCTTCCGTGAGGCGAAGCAGGGTGTCATCGTCATTAAAGAACGGGGCTTCATTCACAAAGCGGCTTAGCTCACCGGCATAGCTGTCTATAGTGATGATCTCACTGATGGGCCCCATCAGCGCCGGGCGACGCAGTTCATTCTGTAACATGGCCGCCATAACCGACGGAGCAGCCAGCTTCAGATATACCTCTTCTCCGGATGGGTGTATCACTTTCATCAAACGGCGCAAATGCGCCGTCACCTCATGCCATGGGGCTGAAAAACAAAGCATATAGCCCCACTCGCCGCTTATTCCCTGCTCGCAGAAACGAGCGAACAGGTCATCATCGGTACTGACTGCCACTAAACAGGGAGATATGTCGCAAAGCTCATCAAGCTCGCTGTTCAGATACAACAACTCAAATTCAGGCGCGCTTTGTTGTTCATAAATGAGCGTTAACAGGTTTTGCCTGGTCGCTCCATCCAATAACAGCGCAGTATGTAAGTGGCTGTCTTGTTCAAACCCGGGTTTTTGATCTCCGGCAAACGCAGATATCTCTATCACAGCTGCTCCTTAGCCAGATCACAGATCGGGCATAGTGAACGGCCTTGTAATAACGCCTGCTTTTGTCTGATTGGATCGGGCCGCATGTTTACCAAAGGAGCAGGGCGTTTGTTAGCCACAGGAATTTTGGCTTCAGGCACCTTGCCCACCGCCACTTCCTCTACATTAAGCGGCAGCCCCGCCAGCAGTGCGGCCACGCCGCTGCCCTGGCCCGGGCTGCCGCCGGTGTTCATGTTAATGGCCGGGCCGAGCAGGGTAATGCCGGACGGATCCAGTTTGATCATGCTGCCGCCGGCGTTCAGGGTCAGCTCGGTGCCGGCGTCTATCACCATTTTCTGCCCCGCCGCCAGGTGAATTTCCCGGCCGGCTTTCAGCAGCTCCTGGCTGCCCAGCTCGGTGTGGCGGCTGCCGCCCACCTGCTCGTGGCGGTCGCCGTCGGTACGGCTGTGGTGATTTCCGTTTACCGTGTGGTGGTGGTCGCCCCGTGTGCGGCCGTAGTGAGTGCCGTGGGTGTCGGTGTGCCGGTCGTTGAGCACCTCGGTTTTTTTGTTGTGGTCAATCAGCTGGTCGTAGTCTTTGGCGGCGTGCAGGTAAATCTGCTCCTGGCCGGCCTTGTCTTCAAAGCGCAGCTCGTTGGCGTTGGCACTGCCGGGGCTGGAGGCGGTTTTAAAGGTGGAGCGGGTTTTGTGCTCGGGCAGCGCATAGGGCACCCGGTTGGCCCCGTTATACAAACAGCCGGTAATAATGGGCCGGTCCGGGTCACCGTCGATAAAGCTCACCAGCACTTCCATGCCCACTCGGGGCAGCATGAACTGGCCATAGCCGTTGCCGGCCCAGCCCTGACTGACCCGCAGCCAGGTGCTGGTGTTTTCATCACCCCGGCCCTGGCGGTCCCAGTAGAACTGCACTTTGACCCGGCCGTATTCATCACAGTAAATCTCTTCGCCTTGCGGGCCGGTGACCATGGCGCTTTGCTGGCCGGGCACCCGGGGTTTGGGTGGGCACGGGGGCCGATACACACTGGCTTCGGGCAGGGCGGTAAACTCACAGTGAAATTCACTCTGGCCGTCGGTCAGCTCGCCCAGCACCTGGGGTTGTTTGCCGTGGTAACGGAGTTGAGTAATCAGCCACAGCTGGTTGTGCTCGGGGTTGGGGTGGTCTTCCAGCGGCTGGTAGTGGCCGGCCATCAGTTGCGGGCTGTCGCTTTCGCCGGTCACTGTGATGTGGTTATGGCGGTGACGAGCCAGGCTCAGGTCGGTGAGTTGCTGGCCCCGGGCCTGGCTGAGAAAGGTGCCGGGCCAGCGGTAGTCTTCCAGCGGTTGCTCGTCGGCGTGGTCGGGCCCGGGCAGGTGCTGGCTGTGGGGCTGCAGTGGCAGCGCCGGACGGGTGAAGTCGTAGTCCCGCAGGCTGACCTTGCCGGTGCGCACCCCGGGGCCGGCGGTGAGGCGGGTAATGGCATGGGTGCGGTGTGCCATGCCGGTGTCGGCCTTGAACGGCAACGCCGGCAGCAGGTCCAGGCCTTCGGGGCCGTCGGCCAGCACCAGCAGGGTGTCTTCGGCCCGGTGCACAAAGTGGTAGTGAATGCCTTCTTCGGCCAGCAGGCGCTCAATAAAGGCCAGCTCGGTTTCGTTATATTGCACGCAGTAGTCACGGGGGGCGTAGTTGCGGTTCAGCCGCCATTCCCGGGTGTCGGCGCTGAGGCCGGCCTCGGTAAGCAGGCGCTCAACAATGTCGGGCACGGTCTGGCCCTGAAAGATGCGCACGCCCCGGCGCAGGTCAAGCAGCGCCAGCGGCGGCACCAGGGTGAGCCGGTAGCGCACATGGCGGGGGCTGCGGTCGAGCTCGGTGAGGTCAAACACCAGGCCGTGCACATAGCGCCGGGTACCTTTTGGGCTGTGCAGTTCCAGGGTGGCCGGTTGCTGCAGCAGGGTGGTCAGGGGCGGCAGCGGCGAACGGCACACCAGGGTGACCGAGAGCGAAAAGCAGCGGCTGAGGGCCTCTTTGCCGTGCCAGTCATACACCGGCTGCGGCCCCAGCTCTCCCAGCTGCAGCCGGGCCTG
>NZ_KB908478.1 GCF_000381965.1 Oceanimonas smirnovii ATCC BAA-899
GATATACGCCTGTGACGCTGTTGTTGATGGTGTTTGTCAAAACCCGCAAGCGTTGGAGGTGTATTTTATGTCGGGCCTTATGGCCCAATCGTGGCCGATAATCGGCGGTTTAACACTGATGATTTGTGTTGCTGGCGGTTACGGTTTAATTAGTAACTTTATATCAAGGTGATAATTATGGATGCAATCGACGTTACCCAGGCTGTTACTGCAATCGGTCTGCTCACTGCTGCTGTTGCTGGTATCGGCGCGGCTAAAATGGGCGTTAATGGTCTGGTGTTTGTGTGGCGCAAAATTCAGGGTGTTGTTAGCCGTTAAAATGGCTCTTCCCGCTGTTGTTTTTCGGGGGGCTTCGGCTCCCCTTTTTTATTGGGTGTAATATGTTAATTATGGATGCTGAGGGCTTATGGTTATTCGTTATCTCATTGTGCTTTTTGGCCTGTGTATTTCTAATTTGGCGTTAGCTCAAATTGCAAACTGTCCAGTAGGTGCAAAATACTGGATAAATGAAGGTGCATCTTTCTGTCTTGCCGGAGTCTGTCAGTCTGTCTGTGATGCCCCTGACGGCAAATGCGTTGGTGTTGGGGTTGGCGGCGGTTCTGTACAGTTTCGCGTTGTCACCACCGGTGAAAAGTGCGGCTCTGGTTCTGGTTCTGATGGTTCTGGTTCTGAAGATTCCTCATCCTCTAATATTATTGACGATTACAAAATGGATGCCAGCTTAATAATGAATCCAGGTCTTATCGATCCTGTTATTGATAAACATGAGTTTTGTTTTAGAACTCCTGATGGTAAAAGCAGCAGATGCACAAAAGTGCCTACCGGTGTTGATATATCAAGAGCCATTGAAACTGTTTGGCGTGACACTAGGATTGTTAACAGGGACCTTTTTACATTTACAAACACTGTCAAAAGAGCCTTTAATAAAACTGATAACTCTTTAAATCAAAATTCACAGGACATTCTTGATTTAAAAATGACTGTTTCAGCTGTCCAAAATGAAGTTCCTAAGCTTTTTGCTCTAGAGTCTGAAAAAATTGATAATTTTATGACTAATGCAAAATATGAGTTAGATGCCCGTCAGTCAGATTTTGCTGAAGTTTTCACTTCACAATTAAGCGATATTGCATCTGTTGCATATAGCGCACCAGATCGCGCTGAACTCTATGATGGTCTTTCTGGTATTCGTAGTGAGTTATATCCAGAAATTTATCGTGAATCTGGATCAGTTAGGGATGAGCTTTATTCCGAAACATCCAATTTGCGTGATGAGTTATACACAGAAACTGCTTCTCTTTCTAATCAAATTTCAGCGTCTTCTCTTGCGAACGCTGAGGGTCTCGATGGCATAAACTCAAAACTTGATAACCTGAATGATAAACATGACGCTCAGGTTATTTCTGATTCTGTTAATCAATCTGATGTTACCGTTCGTCTCGCTGGTCTAGACGAATCTATGTTTTCCACATCTGAGCAGCTATCTTTGTTGCGCTCTGATATTGCTGCATTATCCGAATCTGTTGATACAGGTATTGGTTCTGGTGGTGGCTCTGGTGGCAATGGCTCATCTTTTGATGATACTGGTATTATTGGTGCTATTGACTCTCAGACTGGCGATATTACCGCATCAATTGCTTCCCTTGAATCTAATTTTTCTGAGGTCGAATCATTTGAATTTCCAGGCGAGCCCAGTTCTTTGCCCGAGCAAATTGTAGATTTTTCTGATTTTGAGAAGTATATAAAAACTGATTACCTTTCTGGCGGTTCTGGCTCTTGTCCCTCTGATTACACTATAGCTGTGCCCGGCTTTGCT
>NZ_KB908480.1 GCF_000381965.1 Oceanimonas smirnovii ATCC BAA-899
GTCGATTACCGGTGCCGGCTGCGAAGCCATTGATTTCACCATTATGCACAAGATTCTGAACCGGTTACCGGGTATCAAAATCACCCGGGTCGACCTGGCTCTTGATGATTATGAGGGCACGGTGTTCTCTGCTGCGGGTTTTCGTGAACTGGCGCTGCAGGGCATGTTTTCCGGTAAGGGCCGCCCTCCCCGTTATACCTATATCGAGTCTGGCCATATCAATTTGATTGATCCTAAAGCTGCTCAAAAGCGTTATGGCATGGTGCCGGATTTGGGTTGTTCGTTCTACGTGGGCGCGCGGGAATCTGGCAAGGTGTTCCGGGCCTATGAAAAAGGCCGGCAGATGCAATCTCAGGAACATCCGAACTGGCAACGGGCTGAGGTTGAAATCAGGTCTAAAGACAGGCTTATTCCATTGGACGTTTTGCTTACTCCTGATGTGTATTTTGCTGGCTCCTACCCTGCCCTTGCCGGACTTTTAGAGCAGGTTGAACCGGAGCGTATTCGCACGTTTAAAAATAAGTTTTTGGTTGACCGCCAGCGTGCTATCGAGTCTGCGGCCACTCAGGCCGGGCGGCTGATTAACTACCTTGCACGGTTTGAGGGTGTTTCGCCGGGTAATATTTGTCACCGGCTGACTTCTCACTTGGGCATTGATGATATTCCGGAGCGGCTAAAGCGGCCGCTGAGTTACGACATTTTATCAACAAGCGGCACAATCGAGCCGGCGTTCTAATTAAGAGGTGTTCTTATGTCAATGATGCATGTAATGGCTGTTGTATCTGTTACCAAGGGTTCTGGTATTTCTCGCAAGTCTGGAGTTCCCAAACCGTATGATTTTGCCCAGCTCAGCTACTTGGTTCCTGCAAAGTCCATTACAAAGGAAGAAACTAATATCATTAATTACGGCTATGACAGTCGTGATATTGGGGTGATGAACACGCCGGAAACAATTGAACTTCTTAAAAGTATTCCTTTTATGCAGCCGGTTAAGCTCGTTCTTGAGGCTGACCCTGAAAACCCTAGCCGTAACGTTGTAGTGGGTTGGGAAGCTGCATAATGG